>CAZCCI010000012.1:0-22259 GCA_964497255.1 uncultured Staphylococcus sp.
AACCGCCCCTTCTACCGAGCCGGATTCTCAATCTGAGAGTCCGGCTCTTTTTTTTGTTTGTTTTGTTTTTTTTGAGTGTGGTGGGGGAATTTTGAAGGATGGTGGGATTTTGAAGGATGGAGGGTATTTTGGGGGCTTGAGGGAGGCTTTGGGAGTGGTGTTTTTTTGGAGGGCAGGTGTTTTTTTTGAGCTTTGGGGAGGTGGATTGGGTTGGGGTAGCTTTTTTAGCTTGCTTCGCTTTGGGAGGCTTTTTTAGTTTGGGTAGCTTTTTGGGGTGGTTTTCTTGGCTTGGGTTGTTTTCTTGGCTAAGGGGGCTGATATAGCTTGGGTTGCTTTTGGGGGTGGTTTTCTTAGCTTGCTTAGCTTGGGGGCTTTGCTTTCTTAGCTTGAACTGCACCCCAAAAGTTTAATACAAAACTTTTGGGGTGCAGTTCAGTTGTGGAGGTGCTTTGTTTGGGGTGGTGTGGTGGCTTTCTTTGCTTTTATGGTGTTTGGGGTGCTTTGTTTGGGGTGGTGTGGTGGCTTTCTTTGCTTTTATGGTGTTTGGGGTGCTTTGTGTTGGTGGGGTGGGGGATGGTTGTGTGTGGGGGGCTTAGAATTCGGAGAAGCTGTAGGGGAGGGTGGAGCGGATGGAGGGGAAGATGAGGATGCGGTTTTTGCCGGCGAGGAGGAGTTGGATGTCGGTGTGGGCGAGGGTTTCGTATTCGAGGAGGGCTTGGCGGCAGGCTCCGCAGGGGGCTATGGGGTGGGGGAGTTCGTTGCCGTCGGTGCCGCGGGCGGCGATTGCGATTGCGAGGAAGTGGGCGTCGGGGTGGGTGGAGTGTGCGTAGTAGGCTGTGGTGCGTTCGGCGCAGAGTCCGGAGGGGTAGGCGGCGTTTTCTTGGTTGGTGCCGGTGATGATGGTGCCGTTGCTGAGGCGGATGGCTGCGCCGACGTTGAAGTGGCTGTAGGGGGCGTAGCTGCGTTGGGTGGCGTTGCGGGCTTGGGTGATGAGTTGTTGTTGGTCGGGGGTGAGTTCGTCGAAGGTGGCTTCGATGATGGTGGTTGTTATGTCGATTGTTTTCATTGTGGGTGGTGGGTTGGATTTTTTTAGCTTTTTTAGCTGTGGTGGCTTTTTAGTTTTTATGTTTTTTTTGGGGGGGTGGGGGTTAGGGGTGGGGGTGTTGTTGTTTGTGGGTGTTGTAGATGTTGGTGCAGGCGTCTTGGAGGAGGTCGAGGACGAGTTGGAAGCCTTGGGGGCCTTCGTAGTAGGGGTCGGGGATGTGGTCGTAGTGTTGGCGGTGGTGTGGGCTGAGGTAGGTGGCTATGGGGTGGATTTTGGTTTGTGTTTGGGGGTCGGGGGCGAGTTGGAGTAGGTGGCGGTGGTTGTTGGCGTCCATTGGGATGATGATGTCGAAGTTGGTGAAGTCGTCGATGTCGATTTGGCGGGCGCGGTGGGTGAGGGTGAGGTTGCGTTGGGCGGCGTGGTGGCGCATTCGGGGGTCGGGGAGTTGGCCTGTGTGGTAGTTGCCGGTGGCGGCGGAGTCGATGTGCCAGTTGGGGGTGTCGTTGTTTTGGTTGATGATGTGGAGGAGGGTGCTTTGGGCTGCGGGGGAGCGGCAGATGTTGCCGAGGCAAACGAAGAGGATTTTGAGGGGGCGGTTGGGTTGTTGGTTGTTTTGGGGTTGGCTGGGGGTGGTGGGGTGTTGGTTCATGTTGGTTGTGTTTGTTTTTGGGTGGGTTGATGGGGCTTATATGGGGTGGGGGTTGTTTGGGTGGGCTTTGTTGGGGGGGATGGTTAATTTTTTTTTTGTGGGGGTGGGTTTGGGTGCAAATGTAGTGATTTTTGTTGGTTTGTGGGGGGGGTTGGGGGTGAAAAAAAGCACCTCCGGGGGGGTGGGGGTGCTTTGTGGTTGGTGTGTGTATGTGTGTGGGTGAGGTTAGTAGACGAGGTCTTTGGGGATGGCGACGATGTGGAGTTCGTTGTTGCGGATGAAGTTGAGGATGTTGTTGCGTTCGGGTGTTTCTTCGACGTCGGCTTCGATGCGTTTGAGTGCGTTGAAGACTGAGGTGCCTGTTTGGTAGATGTGGCGGTAGCATTTTGCGATGTCGTCGATGCGGTCTTCGCTGATGCCTTGTTTGCGTAGGATTGTTGCGTTGACGCCGAAGTAGGTTGTTGGGTTGTGGGCCATGATGCAGAAGGGGGGTACGTTGCCTGTGATTCGGCATCCGCCTTTGATGAGTGCCCAGTCGCCGATGTGGGAGTTTTCGTGGACGAGTACGCAGGATGAGAGGATGGTGCATTCGCCGATTTCGACGTCGCCTGCGATTGCGACGTTGTTGCCGATGACGTCTTTTCCTTTGAGGTGTGTGTCGTGTCCGATGTGGGAGTTTGCCATTAGGAATGTGTCGGGGCCGATTTTTGTTCCTCCTTGTTCGGTGTTGATGCCTCGGTTGATGATGACGTTTTCACGGATTACGACGTTGTCGCCGATGTAGCAGTAGGTGTGGCCGCCTTTCCAGCGGAAGTCTTGGGGGTCGGCTCCTACGATTGCGCCTTGGTAGATTTTGCAGTTTTTGCCGATGCGTGTGCCTCGGATTATGCTTGCGAAGGGCATGACGATGGTGTTGTCGCCGATTTCTACGTCTTTGTCGATGTAAGCGAACGGGTGGATGGTGACGTTTTCGCCGAGTTTGGCTGTGGGGTCGATGTGGGCTTTGTCGCTAATCATAGTTGGGGTGGTGTTTTGGTTGGGGGGGTTGGTTGTTGGGGGGGTGAGGAGAGAGGTGTGTGGGTTATCGTCCTCCGCCGAGGTTTTGGTAGAGGTTGATGATTGAGCGTGTTGCTGCGAGGTTTGTTGTGATTTGTGCGGTTTGGGCTCCGAGGAGGCTGCTTTGGGCTGTGAGGACGTTGAGGTAGGTGGTTGATCCGTCGAAGAGGAGGAGTTCGTTGGTTATTTCAACTGTTTTTTTGAGGTTTTCGACTTGGAGTTGGAGCCATTGTTGTTTTTGGGTGCTTTTTTCGTAGACGGTCATTGCGTCGCTGACGTCGGCTGCTGCGCTGAGGAGGGTGTATTCGAAGTTGTTGAGTGCTTGTTGTTGTTGTGCTTTTGTGGCTTCGAGTCGTGCGATGTTTTGTCCGCGTGAGAAGATGGGTGTTGTGAGGCTTGCGGCGAATTGGATGAACCAGTCGCCGGGGTTTTGAATCATTGAGCCGAGGAGGTTGGTGAATCCGCCGTTGGCTGTGATGTTGAGTGTGGGGTAGAATGCGGCGCGTGCTGATGCGGTTGAGTAGAATGCTGATGCGAGTGCCATTTCGGATGCTCTGACGTCGGGGCGGACGGCGAGTTCGGCCATGGGGATTGAGGTGCGCTGCATTGTGGGTGCTTTGAGTGTGGCGTCGGGTGAGATTGCCCATTTTTGGGGCATGACGTTCATGAGGAGTGAGAGGGTGTTGTTGGCTTCGTGGAGTGACATTTCGATGTCGTTGATTGTGCCTAGGATGCTGTAGTATTGTGCGAGGCTTTGGGTTACGGCGTCTTCACGGAGTCGGCCTGCTTCTTTGAGGTTGCGCATTACGTCGACGCTTTGGTTCCAGACGTCGGCTGTTTCGCGTGAGAGTTTGAGTTGTGATTCGAGGGCTGCGATTGTGTAGTAGCATTGGGCTACGCCGGCGATGATTTGTGAGCGGACGGCTTGTTCGTAGGCTTTTGCTTGGAGTTCGGCTGTCTGTGCGTTGCGTTTGTTGTTGAGGAGTTTGCCGAAGATGTCGATTTCCCAGTTGACGGCGAGGGGGAGTTGGTAGGTTGTGCCGAAGTCGTAGCTGGCGTATTTTGCGGCTGCTCCGTTGGGTGCGAATGCGAGTGAGGGGAGGTAGCTGAGTTTTGCGCCTTTGAGTTGGGCGTGGGCGATGTCGACGTTGAGTTTGGCGTTGCGAAGGTCTTTGTTGGCTTCGAGTGCGCGGTCGATGAGGTCGACGAGTGTTGGGTCGGTGAAGATTGCTCGCCATGAGAGGTTGCCGAAGGCGAGGGTGTCGTCTTGTGCTTTGAGGGCTTGGGCGTATTCTTTGACGAGTTGACTGTCGATTTTGTTTGCGTCGTATTTTTTATATATCCCGCAGCCGCTGAGGGTTGTGAGGCTCAGTGTGGCGATGAGGATTAGTGGTATGATGTTTTTGATTTTCATTGAGTGTTGTGTTGACTGTGTATGAAAAGCAGTGGTTTAAGTGGGGAGAGGGAGAATGAGTGTTTGGGGGGGAGGGTTATTTCCCGGGGTTGTATTGTTCGATTTCGTTTTCGATGTCGCCGTTGTCGGTGTCTTCCCATTTGAGGGGTGTGATTTTTTCCTGTATTTTTTGGAAGATTACGAAGAGGGCGGGTACGATGAGGACTTGGAGTATCATGCCGATGAGCATTCCTCCGATTGAGCCTGTTCCGAGTGCGCGGTTGCCGTTTGCTCCTGCTCCTGATGCGAACATCATGGGGAGGAGGCCGATGATCATGGCGAGTGATGTCATGAGGATGGGTCGCAGACGGGCTGTTGCGCCTTGGATTGCGGCGTTGACGATTGACATGCCTGTGCGTCGGCGTTCGGCGGCGAATTCGACGATGAGGATGGCGTTTTTAGCCAGGAGGCCGATGAGCATGATGAGTGCGATCTGGAGGTAGATGCTGTTGGCGATGTCGAAGATGCGTGCGAAGATGAATGAGCCCATGAGTCCGAAGGGGATGGAGAGGATTACTGCCCAGGGGAGGATGTAGCTTTCGTATTGGGCTGAGAGGAGGAGGTAGACGAAGAGGAGGCAGAGTCCGAAGATGATGGCTGTTGTTGAGCCTGCTCCTGTGGATGCTTCTTCGCGTGTCATGCCGGAGTATTCGTAGCCGAAGCCTGCGGGGAGTGTCTGGGCTGCTACGCGTTCGATTGCTGCGAGGCAGTCGCCTGAGGTGTAGCCGGGGGCGGGCTGTCCGGTGACGGAGATTGATTGGAACATGTTGAAGCGGTTGAGGAGGTCGGGGCCGTAGACTTTCTTCATTGTGACGAAGTTGGATACGGATGCCATTTCTCGTCCGTTGCGTACTTTGATTGCTGAGAGTGTTTCGGGGCTTACACGTGCTTCGGGGTTGGCTTGCATCATGACGCGGTAGATTTTACCGAAGCGGTTGAAGTTTGATACGTACATGCCGCCGTAGTAGCCTTGGAGTGTTGTGAGGATGTCTTTGGGTGAGATTCCTGCTTGTTTGGCTTTGGCTGCGTCGATGTCGATGAGGTATTGGGGGAATGTGGGGTTGAAGGTTGTGTAGGCTGCTCCGACTTCGGGCTGTTGGTTGAGTTGTCCGAGGAAGTTTTGGACGTGGCCGAAGAAGTCGTTGACGTCGCCGCCTGTTTTGTCTTGCATTTTGATTTCAAAGCCGTTTGTGAGTGAGTAGCCTGAGATCATTGGTGGTGCGAAGATCATGACGCGGCCGTCTTTGACTGCTGAGGTCATGCCGTAGAGTTTGCGTAGGATTGCGTCGGATGATTGGTCGGGGCGTTTGCGGTCGTCCCAGTTTTTGAGTTTGATGATGATTGTGCCGTAGGTTGCTCCTTGTCCTGCCATGAAGCTGTAGCCGAGGATTACTTGGCGGTATTCGATTTCGGGGACTTGGGCGAGGATTCCGTCGACTTGGCTGAGGACTTTTTCGGTGCGTTCCTGTGATGTGCCCGGGGGCATGTCGATCATGCAGAAGAGGACGCCGGTGTCTTCGTTGGGGACGAGGGTTGAGGTGGTTGTGTTCATGAGCCATGCGAGGATGACTATGACGATGCCGACGATTGAGAATGATGTGATTTTGTGGCTGATGAAGAAGGCTGTGCATTTGTTGTAGGTTTTCAAGATGCGTCCGAAGCCGATTTCAAAGCCGTTGTGGAAGCGTTTGCCGAAGATTCCGAGGATGGTGAGGATTGCGCATGCTGTGGCGATGGTGAGCTGGAGGGGTTTGTGGATGTTGTACCAGCCGAGTACCATGAATGTGATTGTTGCTGCGAGGAATGCGAATGTTACCAACGGGGGGAAGTCGATGGTGAAGCGTCGTTTGACGTTGCCGACGACGGCTTGTGCGGCTGCTCCGTAGGCGTCGCTCATGCGTTTGCCGAGTGAGTCGTGGTTGTCGTGGGCTTTTAGGAAGACGGCGCAGAGTGCGGGGGAGAGGGTGAGTGCGTTGAGTGAGGAGAGTCCGATTGCGATTGCCATCGTGAGGCCGAATTGGCGGTAGAAGATGCCGGTGGTTCCTGCCATGAATGATACGGGGATGAAGACGAGCATCATGACGAGTGTGATCGAGATGATTGCGCCGCCGATTTCGCCCATGGCGTCGATTGAGGCTTTGCGTGCGCTTTTGTAGCCGACGTCGAGTTTGGCGTGGACTGCTTCGACGACGATGATGGCGTCGTCGACGACGATGGCGATGGCTAAGACGAGTGCGGAGAGGGTGATGAGGTTGAGGGAGAAGCCGATGAGGTTGATGAAGAAGAATGTGCCGACGAGGGCTACGGGGATTGCGATGGCGGGGATGATGGTGGAGCGGATGTCTTGGAGGAAGACGTAGACGACGAAGAATACGAGGATGAAGGCTTCGATGAGGGTTTTGATGACTTCGTGGATTGATGCGTCGAGGAAGTCGTTGTTGTTCATCGGGACTGCGATTGCTAATCCGTCGGGGAGGTCTTTTTTCATGTCGTCGACGACTTTCAAGCAGTCTTCGATGATTTGGGTTGCGTTGGAGCCTGCTGTCTGGAAGACGATGCAGCTTGTGGCGGTGTTGCCGTTGAGGTTGTTTTCAAAGCCGTAGGTGACGCGTCCGAGTTCGATTTCGGCTACGTCGCCGAGTCGGAGGACTTCGCCGGTGGGTTTGGCTGCGACGACGATGTTTTCAAATTCTTCGGGGGTTGAGAGGCGTCCTTTGTACTTCATTGTGTACTGGAAGCTTTGGTTGCCTTGTTCGCCGAATGCGCCGGGGGCTGCTTCGATGTTTTGTTCGGCGAGGGCGTAGGAGATGTCGGTGGGGATGAGTCCGTATTGCGCCATGACTTCGGGTTTGAGCCATACGCGCATTGAGTAGTCGGCGCCGAATGACATGACGTCGCCTACGCCGGATACGCGCTGCAATTGCGGGATCATGTTGATTTTGGCGTAGTTGTCGATGAATTCGGAGTCGTATTTGCCTTGGCCGTTGTCGTAGAGCGATACCATGAGGAGCATTGAGCTCTGACGTTTCTGGGTGAGGACGCCGACTTGTGTTACTTCGGCGGGGAGGAGGTTTTGGGCTTTTGCTACACGGTTTTGGACGTCGACGGCTGCCATGTTGGGGTCGAAGCCTTGTTCGAAGTAGACGGTGATGTCGGCTGCGCCGGTGTTGGTGGCGGTCGATTCCATGTAGGTCATGCCTTCAGCTCCGTTGATTGATTCTTCGAGGGGGGCGATGACGGAGTTGAGCACTGCTTGTGCGTTGGCGCCGGTGTAGGTGGTCGATACGCGGATTGTTGGCGGTGCGATGTCGGGGAACTGTGTGACGGGCAGTGAGAAGAGTCCGATCACGCCGAGGATGACGATGAAGATCGAGATCACCGTCGACAACACAGGTCTGTTGATGAATCTATCTAATTTCATTGATTTGTTGCTTCTTTAAAATATACTGTGTGTAGTGTATTGGGGGGAGGGAGGGGGGTGAGGAGAGGGTGTCTGTGTTTCCGGGGTTGGTGGCGGCGTTATTTTGATGCGGGTTCGGCGGCTGCGGCGGGTGTTGCTGCTGCTACTTCTGCGCTTTTGGGGGTGATTACCATGCCGTCGGCGAGTTTGGTGCCTACGCCTTCGATGGCGATGCGGTCGCCGGCTTTAAGTCCGGAGGTGACGATGAAGTTTTGGCCGTCGTTGTTGGCTTCGATGAGGATGGGGGTGGATACGACTTTGTTTGAGTCGTTGACTACGTAGACGAAGCGACGGTCTTGGAGTTCGAATGTGGCTTTCTGGGGGATTACGATGACGTTTTCTTTGTCGTCAGGGATGATGATTTGTCCTGTGCCGCCGCTGCGGAGGATGCCGTTGGGGTTGTTGAAGAGGGCGCGGACGCTTGATGAGCCTGTTGAGTTGTCGATGACGCCTGAGACGGTTGCTACTTTGCCGGTGAGGGGGTAGGTTGAGCCGTCGTTGAGTTTGAGTTGTACGTCGGGCATCGATTTGATGGCTTCGTTGACTGTGCAGTTGCCTTCACCGACGAGGTTGAGGAGGTCTTTTTCGGTGAGTGAGAAGTAGGCGTAGATTTGTGAGTTGTCGCTGACGGTGGTCAGGGCTTGTGCGGATGAGGGTGATGCGAGTGAGCCTTCGCGGTTGGGGATTGTGCCGACGTAGCCGTCGCAGGGTGCGGTCACGACTGTGTAGGCGAGGTTTTTCTTAGCTGATGCGAGGGCTGCTTTGGCTGTCGCGAGTTGTGCCTTTGCCTGATCGAGGCTGTTTTGAGAGAGTTGGTATTCGTAGGCACTGATGATGTTTTTGCTGAAAAGAGTTTTTTTGTTGTCGGCAGTCATTTGTGCGGTGTTGACTGCTGTCTGTGCTGAGTTGAGGGCTGCTTCTGCTTGGTCGACTGCTGCTTGGAAGGTTACTTGGTCGAGGGTGAAGAGGGTCTGCCCTTTGCTGACGCGCTGTCCTTCGTCAACACAAACTTTGGTGATGAATCCTGAGACTTGGGGACGGATGTCGATGTCGGTTTTACCCTTGATGGTTGCAGGGAATGTGTTTTGGAGTCCTGCGTTTTGCGGCGTGAGGGTAATTGTTGCGATTTCGGGTGCGGGTGCTTGCATTTGCTGCTGGTTGTTTGAGCATGAGGGAAGCAAGGCCACGGCGGTGAGCATCATGCCGATGCTGCCGGTCGATAACGCGATGGATTTCATTGTCTTTCTTTTCATTACTTAATTATATATACCTATGTTTGTTAATTTCTTGATTTTAATGTGCAAAGTTACCAAGTATTTAGCCAATAAAAGAAAAATGTAACAATAAAAAATGTAAAATTGTCGAAAAACCCCTCTTTATTTACCTTTTTGACCAATGAGGGGCCGGGGTTTCATTTCTATGCCTGATTGCTCGTTGCGTTGTCGGCTGAATTTTTGACGGTGTGAAATATCTGCGTGATATTTTCGTTATCAACTTATGGCAACAATTTTTCAGAAACTCAAAGGTTTGACCGCGATGCCGACATTCGGAGTGCTGCTTGCGCTGAGTGCTGCTCACGGTCTCAACGACCTTCTTCAGTCGGTTATCACGGCTGTCTACCCTATGCTCAAGGCCGATCTCGGCATTTCGTTTGCCGAAATCGGGATCATTACGCTCGTCTATCAGTTGGCGGCGTCTATTTTTCAGCCGGTTGTCGGCTATGCGTTTGATCGCTACCCGTTTGTGTGGAGTCTGCCGGCAGGAATGTGTTCGACGGCTGTCGGTATACTTCTGTTTTCGTTTGCATCGACTCTCCCGGCGATTCTTGTCGCTGTCTTTATGGTCGGACTCGGTTCGGCGACGCTCCATCCGGAGGCTTCGCGCATCACTTCGCTTGCCGGACGCTCTCGTCGAGGTTTTGCTCAGTCGGTGTTTCAGGTCGGGGGTAATTTTGGCGGTTCGATAGGCCCGCTGCTTGTCGCGCTCATCGTTGCGCCCCACGATCGTCGCTACGTCGCTTTCTTCCTGATTTTTGCAGTCTTGTGCTTCCGTGCGATGCGTCCGATTTGCAGATGGTATGGCGGTTATCTTCGCGACCTCCGCAGTCGCACCGCTGCCGGCGATGCTTCGGCGCGACATCAGCTTCCTCTGTCGAAGTTTCACACCTTGTTTACAATCGGTGTGATTATCGTCCTGATTTTCTCGAAATATATCTACATGGCGAGCTTGTCGAGCTACTATACGTTCTATCTCATTGAGCGTTTCGGTGTTTCGGTGTCGCTCTCGCAGGTGTTTCTCTTTGTGTTTGTCGTCTCGACGGCTGCCGGCACTCTCATTGGCGGCCCTGTCGGTGACCGCTACGGACGCAAAGCCGTCATTTGGATTTCGATTCTCGGAACAGCTCCGTTTTCGCTACTCATGCCCCACGTCGGGTTGGCTATGACCGTAGTGCTCAGTTTCTGTGCCGGTTTCATGCTTTCGTCGGCATTCCCTGCAATATTGCTCTATGCCCAAGAGTTGTTGCCGACGAAACTCGGCATGATTTCCGGGCTGTTTTTCGGGTTTGCGTTTGGGGTCGGCGGCATAGCGTCGGCAGTGCTCGGTGATTTCGCTGACCGCTACGGCATTGTTGCCGTCTACAATTTTTGCGCCTATATGCCCTTGCTTGGCATAGTCGCCGCGCTTCTTCCAAATCTCAAAAATCGCCCGGCGGCGAAGTAGCAGTCGGTAACTTATATACAATTCGTTCCGCTACGCAGCTCGTATATATAGAGAGAAACAGCGTGGCGGAACGAATTTTGTTTTGTCGGCTTGTAAAATCAAGCCTTGTTTCAGTCGATTGCTGAGAGGTCGTAGCAGCAGTCGCTCTTATTCGCGATTCTTTTGCTCGTCGGTTGACTGTTGCGATTGGTTTTCGCTGTCAAACTTGTTGTAAGCCTCGACGATGCGCTGGACGAGGGCATGGCGGACAATGTCTTTCTTGCCATATTCGATTTTGCCGATGCCGGGGACGTCTTTCAGTACTTTCAGTGCATGAATCAGCCCCGACGTTACCGATTTTGGAAGGTCGATTTGGGTGGCGTCGCCGGTGATGATCATCTTTGCATTCATGCCGAGACGGGTGAGGAACATCTTGATCTGCTGGACGGTAGTGTTTTGAGCTTCGTCGAGAACAATGACGGCATCGTTGAGTGTGCGCCCGCGCATGAATGCGAGCGGGGCAATATGGATGACGTTGGTCTCCATATATTCTTTGAGTTTGGCGGCGGGAATCATGTCTTCGAGAGCGTCGTAGAGCGGTTGGAGATACGGGTCGATTTTGTCCTTCATGTCACCGGGCAGAAATCCCAACTTCTCGCCGGCTTCGACGGCGGGGCGTGAGAGGATGATTTTGCGGACTTCTCGATTTTTCAACGCTCTGACGGCGAGGGCGATGGCGATGTAGGTCTTTCCCGTGCCGGCAGGACCGAGGGCAAACGTCAGATCGTTTTCGAGAAACGATTTGACCATGAGAGCCTGATTCGTGTTGCGAGGGCTGATCGGCTTGCCGTTGATGCCGAAGATGATGACGTCGTCGTGGCGAGGAGTTTCGGGCTGCTTGCCTTTGACGATGTCGAGAATCACTTCCTCGGTCAGCTTATTGTATTTGATACAGTATTCTTCTAATTCCTTGATTCGTTTTTCGAACTCGGCTGTTTCGTTTTCGTCGCCGATGACCTTGATTACCGAACCTCGCGCAGCCATGCGCAGTTTCGGAAACAGGTTGCGGATGAGTTGCATATTGCTGTTGTTGACGCCATAGAAGCTGACGGGGTCAACACTGTCGATGATTACAATCCGTTCAATCATAGATTTTCTTGGCCGTTTAATGTTGACACTTCGGTCGATGGGGCGAGGGTTGAGGAGTCGTCGTCGCCGATGCCGCCGAGGTCTGCATTATTAACCTTTGTCAATTTCGTTTTGTTTATGGGTAGAGTGTACATTAGCGAGACGCTGCCGGTGAGGGCGGAGCCGCGTTTGCCGAATCCGGGGATAAACATCGGTTCGCCGTGGGGATTCTTGGTCTCGTGAATTATCGAATGGTAGATTATGTTCCAGCCGACCGACCAAGCCTTTTGGATTTTGACCTTTATGCCGAACGTTATTTCGAGGTAGCCGGCGGTCGACTTTTGGTCGCGAATCGAGAAGGTCGACGGCGCGCCCCAATAGTTGTTGTCGAGGCTGATGTTCTCGACGTTCCATTTGAAGCTCGTGAAACCGTAGCGGAGCCCCATCTGCAACTTGTAGTCGGGGTTGGAATTATAGAAAAAGTTGTATGACGCACCTATTTTTATGAAGGGCGACACGGGGACTTTAAACGTGAAGTTGGAGCCGTCGGGCGTGTCGTTGCAGTTGTCGACACCGATGGCCACAAACGGGAAATAGCGGTTATAGAGGCTGAGCTCGGCCCACACGTCGGCGAGACCGTAGTGTTGCCCGAAAGCGCGCATGAGCGGATTCCAGAGATTGACACCGCCGATAGCCTCGTGGATGAGCGGATAGGTCATCTTGGGCTTCTGTTTGAGGACTGTCGAGTCGACAAACTCTTTGCCGGTCACGGTGTCGACGAGGATTTTATTGCCGTTGACATCGAGTTTCTCCACGAGTCGGCTGCGTTCGAGTCGCTTTTGGCGAATCGAGTCGGGGAGGGCATTGGGCGATTTCGGGATGACAGGCGACACTCGTCGCTGTGCCGACGCTTGGATTCCGATGATAGCCACCAAAACCAGCATCGCCATCCGCAACCACGGGCGGAGTCGTTGAAATATGTTTCGCTGTCTGTTTGTCACGTCAATAGTGTCGATGAGAGTATGAGTGTAGTTATATATATAAATAATGGTGTGTTGTCGAGTCGGGGGGGCGGATTAATCTTTCGTTGCCGAATCGTCGGCGGTACGGAAGTAGATTTGAATCGTCTCGCGTTCGACGTTGGTGATGAGCGAGTCGGTCATCCCGACGGAGTCGATGAGGTGAGTCGTATAGGAATAGTTCGTGACGAGGTAGTGATACATCGCGCCGCAGTCCTCCGACGCAAAGTAGGGGATAGCGGTGTATTCAAACCTCAGAGTGTCGACGAGCCACGAATAGTCGAGAGCCGCCTGCTTGTATTGAATATAAAATTCTGTTGTCGGCATCGACGCTCTGAACGGCAGATAGAGTTGCGACACCTTCGAACCCGGCCCGAGCAGCAGAGTGTCGTTGGGCGCATCGACACCGCCGATAGCCAGCGAATCGGGGACAATCGCCTGCTTGGTCGACATCGAATAGAATCCGGCGAGTGGGAGTGAACTTTGGTTTTCGGTGCAACCGACGTTGCTGCATGAGCTTGGCAAAACCCATGCGCAGACGATTGCAGCAATAATACGGACTAAAAATTTCACTATGTAAAATTACGAGTGTTATATATGTTTTTTTCAGGAGCTTTTGAAAACGGAAAGTTAGAGCAGGCTTAGAACTTTCCGAACCCGACGATTTCCGACAGCTCCTTGCGCTTCTTCTCGGGCACAACGCTGCCTTCGGCGGGATAACCGATCGGGATGAGGGCGATAGGCTCTACATTGTCGGGCAGGGCAAAAGCCTCGCGAATCGGCGCGGGATTGAAATTGCAGACCCAACACGTGCCGAGGCCGAGCGACGAGGCGGCGAGACAGAGATGCTCGATAGCAATCGCGAGATCGACATCCGTGTGGTCTTTGCCGTCACATCCGCGATGCCAAGCCTCGTCGTGGAGACCGCAGCACACGATGAAATTGCTCGCCGAGCGAATCCACTCGCGGTTATAGCTGTCGACAATCGCCCTGCGTTGCTGCTCGCTGTCGGCAACGACGAATTTCCACGGCTGGCGGTTGCAAGCCGACGGTGAGAGGCGGACAATGTCGAAGACCGACATAAGAGTCGCGCGGTCGACAGGCTTGTCGGAATAGGCGCGACACGAATATCTATCCTTCGCGAGAGCGAGGAGGTGGCTGTAAGCTTCGGTGCTCATATTAATTTCAGAATCTATTGTTTTGAGAGGTTGAGAGAGAGTGAGTTAATTATCTTCGTCGACGCCGATACGCTCCTTGATTTCATAGTGGTTGCGTCCCGGCGCATTGCGGACAATCAGTTCGCCGATAAAACCGGTGAGAAACAGCATCGAACCGAGTATCATCATTGTCAGCGACAGGAAGAAATAGGGAGAATCCGTCACGAGGATATACGGATTGCCGTTATACATATTCCATAGCTTGCCAAACCCGACAATCATGACCGAGATGAAGCCGATGATAAACATCAGCGAGCCCAACAACCCGAAAAAGTGCATCGGTTTAGCCCCGAACTTGCCCGTAAACCAGAGAGTTGCGAGGTCGAGATAGCCGTTGACAAAGCGATCGAGCCCGAATTTCGTCGAGCCATACTTGCGGGCTTGGTGTTGGACCACCTTCTCGCCGATGCGGGCAAACCCTGCATTCTTGGCGAGATACGGGATGTAGCGGTGCATATCGCCGTAGACCTCGATGTGCTTGACCACATCGAGACGATAGGCTTTCAGTCCGCAATTGAAATCGTGGAGATTTTTGATGCCGCTGACCTTGCGGGCAGTAGCGTTGAAGAGCTTCGTGGGGATAGTCTTCGACAGCGGGTCGTAGCGTTTGCGCTTCCAGCCCGACACGAGGTCATAGCCGTCGACCGTAATCATCCTGTAAAGCTCCGGAATTTCGTCGGGTGAATCTTGGAGGTCGGCATCCATAGTGATGACCACATCGCCGGTCGCAGCCTTAAAACCCGTGTTGAGAGCCGGCGATTTGCCGTAGTTGCGGCGGAACGAAATGCCGCGAAACGCCGGATTGCGGCGGCTGATTTCATTGATGACCTTCCACGACTCGTCGGTGCTTCCGTCGTCGACGAAAATCACTTCGTATGAAAAATTATTGTCGGTCATGACACGCTCGATCCAAGCGGCAAGCTCCGGCAGCGATTCGGCTTCGTTGTAGAGAGGTATGACGACTGATATGTTCATGAGTTTCCGTTGATATGATTTTTGTTACGTCGCATTTTGCGCCGCATTGATAAGAATAAGCTGATTACAATCGAGAGAATCGACCCGCTGACGATGGCGAGCATGATCAACTCGACTACGATAGAGATTGCCGACGGGATTAACTTCGTCTCGATCATTTTCTCAGCGAGCTGACCGGCATCGGCAATGGCAGTTCCCGGCGCGGCTTTTCCCGCCTCGACGAGATTGTTGAGCTGCCCGACGATGAATCCCGGCTCGATCCACCTCATGTAGACGACGAGACCCGCGCCCGAGATGAGGATACCGCAGACGAAAATCACGATTCCGTGCATCCACAAAGCCGGAAACGACGACATTTCGCCGAGCTCGCGGTCATAGCGGCGGATAAACAGATAGATCAACGTCGGGACACCGAGCATCAAGCCGAACGAAAGCAGCCCGAGCAGCGGCAGTTTCGGGGCAAATATAGAGCTGAAAAACAGCAGCGTGAGATAGATGCCGAACGTAAAGCCGTCGTCGGCACCGCGGCGGTAGGGTGATTTTATCATTGTTGTGTAAGGTCGAGGGGATGACAGTCGGCATTAGTCGACTTCGGGGTCGACTGCAAGCCAACGTCTTCAAGACTTGCAAAGTTAGGTATTTTTTGGCACTTTTTCAAGAAAGTTGTAACTTTGTGCTTCTATGAAACTGATTCGCAAACCTCATATCATCCTCGGCTTGCTCATCGCGCTCCTCGGAGGCGTGGTCGGCGGATGCCGCATAAGCTACACTCTCAACGGTGCAGCGATTGACTACACGGTCTATAAAACCATCTACGTCTCAAACTTCCCGATTCGTGCGGCGCTCGTCTATCCGCCTCTCCAACAGACGTTTGAAAACGAACTGCTCGACTACATCTCGCGCAACACCCGCCTGCGCATAACCGACACCCCCAACGCCGACCTCCAACTCGAAGGCGAAATCAAGGGCTACCGTCTGTCGCCGCAAGCCGTGACCGAGGACGCCTACGCCTCGCGAACCCGTCTGACGATCGATGTCGAAATTCGCTACGTCGACAACAAAGCGGAAGGCAAAGACATCAAGCAGACATTCAGCGCATATCGCGACTTCGACAGCTCCGAAATGCTCACCGATGTCCAAGACCAACTGTGTAGCGAAATCTCCAAAGAACTTGTCGACCTGATTTTCAACGCAACTCTCGGCGATTGGTAAAAATCGTTGGGTGATAGAAAATTAACCACACTCATGGACGAATCACTGACCCGTTATCTGCGCTCGCTCTCCGACCGTGAAATCCCCGTCGGACTCTCCGACGTTGAGCGTCTGATGAAGGACTATCCGTTTTTCACACTCCCGGCTCTCACGCTCATGCAGCGCGAAGGCTCGGCGATACCTGCCGAAACCCGTCGGCGATTGCTCGGACACATTGCACTCAATGCGCCCGACGTAGCCTCGTTTGTCGCGCTCGCCGATGCCGACCGCGACACATGGGCGGACTTCTACCCCGCCGAGCAGCCCAAATCCGTGACCACCGACAACGTCATCGACACCTTCCTCGCCACCTACGGACACTCGTCGCCCGAGGAAGACGCGATGCTCGAACGCCTGATTTTCAACCCGACAGCCGACTATTCCGTCCTCCTTGCCAACGAGGAGGAAACGAGCATGCCCGAGCAGCCCGACGCAGCCGACGACTCGCAGGACGCGCTCATCAACTCATTCATACTCAAACATCGCCACCCGTCGACCCCCGACACTGACACCCCGCCGTCGATCCCCGACGCAGACGCTGACACCCCGTCGCCCGACCCTGTCGAAACTCCCGGACACGTCGACCTGACGGCTCCCCCCTCCGCGCCATCCTCGGAGACGGTTGAAACACCCCTCGAAGTCACCGTCCCGACCGATCATCCGGTCGCCGTAACCGAGTCGCCAGCCGACACTTCGCTGAGCGAAAGCCTTGCAAAAATCTACATCCGTCGCCGTCGCTACGACAAGGCTTTTGAAATAATTCACGGTCTGAGTTTGAATAATCCAAAAAAAAGTGTTTACTTTGCAGACCAATTGCGTTTTCTGCGTAAATTAATGTTAAATTCAAGCTATAACGAACAAAATAAACCATCATAACTTATGTATATTCTACTGATTATCCTGACGCTCATCTGCTCAGTGCTTCTCATCTGCGTAGTACTTGTCCAGAAGTCAAAAGGCGGAGGCCTTTCTTCATCGTTTGCTGGTTCAAACCAAATCATGGGCGTGCGTCGCACCAACAGCTTCATTGAAAAACTGACTTGGGGACTCGCCGGCGCAATCTGCGTGCTCTCGATTCTCGCAACATTCTCAATGCCCAAAGCAATCAACTCGGCTGCGTCGCGTGTCAACGCCGTTCCCACCGAACAGGTTGTTCCCGGCGACTTCAACACTGCCGCTCCCGAAGCTCCTGCTGCTGAAACTCCCGCTGCTGAAACTCCTGCCGCACCCGAAACTCCCGGAGAATAAACTAACGCTTTTCCGCAATCACAATCTCCGCGTTTCGGATATAAGAAACTTATATAGCCTGCTCTGACACAATTGAATCATCGGGTTCATGACGTCGGCGCAGGCTTTGTGTCGTAAATTTTGTCGACGGGACATCCGCTCGCGCATCTCTCACACATACACATCACTCACACTCACGGTATGAAAGATTTTTTTAGGCTACTTCTGAGATTCGTTCCGCCCTACAAGAAGTATCTATTTCTCAATATCTTTTTCAACTTTCTTGCTGCATTTCTGACGCTCTTTTCCTTCGCGTTGATCATCCCCATCCTCGAAATGCTCTTCAAAGTCAAGGAAGCCACCTACGAGTTCATGCCCGTAGGCACCGGCTCGTTGAAAGACGTTGCGATCAACAACTTCTATTGGCTGACACAGGAATGCATCCGCGAGTGGGGTGCAATCGAGACCCTCATAGCACTCTCGGCAATGCTCGTCGTGATGACGGCATTTAAGACCGGAACCACCTACGCGAGTCTCTACTACGTCATCCCGATGCGCGCCGGAATCGTGCGCGACATCCGCAACTTTGTCTACGACAAAATCGTCTCGCTCCCGATTTCCTACTTCACCTCGGAGCGCAAAGGCGACGTGATGGCGCGAATGACAGGCGACGTCGCCGAGATCGAAAACTCGATCATGTCGTCGCTCGATATGCTCTTCAAAAACCCCGTCATGATCTTCGTCTGCCTCTCGATGATGATTGTCATCTCTTGGCAGCTCACCCTCTTCGTCTTAGTGCTCCTCCCGATCGCCGGAATGATTATGGGGAGAGTCGGCAAGCGATTGAAACGCAAATCGTTAGAGGGACAGCAGCAGTGGGGCGTCATCATGAGCTACATCGAAGAAACCCTCGGCGGACTGCGCATCATCAAAGCCTTCAACGCCGAAAAGAAAGTCAAAGACCGCTTCCGCAACGGCAACCAACGCTTCTTTGAAATCACCGCCTCCGTCCAGCGTCGGCAGTCGCTCGCCCACCCGATGAGCGAATTTCTCGGCACATTCACCATCGCCATCGTCCTCAGCTTTGGCGGCGCACTGATTCTCTCAGGCACATCGGGCATGAATGCCGCCTCGTTCATCTACTATATGGTGATTTTCTACAGCATCATCAACCCCGCCAAAGACCTCTCGAAAGCCGTCTACAACATTCAGAAAGGTCTTGCGGCAATGGAGCGCGTCGATGCAATCCTTGCGGCAACCAACCCCATCACCGACCCCGAATCGCCCGAGGAAATCACCGACTTGAAGGGCCACATCCGCTACTCCAACGTCACCTTCGGCTATGACCCCGAAATCCCCGTCGTCAAAAGCATCGACCTCGACATCCCCGCAGGCCACACCGTCGCCCTCGTCGGGCAGAGCGGCAGCGGCAAGTCGACCCTCGCCGACCTCCTCCCACGATTCTACGACATTGACAGAGGAAGCATCACCGTCGACGGCTGCGACATCCGCAACCTCCGCGTCAGCCTCCTCCGCAGCTTCATGGGCAACGTCAATCAGGAAGCAATCCTCTTCAACGACACCATTTTCAACAACATTGCCTTCGGTGTCAAAAACGCCACGATGGAGCAGGTCATCGAAGCCGCGAAAATTGCCAACGCCCACGAATTTATCCTTGCGACCGAGCAGGGCTACGACACCAACATCGGCGACCGCGGTTGTCGCTTGTCGGGCGGACAGCGTCAGCGACTCTCGATAGCCCGCGCAATCCTCAAAAATCCCCCGGTGTTGATTCTCGACGAAGCCACCTCCGCCCTCGACAGCGAAAGCGAAAAATCCGTGCAGGAAGCTCTCGACCGACTGATGCGCGACCGCACGACGCTCGTCATTGCCCACCGTCTGTCGACAATCAAAAACGCCGATCTCATCTGCGTCCTCCACGAAGGCGAAATCGTCGAGCGCGGAACCCACGACGAACTCCTTGCCCTCGACGGCTACTACAAACGCCTCGTCGAAATGCAGTCGATGCAGTAGCCCCCGCCACCGAGTCCCCCCCCCCTGTCATATCGTCGTGAGCGCGTGAGCGTGTAGCGGCAAATTGCTTGCGTTGCGGAGGAAATTGGGGCTGTTGATTCGTAAAAAACACTCAAAAATATTGATTTTTGGCTGATTTATTGGCAAAATGTTTGCGTTTTGCCGATAAATGTGTATATTTGTCAAAATTTAAACACTGCATTTTAAATCATTTTCACTTAAATGGAAAAAATAGACAACTTGGATCGCAAAATCTTAGAGATCGTCATGCGCAACGCTCGCATTGCATCCAAGGACGTAGCGCAAGAGTGTGGAGTGTCAAGAGCTGCGATTCATCAGCGCATCCAGCGCATGGTCGACCTCAATGTCATCACCGGTTCAGGCTATCTTGTCGACCCGAAAGTTTTGGGATTCAGAACGTGTACATATATCGGTGTCAACCTCGAACGCGGAGCCATGTATCGCGAAGTCGTTCCCGAGCTTGAAAAAATCCCCGAAGTCGTGGAGTGTCACTACACGACCGGCCCCTACTCGATGCTTATCAAACTCTTTGCCCGCGACAACGAACATCTGATGGAGCTTCTCAACGACAAAATTCAGATGATTCCCGGCGTCGTCGGGACTGAAACCCTCATATCGCTTGACCACAGCATCAGCCGAGTACTTCCCGTAACTTACAGCGACTGAACCTCATGAAACGTATCCTCTCGATTCTTGTAATGGCTGCCGTTCTCGGACTGAGCGCGACAGCCGAGCGCATCAACATCGACAACGATTGGCGATTCAGCTTCGGCAACACCGACCCCGCCAAAGACTTCGGGACGGGTACGGAATACTTCAACTATCTGACAAAAGCCGCGTCGATTCACAACGTCGGGCCCTACTCACCGAAATTCAACGACTCGGCATGGGTCGCCGTCGACCTCCCCTTCGACTTCGTCGTCGACCTCCCCTTTGCCAAAGACGCAAGCCACAGCCACGGCTACAAAACCGTGGGCTATAAATATCCCTCGACCTCCGTCGGGTGGTATCGCAAAGTCCTGCCGATAGCCGCCGCCGACTCGACCGAACGTCTCTCGCTCGTCTTCGACGGAGTGTTTCGCGACAGCCGCGTGTGGTTCAACGGCTTCTACCTCGGCAGCGAGCCGAGCGGCTATGCCAGACAAGCCTACGACATCACCCCCTACGTCAATTGGGGCGGCGACAACGTGATTGCCGTCCGTGCCGACGCCTCCTTGGAGGAAGGTTGGTTCTATGAAGGTGGCGGAATCTATCGCCACGTTTGGCTCGACAAAAATTCGCCGCGCCACATCGCCCCCTCATCCGTCGCCGTGGTCTACGAACCCTCGCCGCGCTCCGGATGCGCCTCGATTAAAGTCAGCGGACGTGTGCGCAACGACCTCTATCGTCCGCTCGGCGAGAACGAAGAATGGATTCTGACAGCGGAACTGATCGACTCCTCCGACTCAATTGTCGCCGTCGCCCACTGCTCGATAGCCTCGCTGCCCGCAGCCGGGGGCGAGACCGAGTGGTCGATTCGTCTGATGCCCGACTCCGTCGTCGAATGGGACATCGACAACCCCGTGCTCTATACGGTTGACCTTACGCTCGACGACGGCACTGCCGCTGACCGCGAAACCGTCGTCACCGGCTTCCGCCGCATCGCCTTCGACCCCGACACCGGCTTCCTGCTCAACGGTAAACCCGTCAAACTCAAAGGCGTAAATATGCACCAAGACCACGCCGGAGTCGGCGCGGGAATCCCCGACGCGCTCAACGTCTACCGTCTCAAAGAACTCAAAAAATACGGCATCAACGCCTATCGAGCGAGCCACAACCCGATGACTCCCGAAGTCCTTGACGCTTGCGACTCGCTCGGCATCCTCGTCGTCGAAGAAAACCGCCTGCTCGGCATCAATGACTACCACGTCGGTCAGTTGCAGACGATGATCGACCGCGACCGCAACCACCCCTCGGTGATTCTTTGGAGCGTCGGCAACGAAGAGTGGGGCGTTGAGTGGAACGACTTCGGCGAGCGCATCGTCCGAGAGTTGCGCGACGTCTGCCACCGCCTCGACCCGACGCGCCCGATGACGGTAGCCACCAGCGGCGGCCCCACCCCCGTAATTCCCGCCGACGTTGCCGGTTATAACTACATACTTCAAAACCCCGTCGAACGCCATCGTGCCGACTATCCGCAGCGATGTGCATTCGGCTCGGAGGAAACCTCGGGCTGCGGAACTCGCGGAGTCTACTTTGACGACCGCGAAAACGGACGCATGGTGTCACACAACCGTGTCCCCGACGCGAAAGACGGCGGACTGCTCAACCGCATCGAACGCGGCTGGAAATTCTATGCCGAACGTCCGTGGCTCTCAGGACTCTTCTATTGGACGGGATTCGACTATCGAGGCGAACCCAACCCCCTCGAATATCCTGCCACCGGCTCCGAGTTCGGACTCCTCGACTATTGCGGTTTCCCGAAAGACGAAGCCTTCTACTTGAAATCGTGGTGGACCGCCACACCGACCCTCCACATCCTGCCTCACTGGAACCTCAAAGGTCACGAAGGCGAGGAGATAGACCTCTGGGTCTACTCCAACATGGATGAGGTCGAATTGATAATCAACGGCAAGAAACTCGGACGCAAAAAAATGCCGCTCAACGGACACCTCTCGTGGACAGCCGTCTATCGCCCCGGTCGCGTAGAAGCTCGCGGCTACAAAGACGGCAAACGAGTCATGACCGAAGTCATCGAAACCACCGGCGAAGCCGTCAAAGCCGTAGCCGAATGTGCCTATACCGACGGCGATGTTCAAATCATCAACGTCAGTCTTGTCGACGCCAAAGGGCGCATCGTCCCCGACGCGTGCAATCCCGTGACGATCTCTCTGGCTGCCGACGAATCCATCCGCCTGCTCGGCGCAGGCAACGGCGACCCCGCATTCCGCGGCATCGAGCGGCCGAACCCCGCCTCTCTCGTCTCTCAGCCCTCCGCAGTTAATTCGGCCTCTTCTGTCGGCTCTCAGCCCTCCACGTTCACCA
>CAZCCI010000012.1:22359-61254 GCA_964497255.1 uncultured Staphylococcus sp.
CCCTCCGCAGTTAATTCGGCCTCTTCTGTCGGCTCTCAGCCCTCCACGTTCACCATTCCCGCCTTCAACGGCCACGCCCAATTCATCCTCCGCAACCCCGCCTCCGCCCCCACTCCCGTCACGCTATAAAAGAGGTCGGAAATACGCGGAGTGTAACTTGCACTATATCGGATGGTTATCTTCGTTAGTCGCACTTTTTCATAGAATTTTGCAAGGAAAATTTACACTTTTCCATAGAAAACAGGGGGGCGGAAACTACACTTTTCCATAGAAAATCGGGGCTGAAATATACACTTTTCCGATTTTCGGGGTGAAAAATCGGCTGAAAGTTGTCGGGGTGGGTGGTGTTGAAAATGTTTGGAAATATTGAGAAATAAAAAATTTAAAATGCGTCAGCTCTGATTTTATGCGACGGCAGTGTGGTGAAATTCACCAAAAAAGTGTAACTTTGCAGATAGTGTGTGCAATATACACCGATTTCACTAAGTAAATCCTACCATGACACGAAATCGTGCTAAAATTTCACAAGGGGGTGATGTGCGCCCCAAGAAGGCTCTCGGTCAACATTTTCTGACCGACGAGCGGATTGCGGAACGCATCGCCGATACTCTTTCGGCTTACAACGGTCTCCCCGTGATGGAAGTGGGGCCGGGTATGGGTGTGCTCACCAAGTACCTGATTTCGTCGGGCCACGATGTCAAAGTCGTCGAGATCGACGGCGAGAGCATCGAGTATCTGCGCTACAATTATCCCGAACTCGACGGGCGCATTGTCGAAGCCGACTTTCTGCGCTTGGATTTGTCGCAGGTCTATCCCGACGGCGGACAGTTTTGTGTCATCGGTAATTATCCCTACAACATTTCGTCGCAGATTTTCTTTCATGTGCTCGACTATCGCGACCGCATCGTCTGCTGTTCCGGTATGCTCCAACGCGAGGTTGCCGAGCGGTTTGCCGCCGCTCCGGGGACTAAGGCGCGCGGAATCCTGAGCGTGTTGTTGCAGGCGTGGTATGATGTCGAGTATCTCTTCACGGTCAGCGAGAACGTTTTCAATCCTCCGCCAAAGGTCAAGAGCGGAGTCATACGCATGACTCGCAATTCGGTCACGGATCTTGGATGTGACGAGCGATTGTTTAAATCGGTCGTGAAGACGGCTTTCGGACAGCGGCGCAAGACGCTGCGCAATTCGTTGCGCGGAATGTTTCCCGCCGGAGTCCCGTTGCCGGACCACCCGCTTCTTTCGCTGCGCCCCGAACAGCTTTCGGTCGAGCAGTTTGTCGAGCTGACGAATCTCGTCGGCCCGCAGAGATAAGCAACCTCGGTTAAATCTACCTCTCATCCCTCTCTCCGCTACGCGACAATGAAAGAATTCACTCCCGAATATCTCGATCATCTGCGTGAAATCATCAGCGAGCACGCTGACGCCGCAGCTTATGCTGAATTGGCCGACCTTCACCCCGCCGACATTGCCGAACTCTATAAAGAGTTGAATCTCGACGAGGCGGAATATCTGTTTAAACTTCTCGACGAGGAGCTGCAAGCGGCTGTCCTCATGGAACTCGATGAGGATCGCCGTGCCGACATTCTCTCGAAGATGGACGTGGTCGACATTGCGAAGCAAATCGAACACCTCGACACTGACGACGCTGTCGACGTCATTCAAGAGCTCGACGAGGACGATCGCGAGAAGATTCTCAGCCACATCGACGACGTTGAGCAGGCGGGCGATATTATCGACCTTTTGAAGTATGACGAGGACACTGCCGGCGGTCTTATGGGCACGGAGATGATCGTCGTCAACGAAAATTGGAGTATGCCCGAGTGTATCAAGCAGATGAGGATGCAGGCTGAGGATATGGACGAGGTCTACTATGTCTATGTCGTCGACAATGATGACCGTCTGCGCGGCACTCTTCCTCTCAAAAAGCTCATCACTCACCCGTCGGTGTCGAAGATTCGCCACGTCATGGAGACGGATCCCGTCGCTGTCAAGGTCGACACGCCGATCGACGAGGTGGCGTTGGATTTCGAGAAATATGACCTCGTGGCGATGCCTGTTGTCGATTCGATCGGTCGTTTGCTCGGACGCATCACGGTCGACGACGTTATGGATAAGGTGCGTGATTCAAGCGAACGTGACTACCAGTTGGCATCTGGTCTTTCGGGCGACATCGAGAGTGACGATAAGCTTTTCGACCAAACGAAGGTCCGCTTGCCGTGGCTGCTGATCGGTATGATCGGCGGTTTGTGTAACTCGGTGATTCTCGGTCAGTTTGAGGGCGGATTTTCGATTGACCCTGCGTTGGCTCTGTTCATTCCGCTCATCGGCGGTACGGGGGGCAATGTCGGGACTCAGTCGTCGGCTATCGTCGTCCAAGGTCTCGCCAATGGTACGCTCGACATCAAGAAGTCGACCCAACAGTTGTTGAAGGAGCTCGGCGTCGGGTTGCTCAACGGTTCGATTATTGCCCTGTTGGTGTTCATCTACAATTATTTTACTCTCGGCAGCGGGCATGAGGTGACGACGATTGCGGTTTCGATTTCGATTTTCTGCGTCGTGATGTTTGCTTCGGTGTTCGGTACCTTTGTCCCGTTGACGCTCGAAAAATTCAAAATCGACCCTGCAATTGCGACGGGCCCGTTTATCTCGATTTCAAACGACATCATCGGTATGTTGATCTACATGTCGATTTCGTCGTGGCTGATTGTTACGTTCGGCGTGGGCGCAATCGGTTGAGACTGCGACCGCTCGGATTCTTATTTTTTTTGGCTTTGTATATATATATCACTTGCATACGAATAATTCAATTCATTTATAACTCTTATATTACATCTCTCATTTTTTTTTATTTTTTTGTATCTATCTCTATCATGAAACGACTTTTGACGACGCTCACTGTGCTTGCGGCAGGTTCTGCCATGGGCGGAATTGTGGCGCAAAACATTGACTTCGACTTTCCGGGGCGCAACACTTCGGAGGTTACGGAACCGAATTATGTCGCGTGGCCTGTCGGGCGCGTGGCGAGCGAATCGAAAACTTTTGACAATGGTGTTACGATCACTCTCTCTGCCGCCGGTGAGGCTAACGGGCTTGCATCGAACTGGAATAAGCAGTCGGTGCAGTCTGGTTTGAAGCTTTTTGGCGACGGTGTCCTTGCCTGTATCCTCGACAATGGCAATTATGTCAAGGTGACGGAGGGGTCGACGGCTATCGTGGTGACAATCGAGGGTTTGACTCCCGGAGCGCATTCGCTCATTGCTTATCATCACAATACGGACAAGAAGCAGACGCTTCCGCCTGTCTCTGTCGAGGTCGACGGTGAGGTGAAAGTCACCGGTGCGAAATATTCGACCAATGCCGACGGGCTGAAAGCGTCGGAGGTGGGTCGGTCGTATGTCGAGTTTACCGCAACCGAGGGCAAGCCGGTCGTAATCAAGTATATGACTGTTCCCGAGGCGGGTGTGGCTTATTCGACGACGAGCATAATGCTTTGCGGATTGGAGTTTGATGTCAATCCTTACGGCATCATGGATGAGTTTCCCGAAAATCACGATTACCACGTCGATGCCGACGGCGGCAGCCTGAAATTTTCATGGAAGGGCGCGGATGTGGCTGTCGGCCACAAGCTTGTTTTCGGGACTGACTCGGCTACGGTTGCCGATGCGCAGGCTTATCAATATGAGGGCGAGGCGGCTGAGTTTGCAGCCGACGGTTTTTCGCCGCTCAATTGCTATTGGTGGCGCGTCGATGAGGTCGAGGCCGACGGTAGGGTCCACAAGGGCAAGGTGATGACGTTCCGTCCTCGCCGATTGGCGTTTCCGGGAGCCGAGGGCTATGGTCGGTATGCCATCGGTGGTCGCGGCGGCATTGTCTACCACGTCACTTCGCTTGCCGACGATGGTCAGCCGGGCTCTTTGCGCTATGGTATCGAGCAGATTCACGAGCCGCGCACGATCGTCTTTGACGTTGCCGGTACGATTGCTTTGGAGTCGCGTCTGGTGGTCAGCGATAAGTTTGTGACGATTGCCGGTCAGACGGCTCCCGGTCGCGGTATTCTCTTGCGTAACAAGTCGTTCGGGATGCAGTCGGACGGTATCACCCGTTTCATGCGTCTCTATCTCGGCGGTGCGGATGATTGGAATGATTCGATGGACGGCAACCCGAATACTTCGGACGGTATGGGGATGACGGGCAATGATCATTCGATCATGGATCACTGTTCGATTGCGTGGACGATCGACGAGGGTTTCTCGTCGCGCGGCGCAAAGACTATGACTCTCCAACGCACGATGATCAGTGAGGCTCTCAATTATGCCGGTCACGCTACTCAATATGAGCAGCAGGGCAAGCACGTCAGCCACGGATATGCGGCTACAATCGGCGGCGGCGAGATGGGTAGTCTCGTCGGGTCGTATCACCACAATCTCCTTGCTCACTGCGAGGGTCGCAACTGGAGTATCTCGGGCGGTCTTGACGGCGGCGGTTTCTATGACGGTCATCATGATATTTTCAATAATGTCGTCTATAACTGGGGCGGTCGTGCGACCGACGGCGGTACTCACGAGTTGAATTTCGTCAATAATTACTATAAGATGGGGCCTGCGACTACGCAGTCGATGCTCCTCCGCCATCAGTTTGAGGGCGTCGGTAAGGGGACGCAGAGTGCCTACGTCAGCGGTAATATTCGTGAGAATCTCAACGGAACGAAGACGGCTGACAAGGAGGGCGTCACCTATCGCTACGAGACGTCAAACGGTCAGGAACTCACGTGGGAACCGTGGAATCCGGAGCCTTATTTCCCCAGTTATGCAACTGTCGAGAGTGCCGAAGCGGCGTTTAAGAATGTGCTTTCGGACGTCGGTTGCAATATGCCCGAGCTTAACAATCACGATGCGCGTATCATCGACGAGACTCTCAACGGAACGACGTCGACCGTCGGTCGATATACGGGCAAGAAGGGTCTGCCCGACTGTGAGAGTGATGCCGGCGGTTATGCAAGCCTCAATATCATCGAGGCTGCCCGCGAGGAGGGTTGGGATTCCGACCTCGACGGTATCCCCGATTGGTTTGAGGTGTTGACAGGTACAGATCCTTATGCGGCTAACAATAATGATGACCGCGATGGCGATTTCTACACCGATCTCGAAGAGTATCTCGATTGGATTTCCGTTCCCTATTTCCAAGTCGGTAGCAGTCAGGATGTTGCTCTTGCCTCATATTTTGCCGGATATAAGGCTGCGGAGTTTGTTGTCGCCGACTGTCCGGCGGGCGTAGGCGCGACGGTTAAGGACGGTGTGCTTTCGATTGTCTGCACGGAGTCTGCTCCGAAGATGTTTACCGTTGAGGTTATGGCTTCGGAAGATGGCATCAGCTTGACTCGCAGGTTTAATTTTTCGAGCAAGGATGCGTCGGGGGTTGCCGACATTATTGCCGACGATGAGGCTGCCGACCGCGGACCGCTCTATGATCTTCTCGGTCGCCGTGTTGCCGACGATGAGAATTTGCTTCCCGGTGTCTATGTCCAAAAGGGTCGCAAGGTTTTCGTCGGCCGTCGATAGGCGGGCTTCATCGCGCGCAAGGGTGCGTGTGTGTCGAGTGTTATAGTTAGTGACTTTGGTTTCGTCGGGCAGACTCTTCTGCCGCGAGTGAAAGTTTTTTTGACACTGCAAAGATACAACCGAAAGTACCCGAAAAAGGTGCG
This sequence comes from uncultured Staphylococcus sp., assembly GCA_964497255.1. GTDB lineage: Bacteria > Bacteroidota > Bacteroidia > Bacteroidales > Muribaculaceae > Duncaniella. The sequence continues at coordinate 28,061 of CAZCCI010000012.1, forward strand.
ATAATGTAACGCTTGTATGATTTTTTTTGAAGGAATAGGCTAAACGCCACATTATCAAATGAATTGCCCCTGCAAAAATTTTTATGCAGGGGCAATTTTTTTCGTGCGGGCTATGATTTTTCAATGTCCGACGGTGTTTTGTGTATGTGTTTGGGGGTGGGGAGAGGTGGTGGGAGAGGGGGGATTATTCGTCGGGGGTGAGCTCTTCGTCGTATTTTTGGAAGAGGAAGTCGTTGTAGGGGAAGCGGGTGAGGTGGATTTCCTTGGCGCGGTCGTAGAGCATTTGTTTGAGTTGCTCGATGTTGGTGCCTGTCTTGGCTGAGATGAATACGAAGTCGCCGGGTTTGCGCGACACCCACATTCGTTCGATGTCGGCGAGCGATATGTTTTCGCGTGTCTCGGGGGTGAGGTCGTTTTCGTCTTTGGGGGTGTAGGTGAATGAGTCGACTTTGTTGAAGACCATGATCATGGGTTTGTCGGCGCTTTCGCAGACTTCGGCGAGGGTTTTGTTGACGACTTCGATCTGTTCTTCAAAGTTGGGGTGTGAGATGTCGACGACGTGGACGAGGAGGTCGGCTTCGCGGACTTCGTCGAGGGTCGATTTGAATGAGTCGACGAGGTGGGTGGGGAGTTTTCGGATGAAGCCGACGGTGTCGGTCAGGAGGAAGGGTAGGTTGTCGATGATTACTTTGCGGACGGTGGTGTCGAGTGTGGCAAAGAGTTTGTTTTCGGCAAATACGTCGCTCTTGCTGAGGACGTTCATGAGTGTCGATTTGCCGGCGTTGGTGTAGCCGACGAGGGCTACGCGGGTCAGTTTGCCACGGTTTTTGCGCTGTACGGCTTTTTGCTTGTCGATGTCGCGGAGTTGGGTTTTGAGGAGTGAGATGCGGTTGAGGATGATGCGTCGGTCGGTTTCGATCTGTGCTTCACCGGGGCCGCGCATACCGATGCCGCCTCGCTGACGTTCGAGGTGTGTCCACATTCGTGTCAGTCGGGGGAGAAGGTATTGGTATTGAGCGAGTTCGACTTGCGTTTTGGCGTTGGCTGTGCGTGCTCGTTTCGCAAAGATGTCGAGGATGAGGCTTGTTCGGTCGAGGATTTTGACTTTCAGTTCGCGCTCGATGTTGAGGACTTGTTTTGAGCTGAGGTCGTCGTCGAAGATTGCCATGCCGATGTCGTTGTCTTCGATGAATGCTCTGATTTCGTCGAGTTTGCCTTTGCCGACGAATGTCCTCGGGTTGGGGTAGGGTAGTTTCTGGAGGAATGTTTTGACGGTTTCTGCGCCGGCTGTGTCGGCGAGAAATGCGAGCTCGTCGAGATATTCGCGAGCTTTGGTTTCGTTTTGCTGTTCGGTGATGAGCCCGACGAGTATTGCTCGTTCGGTTATCTCTTCGTTGATTATTTGGTCGATCATTCGGGTTGTTGTTTTCGTTTGTGAACCACAAAGATATGAAATTTCCCTGAAAAAGATTTAATCTCTTTCAGGGAATAGTTTATTTAGGTGTTGCTATGGAGTTTGTCGAGCGTCGGATCGTGAGGAGGGGTGTGTGCGGTCGGCTTAGGCTGCTTTGGCTTCAGCTTCAGCTTTTGCTTTGCGGCGTTCGATGATTTTCGATACCCAGATGTTGCCGAGAATCCATGCGGCGACGTCGAGGCAGACGATGATGTTGATGTCGATGTAGAATTGCGATGCGAGGATGAAGTTGATGAGGACGAATGCTATCGAGATGCTGACGATTGAGATCATTGCCATCTGTGGTTTCATGCCTGCTGCAAGGGCTTTGTGGTGGATGTGGCTTTTGTCGGGGAGGAAGGGGCTGCGGTGTTGACGTATGCGGAGCATGTAGACGCGGAGTACGTCGAAGCAGGGTACGATGAGGGGCGAGAAGGCGATGATTGCGGGGGGTACGCTGACCATTTCGGTCTGCGGGTGGGTGTAGAGTTCGGTGCCGAGGACTCCGAGGATGAGTCCGATTGTCAGTGCGCCGGTGTCGCCCATGAAGATTTTTTTGTGTTTGTTGACGTCGCCGAATACGTTGTAGTAGAAGAAGGGGACGAGTACTCCGAAGGTTGCGAAGCTGAGGGTTGCGTAGGCGTATTCGCCGAGAAACATGAATGTGATGCCGTAGACGATGCAGGCTGTCGAGCTGAGTCCGGATGCGAGTCCGTCGATGCCGTCAATGAGGTTGATTGCGTTGATGAGGAAGACGAGGACTACGGCTGTGAAGGGGTAGCCGAACCATGGCGATACGTTGTCGATGCCTAAGGCTCCGCCAAGTGTCGAGAACCAGATGCCGCCTCCGACGAGGAAGATGGCGCAGATGATTTGGACTACGAATTTGGCGCGATATTTGACTCCGATGAGGTCGTCGGCGAGTCCGACGAGGTAGAGGAGTTGAAGTCCGATGAATGTGGAGAATAGCGGGATGCTTTGGCGGTCAAGGGCTTCGCTGAGACGGGTCTCGCCTAAGTTGTGGTTGACCAAGTAGACGATTGCAATCGATACGAGGATTACGGGGACGAAGGCGATGCCTCCGAGGCGGGGGACAAGTCCTTTGTGGATTTTCCGCTCGTTGACTTCGTCAAACAGATTGCGACGGTAGGCAATCAGAAGAATTTGAGGTATCAGTACTCCGGCAAGGAATGCACAAAGTACGAACGTTACTAATGAATTAATTGACCAATATCCCATAAGTAATAGTTAAAAAAAGTGTATCATTCAAAGCGCGCAATACGCTTGGTTGGTGTGTTTTAAAGCCAACGGTTGTTTCTAAAAATAATAGAAGATTTATATTTAAAGTCAAATATGTGCAAATTTACACAATTTTATCAAAAAATACGACATCCGTGCAGGATTTTTTTTGCGGTCGAGATGCCAGTCGGGGTGAAAATTGGCTGAAATAAACAGATTTGTTTATTTTTTTTGTAGTATCAGTGTTGTTTCGGGGCGACCGGCGGTGTGAGTGGGTGGCGGGGGTGCCATTTGGGGAGGGTGAAGGTGTATTCGAGTCCGCCTGTCGAGCGGTTGTGGACGGAGATTGTCCCGCCGAGCGACATGATGGTGTCTTTGACGATGGGGAGCCCGAGTCCTGTGCCGCCGAGTTTGCGCGAGCGTCCGGTGTCGATGCGATAGAAGCGGTCGAAGAGGCGGGGGATGTGGCTTTCGTCGACTCCGATGCCGTTGTCTGCGAAGCGAAAGATGTAGAATCGGTCGTTTTCGGAGATGAGGTCGAAGTGGATTTCGGTGCCGCCGGAGTAGGAGGCGGCGTTTTTGATGAGCCCGCAGAGCATGTCGTGGAGCAGTGTGTGGTTGCCTGTGACTTCGCTGCCGAGGGGGATGTCGAATGAGAATTTCATGTCGCCGGCGAGGTTGTTGGCGGGGAGGTCGTAGGCGATGCGGTAGGCGAGGTCGTGGATGTCGATGCGGTCGAGGGCTACTGTGTCGGGGGCGTTTTCGAGGCGTGTTATGGTTGAGATGTCGTCGAGCAGGGCGGTGAGCCGCTCGATGTTTGCCATCATTTGGTTGAGAAATCGTGAGCGCGTGGCGGCGTCCATGTCGGGGTTGTTGATGATTGTTTCCAAGTAGCCGCGTATGATGCCGACGGGTGTTTTGATTTCGTGGTTGATGTTGTTGGTCATCTGCCGCGCGAGGTTGATTTTTTCTTCGATGGCGTGGTTGGTGACTTTGCGTTCGTGTTCGATTTCGTCGATGTGGCGGTTGCGCTCGTGGTAGAATTTGAGGATTTCGCGTGAGATGTCGCCGAGTTCGTTGGGCGGGAAGACGTAGTCGTCGCGTACGATTTTGCCCGACGTTACGTTGTGGGCAAATTCGCGGAGTATGATGATGTTGCGCGAGAGGGCGCGGGTGATGAAGAAGACGATGAGCAGGGCTACGGGCAGGGAGAGGGCTATTGCTGTCCGTATGATGTCGGCGATTTGTCCGGGTTCGGTCGGGTCGGCGCGAAAGTCGGCTTCTCTTTTATATTGATAAAAGATGAGCAGCCCGAAGACGAGACACAGGACGGTTGCTATCGGGATGAAGAGTTGCCATTGGTAGCTAATCCGTTTCTTTAAAGCCATAGCCGAATCCTTGACGGGTTTGGATGTTGTTGCCGTATGCGGCGAGTTTTTTGCGCAGGCGGGTGATGTTGGTGTCGATTGTGCGGTTGGTGACGACTACGTCGCCTGTCCAGACGTTGCTGATGATTTCTTCGCGCGAGAAGATGCGGTTGCGTCGGGCGAGGAGGAAGGCGAGGAGGTCGAACTCGGTCTTGGTCAGGGGAATTTTTGTGCCGTCGATGCTGACTACTTTTTCGTTGGGGTCGAGGTGGAGGCTTTTGTAGACGAGGTGGGGTTGGGTGGTGATTTCCTCGCTGCTTTCGGTGAAGGTGTTTGAGCCGATGATTTTGCTTGCGCGGCGCGAGATGCGTGTGCGGCGGATGACGGCGTTGACTCGCGCGATGAGTTCGTTGATTTTAAACGGTTTGGTGATGTAGTCGTCGGCTCCGATGTTGAGCCCGAGGACGGTGTCGTCTTCGCCGGTGAGGGCGGTGCAGAAGATGATGGGGGCGTCGCAGATGTCGGGTGATTTGCGCAGTTGCTTGGCAAATTCAAAGCCGCTGATGTGGTCCATCATGACGTCGACGATAAATAGCTCGTAGGCTGTGAGGTCTGTTTCGAGTGCTGCTTCCGCGCTGTAAGCCGTGTCGACTTGATAGCCTTCTTTTTGAAGATTGTATTTGAGGATTTCGCAGATGGCTTCTTCATCGTCGATTACTAAGAGGCGATTGTCCATGATAAAAGTTTTTAATTTGGTCGGTTTCGAATTGTCCGTTTGAGGTTTAAGGTGTTGTTAGGGGGCGGAAGCGTGCAAGATGAGGTGGGGTGTAGGCGGTGTTAGGCATAAATCATTAGAATTTTCTTTTGAGGGGAGGTGGGGGAGTTCCTATGGTGTATGTCGTCAACGTCGTCGTCGAACAGCTTCGCGGTTCGTCGGCTAAGTTACGTTATTTTTTTTATTGGGACGGGTTAATTAATGTTAAATCGAACGGATTGGCAAACTATTGTTGCTTAGGGCGGTTGTAAGAGTATAGTTACTATATTTGCACTGTGTTTTCATGGTATTAGATTTAAGGTTAAAAAAGGGTTGCCGGAGTGTCGCGATGACATTCCGGCGATTCGTTGTGTGTGGAGGGGGGATGAGGTTGGGGTTGCGGGATGTCGCGTTGGTTCGGGGCGGGTGGCCGGCGAGGGGATTCATTTAATTAACGTTAAGCCGTTGAACCGCGTGGTTGGGCGTGGCGTTATGATAGTCGAAGTGAAACCACTAATATTTTTATCAATTATGGAAAACATCAATAATCGTTACGCTCAGAACGGACAAAGCAACGAGCAGTGTGTCAACGACCAATGTAACTGCGGTATGGACGCTTGTCGCTGTCGCCACAAATTTCACCATTGCCTCTTTGTCGGGCTTCAATTGCTTTCGATGGCGGTGACTGTCATGACTTTCAAGGAGGTCGGCAGGTTGCGCCGCAGGGTCAAGAGGTTGTGTCACGCCTGAGGCGTGGCTGCTCTGACGCGTCAGGCGCCCGGCGTCGCAAGGATCGGATTTCTCTCCCGCGAGGCTCGCGCCGCCGTCAGGTGTCTTTGAAAAATGTGTGACAAAAACAAAAGCCATCCCGAATCTGAAAATTCGGAATGGCTTTCTCCTTAACCGAGTGACTCCTACAGGATTCAAACCTGTAACCTTCTGATCCGTAGTCAGATGCTCTATTCAGTTGAGCTAAGGAGCCGTTTTGTGAGTGCAAAGTTACGACATTGAGATGATACCACCAAATTTTTCGGCAAAAAATTTCGGATATTTTTGAAAAATGCGATAATTTTGCCAATCTAATGCCCGAAAAGACGATTTCAAGGGCTGAAATCGGGTTGAAACGGGCGGTTTTCATCTGATTCTGTCAGCGAGCTCATTAAACGCTCTCACTAAAAAAATTTTTTTCTTATGCCGGATCTCTCTACGATACTGATTGCTTTCGGGCTGACGCTTCTTGCCGGACTTTCGACCGGAATCGGGGCTTTGATTTCATTTTTCTCGAAAAGTTCCGACACTCGGGTGCTCGCTTGTGCGCTCGGGCTGTCGGCGGGTGTCATGGTCTACATTTCGTTTATGGAGCTGATGCCTCAGGCGGTCGATGTGTTGACGACGGTCTATCCCGTCCGACAGGCTACGTCGCTGATGTTGCTCGCGTTTTTCGGAGGTATCGGGCTGATTGCGTTGATTGACCGCCTTGTCCCCGAGGATGAGAATCCTCACGAGAACCACAGTCTGTCGGAGCTGTCGAAGCCCGACGGCAGTCATCACCACCTCAAACGCACGGGGATGATGCTTGCGCTTGCCATCGGTATCCACAATTTTCCGGAGGGTATGGCGACGTTTGTTTCGTCGATCGACGGGTTGGAGGTGGCTCTGCCGATTGTCATAGCCATTGCTATCCACAATATTCCGGAGGGCATTGCCGTCTCTGTCCCTATCTATCATTCGACGGGCAATCGCCGAAAGGCTATCGGCTACACGCTGCTGTCGGGGCTTGCCGAGCCGGTCGGTGTGCTTGTCGGGATGGCGTTTCTCCTGCCGTTCTGGACTCCGATTGTCAATGCTTTTTGCTTGGCATCGGTGGCAGGCGTCATGGTCTACATAGCGTTTGACGAGCTTCTGCCCAATGCCGAGAGTTTCGGTCATCATCATCTCTCGCTCTCGGGGGTGATAGCCGGGATGGCTGTCATGGCGGTGACAATGTTGGTCTTGTAGGAGTTTCGGCGGAGGGAAACGGGGCGGATTGCCACCTATATTATATAGGAGTGCTATTTATTTGTCTGGCTCTTGGCGGAGAATGTCGGCGGCCACGGCATCGTCACTGTTTGCTCCGATGATGCGGTCGGCTTTTGAGCGGACTTCATCGACGGCGTTGGCGACGGCTACTGACTCGTCGGCTACTTCAAACATCGAGAGGTCGTTGAGGTTGTCGCCATAGACCGTCACACGGTCAGCTCCGATGAGCGTGGCGAGCCGCTTGATTGCGGCGGCTTTGCTTACGCCTGCGCCGAAGACTTCGATGTTGGCCGTCGAGCGGTCGAAGATGTCGCGGTAGCAGGAGACCGACAGCGAGCCGATTGCTTTCAGACGCTCCGCCACGGCTTCGATTTTCGGCGCGTCGCCCGTCGCAAAGATGAGTATCGTCTCTGCCGGGGGTGTGGCAAGGCGGATGTCGCTGTCGTCGAGGATGAAACGCTTGCCGGCGAGTCGACGGCGGGGTTGGTAGAATGCGTCCTCGCAGCGGTTGAGCGTCGAGGCGTGGCAGACTTCGAGTTTGCCGGTGTCGCCGAGAATGTAGACAAACGGATTGATGCCCTCCGCGCCAAAGGCTTCGACGGCTTGGACGGAGACATCGGTGGGGAGAAGGATGGGGTCGATGTAGCGGTGAGTCTTGCGGTCCCACAACGCTGCGCCGGTCATGACGATGGCAGGGATGTCGGTCTCGACATCGTTGAGCAGCACGTCGACTGTCGCCGGAGTGCGAGCCGTTGCCACGGTTATAGCCACTCCGCGTCGCGACAGCTCGGAGATGATTCGCGCGCTCTTGTCGCTCACCTTGCTGTCCGTGCCGAGAAGAGTCCCGTCCAAGTCGCTGATATATAGTTTTTTCATTCTTTTTAGGGGCAGATGCCGATTTTCGGTGTGTGTGTGAAGAGGGGGAGAGTCGGCTGCAAAGTTACGACAATAAATCCGAACAATTCTCTCGTCGGGGATTTTGAGTAAATTTTGCTCAATGTGTGACAATTGTGCAACAGTCGGAGTGAGAGAAAGTTACACGAATAAATAAAATTGGTCAGTTTTTCGCTTTTCTGTTTAAAAATAGTTAAAAAAGCGGGCATTTTGTGTCACCTTTGAATATAAATATGTACATTTGCACGTGTGTTTTTCATAGTATTAGATTAAGATAAAGGTTTAAAAGGAAAGAGGATGTCGTGAGACATCTTCTTTTTTAATTTTCAAAAATATCGTCGACCTTGCCTAACTATCGACACACGAGGTTGAAAAAGGACAAAAAATCAGCTCTTTTTTAGAAATTAAACTAAAAAAAGTTGCATTTCGGCGGCATATATTCTAATTTTGCACGCGAATAAATAACAATTCATCCCATCCATTTCAAGCATGGCTACTCAAATGAAAAATCTCGACCTTATCCTTGCAGAAAAGCTGCTGAAAATCAGCGCAATCAAACTTCAACCCGAAAATCCCTTCACATGGGCTTCCGGATGGAACTCGCCGATCTATACCGACAACCGCAAGACGTTGTCGTATCCCGACGTTCGCAGTTTCATCAAGGTCGAACTTAGCCGTATCATTCTTGAAAACTTCGGCGATGTCGACGCTATCGCAGGTGTTGCAACCGGAGCTATCGCCCAAGGCGCACTCGTTTCCGACACTCTCGGCTTGCCCTACGTCTATGTCCGCTCGACTCCCAAAGACCACGGTCTCGAAAACCTCATCGAAGGTGACCTTCGTCCGGGTCAGAAAGTGGTTGTCATCGAAGACCTCGTTTCGACCGGCGGAAGCAGCTTGAAGGCTGTCGAAGCTATCCGCAATGCCGGATGTGAAGTCATCGGCATGGTTGCAATTTTCAGCTACGAGTTCCCGGTGGCTGTTCAGCGTTTCAAAGACGCGAAAGTCAACCTCATCACGCTCTCCAACTACTCGGCTCTCATCAATGCGGCTCTCGAAACCGGTTTCATCCGCGAATGCGATGTTGCCACTCTCAAAGAATGGCGCAAAGATCCCTCGCTTTGGACTCCCGCTAAACCCGAGGTAGGCGAATAAACCCCGCCCCTCCCTCTCGGATTTGAAACTATACATTATAAATATAGATTAAACCATCTACAAACATTCGGTTCGCTTCGGATTCCGAGCGAACCGGTGTTTTTTAATGAGTAACAAATATTTCCAACGACAAAATAAATGGCAACATATACAGGCAAACCGGTGACGCTCCCGCGTCCCATCGTTCAGATCTACGAAAAGATTTCTGACCTCGGTCAGTATCGTCAACTCGTCGACGCACTCCCCGAGGATCAGCGTCAGCGTCTCAACGGCGTGGAGTTTAACGGCGACAGCATCAGCATGGACGCGCCGTCGATCGGCAAACTCGTATTCAAAATCAGCAACCGCACCCCGATGAGCAGCGTCAGCTTCTCAGCCGAAGGTTGCCCCGTCCCCCTGTCGCTCTCGATCAATCTCAAAGAAGTCGACGCCGACTCGACCGAGCTTACCCCTGCCATCAAGATTGAAATTCCCCCGATGCTCCGTCCGTTCATCGGCAACAAGATTCAGGAAGCAGCCGACAAGTTTGGCGAAGTCTTCACCTCGATTTTCAAGTAAGAAAAATCACTACTGACAATATGAAATCTCTCCGCCGCTGCCGTCGCCGCCGATTCATTCCGACGCTCCTAGCCATTCTCGGCATGGGGGCGTTAGGCTCGTGTGAGTCGGTCAACGACGAGCGCATCCCCTACGCCGAAGTCCGCCTGACGTTTCACACCGTCGGTGATTGGAACATCTATGGCGTGAAGGGCGACGCGGCATCGTCGCGGACTTACATCCACACGGCTACCGAGTGTGTCCCGACGGGATTCCCCTACACCAAGCTCGATCGCACGGGCTTCGGCGGCATCTTGTTGGTGACCGATGTGGTCGGAGAGCTGTGTGCCTACGATTTGGCGTGCCCCTACGAGGTTAGAGCCAACGTCCGTCTGACGGTCGATGCCAACGAGCTGTCGGCCCGTTGCCCGACGTGTGGCAGCCGCTTCGACATCTACCAAAACCACGGCAACCCGATTTCCGGCCCCGCAATGGATCGAGGCTATGCCTTGAAGCGATACTCCGTGACCTCCGGCGGAGCAACGGAATATCGTGTCGTCACGAGGTGATACATTAATATATACGAAAATAACGACGAAACAGACGCGGCAATCTTGCCATCGGCGTCTGTTTCGTCGTTATTTTTCGTAGGTGGGGCTGAGGGGATTACTTGCAGCGACCTTTGAGCGCGAAGTATTTCCAAAGCGGAGCCGCCATGAGAGCCTGTTTCAGATTGTCGGTGACGAGCATTTCCCAAACTTCGTCCTCCGAAAGGATTTCGACTTGAATATCCTCGGTTGCGTCGAGATGTTGCTCGGCTATGCGCTCCACGCCGCGGGCTATGAAGCTGTAACTTAGATTGTTTTGGCTGCCGGGGTTGGCGCAGAGCACTGTTTGAAGCTCCCATTCGCCGCCGCCGAAGCCCGTCTCTTCGAGCAGCTCGCGCTTGGCTGCCTCAATCGGCTGCTCGCCCTTCTCGGCGACACCCGCACAGAGTTCGGTTGCCACGATGCCGAGTCCGTGACGATACTGCTTGACCATTACGAACTTACCTTCGGGCGTGAGGGCAATGACGTTGATCCACGTCGGGTATTCGAGCACATAATACTCATCGTAGACAGTGCCGTTGGGCAGGCGGACAGTGTCTTGTCTGACCGTCAGCCACGGACGGCGGTGAAGATATTCGCTCTTCACGATGTCCCATTTCATTTTTTCATCGTCGGGGTTGCTGTTGTTTTTCATAATTCATTCAAAATAAGTATATATTATTTATTTCTGTTTCTGTCGGAGCAGGAAGTCGCTGATGGCGAGGGCTACGGAGGGCAGACCGTCGGGCATTTCTTTCGAGAGTATGTCCCACATCCCCTTGGGGTTTTCGCGGGCGAGGTTCATGACGCGGGCATACTGCTCACGGGTGATCACCGTCGAGAAGTCGGTCAACTTGTCCTGTCGGATGAGCGACACGATGTGGGAGTAGACCGTGCGCGCTTTGATGCCCTTGGTTGCGGCAATGCTGTCGATGTCGTAGCCGGCGTTGAGGAGCATGAGCGTCTCTTCGTGTGACAGCCCTGCGCCGAGCGATTCGGTGATGCCTTTGAATTTGCGAATGGCGGTGACAAAGGGTTTCCAATATTTGACCGCCTTTTTCTCGCCGACGCCCTCGACCTTTGAGAACGCATCCATGTCGGTCGGCTCGATGCGAACCATTTCGAGCAACACTTTGTCGGAAAATATAATGTAGGGCGGGACTTGCTCCTTCCTTGCGAGCTTCAATCTCACCTCTTTCAGCTCGGCGAGCAGGCGTTCGGCGGGTTTGAGCTCCGGCTCTTGGACGGCGGTTTGCTTCTTTCGGCCCGATTCGCGACGTTCTGGCTCTTTGTATTTGGCAATGGTGACGGGCAGACGGTCGCGCAACACGCTTGCGCCGTAGGGGGTCACCTTCAAGTGGTTGTTTTCGTTGTAGGCGATGTCGATCAGTCCGAGCTGAATCAGTTGCGACAGATATGAGTTCCACTCCGGGAAGCTCAAATCGCGCCCTGCGCCGTAGGTTTTGATCGTGTGGTAGCCGCGCTCGATGATGTCGTGGCGGGCAGCACCGCGCAGGATGTCGATCAGCATCGAGAATCCGACAGCTCCGTTCAGACGGATGATTGCGCTCATGGCTTTGAGTGCGATGACAGTCCCGTCGATGCGTTCGGGCGGATTCAGGCATACGTCACAGTTGCCACAGTCGTGGTCGATGGTTTCGTTGAAATAGCTGAGCAGGATGCGGCGGCGACAGAGCGACGCTTCGGCGTATTCTTGCATTCGTTTCAACTTCTCGGAATTGATTGCCTGCTGACCGCTCTCGTCGACGAAACTTTGGAGCGTGATGATGTCGGCGTAGGAGTAGAACATTGTCGCTTCCGCCTTCACTCCGTCGCGTCCGGCACGTCCGATTTCCTGATAGTAGCTCTCGATGTTGCGCGGCATATTGTTGTGGACCACCCATCGGATGTTGCTCTTGTCGATGCCCATGCCGAACGCCACGGTCGCGCAGACGACCTGCACGTCGCCGTTGATGAAGCGGTCTTGCGCGAGATTGCGCTCCGTGACCGACAGCCCGGCGTGGTAGACCACCGATTTGTAGCCCAATTTGAGCAGCTCGTTGTTCATCGACTCTGCCGATTTGCGACTGATGCAGTAGACGATGCCCGAGTCGTGGCGGTAGCGGTCGATGAGAGTTGCAATGTAGCTCAGTCGTCGCGCCTTGCCCGGATTGTTGATGACTTTGAGCGAAATGTTGGGGCGGTCAAACGAGCCGATGAACAGTTGCGGGTCGCGCAGGCGGAGCTGACGGGCAATGTCGTCGCGCGTCAGGCGGTCGGCGGTCGCCGTGAGAGCCATGATCGGGACGTTGGGGTAGACTTCCTTGATTCGCGACAGCCGCGTGTAGTCGGGGCGGAAGTCGTGACCCCATTGCGAGATGCAGTGAGCCTCGTCGATGGCGATGAGGCTGATGGGGAGGTCGCGCGACCAACGGTCGATTTCGAGCAGCAGACGCTCGGGCGAAATGTAGAGAATCTTTATGCGCCCCGTGAACAGTTGCTCCAAGATGTGGTGGTTTTCGGCGTCGGTCTGCATCGAGTTGACAGCCGCAGCCGGGATGCCGTTGGCGGTCAGAGCCGTCACTTGGTCTTTCATCAGCGCGATGAGCGGCGACACGACTATCGTCACGCCGCCGTCCGACAGCAGTGCCGGAATCTGATAGCAGATTGATTTGCCGCCGCCCGTGGGCATCAACACCACGCAGTCGCGCCCCTCGGCGGCACTCGTGATGATGTCGAGTTGCAAGGGGCGGAATTGGCTGTAACCGTAGAACCGTCGCAGGAGTGCGATGGCGCGGTCTTTTATATCAAGATTGTCTGACATTTCGAGTTTTCTTCTTTCAATAAGCCTTCTCTTCCGAGCCGAAGGCGTTGATAACGGTGCGTACTATGATTTTCAAGTCGAGCAGGAACGACCAATGTTCGATATACCAGATGTCGTGCTCGACGCGGCGTTCCATCTGCCACAACTCTTCGGTCTGACCGCGATAGCCTCTCACTTGTGCCCAGCCCGTGATGCCGGGTTTGATGAGGTGGCGAACCATGTATTGGTCGATGAGTCGGCGATAATCTTCGGTGTGTTTCAGCATGTGGGGGCGCGGGCCGACGATCGACATATCGCCGAGAAACACGTTGATAAACTGTGGCAACTCGTCGAGCGACGTCCGGCGGAGGAAGTCGCCGAGGCGGGTTTTGCGCGGGTCGTTGCGAGTGGCTTGGACGGTGTCGGCTTCGGCGTTGACCCGCATCGTCCGGAACTTGCGGCAGAGGAAGTCGCGCCCCATGTAGCCGGTGCGCACCTGCTTGAAAAATACCGGTCCCGGCGAACTGATTTTGATTGCAATCGCAATCGGGATGAAAATCAGCGGTGAAAATAGTAGGAAGATGCCCGAAAATGCAATGTCAAACGCTCGCTTCATGACTCTGTTGGCTGTCTGTTCGAGCGGATTGTTGCGCACGTCGAGCACCGGTATCTGTCCGATGGCTTCGAGGCGAAACTGTCGGGTCAGATTCTGTGAAATCTGCGGGACGTAGTGGAACTTGATGATATGCTTGTCGCAAATTTCGAGAATCAGTTTGACCTCGTCGCGGTGGTCGCCCGAGAGCGTATAGAAAATTTCTTCCGTCTGATTTTCGATCACAAATTTTTCAAGCTCCGCAATGTTGCCGCCGTAGAGCTTGCGATGGTTGAAGTCTGGCGGGCAATAAATGTCGAAAAATCCTTGGCAGCGATAGCCGAAGCCGCTGTCTGACATCATTTCGTTGAGCAGTCGCTCGGCAGTCGGATTGCAGCCGACGATCACCACTCGCGAGAAGCTCCGCCCGTTTCGCCGATAGGATTTCAGCAGATAGTGTGCGCCCACCCACCATAGAGGCAGCAGCGACAGGCATCCGCCGTAGAACTCAACGAAAAACTGCCACGGAATCTCGTCGCAATTCAAGAAGTAGAGCAGGAATGTGAAGCTCAACACGTGGAAGAGCACCGTCCGCAACGCCGAGAGCGACAGTTTGTCGAGCTGCATGGCGCGCACCTTGTGGATCTCTCCCGTGTGGCGCACGACGGGAATGTATGCCACGTTGAGCAACACCCACACGAGTTTGTGGTGGATTTCGGGCATAGTCGGGTTGAGGCACATCACGAGATAGAAGACTCCGTTGAGAATCGCGAAGTCGACCAAAGTGAGAGCCTTGTGAAAATACCGTCCGAGATTGGTGCTTTTCTCCATAGCCAGAAATCGTGTTACTGCATAAATCGAGGGTAGCTCTCCCGATAGAAGGAACTACACCTATAATATAATCGGTTTCCTACCCTTAATTATTGTAAACAAGGCTTGAAAAATCTTGAAAAATTCAGCCCTCGTGAAAAAATTTTAGCCGGTTGGATAAAATGGTAACTTTTCGGGAATTTTGTGTATTATCTTTGCAGTGTCGTCCCTCAAAAGCCGCGATTCAAGGGCGTTTGACAAGGATTCAAAAAAAATCGACCGCTCCGCGTTTCCCCGCGAAGCGTGTGGCTCGGGGGGTGACGGAGCGGTCGATGTGTATCGGTTGGCTTTGGTCAGCCTTAGAGTTTGCTGTCGATGACGGCTATCTTCTTTTCGAGGTCGGCAATGTCGTCTTTCAGACGCTGCACGCGGCGTTCCATGTCGCGGAGCATTGAGCTTGCGTTCTTCGACTTGGCTGTGAGGAAGCCCATGTTGTTTTCGTAGGTTTGAAGTTCGCTGCGGCGTTGTTCGAAGGCGCGCATGAGGCGTTCGCGCTCGCGATAGAGGCGGTTGCTGTCGTTGCCGATTTCGTTGATGGTGTTTTCAAACGATGCCATGCGTGAGCCGCGTTGCGAGATTTCGAGTTTGCGATAGAGCTCGTCGACAATGGCGCGATATGCTTCGTAGACTTTGTCCTTTTCATTGAAGGGGACGTGGCCGACGCTCTGCCATTCGGCTTGGAGGTCTTTGACGGTCTTGATTGCTTCGTCGCGTTCGAGGGCGGCGGTGTCGATGGCTTTGAGCTTGTCGATGATCTCGTTTTTCTGTTCGAGGTTTGCGCGCTCGGTCCGACGAGTGCCGGAGGTGCTCTTTTTCTTCTGCTCGAAGAAGTAGTCGCAGGCGGCAAGGAATCGACGCCAGATTTGGTCGGAGTGTTTCTTGGCTACTGCGCCGATCGTCTTCCATTCCTTTTGGAGGTTGGCGAGTTCTTCGGCAGTCTTGCGCCATTCGGTGCTGTCTTTGAGGGCTTCGGCGCGTTCGCAGAGGGCTGTTTTCTTTTCGAGGTTCTCGGCGAGCGAGTCTTTCATGTCGCGGAAAAATTCAGCTTTGGCTGCGAAAAATTTGTCGCAGGTTTCACGGAAGCGGGCAAAGAGGGTGTTGTTCGACTTGCGCGAAGCGTAGCCGATTTTCTTCCAGTCTTCCTGAGCGGCGATGATGAGTTTGGTCATCTCGTCCCAAGCGGAGTATGAGGTGAGGTTGGCGAAGTCGTAGGCTTCGATGCGCTGGCAGATTGCTTCCTTGGCGGCTTCGTTTTCGCGTTCACGGGCTTTGCGGTCTTCAAAGAATGTCTGATAGCGTTTGTTGATGTCGGCTGAGATTTCTTTGAATCGTCCCCAGATTTCTTCACGGACATCTTTGGGAACGGGGCCGATCGAACGCCACTGGTTGTGGAGTTCCTGCAGGCGACGGAACGAGGCAATGATGTCGGCGTCGTCCGAGCGCAGTTTTTCGGCTTCGGCTACGAGTTGTTCCTTCTCCGAGAGGTTTTTCTTGAAGTCGTAGTCGCGGAGTTCTTTATTGATTTTGAGTTGGTCGTAGAATTTTTCTACGGCTTCCTGATAGCTTTTCCAAAGGTCGGCAGCAACGGGTGCGGGAACTTCGCCGATTTCCTTAAATTCGTTTTGGAGGTCGCGAACCTGCTGGAAGAATCGGTTTGCGTTGTCGACATCCTCGCTCATTTCGAGGATTTTAGCGATGATTTCCGATTTGCGCTCGTGGTTTTTCTGACGCTCGGCTTCGATGGCTGCACGCTGTTCGGCTTTCTTTTCCTTGACGGTTGTGAGGAGGGCTTTGAAGGTGTCTTCGGCTTCGTCGGCGGTCGGTTCGAAGGCTTCGGGTTGGTTTCCAGCTTCGATGAAGGCTTCGCGTTCGCGACGCTGCTCTTCGTTGCGGATGGCGTAGAACTGTTGTTTCAGACGTGCCACTTCTTCGTTGGTGATTTCGGATGGTTCTTTTTCCGAAATTGATTTCAACGACTCGATGATGCTCTCTTTGGTTGCAGGCTCGGCTGCCGGTTGCGGAGCGGTCGCAGTGGAGTCGTCAGCGGCGGCGGATGTCGCTTCAGATTCGGGGGTGGTTGACGAGATGTTGGTAGAGTCGGCTGTTGCCTGTGCAACGCCTTCGTTCAGAGTTTGATCCAATGCTTCTGAGGGCATTGAAGTGTCACGCGGTTCCATAACAGTTTTTTTATAATGAAAAAAGTGAGCTCACTACGCTTTTCATGAGTAGCCGCAGCCACCCGCGCAGCGAGAGGGATAGGTAAATAGATTTTAGTGTGCTAATTTACAGATTATTTTTAAATAAACCGTTTATTTTATGAAAAAATTGAAAAATATGATGAATTTTTTGAAAAAAGCAAGGTTTTTGTCGGGGAATTATAGGGCGAATGGGGCTTGTCGGGCGAATGGGGCAAATAGGTGGCTGACGATTGGCGAGTCAAGCCGTTCGGCGGATTGCCGATTGTGGTGTCAGACCACTCGTTGGGCAATGATGGGGGCGGCATCGAGGTTGGCTTCGATGCGGATGCCTTCGCTGAGTTTGACTGAGGGGCCGATTTCGGGCAGCAAGATGATGTCGCCCATTTTGAGGGTCATATATTCGCTGACCTTGGCGATTGCTTCGCTGATCTCATCGAAGAGTTGCGGCAGGGCTATGTCGCTGCCGTTGAGGCTGACGGTGTGGTCGGCGGCGGCGGTGTCGGCAGGCTGCCATTCGCCGTGAAAGAGGCTTGAATCCATCCCGGAAATCACGCCTCGGAGTCGGGTGGAGTCGGCGTCGGGCAGTGTCACTCGGCAGGCAAGCGTGAAGCCGTCGAAGTAGCGCGATGCAAATTTGGGGGCAATGTTTTTGCCGAGACGCCCGATTTTGACAGCCGGGTGGAGTCTGATTTCCCAGTTTTCGCCCCATTCGGGCATGAACAGCGGTCGACCGGGCAGGATCATTGCCGAGTCGGGGTGGATGTCGATGGTGAGTTCGGGGCTGAGAGATTCGATGCGTATGAATTTCATTTCGGCATACGGTTGTACATCACGGCGAGGTGTGCGTAGATTGACGTGTTTTGGATGGCTATGCCAGGCGATGTCTTGATGTGGAACGGTGTGAAGTTCCACAAGGCTTTTATTCCGGCTTTGACGCAGGTGTCGGCTACTTCCGCCGCGCTTTCGACGGGGACGGCGATGACGGCGATTTCGGCGTTGAGTTCGCCGAGTCGGTCGGCAAGCTCAGAGATGTGATAGATGGGTTTGCCGCAGGGCGATGTCCCGATGATGTCGGGGTTGACGTCGAATCCGGCTACGATGTTGAGTCCGTAGCGCGACAGACCGGAGTCGGCCATGAGAGCTGCGCCGAGACTGCCGACTCCCATCATGACGGCGTTGTGCTCGCGGTGAAATCCGAGGAAGTCGAGGAGTCCCTGCTCCAATTCGCGAACTTCGTAGCCGATGCGGGTTTTACCCTTGATGTTGAGATACGACAAATCCTTGGCTATCTGCGAAGCGTCGACGTTGAGTTGCTTTGAGATGGTGGTCGACGAGACGTATTCGACCCCTTGTGCACTCAGGTTCGACACACAGGCGAGATACCAAGGCAATCGGCGAATCGCCGGTTCCGGAACGTAAGGCTCTGTTGTCTCCATTTCTCGTAGGTGAGGGTGTTTCTGTTCGTTTAAAGTCACAAAATTACGCAATTTTTGCCTATTATCCAAAGATGAATTTCGTTAACGGCTAAAAATCAGCCAATATTGTTGTCGAATAGTTAGTATTTCGGAATTTATTGTTAATTTTGCCGTATAAATCAAAATAGTATAAGTTTTTCAGCAAAAACACGTTTGACATGAACCGAAAAGTCAGAGTTCGTTTTGCTCCGTCTCCGACGGGGCCTCTCCATATCGGCGGCGTCCGCACCGCTCTCTATAACTATCTTTTTGCCCGTCGCAACGGCGGCGATATGATTCTTCGCATCGAGGATACGGATTCAAACCGTTTCGTGCCCGGCGCAGAGGAGTATATCAACGAAGCTCTTGCGTGGCTCGGCATCAAGATTGACGAGGGTGTCCGCGAAGGCGGTGCCTACGGCCCGTATAAGCAGAGCGAGCGTCGCGACATCTATCGCGCTCATGTCAAGCAACTTCTCGATGCAGGACGTGCGTATATCGCATTCGATACGCCCGAGGAGCTTGAAGCGGCTCGCGCGGCTACTCCCAACTTCCAGTATGACGCTTCGACTCGCTTGTCGATGCGCAATTCATTGACAATGTCGGCCGATGAGGTTAAGGCTCTCATCGACGGCGGTACGCCTTACGTGGTTCGTTTCCTCATCGAGCCGGGTCGCGACGTGGAGGTCAATGACCTGCTGCGCGGCAAGGTGACAATCAATTCGTCGATTCTCGATGATAAGGTGCTCTATAAGAGTGCCGACGATCTGCCCACATATCACCTCGCCAACATTGTCGACGACCATCTGATGGAGGTGTCACACGTGATTCGCGGTGAGGAATGGTTGCCTTCGGCTCCGCTCCACGTGCTTCTCTATGAGGCATTCGGTTGGGCTGACACTCGTCCCGAGTTTGTTCACCTTCCGCTTTTGCTCAAACCCGACGGCAAGGGAAAATTGTCGAAGCGCGACGGCGACCGTCTCGGCTTCCCTGTGTTCCCGCTCGAATGGGTCGACCCGAAGACCGGCGCAATTTCGTCGGGCTATCGCGAGTCGGGCTATCTCCCCGAAGCCGTCATCAATTTCCTTGCGCTCCTCGGCTGGAATCCGGGCGACGATACGGAAATCATGTCGATGGACGAGCTGATTGCCAAGTTCTCGTTTGAACACTGCTCGCGTTCGGGCGCAAAATTTGCGTTTGACAAGGGCCGTTGGTTCAACCATGAGTATCTCCAAAAGACTGCCGACGACGAGTTGGCGCGTCTGTTCCGTCCCGTTCTCGAAGCTCACGGCGTGAATCCCGATGATTTTGCACCCGAATATATTGCAAAGGCTGTCGGTCTGGTCAAGGGTCGCATCAATTTCGTTGCCGATCTTTGGGAACAAGCCAAGTTCTTCTTCGTAGCTCCCGAGGCTTACGCTGAGAAGGATATCAAGAAGCGTTGGAAAGAGGACACTCCCGCCGTCCTCACTGAACTTGTCGACGTGATTGCTTCGCTCCCCGATTTTGCATCGGCGGCTGCCGAGCCGGTTGTGCTCGATTGGGTTGCATCGAAGGGTTATCACCTCGGCAACGTGATGAATGCATTCCGTCTTACGCTCGTTGGCGAGTGTAAAGGTCCGCATATTTTCGACATCACCGAGCTTATCGGTCGCGACGAGACTATCGCCCGTATGCGTCGCGGTATCGACACGATTAAACTCCCGGAGGCCTGACCCAAAGTCAGCCTCCGGCTATAAACATACTTAAATTATTACTCACTCCTAACAAATTTAATCCTCTCTCATTTTCTAATAACCTTAGAATTAATATTCTCCCCTTGCCATGATAAAAGTTGGTATCATCGGAGGTTCCGGCTATGCGGCCGGTGAGCTAATCCGAATTCTCCTCAATCACCCTGACGTAGAGTTGAAATGGGTTCATTCGCGGACGGTCGCCAATCAGCGCATCGTCGATGTTCACCAAGGACTCCACGGCGAAATCGATATGAATTTTTCGAGCGGTATCGACTTGAAAAGCATCGACGTGTTGTTTTGCTGCCGTCCTGCCGGTAAGACTCGCGAATTTATTGAAACTCACACGATTCCCGAAGATTTGAAAATCATCGATCTTGCGCGTGACTATCGTCTTGACGACGGGACTCATGATTTTGTCTACGGCCTTTCGGAACTCAATCGCAAGCAGATGGTCCGCGGGGCAAAGCACGTGGCAAATCCCGGCTGTGTGGCTATGGCTGTCGAACTGTCGCTCATGCCGCTTGCCAAGAATTTGCTGCTCAACTCAGACGTTCATACGACGGTTGTTACCGGCGCGACGAGTGAGGGCGCGGAACACCGCCCGACTACTCACTATGCGTGGCGCAACGATAATATGGTGGTCTATCGCCCGTTTGCCCACACGCAGATGCCTGAAATCGTCCAAACGCTCAAAGCGATGCAGCAGAGTTTCGACTCAAAGATTCATATCCTCCCGATGAGGGGCTGTTTCTCGCGCGGTATCATGGCTGTCAGCTATGTGGACTGTTCGCTCGACCTCACGGAAATCATTAAATTGTATAGCGACTATTTCGCAGACCATAATTTTACGTTTATCACATCGAAGATTCCCGATTTGAAAGATGTGGTCAACACTAACAAGTGTATTATCCATCTCGACAAGATTGATGGAAAGGTGCTCATCACTGCCGTTATTGACAACTTGCTCAAAGGCGGCGCGGGCAATGCCGTCCACACGATGAATCTTTTGTTCGGTCTCCAAGAGACGACGGGTTTGACAATGAAACCGTCGGTTTATTGACATGTCTCTGAATGGCAAAAAGTTTGTCAATCGCTAATTGCGAGTGACGTTTCTGACGTTTGAAAATTAATCAATCCCCGTGTAGATCCGACTCTCTCGGACTGCACGGGGATTGATCTGTATTGTTGAAAAAATGTGAGACGGCTGAGGATTAAACTTATTTCTTAGAATAAGTCGCTGTGTGAGCCGGTGTCGACAAATAGAAGTGTCAACTTTTCGTCGTCCTGCTTCCAGATCAAGAGCCAATCTGATTGAATGTGGCATTCCCAGCAACCGGCATAGTTGCCGGAAAGTTTGTGTGCCCGATATTCGGGCGGCAGAGTGCCGGAATTTTCGAGCATGGAAATGACTGCGCGGAGTGATTCGATGTTCAAACCACGCTTATAGCATTTCTTTAATGCTTTTGAAAATTTGCCGGTGTAGTCAATGCTGTATTTCATACACCTAAGATGCGTTGAAATAGGTCATCGGTGCTATCGGCGTGATAGATGCGGCCGGCTTCGATGTCTTCGAGGGCTTCGTCGAGTCCGCATTTCGCCTTTTTTTCTTTTGATTTCGGGGCGATTGAAACTCCGTTGAAAGCTTTCACGACTTTCTTCAAAGTCGGGAGCACCGAGGGGTCGGATATGTTTAGAACGAGTTGTGTCATAGCGTTGTATATGTTTTGTTGCAAAGATAGGGTTTATCTTCGATTATAACAAATTAAATTGGTGTCGTCGGTGTAAAAAAAAATCGGTTCGGGTAGGTATAAAAAAAGAATTGATTGTCTCTCGACAACCAATCTTAGTTAACCTTAAATCTAATACCATGAAAAACACATTGCAAAGGTACGAACTTTGGGCATAGTGACCAAATCTTTTGAAACAAAAAATCTGCTTTTTAACATATTTTTTAGCATCTTGAACAAAAATCCACGGATTGGGGTTGAAAATAGGGGTAAAATGGTGGTTTTTGTAGCAAAATGCTACGATAATTAAGTCCCGCTATATGGGGCGTTGCTGCGACAGTGAAAATCGGGTGTCGGGAATTGCGCTAAAATCCCGAAAAATTCGTATCTTTGCCATAACGAACCACTCTTTTTGTGTACGAATTATGAGCGAGGAAAATTTTACAACGGATGCAATGGATGAAAACGAAGGTCTTGTCCCCGAGGAAAACACTCCGGGACACGCCGACAAATTTGATCCGAAAATAATAGTCGATACAAGCAATGACACAATCCGCCATCAGTTGCGCGGAATGTTTCAGAGCTGGTTTCTTGACTACGCGAGCTATGTGATACTCGAGCGCGCCGTCCCCAACATCGAGGACGGTCTCAAGCCCGTGCAGCGACGCATCCTTCACTCGATGAAGCTCCTTGACGATGGTCGTTTCAACAAAGTGGCAAACATCGTCGGCAACACGATGCAGTTTCACCCCCACGGCGATGCGTCGATCTATGAGGCACTCGTGCAACTCGGACAGAAGGAACTGCTCGTCGAGACGCAGGGTAACTGGGGTAATACGTTGACCGGAGCCGGCGCGGCAGCCGGACGTTACATCGAGGCGCGACTCTCGCAGTTTGCCCTCGACGTGGTCTACAATCCCAAGGTGACGGAGTGGACGCTCAGCTACGACGGTCGCAAGAAAGAGCCTGTCACTCTGCCGGTGAAATTCCCGCTGCTGCTGTCGAAAGGAGCCGAGGGTATCGCCGTCGGACTGTCGTCCAAAATTCTGCCTCATAATTTCAACGAAATCATCGACGCCGCCATTGCCTATCTCAAAGGCGAAGAGTTTGTGCTCTATCCCGACTTCTTCACGGGCGGTTCGATCGACGTCTCGCGCTACAATGACGGCGAACGCGGCGGTTCGGTCAAAATTCGTGCAAAAATCGAGAAAATCGACAATAAGACGCTCGCCATCACCGAAATCCCCTATGGAAAGACGACGGCGACGCTCATCGAATCAATCATAAAGGCTCAGGAGGCGGGCAAAATCAAGATCCGCTCGGTGGTCGACAACACGGCGCAGACAGCCAACGTCATTGTCTACCTCATCCCCGGAACGTCGAGCGACAAGACCATCGACGCGCTCTATGCGTTTACCGACTGCGAGGTGTCGATCTCGCCCAACTGCTGTGTCATCTCCGACAACAAGCCTCACTTCATCGGAGTCAGCGACGTGCTTCGTTACAACGTCGACCGCACGCGCGACATCCTTGCCCGTGAATTGAAAATCCAACTCGGCGAAGTCCGTGAGCAGTTGCATTTCGCGTCGCTCGAACGAATCTTCATCGAAGAGCGAATCTATAAGGATCGCGAATACGAAGAAAGCCGGAGCAAGGAGGAAGCAATTGCCCATATCCGTCTCCGACTCGACAAGTTTAAGGACAAATTCATCCGCGAGGTCACGGACGACGACATCATCCGTCTCTTTGAAATCAAGATGGGACGCATCTTGAAATTCAATGCCGCGAAGTGCGACGAGCAGATTGCGGCGTTCAACGAGCGCATAGCCGAAATCCAATCGAAACTCGAAAATATCACCACCTATACAATCGACTGGTATGCAACGCTCAAACGGAAGTATGGCGATGCCTATCCGCGCATGACCCTGATTCGCAACTTCGACAATATCCAAGCCGCATCCGTGGCTGAGGCTAACGAGAAGCTCTATATCGACCGCGAGGAAGGCTTCATCGGGACATCGCTCAAAAAAGACGAGTATCTTTGCAACTGCTCGTCGATCGACGACATCATCATCTTCTACAAGGACGGTCGCTACAAGGTGGTCAAGGTTCAAGAGAAACTGTTTGTCGGCAAAGGCATCATCCACGTCGATGTCTTTAAGCGCAACGACAAGCGCACCGTCTACAACGTCATCTATCAGAACGGCAAGGGCGGCACATACTATATGAAACGCTTCTTTGTCACGGGCATCACTCGCGACAAGGAATACAATCTCACACCCGGCGCGCCGGGAACGAAAATCTGCTGGTTCACCGTCAACCACAACGGCGAGGCGGAAGTGGTCAAGGTTACACTCAAACCGAAATTGCGACTGAAAACCCTCCAATTCGATGTCGATTTCTCCGAGCTTGCAATCAAGGGACGCAGCGCGATGGGCAACATCGTCACCCGCAACGAGGTACACCGCTTCTCGCTCAAAGCAGCCGGACGGTCGACGCTCGGCGGTCGCGACGTGTGGTTTGACTTCGATGTCATGAGGCTCAACTACGACGGTCGCGGAGAGTATCTCGGCGAGTTTAATAGCGGAGACCTCGTGCTCGTCATCCAGAAAAACGGCGAATACTACACCTCGACGTTCGACGCCTCTAACCACTATCCCGAAGACATCCTCCGCATCGAAAAGTTTGCGCCCCACAAGATTTGGACGGCAATACTCGACGATGCCGATCAGAAATATCCATATATCAAGCGATTCACCTTCGAACCGACAGCAAAGACTCAGCGATTCCTCGGCGAAAACGAGAAGTCGGAACTGCTGTTGCTCAGCGACGAACCGGGATTGCGCGTAGAGGTAACGTTTGGCGGAGCCGACTCGTTCCGTCCCGCGATGGAAATCGTAGCGCGTGACTTCATCGCAGTCAAGTCGCTAAAAGCCAAGGGTAAACGACTGACCACGTTTGAACTCGATAAAATTACCGAACTCGAACCCGTCGCAACCGATGAAGTCGACGATGACGACGAGCCGACACCCGACGGCGGTGAGGATTCCACCGCTGACGCGCCGGAAACGATGGAAATCGAACCCGAACGCAGCGACGACGAAGTCCGCGACGAACTGACCGGTCAACACCGCCTCTTCTAACCGCGCCGCAATCTAACCGAATCTTATCTTTGTGGGCTTTTTGTATGTTGTGAGGGTATGGCAGTGCCTCTGAATCTACAACGCACAAAGCCCACTAATCTATTTTTATTTATTATTGGTGTCGGTAGATGAATTTTGCGAGACCGAAGATGTAGCGGCGGAAGCCGGGGCGGTAGTTTAGCAAGCGGTCAAAACAAGCGAGGTGTGAGCCTACGAATTTGACGACGAGCCCGACATATATCATGGCGAAAAGAGTGCCCGGTCCGATGATATTCCATTGCCAAGAGCTGAAAAATAGGTAGCAACTCCCGACGGCGAGGACGACGAGAAGCGTGTCGATGTAGATTTTTACTTTCGGAAACGGAATCCCGGAAATCCGACTGATAGCCACCGGCAGACCTTCGCCCGGCATTGTGACCGAGCCGCAGCGCACTTCAAGAGCAATCCCGACAGCCATGACCGTGCAGCCTATGACTTGGGTTAAGGTGCAATTAGTGATATTGGTGCAGACAACTCCCGAAGTCAGCATCATGTTCAAGTCTATCAGCCGACCGAACACCCAGCCGATCAGCAGTTGGAACAGTTGGACGGCTTCAAAGCGACGGCGGAGTATCAGGATTTGCAAGGCAACGAATATGAAATTCATTATGATGGTGTAGTCGCCGACGGTCCACGCCGGAGCGATGCCGAAGTTTCCTGCTGTCGACAGCGATAGCGGGAGCGACGAGATGACGCTGCTGCCGAGGTCTGACTTGATGCAGAGAGTGACGCCAAGCGTCATCAAATAGAGAGAAAACAGAAGCAATATGTGTTGCCAAACGAATGAAATCACACGACTTTTCGTAGGCATTGATAGCAGTGAAGACATGATTCGTGAAAAATTTTTGACCTATTGGATGAATTGTGTTGTATTCCACTGCAAAGTTACGAAATTGTTTCCGTAGAGAGTGTAAACCGTCAGGCATTTGCGCGAAATGTCGACGCTGTGGACGGGCAAAAAGAATGAGGTTGCACGTCATGGATAAGACTGCAACCTCAAGCCGATTATTCGGTTATTTCACTTTCCTCCGGAGTCAATAGCGGAGTCCATTCAAATTTGTGAACAGCCGTAAAATATGAAAGAGTGTAATTGCAAATAAAATAGCCGGCTTTGCCGTTTATTTCTCCGGGTTTTATGTCGTGGCAACTGCGTAGAATCTTAAGGACTTCTTCATCTATCCGATAATATCCCTCTTGAGTTACTTGCGGGTCAATAACTTTGCCGCCGCCATCGATAATAAATGTGATTTTTACATCCTTTGTCAGGGTTAAATTGTGTTGTTGGCGGATTCCTCTGATTTTACGATTACATATTGTTGTATAACAACTTTCGTTGTTCTGAAAATCAGGCATTTCGGGATAAACAATTTGTGAAATCTCCGGAAGCTGAGATTCTCGATTGATGTTTAAAACTCTTGCTGCATTAGCATTATAACTGCAAATTCCGATTAAGGATATTAGCAATGTTAATAAAAGTTGTTTTCTTGACATAGTTATAAGGGTTTTATTTGACAGATGTTATCTCATATATGCTGTAGAAATCAGATAATGGGCGTTTTAGGAAACTGCCGATGTAGTAAGGAGAGTAGTAAATCGCAAAATTATCCTGATATCCGATAATGAAAGCGCATTTAGTTCCATCAGAATGATTGTATAAGGCGATACAAGGATTCTTATTGTCTATTGCGCTTTTAATATCTGATATAAAATTCCCGTTTAAGTAGTGTTTAATAGACGTTTCATAGTTTGTATTGGATATATAATAGTCGTTAATATTTATGTCGCCATAAATATTGTGTATGGTATTGTATATATTTAAAGGTGATGAGTCTATGTTATTGTTAAGAAGACAATATGTGATTGATGTGCAAACTGATGAATAAACAGAATACGAAATATTATAGGATGTTATTAAATATGGTTTGTATAAAATGTAGTTATTTTCACTTAAATAAAAATAATCAGCACAATCTGAATCGTTATCATCCATAATAATGCCGTCCCATTCATCTGGGTGGTCATCTATATCGTCTTCTTCAATTTCTTCCCATAAATCTTTTTTATCAAGATTATATTCATCATCTTCTTCGTCCTCATAAAGGTAGAGAAGGGTGTTACTTTTAATTTTAGTGATTTCAATATTTTTGAGTATGTTTATTATTCTATTAGATTGTTCTGAATTTACATCTGATTTAAATATGTTTGCGCATTCTACGATGTTGCCATTGAGTATAAATCGAACTTGTATGATGCTTTCGGATGTCTTATTTAAGAGAATTTCATATCCATAGAAGTTTGATTTATCCCCAAAAATTTGATATTTGTTTAAATCAAAATTTTTACAACTATTGTAATATTCAGCTAATGGAATTAGTGTCGCGTAATAATCAAATTCTTTGTTGGTTGTTAAATTTGTTAGATGGATGTATTTTTGCCAACATTCGACTATGTTGGAATCGGAAGAGTTGAAACGAGCGAGTAATTGGTATTCGGAATTGAATGAAACTTCAGTTATATTGTAGTTATTATATATGTAGTTTAGTGCGGTTTCCCAATTGAATGTTTTTGTGCCGAGGTTAAATAGAGATTCAGATGAACTTGTTGTACTACGGCTGATGTGTTGCGTGGTTAATAGATTGGAATTATTATTGAAATAATACGGAGGATCCGAGTCTTTGCAAGAGGTTATTAATAATGTCGCAAGAATTAGTAAATTGTTGGTTTTCATAAGCGGTATAAATTATAAGGTTAGAAATACAAATATTTTTATTATCCGTGGCGAGGTATTTGTCGTTAGGGTAATATCACGCCACGGATAGGAGTTATTCGTTAAAAATTAAAAAAAAAGATGTTGAAAGCGAGGTTTATTTCTTATTTTTGATTTTTTCAAGTTTTTTGTCGAGAGCTTCGAGGCAAACATCGATTGCTTCTTCAAAAGTGTCGGCAGTCTTGCTTACCACTTGATCGGGCTCTTGGGGAATGATGAGACTTACGGTTGCTTCTTTGTTGAGAGCTGATTCGGGTTTTACAACTCGAAGAGAGACTTCGGCGGACATTACGTTGGGGTAACGACGTGTCAGTTTTTCGATCTTTTTGTTGATGAAGGAAGTTAATTTTTCGCTGATGTCGAAGTGGATTGCATTGATTTTAGTTTCCATTTTTTCCTCCTTTTTTTAGTGCACGCGGATGTGCGAGTTTGTAATTATTTTTGAGTTCACTGTAAGTGACGTGGGTGTAGATCTGCGTCGATGCGAGCGACGAGTGACCGAGCAGTTGGCTGACGGAGTTGATCGGCGCGCCCGAGTTGAGCATATCGGTTGCAAACGAGTGACGCAGGACGTGGGGGCTGAGTCGCGACGCGTGGACACCGCCTTCGGTGAGAGCTTTGTTGACGATGCGGTAGACGATGCGACGGTAGAGCGGTTGGCCGCTTCGCCCGACGAGGAGCGGGGCTTCGCGGTCGTAGGCCGAGATTGCGGTTGCTGCTGACGAGTCGCGCAGTCGGCGATACGAGTCGATTGCTTGCGAGAGTTGTGGCCCGATGGGGATTATGCGCTGTTTGTTGCGCTTGCCGAGGACTTTGAGCTCGCCTTTGCGAGTGTCGGTGTCGACATCGCGCAGGTTGATAAGTTCGGAGCATCGCATCCCCGACGAGTAGAGCAGGTCGACGATGAGGCGGTCGCGAGTGTCGACGAAATCGGCATCAAGCGTGTCGGCGGCTTCGTCGGCAGCAGTGTCGCCGTCGGCAAGAACGCCTGCCATTTCGCCCGTGCGGATGTAGACGGGGAGGTCTTTCGAAGTTTTGGCAAGGGTGAGCGTCGACGCAGGGTTTGACGCAAGTCCGTGGCGTTGCATCATGAAGCGGAAAAAGGCTCTCAGAGCCGAGGCTTTGCGTCGGATAGTTCGCGGTGAGTTTTTGAGATTGCCTGCGAGGTGTCCGATCCACAGTCGGAGGTCGGACGCAGTGATGGTTTCGGGTGAAAGTTCGTCGCGACGGTTGTCGGTTGCAAAATCGGCCCAAGAATTGAGGTCGGCGCGATATGCGTCGATTGTGAGTTTGGAATAGTTCAGCTCCAAACGCAAGTAGTCGAGAAATTCCTCAATCGGTTTCATAGCCGTCGCGTTAATTGATTTCTGAAACTTATCGGAAGCGAATATAGAGAAGTTTTTTGAGAAATGCAATTTTTCTGACGGATTTTTAGAAAAATTATAAGATTTTTATCCAATTGAGCAAATTTGAAAGCTGACCGACCGCCTCGAAAGACAGCTCTGTGTAGGGAGGGCTTTCGGGGCGGTCGGCTTGTTAGTCGGGGAGATGGAGAGTTGAGGGAGGGATGTGTGGAGAATGAGTCTTTTCAGGCAGAGAGGACGAATGAGGTGCCGACGGTGGTGGGGACGATTGTCGAAACATTGTTGAGAGTCGAAGCGTCGGTGAGGATGGTTGTCGTGGATGATTCAATGATGTAGTCGGGCTGTTCGGCAAAGGCAAGAAGGACTACGGCGGCGATGATAAAGATGATTTCAAACACGATAGCGGTCGTAACCACGGACTTCGACGGAGTCTTAGTCTTGAAAATGTGGGCACAGGAATAGCGGAGGGCAATCAGTATCGGGATGAGGACGGCAAAGAGTGTGCAGATGTGACCCCACGATTTGAGGATGGGCGCATTGGTGTCGAGCCAGTCGAGCCAATCGAGTATCGTCGGATTGTCGGCGGCGTAGAAGATCGAGATTCCTGCGATTGCGACGAGGATGACGCAGATGAGTGTTAGCGATGTGATCGAGAAGACGATGGCGATGAACCCGAGGATGAATTTTGCGGCAATCGAGAAGAATGTATTAATAAATGTGGTCAGCGGCGAGGGGTTTGGGTTGGGATTGGGGGTCGACGGCGCGGTGGCGTTGTTGATGACGGTCTGTCCGACGTTGTCGATCGTCACGGGTTGACCTTGCATTTCGAGGATTTCGCGAGGAGTGCGGGCGATGGGGATGACCATCCACGCGATGAGGTAGATGATGACGCAGGGCCAAAAGTAGGTGCAGATCGTGAGGACTACGGCGAGGATTCGCATGATTGTCACGTCCCAGTTGAGATATTGGGCGAGCCCGGCAATGACACCGCCGAACACGGAGTGGCGGACATCACGATAGAGCTTCTTGTTGACGGGTTGGGCTGAGGCTGTCTCGGCAGCATTGTAGCGCGGCGGCGTAGCAGTGGTCGAGTCGTCAGAGTTGGCGGCCGAAGCCGAGTCTGCGTGGGTCGATTCCTCTGATTCGTCCGAAAGTTGGTCGGGACGCCCCATGGTTTCGATTACGCGATTTACATCGTCGATGGTGATCACGTTGGCCCCGAGGCGGACACGCTCGTCGAAGTGTTCCGAGATGCGCGATTCGATGTCGTCGACGATTTCAGTGCCCTCGTCGCCCGTGAACGTGGCACGGAGTTGCGAGAGGTAGTCGAGTAGCAGCTTGTAAGCGTCCTCGTCGATATAGAATATTTTGCCGTTGATGTTGATGGGGAATGTCTTTTTCATTGTTCGGAGATGTTTTGAGTTGGAGATGAGGTCTCAGAGGAGGAGGTTGTTGAAGAGGAGGGAGGAGTGATTGGCTGATTGAGAAGGAGGTTGACCGAACCGGAGATTTCCTCCCACGATGTTTGGAGTTGGCTGAGGAAGTCGAGCCCGAGCAGAGTGATCGAATAGTATTTTCTTGGCGGCCCCTGCATAGATTCTTCCCAGCGGTAGGAGAGGAGGCCGTCGTTTTTCAGACGGGTCAGCAGCGGATAGAGAGTCCCTTCCATCACGATCAGACGAGCGTCTTTGAGCCGGGCTATCATCTCGGAAGCGTAGGCATCGCCTTGTCGGAGGAGCAGGAGCACGCAGAATTCGAGCATTCCCTTGCGCATCTGCGATTTCAGATTGTCGATGTTCATGTCGATGGTTATTGTTTTGTTGGTGGAGAGTGTGAGATTGGCCGACGGATATGTGCACCGTCTCCGTCGACGATGCAAAAGTAGATAGTTTTATAGTACTATGCAATACAAGGTACTATAAAATAGCGAAATTTAACACTCTCGCGGCTTTGTTAGCGGAAATCCGTGAGGTTGGGAGGCGTGAGGTTGCAGGATTGGAGAATAATTTTTAATTTTGCAATAAATTTGGGCGATTAAATTGCCAAATGTTGCCTCGGTTCGATTTTAACCGACATTTTAACGAAAAAACCGCTTTTTTATGTCATCTGAGCATTTGCGAGGATTGGGGGTTGCGCTTACGACACCTTTCCTTGAAAACGGAGAAATAGACTATCCCACTCTCGATATGCACCTCGATTATCTGATCGCCGGTGGTGTCGACTATATCGTAGCACTCGGCACTACTGCCGAAACCCCGACACTGACACCTGACGAGAAACACGGATTGGCGTTGCATATCCTCGACTACGTCAATCACCGTTGCCCGATCGTCATAGGAGTCGGTGGAAATTCAACGCTGTCGGTGGTTCGCGAATTGAAGGAGACCGAGCGTCTCGATGAGTTTGACGCGATTCTCTCCGTCGTTCCTTATTATAATAAGCCGACGCAAGAGGGGATGTATCGCCACTTTGCGGAGATTGCAAAGGCATCGTCCATTCCGGTGATACTCTACAACATTCCCGGTCGCACGGGCGTCAATATGAAAACCGACACCATCATTCGCCTCGCCAAAGAGTTTCCCGACAAGATTATCGGAATCAAGGAGGCGAGCGGTGATATGCAGCAGGCGCAAGAAGTGATTACTCGCCGCCCCGAGGGATTCCTTGTGATTTCCGGCGACGATTCGCTTGCCCACAGCATGATCCGAGCCGGAGGCGACGGTGTGATTTCGGTGCTTGGCAATGCCTACCCGTCGCAGTTTGGCGAAGTGGTTCATCGCTCGATGTTCGACGAGACCCCCGACGAGGCTTCGCGACTCCATCGCCACTTCTCGGCGCTTTATTCGCTGCTGTTCAAGGATGGAAATCCGGCGGGAGTGAAGTGTCTGCTTCACGTCCTCTTCCCCGAATATAAGGAAGTGCTTCGCCTGCCATTGGTTCCGGCTACCGACGAAACCCGTCGCGGCATGGAGCGCGAGCGGCTTTGAGGTCGGCGCGTTGGTTCGTCGCGCGATTGGCGGCTGAATGTCGCGCACGCAAGTCGTATATATTAAGGTGAAAAAAATAATCAATGGAGCTTTTTCGGTTGTGACCGTGAAGGCTCCATTGATGTTTTATTAGGTTGTTGGACTAATTATTCGGATCGTTTTTTTTGGGGGGGGAGGGGTGCGCTTATTTTTTGCGAGCGGTTGTTTTTCTTGTTTTGCGCTTCTTGGAAGTGTAGACCTTCTTTGATTTGCCGTAGGTCTGCTTGTCGAATGCGAACGTAGCTTTGTGGGGCAGACCTTTCTCGAAGTCGATGATGGCGGTGGGGTTGATGGGAATACCGAGGAATCGGGTCTCGAAGTGGAGGTGTGCGCCTGTGCTGCGACCGGTGTTGCCGCCGAGGGCAATCGGGTCGCCTGCGTTGACAACTTGGTCAGGCTTGACGAGGAAGCGGCTGAGGTGACCGTAGACGGTTTCAAGGCCGTTGTCGTGGCGGATGACCACATAGTAGCCGTAGCCACGGCGTTCGTATTTCGTGAGACGGACTTTGCCTGTGAATGCTGCGCGGACGGTGTCGCCGACTTGGAGTTTAAGGTCGATGCCGTAGTGCATACGTCCGAAGCGCGAGCGGTAGCCGTAGTTTGAAGTAACGTGTCCGGGGCAGGGAGTTGTGTATTCCGACACGTCGATGTCTTGGTGGTTGGGGATTGTGACGGCGGTTCCGTAGGGGTTCACGCGGTCGCTGTTCCAAAACTCGGCGTAGATGTCGTTGTTGAGGATTGCTTCGCGCTCTTTGATTTGCTCGATGAGCAGGTCGTTGTTCTCGATTTTGAAGAGATTGGTTGCCGGCTTTTGGTTGGCGAGGAGGTCGTTGTGTTGCTGAGTGTGTGAGTGGGGCAACTTCAACGGCGTCTGTGCCGACATCGAGACGACAGAGATGAAGAGAGCGATGAGGAGGGTATGAAGTTTGATGAATTTCATTGTTTGCGTTTGATTGTTGTTTCTCGGCAAAAGGAGAGAATTTATTGTGGTTTGTGGGTTTAAGGTTGTGCGACGGGAAAATTGTTAACGATTATTAATAATAAGTCCCATCACTATCAAAGGTAATTATTTTGAATCAGTTATGAAAACTTTGCGACACTAAAAAATGTGAAATCCCGCGAAATAAATTGGTTTCTCGCACGTAAATATTAGTCAATCAGGTGGTTATAAGGTCGTGTAAAAATAGTATAAAATATTAAAAACAGTTTTTACACTCAGAATAAACCTTAAATTTCTGTTAAATTTTGTAATTTTCCGCACGTTTCTTTTAACAGTGTGCAACTTGCGAGATTCTGTGTCCGCGTCCCCCTGTTGACGCTTTGCGGAGCTGTCTGCTTGCGTCGACTCTGAGTCGGGCAGGGGTAATGACAAAAACGAATCCGACATTTCTGACGGATTCGATATTGATTTGATTGTGGGCGCTGAGGGATTCGAACCCCCGACCCTCTGCTTGTAAGGCAGACGCTCTG
>CAZCCI010000013.1:0-59576 GCA_964497255.1 uncultured Staphylococcus sp.
ACCCTCACAGGCGGAACCAGAATCCGACGTGCTACCATTACACCACAAGGCAATTCCCTATTGTCAAATTTTAGCGGAAAGTGGTGTGATTTCCTTTTGACGAGTGCAAAGTTAGGCAGTTTTTTTGATGTGTGCAAATTTTTGTTGATTTATTTTGAAATAAATTTTTGATTTCGATTGAAATACGAGTTTTTTTTCGGCATAGAAAGGTTGGCAGCGGCTCGACAGCGTCGTAAATTCTTGCAAATTTTGATGTCGGTCGGCAAGATTTTCAATTCGGCATCAGATATTTCAGGGAAAATGAGTAATTTTGCGCTTTGTGACGTTTGCTATCGTCCATATTTCTTCTCTACTATCGCATATATTAAAGAAAAATGCAACAAAAAGATTCCAATCACACGAATTTCACCTCAGGCGGTATTCGCAATCTGATGCAAAAGAAGTTGTCGCCCAACGATTCACCCAAGCTGCGCGGCATTATCGTGGCTCTTTGGGGGGCTTTTGCAGTGGCTATCGTCAGTCTATTTATATTCCTGTTTCTTATTTACAACGGTGTCATAGGCTATATGCCGCCGATTGAGGAGCTTAAAAATCCTACCGATAGATTTGCATCGGTATTGTATTCGTCAGACGGCAAGGAATTGGGCAGATATTTTGTCGGTACGGGCAACCGTGTCTATGCCGACTTCGACGAGGTGTCGCCCTACGTCATCGATGCGCTCATCTCGACGGAAGATGTGCGCTTTGAGGAACATTCGGGCATCGATATGCGCGGGCTCGGGCGAGTGTTGGTCAAGACGGTGCTTCTTGGAAATAAAAATGCCGGCGGCGGTTCGACGCTGACTCAGCAGCTTGCCAAGCAACTTTATTCGCCGACGAGTTCGGGATTGATGTCGCGTGCGATGCAAAAGCCTATCGAATGGATGATTGCCGTGAAACTCGAACGCTATTACTCCAAGGAGGAAATCATCAAGATGTATCTCAATCAGTTTGATTTTCTCTACAATGCCGTCGGCATTAAGTCGGCAGCTTATGTCTACTTCGGCAAGACGCCCGAACAGTTGACCGTCGAGGAGGCTGCGATACTTGTCGGCATGGTTAAGAACCCCGCATATTACAATCCTGTTCGCAAGAATGAGCGCACACGCGCACGCCGAAACACCGTGCTCGCTCAGATGGAGAAAAACGGAAAGATTACGAAAGCCGAGCTCGACTCGCTTTCCGCTCTTCCGTTGGTGTTGAAATTCAACCGTGTAGACGCTAAAAACGGCATTGCACCTTATTTCCGCGAAGAACTTCGCCGTATGCTTCGCGCTCAGAAGCCCAATCGCTCGAACTATCGCGGTTGGGAGATGCAAAAATATGTCGACGATTCGATCGCGTGGGAGACTAACCCTCTGTTTGGGTGGATTGAGAAGAATCCGAAACCCGACGGATCGAAATATGATATTTATACCGATGGATTGAAGATTTTCACGACTATCGACTCGCGAATGCAGGAATATGCCGAATTTGCCGTTGCCGAGCATATCGGCGGCTATCTCCAACCGGCATTCTTCCGCGAGAAACGCAACTCGAAAATTGCCCCCTACACTACCGACCGCTCTGAACTTTCGGATGAAAATCGCGCAAAGCTGATCAAAAATGCGATGAAAAACACCGATCGTTATCGAGTGATGACAAAAGCCGGTGCGTCGAGCGAGGAAATTGACCGTGCGTTCAAAACTCCTCGCGAAATGAAGGTGTTCACCTACAAAGGCTCTGTCGACACCGTGATGACTCCGCTTGATTCCGTGCTCTATCTGAAACACTATCTGCGCACAGGTTTCATGGCGATGGATCCGCTCAACGGTCACATCAAAGCCTACGTCGGAGGCCCCGATTTCGGCTATTTCCAGTATGATATGGTGTCGACCGGACGTCGTCAGATCGGTTCAACTGTCAAACCCTTTCTCTACACCTATGCGATGGAGGAAGGCTTCACACCGTGTGATGAGTTTTCCAACACCCAACCTGTCCTCACCGACGAGTCGGGCAGAGTTTGGGCTCCGCGAAATGCAGGCTCTGCTCGCGTCGGCGAAATGGTGACGCTCAAATGGGCATTGACCAACTCCAACAACTGGATTTCGGCTCGACTGATGTCGCGACTGTCGCCGTCGTCGCTCGTCAGAACGATGCACAATTTCGGTATCACGGCTGAACTTCCGCCGGTGATGTCGCTCTGTCTCGGCCCGGCTGACGTCTCGGTCAAAGAGATGGTTTCGGCCTACTCGGCGTTTGCCAACAACGGTATGCGCGTCGACCCGATGTTTGTAACCGCCATTGCAGACAACAATGGAAATATTATCTCGGAATTCTCACCGCGCCACACAGAGGTGATCAGTGAGAAAGCCTACTATCGTATCCTTTCAATGTTGCTCAACGTTGTCAACGAGGGCACGGCTCATCGCGTCCGCTCACGCTTCGGATTGACCGCAGAAATGGGCGGCAAGACCGGTACGACCAACTCAAACTCCGACGGTTGGTTTATGGGCTTCACCCCCGACATCGTAGCCGGTGTTTGGGTCGGCGGCGAGGAGCGTTTCATCCATTTCAACACGATGGCTTACGGTCAGGGTGCATCAATGGCTCTCCCGATCTACGGACGTTTCATGCAGAAAGTCTACGCCGATCCACGACTCAACTATTCGCAGAGCACACGTTTCACGTTCCCTGAGGGCATCGACCTTTGCGAGTCGGAATACGGCGGATACTACGACGATGACATCACCTCCGACAATAATGCCGAGGACACGACCATGGATGGAGTCTTCGACTAACTCCCTGCTCTATTGATTGGAACAAACGATACAAACAAACGCCGCCAAATTTCCTTCGGTTAAATCGCTCGGAATTTTGGCGGCGTTTGTTTGTATCGTTTATCAGTAAAACTGCTCTGACTAAAAATGAGTTTATTTTTAGAAATAGTAAGTCAGTCGGATGTCCCACGCTTTGTTGCGAGCACTGTAATCAGTAAGGACTTTGGCTTTGAGAGCATAGGTCATTCCCCAAGTGTAGGCAGCCGAAAGTTGCCAACGTTTGAAAATTTCGGCACCGAAACCGACAGTCAGACCGAGGTCGCCGCCTGAAAATTTCAATGCTTCGCATTTGCTGTGGGCTGCTTGGATGTTGACCACCGGACCGCCATAGACAAACGGAGCGAGATAGTCTTCAAAGCCTTGGAAGCGAGTGTATTTAAATTTCAGATTGAAAGGAATCTGAATATTATGGACATATATACTCTCGTCAGAAGAATAACCTTGCGAAGCCCACATCGGGAAGTCACCAAGGTTCAAAGAGCCACCCGTTTGGACGTAGCGCAGACCGAAGTCGACACCGAAACCGATACCGGGAAACATCATTTCGCCGAGTACACCGACCGAGCCTCCAACATTATTGTCGACAGTCAAAATTCCTGATTGTTTGAATTTCAAATCACTGATGCTAACTCCGGCTGTTGCTCCCCAACGAAATTGGGCGTTAGCGACACTTGCGCTACAAAGCGCAACGACCGTGATTATAATTGACAGTATTTTCTTTTTCATTCGTAGTTTTTAGTTCGATTCGTTTGACGTATATCGCACAAAGTTACAACTTTTTCTCCAAAAAACTTGAATTACCATAAATTTATAATAACTTTGCAATAATTTAACCGTAAATACGGAAAAATCTAAGACTCTGTTAAAAAAATCAATCAAAATTACATTTACGATATGAATAAATATTTGTTTGGCGCGCTTGCTCTCTGTGTGGCATTCGGTGCTGAAGCGAAAGACAAGAAAGTGGAAAACGACAGCACCGGCGGATTCAAGTTTACCGATATCAAAGTCGTCAAAACAACTCCCGTCAAGGATCAGAACAAGTCAGGAACGTGTTGGAGCTTCTCTGGTATCTCGTTTCTTGAAGACGAAATCCTTCGCAAGACCGGTAAAGAGGTCGACCTTAGCGAAATGTTTATCGTTCGCCACTGCTACAACGACAAGGCAGACAAATATATCCGCATGAACGGAACCATTAACTTCGCACAAGGCGGTAGCACTCTCGACGTTCCTTACGTCATGACAAACTACGGTCTTGTCCCCGAGGAAGCATATCGCGGTCTTGAATATGGCGAAGAAAAGCACAACCACGCCGAGCTTAGCGACGCTCTGACTTCGTTTGTCAACTCTATCAACAAGAGCAAAGTTAAATCTCCGGCATGGAAAAAAGCCTACAAAGGCATTCTCGACGCTTATTTCGGCGAACTTCCCGAGTCATTTGAATATGAGGGCAAGACTTACACTCCGCAAAGTTTTGCAAGCTCGCTCGGAATTTCAGCATCCGACTATGTTGCCGTGACATCGTTCACTCATCATCCGTTCTACGATTCGTTTGCAATCGAAGTTGCCGACAACTGGCTTTGGGAGAAGTATCACAACGTTCCAATGGAAGAAATGAAGGCAATCGTCGACAATGCGCTCGACAACGGCTACTCCGTTGCTTGGGCTGCCGATGTCAGCGAACCCGGATTTAATTGGACCAAGGGTTATGCACTAATCCCGAAGAAAAAATCGGCAAGCGACCTCACCGGCACAGAACTTGCTCGTTGGGTCAAACTCAGCGACCGCGACCGTGAAGCCGAAGCCAACAAAATCAGCGGACCGACCGAAGAAATCACCGTCACTCAGGAATCACGTCAGGAAATGTTTGACTCTCAAAAGACCACTGACGACCACGGCATGGTTATCGTCGGCAAGGCTGTCGACCAAAAGGGCAACAAATACTACAAGGTTAAGAACTCTTGGGACACTAACCAAATTTACGACGGCTTCTTCTACGTCTCTGAGACTTATTTCCTCGCTAAGACCCTCGACATCCTCGTAAACCGCGAAGCAATCCCCGCAGAGATTGCCGGAAAAATGAAAATCTAAGAAATTGCTCATCAAAAATAGTTTGAAGATTTATTTTTAAGATTTATACTTTACGAATCCATAGTTTGTGCAAGCTCAACGCTCAGCAAACTATGGATTCTTATTAAATAGTTAGTTCTTATTGTCGACACTGTCGCTTAAATAAATTTTTGTCAATGAAAATACACCTGTTCAACCCCGAAAACGATCTTGCATTGGGACTCGGCTGTCGCCACTACACTCCACCACCCCATGCCGCATCCATTCATAGAGCCGGAGCATTGCTTCCTCTTTGGTGGGCTGAAGCAGGAGATTTGGTGCTTGCCCCCGATTCGCTCAAAGCGGAGGCGCGAGAGTTGGCGGCACGGTTCGGACTGTCGGGTGAAATCGGTAATCCCGCCGATGCGTCGGAAGCTTTGCCATGGGGTTGGAGTCCGGACGCAAAACGTCAGTTTCTAAGCGCAGGAGTTCGAGAAGATGCCTTGCCTTCCGATGCCGAAATTGAACGGATGCGCCATCTGAGCCATCGACGAATGTCGATTGAAATCATCAGCCGTCTTGACGGAGACTATCCGATGCCCATCGAAACGACTGATGCCGACGAGGTCGTTGAGCGCGAATGCGCCACTCCCGGGTGTTTCATTAAATCTCCGTGGTCAGGAAGCGGTCGCGGAGTCTTTTGTGCGCGGTCGCTTGATGCAGGCGCGCTACATCGCCGAGCCGAGGGAATTATTCACCGTCAAGGCAGTGTGATGGTCGAACGAGGTCTTGACAAAGCAATGGACTTTGCAGCATTGTTTTATTCCGACGGAAAACGAGTCGACTTCCGAGGCCTGTCAGTATTTTCAGCGGAAGCTCGCGGAATGTATAGCGGCAATGTCGTTGCTCCACAAGATTTTTTGCGACGGCAATTGGCAGATTGCATAGATATTGCCGAGGTCGACGCCATCGTCAGCCAAGAGAAAGAAATTTTGACAGAGCTTGTAGCCAAAAGTTATCGCGGATGGATGGGAGTCGACATGATGGCATATCGACGAGAGGATGACGGACACATGGCAGTGATGCCGTGCGTCGAATTAAATTTGCGAATGACAATGGGCGTTGTTGCGTTGAAAATCGCTGAAAAACTCGCTGTCGATACGCCTCATTTTCTTGCTTGGGAGCACAACAAGACTGCCGCGCTTGACGACACAGAGGGCTTGACACTCCTGCCTCCGTCCGACGGCTTTACTCTCAGACTGACTCCGATTGCAAACGATCAGCGATAGTTTGCAAAGCGAGTTTGAAGCTTCTTACGAGCAAAGAAAATACGGCTCTTGACCGTCCCCAACGGGAGGTTCATCTTCTCGGCTATCTCGTTATACTTATACCCGGCAACGTGCATTGAAAACGGGATGCGGTATTCATCGGGAAACGCATTGATTGCAGCAGTGATTTCGTTTGCGCCGAAAAATCCCTCGGGAGTTTCAAGTCCTGAGTCTTGCGAGAGATTGAGATGATAGAGGTCTTCGGTCTTGTCGATGACGGTTGCCGACCGAACCACGCGACGATAGTTGTTGATGAAAATGTTGCGCATGATTGTGAAAACCCAACCTTTGAAGTTGGTGTTGGCAACATACTTGTTTTCATTGTCAAGGGCTTTCAGAGTGGTATCTTGAAGTAAGTCGTAAGCGTTGTCCCGATTAGCGGTCAACATATAGGCGAAATTAAGCAAGTTTGCTTGAAGTCCCATGAGTTTTGTCTGAAAATCCCGATTTGCCATAATCGTATAAATTTTGTTTATAGTGTTAGGTTGCCACTCCATTTTTCGCCTTTTGATTGATTGACAGCGTGTTTGGCTTGGCGTTTCAAAATTACAACGAAATTAAACGAATTTTTGACCTTTTGGTGTAAAATTTTGTTAATCAGGTGGCAAAAATGCGACTAAATTCAGCAAATAATTATATTTCAACAACTTACAAAGCCTCAATAAGATTTCAAAATATTACAATCATTGCAACAATTGTAACAATTGTTACAATTTCGACTGAATATTGAAATAAACCGGGTGCACAAAAAAAATTGACACCGTCCGCACGATTTTCCAATCGTCGGTGACGGTGTCAATCTCTATTATCAAAATTCGTTAGTTCTCTCGAATCTGACGTAGTGCTGATTAGTCAGCAAGCTTGGCTTTGATAAACTCGCGGTTGAGACGAGCGATGTTGCTGAGCGGAATGTTTTTGGGACATTCAGCGGCGCAAGCACCGGTGTTCGTACAGTTACCGAAGCCGAGTTCGTCCATTTTCTTGACCATTGCACGAGCGCGACGAGCGCGTTCTACCTGACCTTGGGGAAGGAGTGCGAACTGGCTGACCTTTGCGCTGACGAAGAGCATCGCAGAGCCGTTTTTGCAAGCTGCTACACACGCACCGCAACCGATGCAAGTAGCAGAGTCCATAGCAACGTCGGCAACTTCCTTAGAGATGGGGAGGTTGTTTGCATCGGGAGCACCACCGCAGTTGAACGAAACGTAGCCGCCTGCCTGCTGGATTTGGTCGAAAGCGTTACGGTTAACCATAAGGTCGCGGATCACGGGGAAAGCCGCCGAACGCCACGGTTCGATTGTAATGGTGTCTTCGTTGTTGAACTTACGCATGTGGAGCTGGCAGGTAGTGATGCCCTGAACGGGACCGTGGGGATGTCCGTTGATGTAGAGCGAGCA
This sequence comes from uncultured Staphylococcus sp., assembly GCA_964497255.1. Taxonomy (GTDB): domain Bacteria; phylum Bacteroidota; class Bacteroidia; order Bacteroidales; family Muribaculaceae; genus Duncaniella. Next base: position 7,633 of record CAZCCI010000013.1, read on the forward strand.
CATACCGCAGATGCCTTCGCGACAGTCGTGGTCAAACACAACAGGCTCTTCGTTGCGGTCAACGAGCTGCTGGTTGAGCATATCGAGCATTTCAAGGAATGAACTTCCGGTCGAAACATTCTCAACACGATATGTTTGGAATGATCCGGGTTCTTTGGGTCCACGTTGACGCCAAATCTTGAGGTTTACATTTATAGTATGTTCCATTTGTCTTCTGAATTTACTTATGATTTGTAGTTACGTGTTTGAACCTTGATTTCGGTGTAGTTGAGAGGTTCTTTGAGAAGAATGGGCTTTTCGTTGTCGCCGGTATATTTCCAGCAAGACACATACATATAGTCTTTGTCGTTGCGGGCAGCTTCGCCGTCGGCAAGCTGATATTCTTCGCGGAAGTGAGCACCGCAAGATTCGTTACGGTTGAGGGCGTCGAGAGCCATCATTTTGGCAATAACGAGGAAGTCTTCGAGACGGAGAGCCTTTTCGAGTTCGATGTTGAGGTCGTCGGCTTTGCCCACGATGCGGAGGTCTGAGTAGAATTCCTTGCGAACTTCTTCAACTTCGTCGAGTGCTTTGACGAGGTTTTGGAGTGTACGACCCATACCTACGAGATTCCACATGACGTGACCGAGACGTTTGTGGATCTGGTCGGGCGATTTCGTACCCTTGATCGACATGAGTTTGTCGATACGAGCGCGAACGGCCTTTTCAGCTTCGTCAAATTCCTTGGCATCGGTTGTGAAGTGGGGAACTTTGATCTGGTCGCTGAGGTAGTTTTGCATCGTGTAGGGAAGCACGAAGTAACCGTCGGCGAGACCCTGCATAAGGGCAGATGCTCCGAGACGGTTTGCACCGTGATCCGAGAAGTTACATTCACCGATAGCGAAGAGACCTTTGACAGAAGTTTGAAGCTCGTAGTCAACCCAGATACCACCCATTGTGTAGTGGCTGGCGGGGAAGATCATCATCGGAGTTTCGTAGGGATTGTCGTCAGAGATCATCTGATACATATCGAAGAGGTTGCCGTAGCGGTCGCGGACAACGTCTTCGCCGAGACGCTGGATAGCGTATTTGAAGTCGAGGTAAACGGCGTTGCCTGTGCCGACACCATAACCTGCGTCGCAACGTTCCTTAGCTGCGCGGCTGGCGATGTCACGGGGGCAGAGGTTACCGAATGCCGGATAGCGACGTTCGAGATAGAAGTCGCGATCTTCGTCGGGAATATCGGTCGGTTTTTTCTTGCCTGCACGGATAGCTTCGGCATCTTCTTTCTTTTTGGGCACCCAGATGCGACCGTCGTTACGGAGCGATTCGCTCATGAGGGTAAGTTTCGACTGGTCTTCACCGTGAACGGGGATACAAGTGGGGTGAATCTGAGTGAACGCGAGGTTCGAAAGGTAAGCACCCTTCTTGAATGCTTGGATTGCAGCCGAACCGTTGCAGCCCATAGCGTTGGTCGAAAGGAAGAATGCACGACCGTAACCGCCGGTAGCGAGAACTACGGCATGAGCGGCGTAGCGTTCGATTTCACCGGTGACGAGGTTGCGGACGATGATACCGCGAGCGCGACCGTCGATGATGACAACGTCAAGCATTTCGCGACGGTTGAACGACTTCACTGTGCCTTTCTTGATCTGACGGTTGAGCGAAGCGTATGCACCGAGGAGAAGCTGCTGACCGGTCTGACCTTTGGCGTAGAAAGTACGCGATACCTGTGCGCCACCGAATGAACGGTTTGCGAGCAGACCACCGTATTCACGAGCGAAAGGAACGCCCTGAGCTACACACTGGTCAATGATGTTGTTTGACACTTCTGCAAGACGATAGACGTTGGCTTCACGCGAACGGAAGTCGCCACCCTTGATTGTGTCGTAGAAAAGACGATAGACAGAGTCACCGTCGTTCTGATAGTCTTTTGCTGCGTTGATACCGCCCTGAGCTGCAATTGAGTGAGCACGACGGGGCGAGTCTTGGATACAGAAGTTGAGCACGTTGAAACCGAGTTCGCCGAGCGACGAAGCGGCCGATGCACCTGCGAGACCCGTACCGACAACGATCACGTCGAGGTTACGCTTGTTAGCGGGGTTGACGAGCTTCTGATGAGCCTTATAGTTAGTCCATTTCTGAGCGAGAGGACCTTCCGGAATTTTTGAATCAATCTGATATTCAGGGAGCTTGGAGGATTCGATGTCAGCGTAATCCTTCATGATGGGGGTTGAATCGATCATACCCTCAAGGTTCTTAATATCTGCCATATCTTTTGATTGGTGTTATTTTATTCTTTAAGTAATGGTTTTGTAAACCCTGAGGGGTTATTTATTCAGCGTTGAAGATCGACGCGGGAATCACGTCGGTTACAGCGTCGCAAACTTTTTCTGCTTCGTATTTAACAACTTCTTCGTTGAAATCGGTAGTGTTGGCACGCACGGTGAACACAACAGCTTGGAGGATGAAGAGACCGATCACGATTGAAGTCCACCAGCAGCTAATTGATTTGAGGCGGGGGAGCCAAGTGTCGTTGTCCCAACCGATACTGTGGATCATCGACCAGAAACCGTGGTTCATGTGGAACCAAAGAGCTACGAAACCGATGATGTAGACAATCGGAGTCCAAATTTGGCTGAACGCGATGTGGATGAAGAGCGAGCCGGCTGCGGGATGAACTGCAACACCTTCATAGTTGTATTCACAGTGAAGGATTTCGGCTAACTGCATCTTGGCCCAAAACTGAATGAGGTGAACCAAGAGGAAGGCTACGACTACGATGCCGAGCACGAGCATGTTTTGTGAAGCCCATTCAACCTGTGCAGGTTTGGCAACGACTGCATAACGGCTGTTGCCGCGAGCATTGCGGTTTTGAAGAGTGAGCCACACAGCATAGCAGATGTGGAGGATGAAGAGGGCGGCAAGACCCATTGACGCTACGAGTGCATACCAGTTTGCGCCAAGAAATTCGCAAATGGCATTATAGGCTGAAGGCCAAAAGATTGCGACACCGTTCATCAAGCAGTGAAACGTGACAAATAGGACAAGGCAGACTCCGGTGATTGCCATCACGAGTTTCCTTCCTATAGATGAGCATGTTAACCACATAATAGTTTTGGAATGAAGTTAAAAATTATTTGATTTTGAATTAAGAAATTGTGCTATTTAAAACGTGGACATTTGTCGCGCCGGGCAACATGATCTGCCGACGGGACTTCAACTCCGTCCACAAGATAGTGCAAAGTTACGGCAAAACATCGGTCTTTACAAGAATTAAAGAAAAATTTCTTTAACCACATCCAAGAATCTGTTTCCCCTACTCCATCGCCCCCACTACTTTCGTCCGAAGTCAGCCGGGATTTCTCCCCAGTTGGGGGTATCCCATGTCAAGATAGGATTGGTGATTTCGTGAGTTTGAAGCCAAATTGTAGCGCGGTTCACCAGTTCAAACAATTCGGCATTTTGAGCAGTTCGTTTGAGCGTAGTCTTTGGCTGTCGGTTGCGTACCCACGAGCGAGCCGTTCGCGAGTCGGTGTAGATCGGGGTGTAGGGTTTCCCTTGCTTTTGGAGCAAGGCAAGACCGTGGACGAGAGCGAGATATTCACCGATATTGTTTGTGCCGGCGGTGAAGGGTCCGGCATGGAAAATTCTTTCGCCGGTGCGAACCCAAACGCCTTGATATTCCACCGGCCCGGGATTTTGAGAGCAAGCGGCATCGACTGCAAGAGCATCGAGATGAATTTCGGGTATTGCCTCGTAGTTGACGGCAGCTTTTTCTTTCGGACCTTTGGCTATTGCTTTGAGCAGATCAAGTTGTTCTACGGGGTCGCCGCGATAGGCTTCAATAGCGGCCTCCTGCGAATCGAAACTTTTGTATTTGGCATCAGGATAGCCTTTGACTTGGAGCTGACATTCTTCCCACGAGTCAAAGACTCCGGTAGCGAAGCCATTCCAAACAACATAAAATTTTCGTCTTGGTGCCATATATTATTAATGGTATATAACTCTTGCTTTTGCAGTTTGTCGGATTAAGTGAAATCGGTTAGCTTAATGTTAAATAGATACTGATGTCGACGCTACGCATCCCGGCTGCGCGTGCGATGCGACTGTTGACGATGCGTCCGAAGAATGTAAATGTGGCTTTCTGGATACCCGGAAGCAGTTTCAAAGCATTGGTGACTCCTTCACAGTTGACAATAGAGTTCATCAGTGTCAGAAATGTATTGCCGAGAGCCATAGCCGCCGTTCGCGCAACGGCACTTCCGGCATGGACGAAGCATACTCGTCCGCTGAGCGACGCTGAGTTGCTGACGGCAAAAGCATCCGCCAAATCTACGGCGGTCATTGCCGGAAATGCCGAGCCAATGTCTGACGACAAGTCAAACGACAAGACTCCGCGCTTCATGATTCCGGTCAGTTCGCGCCCGATAGCAAACGGTTCGCGCATCGGCGTCGCAATGACCACATCGGCACTGCGAAGGGCATTTTCAAGCGTGTGAGGATGAAGAGTCGAAGTGATTACCCACGCTCCGAGTTCCTGCCGGGCACGGCGCAGGGAGTAGACATCGTTGTCATACATTCTGACCGTTGCTCCAAGCCCCACGGCTGAGCGTGCGGCGGCGCAAGCGGCTATGCCCGATCCTAAAATCAGCGTCTCGCATGGAATTATACCCGCAACACCTCCGAGCAATATGCCTTTGCCTCTCGTCGCATCGGCGAGCAACGACGAAGCCATTGCAATCGACGCGCGCCCGTCGATTTCGGCAAGAATGTCGGCAAACGGTGTGCACCCGCATGAGTCTTCTATGAGGTCGACCGCTATCGAAATTATGTGGCGTTCAAGAAGTTCTTTGAGGGCTTCACGGTCTTGATTATCGGGTTTGAGTAGCGTCAGCAACATTGCTCCTCGGCGCATTTTGCGGACATCGGCAACCGAAAGCAGAGCGAGGTGAATCACAATGTCGCTTTTCAAAGCCTCTTCGCGGGTTGTGATTTCGACACCGGAGCGCATATAACTATTATCAGAGTAGTTTATGCAGGCGGCTGCATTTTCCTGCATTTTTACTCTGAATCCGCGTTCAATCAGCAATCCGGCGGCTTCCGGTGTCAGCGGAAACCGACGTTCAAACTGCGAGTCGCACGTCGGGAGACCGATGACCATGTCACGACGTGAGGCGCAGATTTCCTGCGGTTGTTCCTGTGGAGTCGTTGCGTCGTTGCGGGTCATTGTTGTTGATTGTTTTTGAGAGGGAGTCCGAAGCGACTGATGAAAATTTTGCAAGTACCGTCGATTTGATCGGCATCTTCGAGCAGTGTCGAGTCGAACGTTTCCGATGATTTGCCGTAGTGAGGCATACGCTTGGCAAGCTGCTCATCAATGAAGCCATCGAGTTCTTCGTCCGAGAGATTTGCAATCAGCGGACGTTTCGCCCGCCCGCATTTCAGCCGTTCAAACAGTCGGTCGTGTGAAGTTTGGAGTAACACGGTCGTTCCTCGCTCATTCATCAGCTTCATGTTGTCGCCGAAACAAGGAGTTCCGCCGCCACACGCCACGAGGACGTTCGTTTTCTCACTGACTTCGAGCAATGAGCTTCGTTCGAGTTCGCGAAACGCAGCTTCGCCGTCGTCGGCAAAGATTTCACGAATTTTTTTCCCGGCGCGAGCTTCGATGTAGTCGTCAAGATCGACAAACTCAATTTCGCAACGCTCGGCGAGAGCCTTGCCGAGCGTCGATTTGCCGCTACCCATGTATCCAATCAGAAATATCGTTTTCATTGTGTCGAATTGTTTCCGACCGCCGTGTTGTGCCGTCGTGGATGCAAATTTAATTTAAATATGTGAGATTTTTATCCGATTGGCGTAAATTTTCGTGAAGAATCTGCTATGAAATTTCAACCGGGGTATTGCCGAACAGAAGTCGACAACACCCCGGTTGGATTCAGTTATTGAAATTCCCCGTCAGCGACGGAGCATTTTTTGTTATCAGAGACCTTTGCCGTGGCAGTTCTTATATTTCTTGCCGGAGCCGCAGGGACAGGGATCGTTGCGGTTGATGCGAGGGCCGGCTTTAACGGGCTGCGTCGGTGCTGACTGCTGACTTGCATTCTGAGCGGCTTCGCGTTGAGCATTTTCTCCGGGCAGATTTTCGCGTGATGTACGATATTTCGAGTAGTCGTTGGGACGCTCGGGCATCGCACGCTCAACTTTCGGCTGAGGTTTCGGTGCTTCCTGCTCGGCAGGTGCTTCCGCTTCGGATTGCTCATCTGTTTCGCCGGCCGCTGCTTGTGCCGCTGCCTGCTGCATGTGGTGAGGCGGTTGCGGAGCTTGCTGAACATAGATTTGTCCGCGCATGAGAGCCGACATAGTCTTGACGTTGAGATTATTGAGCATTGCCTCGAAGAGGTGGAACGATTCAACCTTGTAGATTACGAGCGGGTCTTTCTGTTCGTAGGATGCGTTCTGAACGCTCTGACGCAACTGGTCGAGTTCGCGGAGGTGTTCTTTCCAAAGCTCGTCGATAGTCACGAGAAGCACGGCTTTGTGCCATTCCTTTACGATTGACTTGCAACCGGTGCGATATGCTTCGTCGAGGTCTACAACGAGGTTGAAGAAGCGTTTGCCATCGGTCATCGGGACGGCAATGCGACCCTTGTATCCGCGATTCTCAACGCAATCGACGATAACGGGCTGAGCCACTTCAAGGATGCGCTGACTCTTGCGGTCAAATGCTTCCTGCGCTGCGGTATGGATTTTTTCAATCGCGTCTTCTTTCGAGAGATTGCGATATTCGTCCTCTGTGAACGGAGCTTCAATCGTGAGCACTCGGAAGAGTTCGAGCGAGAGATCTTGATAGTCGGCGGGGCCGTAGTTGTTGACAAAATTTTCAATGACATCCCACAACATATTTGCAATGTCGATGCCGATGCGCTCGCCGAGGAGGGCATGGTGACGACGATTGTAGATGTAGGTACGCTGTTTGTTCATCACGTCGTCATATTCGAGAAGACGTTTACGGATGCCGAAGTTATTTTCTTCTACGCGCTTCTGAGCGTTGCCGATAGCATTTGTAACCATCTTGCTCTCGATGCGTTCGCCTTCTTCGAGGCCGAGAGTGTCGAGCATCTTCATGACGCGGTCGGTTGCAAACAAACGCATGAGTTGGTCTTCAAACGAAACGTAGAACACCGACGAACCGGGGTCACCTTGACGTCCGGCACGACCGCGAAGCTGGCGGTCGACACGACGTGATTCGTGACGTTCGGTACCGATGATTGCGAGACCTCCGGCTGCTTTAACTTCGGGAGTCAACTTGATGTCGGTTCCTCGACCTGCCATGTTGGTTGCGATTGTCACCATGCCTTTGCGTCCGGCAAGAGCCACGATTTCAGCTTCCTTTTGGTGGAGCTTGGCGTTGAGGACGTTGTGGGGAATGTGGCGCATTGTCAACATTCGGCTGAGAAGCTCGGAAATGTCGACCGAGGTTGTGCCGACAAGGACGGGACGACCGGCATTGACGAGGGTTTGGATTTCCTCGATGACGGCGGCATATTTTTCTTTCTTTGTCTTGTAGACACGGTCATTCATGTCAAAGCGGGCAATCGGACGGTTGGTCGGGATTGTCACCACATCGAGTTTATAGATATCCCAAAACTCGCCTGCTTCCGTTTCGGCTGTACCGGTCATACCGGCGAGCTTGTGATACATACGGAAGTAGTTTTGAAGTGTGATTGTCGCGAAAGTTTGAGTTGCGGCTTCAACCTTGACGTGCTCCTTAGCCTCGATCGCTTGGTGAAGACCGTCGCTGTAACGGCGACCTTCCATGATTCGACCGGTTTGCTCGTCTACAATCTTGATTTTGCCTTCGTCGATGACGTATTCAACGTCTTTTTCAAAGAGAGTATAGGCTTTGAGAAGCTGAGTGACGGTGTGGACACGCTCGGCTTTCACAGCGTAGTCTTGCATCAACTCATCTTTGCGCTGCTGACGCTCGGCAAGATTTTCGATGTGTTCGGTTTCCGAAAGCTGCGATGCAATGTCGGGGAGTACGAAGAATTGCGGGTCGTTTGTCTTGCCGGTCAATTCATCGATACCCTTGTCGGTCAGTTCGACGCTGCGGTTCTTCTCGTCGATGACGAAGTAGAGCGGATCGGTGACAATCGGCATTTCGCGCTTATTGTCTTGCAAATAGTAAGCCTCTGTTTCGAGCATGAGGTTTTTCATGCCCTCTTGCGAGAGGAATTTGATGAGTGCACCGTTTTTAGGCAGACCTTTGAATGCTCGATAGAGAAGCAATGCGCCCTCTTTGCGCACTTCTTTGTCGTCAGACGCAATTTTGGTCTTTGCTTCTGCAAGAATCTTGGTGACGAGACGACGCTGTGCTTCAACGACCTTCTCGACGTTGGCACGATATTCGTCAAAGAGTTGGTCGTCGCCTTTGGGAACGGGGCCGGAGATGATAAGCGGTGTACGGGCATCGTCAATGAGCACCGAGTCGACCTCATCGACAATTGCATAGTAGTGCTTGCGCTGCACCATGTCGCCGGGCGACATAGCCATATTGTCGCGAAGGTAGTCGAAACCGAATTCATTGTTTGTACCGAAAGTGATGTCACAGTTGTAGGCTGCGCGACGAGCTGCCGTGTTGGGCTGATGCTTATCAATGCAATCTACGGTCGAACCGTGGAACATATAAAGCGGCCCCATCCACTCGGAGTCACGCTTCGAGAGGTAGTCGTTGACAGTCACGACGTGAACACCGCGACCTGAGAGCGAACGGAGGAACACAGGGAGTGTAGCCACGAGGGTCTTACCTTCACCGGTTGCCATTTCTGCAATCTTACCTTGGTGAAGAACGATACCACCGATGAGCTGCACACGATAGTGAACCATATCCCAAATCATTTCGTTGCCGCCGGCAGTCCAATGATTTTTCCAGATAGCGTTGTCGCCGTCGATGCTGACGAAATCTTTTCCGCTTGCGGCAAGCTCGCGGTCTAGCTGAGTAGCTTTGACTACGAGAGTTTCATTGGCTGCAAAGCGTGCAGCTGTTTCGCGAACCACTGCAAACACTTCGGGGAGGTGTTCATTGAGTTTATCCTCGATTGTATCAAGGATTGTCTTTTCGTTTTGGTCAATTTTATCCCAAACGGGTTGACGTTGGTCAAACGGAAGTTCTTCAACTTCAACACGGAGACGAGCATTTTCGTCGGTCTCGGCTGAAATTGCCTGACGGATGTCGTCGCGGACGTTTTGGATGCGTTCGCGGAGTTGGTCTATTGTGAGTTGCTTTACCTCAGGCTCAAGAGCCTCGATTTTCTTTACGATAGGTTCGATTTCCTTCAAGTCGCGAGTCGACTTATTGCCGAAAATCTTCGTGAGGAATGATTGTAATGACATATTTGTGTTTGTGGGGAATCTTATTGTCTGAAATTTTTTGAAAATGTAGGTAGAGAGGTCGTCATAACCCTGATGACGGAGGCGGGAGGAATGCCGACTGTTTGAAATTCGTTATTTCAAACGCAGCGGCGGGAGCGATGCCGCATTGGGAGAGCGGATTCGCAGAATCCGTGTGACCGTCGGAGCTATAACTCGTGCGTCGACAGGCACTTCGATTGTTCGCGGAGTGATGTCGGGCGCAAGAATGTAGACCGGAGAGGTCGTTGCTACATTTCTAATAACCGGAAGACGGTTGTCTGAGTCCGTCTCCTCGGCAGAGTCAGTGATTTCCCATCCGGGATTTATTGTAACCATGACGTCGCCGGCATGGTCGATTGACGTGTTTCGTTGGAGAGAGTAGGCATCGTCACCGGCTCGACGTTCGAGGATATCGTCAATCGTATAAGCAGCAGTCACGCCACTCATTCGAGTGAGAAATTCGGCACATTCGCGTCGGATAAGCCTTTCGTCAAGCCCGCTGTCTTTGATAAACTTACGGTTGAGGAAGAAGTAGCCGTCGTAGTAGCCGCTGACATACTCTCCGTTGCCGTGGATAGCAATCAGATAGACATTGAGGAGCGACACGGCTCGTCGGGGCGAAAATTGTCCGGCAGGAATATTCCAACGGTCGTCGTCGCGCCTACCGCCTCGCTGTCCGGGTGTGCCGGCGATGAAGATGACTGATTTTGCAAGCCCCGGACCTTTTTCGATGGCACGGACAAGGCTCGCAATGTCGGCATCGAGACGCAAGTAAGCGTCCATTGATTCAATCCGAGTGTCGTTCTCTTTACTATATATATATGGATTGAGATTAAACCCGAGATTGAGCATATCGGCCACTCCTCGTTTGCCGAGATTGAGCGAATTGAGATAGTCAATGCCGATCTGCGCCACTTCGTGGTTGCCCGGAGCGGATGTTTTGAATGCCTTGAAGCAATTGGCATCGCGCACCGAGAACGTGTGGCGGAAGGGGAACACCTTCTTATATTCGGGGATGTCGGGGTAGTTTTCAAGCGGGATTGACGGCTCCCAAACGATAGAGTCGAGACGCGACGAGAGTGTAATGCCGTAGTTGCGTTTGGCTATTGCTGCGGGAACATCGCGATAGTAGGTCGACGTGCTCCACTTTCCGTTAAACTCATTGAGCCAAAATCCGCTGTTGCCGGCGTGACCGGCAAGGAGGATGGCAACCTGCGCATCGGGGGCTACGGAGTGAACCACTCCGATACCTTCGTCGGTGAGGCGCACCTCATCGGCAATTGTCGAAACTCTGAGCGCGGCAGGCGAGAATGTTTCATTGGTAAAGTTACCGATGTTGGCAGGGTCGAGCAATATCGGGTAGTCCGAACGGGATTCGCGATCCCATGCTCGCGACGCGGGAATACCGTTGACACTCGGGGCTGCACCCGTCATAAGCAGTGCGGTGGCAGCCGTTGCATCTATATTTGAGCCGTAGTCAATATCTTCGATTGTGACGCCATCGGAAATAAATCGGTTGAAGCCGTCTTTACAAAAATTGTCTCGGAGGCGGTTCACACAGTCAACGTCAAGACCTTCGACAAAAATTCCGACTACAAGAGCCGGTCTAGTCAGGGTGTACTCATGATTCTCTCCGCCTTTGGCTTTGGCATCGGCAATGCTTGCTGACGATGTGGCGGCAAGCACGGGTGTAAACGCACCAATGCCCATCGTCACAAGTGAAACGACGAGTACACTTGCCAGACGATAGCTCAACTGATTTGATTTGTTGGATGATGATGACATCGGGCGCTATTACGGGTTGTTAATATACATGACAATACCCGCACTCCATCCGCCATAATGAGAGGGATGAAGGCAGGATTTGGCGACTGCACTCCGGCAATTAACAGCACAAGAAGCACAATCAATGATGCAAAGTTAAGAATTTGATAGCAAAACACCAACTTTTCAAGGCTTTTTACCCACAGACATATTGCAGGAATGAAACAAAGCGGGTTTAGCCAAAGCAGGATAAAGTTGGGTGAAGTAGCTTCATGGACGGATACAAAAACCAAATATGCGACGAGACATCCGGCGATTCCAAATACTGCAAACAGCAGCGTGTCGAAAATCGTGGCAACTCGTTTCAACCGAATGTTGAACACTGCGAGCAATACGGCAAGCGCAAGCGTCACGCAAGCCCAAAACATCGGACTGAGCATCCACGGAGTCGGCGCAAGTACGGGGGAAACTCCCTCGCCTCCGACAAGAATGACGGAACTATTCACTATCGGGCTGCCGTCGTCGGAGCGCACGGCTGTCGCAAGGAGCTTTTCAAGGGTTTCGGGGGCGTAAGTCGCCTCGTGAGTCGAAATCGGACGGTCGACACCGTTGCCAAGAGCTAAGTCTATGCCTAATTGATACCACGGATAGTTTGCATGGTAGTAGCGCATTGCTTCGCGAAACGTCGAGGTGACTTCCGCCGGTAGCGTCGACGGGGCGTTGAGTGTGAGCGTGTCGCCGATTGCCTTTTCGATTACGGCTAGCGGGCGCGTCGCACAGTTATCGAGGACATAGTTATAGCGATACACGCGGTTTTCAGGCTGCAAATTGCGGTCAGTCAGTTCGATTACGCGAGCTGCTTCGTCCGGAGTCAGGTCAAGCACTTGTTCGACCACAGTTCGACCCTCGCGGCGATACATTTCAAGAAAATACTCGGTTCGAGCTGCGCCTGCCATGTAGTCGGTCTCACCTTTGACGAAACGATACAGAAAATTTGGCGCAGCGAAATCAAACAACCCCCAATTGACCACATAGTCGCCTCTCAGCGGAGTCTGTATGCGCAGAGCCGTATGTCCTTCAAGCTGATAGACATCAGCTCCCGCGCGAGCCGTCAACATCGAGATCTTTACTCCGCTGTTGCCGTTGTCGCCGTCTACGGGTTCGGCTGCACGAGCAGTCATGACGACAAGCAGAGAGCAGATGAGACTGGAAATTAGTCGTGTAATCATTGTTGAAATATGTCGCAATTCAGCCGAGCATGGCTGCAAGGTCGTCTATATTGATTATTTTGAATACAGCTTTGCCCTCCGGGGTGCGAGCCGGTGTGGGCAGCTTGAACAAATCGCTGATGAGTTTGTCCATATCATCGTTGGTCAGAGCCTGTCCGCGTTTGATTGCACTACTCTTTGCCATTGACAAGGCGAGTTGTTCGTGGAATGAAGATGTCGGATCTTCACCCGTTTCGATGATACATTCGATCATCGACAAGAGCATATCGCGAGGGTTCGCCCCTTTGAGCACCGACGGCGCGCCCGCAATGCTCCACGAGTTGTCGCCGAGCGGTGCGAGTGCAAACCCGAGTTCTTCAAGCGAGGGTGCAATTTCGGACATCACAGCGTTTTGCGAGGCCGACAGTTCGATAGCTTCGGGAAACATGGTGCTTTGACAAACCATAGCCTTGTCTTTCACACTCGCCAAATAGCTGTCATAGAGTATGCGTTTGTGAGCACGATGCTGGTCTATGATCATAAGCCCCTCGCGCGACGGCGTGAGGATGTATGAATTTTTTATTTGGAGCGTTGCGCTTATCGGAGCATCCGACTCGATGTCAAGCTCATTGTCAGTCGCATTGACTTTACTTTCAACTATCGAGGCATAGCCGTCGTCGCGTTTCTTGACAAAATCATCGTAGAGCTTCTCCCAATCTTGGAAACGCTGTGACGGATTCGCGAAATCCGCCCCGATTCTTGAACTGAGACGCGAAGAAGAAGTATTAGTAGATCCGAGCGACGATGTGAATGCCGATGTGCGCGTTGCATGAACAGATTCTTGCGGCTGGGCAAACGGATTGTAGCCCTCATCGATCTCCACTTCGTGGTCGGCATCGCTATTTGGGACGAATGCCGGAATCTCAGGAGCTTCCTCCACGTCAAAGTCGATTGCGGGCGCGGCATTGAAGCGACCGAGCGACTCTTTGATAGCGGCAGTCATGATTTGCCAAATTGCCTGCTCGTTTTCAAACTTGATTTCGCTTTTGGTAGGATGAATGTTGACATCTATTGTCTCAGGGTCTACCGTAAGATTGATGAAGTAGTTAGGCTGCACGTCGGCAGGAATCAAGCGCTCGTAGCATTGCATGATGGCTTTGTGGAAATACGGATGACGCATATTTCGACCGTTGACCATCAGATATTGCAACTGATTGCGCTTTCGAGCGTTCTCCGGAAGCCCGATGAAACCGTTGATGCGGACAATCGAGGTGTCGGTGTCTACGGGAATAATCTGTTTGCCAAGCGACTTACCGAACAAGTCGGCTATACGTTGCTTCATTGATGCGCCACGCAACGAATGTAGAGTCACATCGTTGCTAATCAGCGTGAAATCAACTCCTATATTGACCAATGCAAGCCGTTCGAACTCGCGCATGATGTTACTAAGCTCAACCGGGTCTTTTTTGAGAAACTTTCGACGGGCCGGAACGTTGAAAAACAGACTTTTGACCATCAGATTGCACCCCTCGGCACAAGCCTCGGGCTGTTGGCTTTCAACCTTCGAGCCTTTGATGATCAGACGAGTTCCGATGCTCTCGCCTTTCTGCATGGTTCGGAGGTCGATATGAGCGATTGCGGCAATTGAAGCGAGAGCCTCTCCGCGGAATCCCATAGTCGACAGCGCAAACAGGTCGTCAGCCTTGCGGATTTTTGACGTTGCATGACGTTCAAATGCCAGACGGGCGTCCGTGTCACTCATACCTTTGCCGTTGTCGATGACTTGAATCAGAGTTCGACCGGCATCTTTGAGGATGATAGTGATTGATGTCGCCCCTGCGTCGATCGAGTTTTCGACGAGCTCTTTGATGACCGACGCCGGCCGTTGGATCACCTCGCCGGCGGCAATTTGATTGGCGACTGAATCTGGAAGAAGTCGGATGACATCGCTCATAGTACTAATCTGTTATATCTGTTGTCTGTTTCGGAGTGCCGACTGATGTTTCCGGCGGGATTGCGTCCTTGCCGGTCGGCATTGACGTCGGATTATTGTCAGGTGTTTCGTTTTCGGGGATTTCGACCGGAGTCGTAGGTTTGGCGGCATCCGGAACTTCGACAGGAGTTTCAAGCGGTTTGATGCCGAGACTATCGGGCAAAAGTCTGAGCGAGTCACCCGAAATCATCAAGGAGTCGGCAAACGCTTCTTTCGACAGTCGTCCTTCGGGAAGAGCGTGCAGAGTTTTCGGCTCTTGCGGTTTGGGCTTGCCGAGCACTTGTCCTCTGATCTTGTAGGCCTCAGGGCCGCTGACCTTCTTGAATAGTTGCATACTGCTTAGCCCGTCCATCTCTGCCGGATAATCGAAAATCTCGTCGGGCGACATTGGTCGCAACGGCCCGAACCATCGGAATTGCTGCAAATAATAGTCCGAACGCTTGGCTAGATAGAGCGGAGTGGCTTTGCCCGTCGTTTCGGGCCACATAATCAAATGCTTAATATCGTTGCCCTCAAAATGAGCATCCATGAAACTACTTTCGACGAACACAAACTTATTGTAGGTCGAGTCGTTTTCCATCGGGAACATGATCTGCTGGACGTTACCCTCGACATACAAACGACTGATAGTCGAGTCGTTGAACCACGCCGTCATGTCCGAACCGCCCAATTGATTGTAGCAGTCTTCCCCCACAGCCTGCGCCACCATTGCCGATTCGGGCAGACGCGCCCAATCGGTCGTGGAATCATTGAAGTGGAGATAGATGATGTTGCCGGCTATCTGATTGTCTCCGTTCCAGATTATCGGATGATAATACATATATAATATAGAGTCTCTCTCGACCATGCTGAGCGAGTCGCAGAGCCCCTGCATATCTCGGCGGAAGAAACGGACGCGGTGAAACACGTCGGTCACTTTCGTCGAATCTTCGAGCATATATGCCTTAATTGTGTCGCCATGGAGATAGAGCGTATCTGCGCCGGAATATTCCATAGCGAGAGCGTTGCCCGTGATGAAAGCCGAGTCGGTCAACTCATTGTAAAACCCATAGTCGCCACGAAGTTCCGATTGACGGGCGGAGTCGGTCAGTTCCATGTTGCCAAACGCTTCGCCGTAGCCTTTCGTGCGGTCATAAAAGAGTGTGTCGCCGGTCAGATAATTGCCTCGGCGAGTGTGCACTCTCGAACGCTTGTAGAGATCCGCTACGCCCTGCTTCGTATCATAGAACCCTGACGTTGAGTTGATTTCACCATCTTTGTTAACGATGAGTGTCTGACACATTAACTGAGCAACATTGGTTGCCGTGTTATATGTCAGTGAATCCGTGGTCATCCTCAGAGTGTCGTTCTGACGAGGACCGGTGAGATCTACATTTAGGTAGAAAAAGGCATCTTTCGTCGCGGGATAGTAGTAGCCTTGCAACGAGTTGAGCGTATTTTGTTTATCAGAGAGCGTTCCGCCTGTTTCATAGTAGCCGACATCGCCTGCCATGTCATAGAAAAATACATCAGTCGTCAGCGAGACATCGCGATTGATGAGTCTCACCTTCTTGTCGGGATAAGCACGCAACTCAGCAAGCTCGTTGACACCATCATAGAAAAGCTCGTCGCCATAGACAAACAGCGTGTCGCCCTGCTCCATGTGAACGTTGCGAAATGCGTCGAGCGACGACGTTGCCTCGTTGAATCGCGCACTGTCGCAATACATAAACATATCACCCTTGCGAAACATTACGTTGCCGACGAGGATTTGCACGTCGGAGTCTCGCAATTGGTCATACATAAGCCTGTCGGCTTTTTCGAGGAACACTTTGCCCGGCTGATGGCGATCGGCGGTCGGAATCGACGGTCGAACCACGCTCTTATGAGGCGAAGACTTGGCTGTTTTTGCGGTCGGAGCGGAGGCGGCTTTGTCGTTGTTGCTACCGGCAAACATTGCCGGCAAGGAGATCGACGCAACAGCCAAGAGTGCAAATAATTGTTGACGCTTCATGATTCTCTTGGTGATTGTTTCGTCATGAAGCCGTCTTATTTAATCCAGCCCTCGTTTTTAAACTCACAGTTACGCCATCCGTCCTCAATGCGGATATATGTATCTTTGATTTTCTTGGCGAGCCAAGTTTCGAGGATTTCCTGACGGCGCGAGTTTTCATACATATTTTTGATTAGCTGATAGTCGTCCGAAATATTTGCTTTGTGACCGGGGATTCTTGCAGTCAGCTTGACCATCGCTACAATTTCGTGATTCGTCTTGGGGTCGACCATGATAAACGGCTCGGAAATTTCGCCGGGCTGCAATCCGTCGACCTTCTTGGCTACTTCTTGCGGAAGTTCAGCCATGCGGAAGCGAGTCGAGCCGGAATTTTCGTTGACCATACGTCCCTTGTTGTTGCGGGTCGTCTTGTCTTGCGAAAGATATGCAACAGCTTCTTCAAACGAGAATTTTTCAGCCAGAATATCTGTGCGCAACGAGTCCATGCGGTTGACGGCCTCCGTAAGATCCTTTTCAGCCACCTTCGGTTTCATGAGGATGTGGCGCACGTTGATGCGGTCACCACGTTTCTCGATGAGCTGAATGATATGGAAACCGTATTCGGTCTCAACGATTTTCGACACCTTCTTGGGGTCGTTGAGGTTAAATGCAACGGCTGAAAATTCAGGCACAAACTCGGCACGACCGCAAAATCCGAGTTCACCGCCGCGAGCCGCGCTGCCGGGGTCTTCGGAGTAGAGGATTGCAAGCGTCGAGAACTGACTCTCACCCTTATTGACCTGCTCTGTGAAGTTACGGAGGCGTGATTTCACGTCCTCGATTGCTTCACGAGGTACGGCGGGAGCCATTGTCAAGATCTGAGTCTCGACTTGAAGCGGCACCCAAGGCACACTGTCGACCGGCATCTTCGAGAAGAAGCGACGCACATCCGAGGGAGTCGACTTGATGTTGCCGGTGAGGCTGCGCTGCACCTCCTGCACTCGACCTCTGTTGCGCACCATCTCGCGAAGCGATTCGCGAAGCGAGGGCAGCGACTTATTGAAATACTGCTCCACCTTCTCTTTCGAACCGAGATTCATTATATAGTTGTTGAGTTGAGCTTCAACCTGCTGAAACACCATTGCATCGGGGATGATCACCGTGTCGAGGTCTGCTTGGTGGAGATAGAGTTTCTCGATGGCAAGCTGCTCGGGGACAATGCAATACGGATCGCCGGCGATAGGTACACCCTCATAGCGCATATTTTGATATGCCTCTTCAATTTCCGACTTCCAGATCGGCTGGTCTCCGACCACCCATGCCACCTCTTCAGCGACATTGTCCGTTCCAGCCGACATATATACGGCTCCCGACAAGAGGAGCAATCCAAACAATATGATTGATTTGATTTTCACGAGCTTTGACTATTGATAAATATTCGATTTTGAAAATATCAGCCCCAAAGTTACGAAAATTCTACCAAACCCGCTAATTACACCGCATTTTAAATAAAATTTCACATTCCCCGAAAAAAATTTTTCCGAGTTTTACATTATCGCACCTTTTTCCCCTATTTTGTGTATTATCTTTGCAGAGTGATTCTCAACGACAATTTTTTCGGTGGCTTCGGAATCCACAAAAACATGTTTACAAATATTAAAAGAAAAAATTCGGTAATATGGCGGAATTTTGCTACTTTCGCTTGTTAATTGCATAAATGTGACCGGTCGTTTCGGCTCAATGTGTCCTCATCCGGCTCTTGAATCCGCCATTCGGCTATCCTATAACTATTTAAACACAACTTGAATATGAAAGAGATATATGTAAAAATAATCAACGACTCCAACAATCCGCTTCCGGCTTACGAGACTCTCTCGTCGGCAGGCATGGATGTCAGAGCCAAACTTGACTCACCCGTGACACTCGAACCGCTCCAACGTGCGCTCATCCCGACAGGATTGCGCATCCAACTTCCGCAAGGCTACGAATGTCAGGTGCGTCCGCGCTCCGGCTTGGCATTGAAACACGGTATTACACTCGTCAATACTCCCGGAACTATCGATGCGGACTATCGCGGTGAAATCGGAATCATTGCCATCAACCTCTCTAACACGCCTTACACGATTTCCGACGGCGAACGCATCGCGCAACTCGTCATCAAAGAGTATGTCCATGCGACATGGGAGGCTGTCGATTCGCTCGACGAGACCGAGCGTGGCGACGGTGGTTTCGGCCACACAGGTGTCAAATAAAAATTCATCGGACGGAATAAAATTTAATTCTTTGATACGGAACGATAACAATACGATGTTCGTAATCCCATTTATTATAACTCTAATATTGTCGCTAAGCGGTGGCGGCTCGACTCAGAAAGCTATGGCCGAAGACACTCGCAAAGCGGACTATCTATATCTCGAAGCTCTGCGCGAAAAGTCGCAAGACCACCACGATGCCGCCTACGAACTTTTGCAGAAAGCTCATGACTTGAACAGCTCTGACGACGATATAGCCGTCGAACTGTCGACCTACATCATGCTCCTTTGGCATGGTGATTCGGCAAAAATGAGCGAGGCGATGGCTATGTTGAAAGGCTACACGGAGCGCAATCCTGACGACCTCTACATGGGAGCACGCTATGCGATGTTTTGCGAGCAGTCGGCGGATTGCAAATCAGCGGTTGAGACATGGAAGCGACTTCACGACTACTATCCCGACAAAGTCGAGGTGACATATCGCTATGCAAACGCTCTCGGTCGCTGTGCGGTCGATTCCGGACGGAGTCGAGCTGTCGCGCTCTACGATTCGATTGAAATTTCCGAGGGCAAAAGCATCCCGCTATCAACCCAAAAGATTCAACTCTATATGGTTGACAACGATACCGCCGCCGTTCTCTCGGAAGTCGACCGTCTGCTTGACTCATCACCCAAAAGCGTTGACTACAACGTCTTTTCAGGCGATATCTATGCCATGTTCGGCGACTCGATCAAAGCCAAAGGCTTCTATGACAATGCCTGCGAGATCGACCCGTCGAGCGGATTGGCATACTACTCACGAGCACGATTCTACAAAGAATTGGGCGACAGCACGGCGTTCAACCGCGAGGTCTTGAAGGCATTGCAACAAAAAAGTCTTGATGTCGGCACCAAACTGTCGATCGTCCGCTCTTACATTCAGGAAATGGGCAACGATTCCATTCAGTTGGCTCACGTAGGATCACTGTTCGACAACCTTATCGAGCAGCATCCCCACGAACACGACATCCACATGCTCTATGCCGACTACCTCATCGTAACCCAAAACTACGCTAAGGCGGCGGAACAGATGGAACTCACGCTTGACCTTGACCCTGCCAACGAAGACGGTTGGGGAATGCTGACGTCGCTCTACCTTCAAGTCGATGAAACCGACAAGGCCCTTGCAGCCGTCAATCGCTCGTTGCGCTACTATCCGGAAAACGCCAATCAATATCTCATCCTCGGTTCGATCTACGACCAAAAGGGTGAGCACGAAAAAGCTCCGGCAGAATACGCCCATGCCCTGCAATACGCAGATTCAACCAACACAAAAATGCTCTCGCAAATCCACGGAGCTATGGGCGACAATCTCTATGCTCGTCAGCTCAACGACAGTGCATTTGTAGAGTATCAAAAAGCCATACTTTACAATCCTGAAAATTATCTCGCGCTCAACAATTGCGCCTACTACCTTGCTTGCGAAAGTCGCGATCTCGACCGTGCATTGTCAATGATCGAGACCGTTATTAAAGCGCAGCCTGACAATGACACCTCGCTCGACACCTACGCTTGGGTGCTTTTCAAGCGCAAGGAATATGCCAAGGCTCGTGAAATCATCGATAAGACTCTCGAAATCATAGAGGAACGTTCATCGGAAGTGCTCGAACACGCCGGCGACATATATTTTATGGATGGCGATCCGGACGGAGCTCTCGGTTTCTGGAAAGAGGCTCTCGAACTCGACCCCGACAACGAATTGCTGCAACGCAAAGTTAAAAACAAGGCTTACTATTTCAAATGACAATACTGAACCATAGATTAGCAACCACAGGGCGACTGACCGCCTGCATCATATTGTTGACGATTGTCATGTCGGTCGTCACGACATCATGTCGGTCGTCACATTCAACCGGTTCGACCGGCGGCGACTATGCCGACACGACCTCCGTTGCTCAGGCATTGACTCAAAACCAACTCAAAGAGTTGTTCGGACAACTCGAAAGCGGCTATACGGAGTGGACTGACGTGAAAATCCCCGTCACGCTGACGCTCAACAGCCCGAAATCGTTCAGCATCAACGGCTCTCTGAGCATGGAGCGCAATCGTTCGATTCATCTGTCGTTCAGATTCTTCGGCATGGAAGTGGCATCGCTGATGGTGACAACCGACAGCGTCTATGCCGTCTACAAAATGGACCGCATCTATCTTGCCGAAAGTCTCGGCGACTTTTTGGGAGGCTTCCCGGCAACGGTCGGGAATGTTCAAGACCTTTTGCTCGGTCGTCCGTTCGTATTGGGCGAGGACTCGGCTCGACTTTCGCAGTGTCGACTTACCGGCGACGGCTCCAAGTGGGTCATCACCCCGAAACACTCGCCGTCGGGTATCGGCTACGATTTCACCGTCGACACTCCGACAGGCAGCGTTGAATCAATGACCGTCACACTCCTTGCGCGCGAGCCTATCAATGTCCGTTACTTCGGAGTCGAGACAACGGCTTCCGGCGCAATGGCTTCGCTGACATCCGTCTCGATTGAGTCGTCGAAAAGCACACTCGAAGGCGAAATTTCTCTCTCTCCGCGCAAATCGGTGTGGGACAAGGGCAACGCCAAGACGTGGAGCGTCCCGCGCGGCTACAAGCGCGTCCGTCTTGCCGAAATCCTCGAAAAAATACACGATTCCAAGCAATAAAATTCATCACACATCATAGAAAAAGTTAGACAATTTAAATGTTGAAGTGTATCGGATATTTGAGACGTTGGTCGGTGTTCATACTGACGGCAATCTTGCTCTCGTCGGTCATGACAGCCGAGGGGCAGAACCGTCGGAAGCGGCAGCAACGCGCCCCGCAGCGGACTGTCGCAACCGTTAAGAAAGACAAAAAGTCAACCGAACGGGCTATTTCCGAAACTTCAACAAAGCTCCAAGCCAACACCAAAAGCCTCAATCGTCAGCTCAACCGACTCAACTCGCTCAATGCCGACATCGAAGTCTCGCGAGCGAAAGCCGATGGCTTGAAACAACACATTGACTCGCTCGGCTCGGAAATCAACGTGACCACCGACTCCATTAAAACCCTCGAAAATGAAATGGAAGATTTGCGGTTGGCTTACGTCAAAGCCCTCCGCCGACTTCAACCCCACTCGGGAGTCGCCAACGAGCTATCGTTTGTATTCTCCGCCGAGACGTTTTCGGAGGCTTATAGTCGCATCCGCTACCTGCGTCGGTTTTCAGCGTGGCGCGAACGCCGTGTCGAACGCCTGCGTTTCGCCGTCGACCGCATTGCCGAACGTCAGGCTCATTTGACATCGCTGCGCAACAATCGCAACGTCGCCTATCGCGAAGCGGAGGAAACTCATCGAACTCTCTCGAAACAACAAGACGAATCGAAACGTTTGGTCGATCAACTTCGCAAAGAAGACTCCTCGCTGCGCCGTTCGCTCAAAGAACAGAAGCGCAAGGCAGCCGCTCTTGACCGCGAACTCGACCGACTGATTGCCGAGGAGCAGGCGCGAATCGCTCGCGAGGAAGCCGAAGCTCGTCGCAAAGCTGAAATGTCGAAGAAAAAATCCGGCGACGGATCGCAACTTGCCGACAATTCCGAAGGAAAATCGGCAGGCGAAGCCGGTGGTGGCAACAACTCCAAGCGTTCGGCAAAGGACGTTGCGTCTGCCAACGCCAAGACGCGGACGGCAGCGGCGACCGATGCAGCCGAACTGACCGGCTCGTTTGCCGCCAACAAGGGTCGACTGCTCTTCCCGGTTGCCGGAAAATATAAGATTGTCCGACGGTTCGGTCGTCAGCCCCACCCGACTTTGCCCCACGTCGAGACGGACAATTCCGGAATAGATGTCGAGACATCGACAGGCACATCCGCCCGCGCAATTTTTGCCGGGACTGTGTCGGCTATCTTCAAGCAGGACGGTTTCAACTCAATCGTCATGGTTCGCCACGGTCGCTACATCTCCATCTATGCCGGTCTTGCGGGGGTCAACGTCAAGGAAGGCGACAAGGTCAAAGCCGGACAGTCGCTCGGACGGATCTACTCCGACCCCGACGATGGCGACCGCACCATACTCCACTTTGAAATCCGCAACGAGCGGCAGAAGCTCAACCCTTCGCAGTGGGTTAAATAAACAGAAACGAAACAACGATACATTTTTAGATATATTAAATGAAGACATTTGAAGAACTCGGCGTCAGCAAGCCTCTTTGTAAAGCTGTCGAAGAACTTGGTTTTGAATATCCGATGCCCGTACAGGAGCGAGTGATCCCGCGTCTGCTCGGAGATGCCCACGATATAATAGCCCTCGCTCAAACCGGCACGGGCAAGACGGCGGCATTCGGGCTCCCCGTGCTCCAACGCATCAACCCGAAAGAAATCAAAACTCAAGCTCTGATTCTCTCCCCGACGCGCGAATTGTGTCTGCAAATAGGCAGCGACCTCGCCGACTTCTCAAAATATACCCCTGAAATAAAAGTTTTGCCCGTCTATGGCGGTTCGAGCATCGAAAGCCAGATTCGCTCGCTGAAAAAGGGCGTGCAAGTCATCGTAGCCACCCCCGGCCGTCTGATAGATTTGATCAAACGCGGAGTGGTCAAGCTCGATGACGTCAACACCGTCGTGCTCGACGAAGCTGACGAGATGCTCAACATGGGCTTCCTCGAATCACTCGAAGAAATACTCTCATATCTCCCCGAGGAACGCAAAATGTTGCTTTTCTCGGCTACAATGCCTGCCGACATTCTTAAAATCGCCAAGCGTTACATGAAGGACTATGAGGAAATCGTGGTCGGGACGCGCAACGAGGGAGCTGACACCGTTCGCCACATATATTATATGGTCAACGCTCGCGACAAGTACCTTGCTCTGAAACGTATCGTCGACAATTCGCCCAACATCTACGGAATTATTTTCTGTCGCACCCGCCGCGACACTCAGGAAATTGCCGATAATCTTATCCGAGACGGCTACAATGCCGAAGCTCTCCATGGCGACCTCTCGCAACAGCAGCGCGACATTGTCATGAAAAAATTCCGCGACGGTGTCGTTGCGATTCTCGTTGCAACCGACGTTGCCGCCCGCGGACTCGATGTCGACAATCTGACCCACGTCATCAATTTCGGTTTGCCCGAAGACACAGCCGTCTACACTCACCGCTCGGGCCGCACCGGTCGCGCCGGCAAGTCGGGAGTCTCGATCGCGGTCATCCACTCGCGCGAAAAAGGTCGTCTGCGAGAAATCGAACGTATTATCGGCAAAACCTTTGAACACAAAGATGTTCCCACGCCTGAGCACATCATCGAAAAGCAACTCTACAACCTCGCCGATCGCATCGAGCGCGTGAAAGTCAACGAGGACGAAATTTCGAGCTACCTGCCCGGCATCTCGCGCAAACTCGAATGGCTCTCGGAACAAGACTTGCTCAAACGTGTCATCTCTCTTGAATTCAACCGCTTGATTGAATACTACAAAGATGCTCCCAAAATCGACTTCGTGGAGACGAAACCCACTTCGAGAGCCGAACGCAAGGCTCGCAAAGAGCGTGAGCGCAAAGACATCGACCGCCCGAAGAACGACAAGGAGAAGGATCGTCGCACAGCTGAGCGAGGCATGGAACGCATCTATATAAACATCGGTAAGCGCGACGGATTTTTTGCAGGCAACCTCATCGAGATGCTCAACAAGCTGATTACCGGCAAGCGTGTCGACGTCGGTCGCATCGACCTATTGCCCGGCTATTCGCTCTTTGACGTAAAAAAATCCGATGCCCGCAAAGTCGTAGGCGCACTGACCGGCTCGGACTTCTACGGTCGTCGCATCCATAGCGAGATTGCCGATGCCGAGCGCGACTACTCTAAAATTGCCGAAAAACGCGGCAATGCGAAAGCCAAAACCAAAGGCAAAAAATAACGAAGTAACAATCACATTTCACAAAGACGAAGACTACAAACAATGAAAAAATATCTCCTTACACTCGTCTGCATCGCGTGCTCGCTGACGGCTGTCGTCGCACAGTCGGCAATGACCGCCGCCGATTTCTTCACGTCCGCCCCTCAGAGCGTGTTTCCGCTCCTCGACCGCAACACCCGTCTCGATATGGTCGATTACTTCAACAGCGGCATGACGACTCCGTCGCAAAACAAACTTGACGGTCGCTCCGTCATCACTGAAATGACACCCGAATCCGTGACCGTCAAAATGACCGACGCGTCCGCGATACAATTGGTTGCGCTCAAAGGCGAGAAAAACACTATAATTGCGCTAATCAACACAGTAGCCACTCCCGCACTCGATTCGAGCATCAAATTTTTCGACTCCAAATGGACTCCCATCAAACAGTCGGACTGCTTCGCCAAACCGGGCTGGGATGAATGGCTGACAGAAAGCGGCCGCAAGAACAAAGACGATGTCATGATGCAAGTCCCCTTCATGCTTGCGTCATATCGCATCGACCCGTCGACATTCGCCCTGACGTTGACCAACAATCTCTCGCGCTTCCTCGACAAAGAAATTTTCGACGACATCACTCCCTACATCAACCTGCAACTGACCTACACGTGGGTCGGCTCCAAATTCAAACTTTCAAAATAAAACAAAACAAGGTTGAGTCATGCAAAGTCTATCCTAAGAAATGGTTGGGAAGAATTTGCTTTGGAGATGATTGCAGAATCGAATAGAGTAGATTTGTCTGCAAAAAACAATGCAAAGAAATACCTATAAAAATTGGTTCAGTAGAATTTTTGATGGGATAAGTAAAATAGATTAGTGATACAGCACTAATAAAAACTTTTAGTTCTCTACATTTTGAGGTTGACAAGAAAGAGTCTTATTTTTGTTGTTGAGCAACTTAATTAGTACGTCTTTTATTTGCAAGATTGTATTTCGGATCTCTTAAAACCTATTTTTATATTAATTTTCAAATTTCAGTCTCAAAAATTTGGAGGTTTGAATAAAAATGACTAACTTTGCATCACTTTTAGAGAAAAGGCGTTCTGAAAAACATTTTTCGAGTCTGAATTTCGATTGTTTTAAGACGTAAATTTTAGTTAAAAACATACTCTTGGAGAGGTGGGTGAGTGGCTGAAACCACCAGTTTGCTAAACTGACGTAGGAGCAATCCTACCACGAGTTCGAATCTCGTCCTCTCCGCAACAAAAGACAAGCATTTCGCTTGTCTTTTGTCGTTTAAAAGAAATATATTTGATGAAATAAAAACATCGCCACTCACTCAATAAGTTTGGCGATGCCACAGATAGTCGGTATGATTTGAAAATTGATAAATGTTGAGCAGTAGTAGTATTGTTTATACCCAACAAAACAATAAAGGCTGTCACTCAACGAGTTAACAGCCTTTATTTGTACCCGGACCCGGGATCGAACCGGGATGGATTGCTCCAACGGTGTTTGAGACCGTCGCGTCTACCGATTCCGCCATCCGGGCTTGAAGCGCGTCGTTGTGAAAAAATAATCGACACTATTTCGGTTTAGACGGTGCAAAGGTAGGCATTTTTTTTCTTTCACACAAGTGATGAGAGGGTGAGAATGTAATTTTTTGCTTTTTTTCTTGATTTTTTATGCATTCGACTGCTTTCCGACTCTTTTTACACCCTTTTTAGCAAGATGCATAGCAGTTTTGAGGCTCTTTTTGTTGGGCATAGTTGAAAATTTCAGTAATTTTGCAAATGTTTCCTTAACTATGGTTGCGCGAAACGATTTATTTTTATTCTGACAATAATCAACTATAATATAAAGATAGATATATGAACATCCTTGAACTCAGTGAACAAGAGATTGTACGTCGCGGAAGTCTCGACGAAATGCGTCGACGCGGCATTGAGCCTTACCCTGCTGCCGAATTTCCCGTGACGGGCTATTCTGATGAAATAAAAGAATCTTTTGCCGACGATGCACCCCGTCGAGATGTCGCCGTCGCAGGTCGAATCATGGGTCGCCGCATCATGGGCAAAGCCTCTTTCCTTGAGCTTCAGGATTCCTGCGGACGAATCCAAGTTTATGTCAACCGCGACGAGATCTGCCCCGGTGAAGATAAGGATCTCTACAATGTCGTGTTCAAGAAACTCCTTGACATCGGCGACTTTGTCGGTGTCAAAGGCTATGTGTTCCGCACTCAGACGGGCGAAATTTCAGTCCACGCCCAAGAACTCATAGTGCTCGGCAAAGCTCTCCGTCCGCTTCCGATCGTGAAGGTCAAAGACGGTGTGACTTACGATGCTTTCGATGACCCCGAACTCCGCTATCGTCGCCGCTATGTCGACCTCGTGGTCAACGACGGCGTGAAGGATATATTCATCAAGCGCAACAAGGTCTACACTTCGATGCGCAACTATTTCAATGCGTCGGGCTACATGGAGGTTGAAACTCCGATTCTCCAATCAATCCCCGGCGGAGCCGCTGCGCGTCCGTTCATCACCCACCACAATGCGCTCGACATCCCCCTCTATCTCCGCATCGCCGACGAGCTTTACCTCAAACGTCTCATCGTCGGAGGTTTTGAAGGAGTCTACGAGTTCTCCAAGAACTTCCGCAACGAAGGCATGGACCGCACTCACAATCCCGAGTTTACCTGCATGGAAATCTATGTGGCTTACAAAGATTACAATTGGATGATGGACTACACCGAGAAGATGCTCGAAAAAATCTGTCTCGATGTCAACGGCACGACCACTGTCAAAGTCGGCGACAACGTCATCGACTTCAAAGCCCCCTATCGCCGCGTGACCATGGCTGACGCTATCAAAGAGCACACCGGCATTGACATCAACGGCATGACCGAGGAACAACTCCGCGAAGCAGCCCTCTCGCTCGGCATCGAAGTCGACGAAACTATGGGCAAAGGCAAGCTCATCGACGAAATTTTCGGCGAAAAGTGTGAAGGCTCCTACATCCAACCGACGTTCATCATCGACTACCCGATCGAAATGTCGCCTCTGACCAAACGCCACCGCAACAATCCGGATCTCACCGAACGCTTCGAGCTTATGGTCAACGGCAAGGAGCTTGCCAACGCTTACTCCGAGCTTAACGACCCGATCGATCAGTATGAACGCTTCGTAGAGCAAATGCGTCTCTCCGAAAAGGGCGACGACGAAGCTATGATCATCGATGCCGACTTCATCCGCGCACTCGAATACGGTATGCCCCCGACATCAGGCATGGGTATCGGCATGGACCGCCTTGTCATGCTTATGACCGGACAGACTACGATTCAAGAAGTGCTCTTCTTCCCCCAGATGCGCCCCGAAAAGACCCAACGTCGCGACAAAGAAGAAGCATTCACCGCACTCGGTGTTCCCGCCGAATGGGTTGCTCCGATCTACAAAGCCGGAGTCTTAACCGTCGGTCAGCTCGCAAGCCAAACCGCCGGCAAACTTCATCAGGAACTCTGCGGCATCAACAAGAAATACAAACTCGGCTTCAAAGCTCCCGCAATTGACGAAGTCGAAAAGTGGATCGAATCCGCATCGGCAACCTCGTCGGCTGAATAATTCAAGCACACTCCGACGAATCTCGTCAATAAGCAACATTTCAGTTAGCGCACGCAACAAATGTCATTCAAAAAAATAGCAGTGATGGGAGGAGGAAGTTGGGCGACAGCTCTCGCCCGACTCCTCCTGCGCAACTGCGACTCAATCCTTTGGTATATGCGAAGGGACGACCGCATCGCCGACTTCAAGCGATTGGGTCACAACCCGACGTATCTCACCGACGTGCAGTTTGACGTGTCGCGCATCGAATTTTCGAGCGACATTAATTATATATGTCAGCAAGCAGACACACTGCTGCTCGTCATGCCCTCTCCCTATTTCAAAAGCCACGTCAGCAAAATCCGCGTCGACATTTCAGGCAAAAAAATCGTCTCGGCAGTCAAAGGCATCGTCCCCGGCGAGAACGAAATAATCTCCGACTACATCACCCGTCAGTTCGGAGTCGATTCTGACAACATTATCGTGGTCTCCGGCCCCTGCCACGCCGAAGAAGTGGCCCTCGACCGTCCGAGCTTCCTCACAATCGGGAGTCACAACATTGACAACGCAATCGGATTTGGCGAAAAATTGTCGTCGACAACCACACGAGTCATCACGTCAAACGATGTTGAAGGCATCGAATATGCCGCCGTCTTGAAAAACGTTTATTCAATCGCCGCCGGCATAGTCCACGGCATGAAAGGCGGCGACAACTTCCTCGCCATGCTCGTCAGCAACGCTATTCGCGAAATGGATCGCTTTGTCGGGAAAGTTTCGCCACGCCAACGTTGCATCTGCGACTCGGTCTATCTCGGCGACCTGCTCGTCACGGCCTACTCCAACTTCTCGCGCAACCACAACTTCGGAGCACTCATCGGAAAAGGCTACTCCGTCGCAACCGCTCGAATGGAGATGGAACAAACCGCCGAAGGATACTACGGCACTAAGTGTATCAAGGAAATCAACCGCCTTCACGGAGTGGAAATGCCGATTCTCGATGCCGTCTACGACATCCTCTATCGCAGCGCCAAAGCCGAGCAAACAATCCGCACGCTCGGGTCGACGTTTATCTAAACGACATACGTCACAAGGCAATCACCCGTCCGACACTCAATAAATTGACAAATCAAACAAAAAAATAAGAAACTGTTTCAAAACGAATAAGACTATGAAAGCCCTTTCGATTGACATCAAAAATGTCCTCGGCTCGATCAGCCGCGAAGACATCAGTAATCTTGATGCAAAAGCAACCGAAGCCCTTGACCAAGTTCTCAACGGCACCGGTGCAGGCAACGACTTCCTCGGCTGGGTAAACCTCCCGACCGAAACAACCGAAGCACTTCTCGACGACATCATCGCGACAGCCGAATCGCTCCGCAACGACTGCGACACCGTGGTTGCAATCGGCATCGGAGGCTCATATCTCGGCGCAAAAGCCGTAATCGAAGCCCTCAGCGACAGCTTTGCAGCTTACCGTCCCGCCCAAGCAGGCAACCCGAAAGTGCTCTTTGCCGGACAAAACATCGGCGAAGACTACCTCTACGAACTCCAAGACTATCTCAAAGACAAACGTTTCGGCATCATCGTGATCTCTAAGAGCGGCACGACCACCGAACCCGCCATCGCCTTCCGTCTGCTCAAAGAACAACTCGAAAAGCAGCTCGGCATCGACGAAGCTCGCAAACGCATCGTAGCCATCACCGACGCTCGTCGTGGCGCACTCCGCAGCCTTGCAACCGAAGAAGGCTACAAAACATTTGTCATCGCCGACAACGTAGGCGGACGCTTCTCCGTACTCTCTCCCGTCGGACTCCTCCCCATCGCAGTTGCAGGATTCGACATCCGCGCACTCATCGACGGAGCAGCCGAGATGGAAAAAGCTACCAACGCCCCCGACGCTTCAAACCCCGCATATCTCTACGCCGAAACTCGCAACGCCCTCTATCAAGCTGGCAAAAAGACTGAAATCCTCGTCAACTACAACCCCAAACTCCACTACCTCGGCGAATGGTGGAAACAGCTCTACGGCGAAAGCGAAGGCAAAGACAACCTCGGCATCTTCCCCGCAGCAGTCGACAACTCTACCGACCTCCACTCGATGGGTCAATGGATTCAAGAAGGCGAACGCACCATCTTTGAAACCGTAATCTCCGTCAAAGAAAGCAAATACGAAAAGCTCATCCCCTCTGACGAAGCAAACCTCGACGGTCTCAACTACATCGCCGGCAAGCACGTCGACGAAGTCAACAAAATGGCAGAACTCGGCACTTGCATCGCCCACGTCGACGGCGGAGTCCCCAACATCCACATCACCCTCCCCGCTCTCGAAGAAAAATATCTCGGACAAATCATCTATTTCTTTGAAAAAGCCTGCGGCATCAGCGGCTACATCCTCGGCGTCAACCCCTTCAACCAACCCGGTGTCGAAGCCTACAAACGCAATATGTTTGCCCTCCTTGCCAAGCCCGGCTACGAAAAAGAAACCGAAGCAATCAAAGCCCGCCTTTGATCCCCTCTCACACACGTCTCCCCGACAGACACAATT
Source organism: uncultured Staphylococcus sp. (assembly GCA_964497255.1). GTDB lineage: Bacteria > Bacteroidota > Bacteroidia > Bacteroidales > Muribaculaceae > Duncaniella. The sequence continues at coordinate 38,231 of CAZCCI010000013.1, forward strand.
TACTCAACAATAAGAAAAACGGATGCAACCATCGTTGTTGCATCCGTTTTTCTTATTGTTAAGCAATCTATTGTTTTGCTTCATTCATCCGCAGCCGGGGTTGTCAAGCGGAAAGTTTTGCCATCATAAGTGAAATCAAGAAGATTCATAGCATGAAGCCTGACCACGGTATCCTCAGCGGAAGCCTGCGAAACGTGAGCGGCAAGCATAAACTCTTCGAGCAAAACCGGGCATTCGTCCATCATTGAAATCAAACGCCGCTCAGAATCTGAAAGAGATATGACACAACCGTCCGACTCCGCACGCGCCTTCCACGCACGAACCATCAGTTCGGGAGCGACGATATTTTCATCCTTCACTCGATAGTAAGCCCGACGAGAGCCGTCGGCTTCGGTCACGACAACCGGACGGCGTGAAGCCCGACCGATTTCGATACGAAGCACAATTCGATCGCCCTCTGTACGAAAAGCCGTGACACCGATTTTCTGAGCAGGTCGGCAATACATCTCGGCTGCCTGCTCGATCACATAGATATCCTCCTCGTTGCGCACACCGGCAATCACGCCATTGTCCTTAACCCCGACGAGCAAACGTCCGCCATCGTTGTTGGCAAAAGCCGAAATACTACGGGCAATCTTTCGGGCATCAGAAATTGCAAATTTAAAATCCTGATGCTCATGCTCGCCCTCCTCGATCAATGATGTTATATAGAAATGTCCCCTTATACCTTTCAAATCTTTCATCGCCGTCGGTCAGGATTGCGGATAGACAAGATTAGCCGACTTGATGTCAGTGAGAACTTCATCGAGATAAGTGCGAGCGGCAATACGAGCGGCATCGAGATCCATGAACGACCAATTTCCGCAGTCACGCGGAGTCGCGCCGGGAACTTCACCGTTGAAATCGGCAACGAAATTCATCACGTCGCGAAGCAAGTCGACGACATCCTCACTTTCAAGCTCTCCTTGAATGATCAGATAGTTGCCCGTACAGCAACCCATCGGTCCCCAATAGACAATGCGGTCTTTCCAATCCGAACGATTGCGAAGATAAGTGGCGGCAAGATGTTCGAGCGCATGGAGAGCCTCAGGCGAAAGAGCCGGCTGACGATTCGGCTCGGTCATGCGCACATCAAAAGTAGTAATCACGTCGCCCGACGGAGTCACGTCGCGTCGCGAAACGTAGACACCTCTAAGCAAACGATTGTGATCTATCGTAAAGCTGGGAATTTTTTCCATTTCTCTCTCTTATTCTCCTAATTACAATGTCGACAAAATTTCGCTGACGAGAGCAAACGACTTTTGCGGAGCCTCCGTCCAAAAATCTTCATACTGACGAGAATTGTCATGAGAGCACCACGGCGTATCGCTGATGACACGCATACACATAAACGGAACTCCTCGACGGTCGCAAGCCTGAGCTATTGCAGCCGACTCCATATCGACAGCCATCACGTCGGGGAAATGCTCGCGAATCACATCCACTTCACTCTTCGACGAAATGAAAAGCTCACCCGACGCAATCAACCCGTGTTTCACACCCTCGCCACTCTTGATTTCCGGCTTGACGGCTGCAAAAAAGTGAGGACAGCCGGGGACGTGCCCCCACTCCTCACCGATACACCAAAAATCATGGTGCACGAGACGATCGGCGACAACAATATCCATCACGGCAACCTCATCGCCCGCTCCGGCAGCGACACCTGTATTGATAACCAAATCAGGAGCAAAAGCATCGATGAGAGTGATCGTGCCGATTGCAGCGTTGACCTTACCGATGCCACACTGCATCACGGCAACATCATTATTACCGATGCTTCCGGTATGGTAAGTTATAGCGTTGTGTTCGACAATCTTAACGTCTGTCAACAGAGGAAGTATCAAAGCCTGCTCTTTCTGCATGGCCACTATTATGCCTATTTTCATAAATATATCAAGTTTTTTTATTGTTCATTCAACTATATCTGTCATTCGCTTCCGACCGGCACCGTAAAAGCCGAAATCTCCCACAAGATATATAGAGGAAGAAAAACGACCGTCAAAGTAAACGGATCGCCGCTCGGAGTGATCACAGCCGCCAACACAAGCAACGTCACTATGGCATGACGACGATAGCGACCAAAAAAATCGCGCGTCACGATGCCCGTTTTCCCGACAATCCATGTGACCAACGGAAGCTCAAAGACGATACCCATCACGAGTATGAGCATCAAAAAATTATCCATATACGAATCAAGCGAAATCCGATTGGGAATCAGCTCACTCAATTGATAATCGGCTAAAAATCGGAGCGTCAGCGGGAACACGAGGAAATAGCCGACCGCCAAACCCATGAAAAACATCAGATTGCCGGCAAGAAACGCCATCCGCATTCCACGCTTTTCATCTTCATAAAGCCCCGGAGCAACAAATCCCCAAAGCATATAGACAATCATCGGAAAACCGATGACAACGGCAAGCCAAAACGACGTCGAGATATGCACGAAAAATTGCGACGCAAGCCGAATATTGATCAGACTGATGTCACCGAGACCGCCCGACGACGACGACATCGGCAGCAACTCCGAGCCGGGAAGCTCGCTCAGCCACCGATAGGTCACAAAATCAGCCCTACACGGCGCAAGAATCACGGAGTCAAAGATATGAGGCATGGAGGCAAACAGCACACACGTAAGCACGACAATAAGTCCCGCTATTCGAAGCAACACTCCGCGCAAGACTTCCACATGCTCCCAAAATCCCATCTCCGAACTCACTTCTCGTCAGCTTCGGAGGTTGATTTTTCAGTCTGTTTCTCAGCCGTCGGTTTTTCCACCGGCTCATTAACCTGATTGACAGTCTCGTTCAGTCCTTGCTTGAACATTCCGATCCCCTTACCGATACTCTTGGCAAGCTCCGGGATTCGCTTAGCTCCGAAAAGCAAAAGAAAGACGACTAAAATCACAATTAATTCACCCGTGCCGATATTTGCAAAACAAGGAATCATTATCTTGGAATTAAAAAAAATGTTTTTACCGGAAAATTAAATCTCAATCTAAACGAATCGCGACTGAGACGACAGTCCGCCGACCCGATTACATTTGCAAATGTACACAAAATCCATGAATTTTTCAGTCGATAGACCCAACGAATATTTTTCTCATTTCATTTGGTGAATCAACCACAATATTGTAAATTTGTTGGCTGAACAACCACACACACTAAATTACTACCACAAATTAAATAAAACATACCTCTCACCAACCATGAACCGCAACACCCCCGCCGCCCACAGCACCGACTCATCCGCCCTCATCGGACGAGTACGCCATCTGATGCAACTGCGACGCCTGTCACAACGACAATTAGCGATGCTCCTGCGACTCGATGCGTCAAATCTATCGAAAGTTCTCAACGGAAAACTACCGTTCACCGAAGGACTCGTCAACCGCATTGTCGCCGACCTCGGAGTCTCGAAAACATGGTTGCGCGACGGCATCGGACTGCCGTTCGACAAACCACTGCTTGCCAAAGAAATCCCCCCCTCAGCCCCGACAATCGAAACCCCGGGCACACCGGTCTACGACCTCGACGTGACAGCCGGATGCCGCAGCCTCGAATCGCTATTCGGCGAACTAAACCCGATCGGGACTATCGACATCCCCGGCATCCCGGCAGGCTCCAACATAGTGAAAGTCCGTGGCGACAGCATGTCGCCGCGCATAATCAACGGCGGCTATGTAGCCATCCGTCCGATAGCCGACATTCGCAACATCTTTTGGGGACAAATCTATGTGGTCGAACTCGCCGAATTTCGCATGGTCAAATACCTGCGTCGCCACTCCGACCCGTCGATGGTAATCCTCCACAGCGACAACCCCGCCTACGACGACATGGACGTTGCCCGCTCCGACATCCGCTCGCTCCACATCGTCGAAGCAATCCTCAACTATGAAGTAATCTAAACCGACTCCAAAGGCAATTAACCCCTTGCATCAAAAAAATCTCACCTTATTTTAAGGTAATTTATTATCAAAATGTTAACTTTGCCTTTTAGAAAATCATCATAGCCCGAAAATCATTATTATATCATACTTTATGAAACTTACCTTTAATGTCAATTACCGCACCGAATGGGGTGAATCGCTCTATCTGACCGGTTCGGTCGGAGCATTAGGCGACGGCGACCTATCGAAAGCCATCCCGATGACCCTGACCGGAAACGAGACTTGGACTGTCATGGTCGAAGTCCCCGACTCGGTAGCAGATTTCACCTACAACTACATCGTCCGCCACGACAACGGCAACATCCGCCGCGAATGGGGACGACCCCACCGTTTTACTCATCAGCAAAACGCTCATACCTTCCGCATCTTTGACCGTTGGCAGGATCAACCGCTCGACAAACCTTATTACAGCAGTGCATTCACCGACTGCATCTGCCACCGACCCGAAAAAGCTTGCGCCATACACCCGGCAGCAGGAATGTTGACCCTATCGGTCGACGCTCCGATGATTGCCCCCGACGAAATCGTTGCCGTCTCAGGCGAATCCGAAGCCTTGGGCGCATGGGACACCGCCAAAGCCCTCCGCATGAGCGATGCCGACTTCCCGACATGGACAGTCAACGTCCCCGCAGCTGAAATTGCACCCGGCAGCGACTACAAATTCCTCATCCTCAAAAAATCGACCGGCGAAGTCGTCGCATGGGAAAATCGCGACAACCGCCACATCGACCTCGCCCTGTCGCGTCCCGACGAAGCCATCATCGACGCCGGACAGCGACTCGTCAACCCCCTCGCCCCTTGGCGCGGAGCCGGAGTTGCCATCCCCGTGTTCTCACTTCGAAGTGAGGACGACTTCGGCGTAGGCGACTTCTTCGACCTCAAACTAATGATCGATTGGGCTGCACGCACCGGACAAAACTTCGTCCAAGTCCTCCCGATCAACGACACAACAATGACAGGTTCGTGGACCGACTCCTACCCCTACAACGCCAACTCCACGTTTGCCCTCCACCCGATGTACCTCCGTCTGTCGGCAATGGGCAAACTCAAAAACAAAGAGCGTCAACAATACTTCGACGACCTCCGTCGTCAACTCAACCGCCTGCCGGAAGTCGACTACGAGCGCGTCAACAACGCCAAAAATGAATTTACACGCGAACTCTTCGCGCAAGACGGCAAAGCCACACTCGCCACAAGCGAATTTTTGAAATTCTTTAAAAAGAATCAATCGTGGCTCACACCTTACGCCGCCTTCTGCGTGCTCCGCGACCTCAACAAAACCCCCGACATGTCGAAATGGGGCGAATACTCAGTCTACGAGCCTGCAAAAATTGAAAACTTCATCTGCACGCACCAAAGCGAAATCGACTACGTCTACTACATCCAATTCTACCTCGACAAGCAGATGCGCGAAGTGCGTGACTATGCCCACTCGCGCAGCGTAGCCATCAAAGGCGACATCCCCATCGGCATTTCGCGCACCAGCGTCGACGCATGGATCTCACCGCGCCTCTTCAACCTCGACTGTCAAGCCGGCGCACCGCCGGACGACTTCTCTGTGCTCGGTCAAAACTGGGGCTTCCCCACCTACAACTGGGAAGAAATGTCGAAAGACGGATTTGCATGGTGGAAAGCCCGCTTCCGCAAGATGGCGGAATATTTCGACGCCTACCGCATCGACCACGTCCTCGGATTCTTCCGCATCTGGCAAATCCCGATGGACGCCGTCCACGGTCTGCTCGGAATCTTCAACCAAGCACTCCCCTACACCCCCGACGAACTTCGCAACAGCTATGACTTCTGGATCGACGTCGACCGCCAGACCCGACCCTACATCATGGAGTATATGCTCACGACATTCTTCGGCGAGCACGTCAACGAATGTCGCAACCGCTTCCTCATCGACGAAGGCTACGGTCGCTACCGCCTCCGCGACGAGTTCAACACACAGCGCAAAGTCGCCGACTACTTCGCTGCGCAAGAAAAAAACGAGAAAAACGACCACATCTGCAACGCCCTCCTCGGACTCATCGACGAAGTCCTCTTCATCGAAGACCCCGTTGAAAAAGGCAAATACCACCCCCGCATCTCAGCTCAATTCACCTTCGCCTACCAAGCCCTCAACGACTACGAAAAGTGGTGCTACAACCGTATGTACAACGACTTCTTCTATCGTCGCAACAATGACTTCTGGTATGGCAAAGCAATGTGGAAACTCCCCCCGCTCACCGATGCCACAGATATGCTCGTCTGCGCCGAAGACCTCGGCATGATTCCCGCCTGCGTCCCCGCCGTGATGAACAATCTTCAAATCCTCGTGCTCGAAATCCAGCGTATGCCCAAAGACCCCAACCTGCCTTTCGGCAACACATGGACCTACCCCTACCGCTCCGTCTGCACAACGTCGACCCACGACATGGACGGAATCCGTCGCTGGTGGGAAAGCGACCGCGATGCCACCCAACGCTACTTCAACGAAGTGCTTGGCGAACCCGGTCCCGCTCCTCACTACGCCGAACCGTGGATTTGCGAACGCATCATCCGTATGCACCTCCAATCGCCGTCGATGCTATGCATCCTCCCCTTGCAAGACTGGCTCGCAACCGACGGCATCCTGCGTCGTCAAAACCCCTGCGAGGAACTCATCAACATCCCCGCCAACCCGCGTCACTACTGGCGTTACCGTATGCACCTGACGCTTGAAGACCTCAACAACCAAACCGAGTTCAACAATCGTCTCCGCCAAGAAATCGCCAACGCCGGACGCTAACCGCCTCCGTCCGACGACGACACACACTCACAACGACACTCATACAACACCTTGCAGCCGCACTGTCACCCCCACCGACAGCGCGGCTGCTTCCGTTCAGCCCCACCCCGTCCACAACCGCCTGTAACAACGATTTTCATCGCCGACACAATATTTCTTGCAAAAAAATTTTGCCGTATAAAAAAATCGGCATACCTTTGCGGTGTGTTAGAAGTGTACAACACCTAAACACCGCGAGCCGCCTCACCGACCCACGACCTCAAAAAAACGCAATCAAACAACATCTCCAATCCGCAAAAATTATTTTTCGGCATTATGAAAAAAATTCTCCTTTCAATCCTCACGGCAACCCTCTTCTCTCTCGGTTGCAACGCCCAACTCTTTTGGGAAATCTCAGGCAACGGGCTCGAAAAACCGTCATACCTCTTCGGCACCCACCACGTAGCCCCGATCACCATACTCGACAGCATCGCAGGCTTCAACGAAGCCCTCGCCGCCGTCGACAAAGTCTATGGCGAACTCGACATGAAACTCGCACAGTCGCCCGAATCACAACAAGCCATGTTGGGCTACACAATGGCCCCCTCCGACAGCCTGCTGACGTCAGTTCTCTCGACAGCACAAGTCGATTCGCTTGACAAAGTGCTCAAACACTACATGGGCCCGATGGCTTCCGCATCGCAATTTGCCAACTTCAAGCCCGCACTCGTCAGCACCGTCCTCGGTCTCGCACAAACCCAAGCCGCCTTCCCGACATTCAACCCACAGCAGCAACTCGACAGCGAAATCCAAAACCGCGCCGTAGCAGCCGGAAAAGAAATCCACGGATTCGAGACTGTCGACGAGCAATGCAAAGCAATGTTCGGCACATCGATCATCAACCAAGCCAACAACCTGATGGAAATCATCCGCAACGTCAACAAAGCCGAAGCGACAGCTCTCCGACTCGCCAACGCCTACGTGTCGGGCGACCTCAACACCATGCTCTCCATCATGGAAGACCCCGCCAACGGCAGCAACGACTCCGACTGGACCGAACGAATGATCTACAAACGCAACACCAACTGGGTGAGAATACTCGCCGGACTGCTCCCGACAGCATCCGTCCTCATAGCCGTCGGAGCCGGACACCTGCCCGGCGAGAAAGGACTCATCAACCAACTGAGAAACGAAGGTTACACCGTAAAACCCGTAGAATAAACATGATTGAACTCAAAAACCTCACATACGCTTACAGCCGTGGCTTCATTGCAATCAATGATGTCACGGCATCTGTGTCGCCCGGCATCCACCTGCTCCTCGGCGAAAACGGAGCAGGCAAAACCACACTCCTGCGACTGATAGCCGGACTGTTGACACCCCAATCAGGCTCATGCCGAATCGACGATTCAGAAATGACCGACCGCCAACCGTCGACCGCAAAACGCGCATTCATGCTCCCCGACTCGATGGAAATCCCCACCAAAACAATCCGTCAATTCGCCGAAATCCACAGCCGTTTCTACCCGACATTCTCTCAGGAAATGTTTGAAGAAAACCTCAGCGAATTTGAGCTGACCGGCAACGAATCCTTCCTCCAACTCTCGCTCGGACTGCGCCACAAGACTCTGCTCGCCTACGTCATAGCCCTCGGAGTCGACGTTCTCCTACTCGACGAGCCAGCCAACGGCCTTGACATCACCTCAAAAAAAGCACTGCGAAAGATGCTCGCACGCTGCATCGGCATGGAGCAGACCGTAATCATCTCGACCCACACGGTTTCCGACCTGCGCGAACTCTACGACGGAGTCATCGTCCTGACCCACGGCAAACTCCTACTCTCGAAACCGACCGACGAAATCCTCGACAAACTCTCATTTGTCACATCGGCAATTCCACCATTCGGCAGCCTCTTCGTAGAGCAAGGCCCGGGAGTATTCCACGCAATCGTCAGCAACGACAACGATCAGCCAACCGACATCAACTACAGTCTCCTCTACTCCGCGCTCCTCTCCCCTGCCCGCGAAAAAGTGATCGACGCAATCAACTCTTAGTCCCCCCACTCTCAACACCAATGGCAAACATATCAAATCTTTCTGATAAATTTTCATGCCGACGCATGATAAACTTCGGCTTGATGTTTAAAAACTCGATCAGAATCTACCTGCTTCTGTCGATTCTGATCACGCCGACGTGCTACCTGCTTTCGCAAGCCCTGATTTATCTCGGAGGAAACGAACTCGGCATCTACTACTGTTTGAGCTCAATCGTCGCCTTGCTAATCTACCTCAGTCCGCTTGTCTTTGCCCGACGCGACGAAACACTGATTGCCCAACTCCCCGTAAAAGCAATCGAGAAATGGGGCTTCTATATGCTGTTCTGCCTCATCATCGTCCCCGCCATTGTCGAAGCGATATGGTTCGGACTTGATTTCGCGTTCAAATTTTGCGGTATAGGCGTCGACCTGACCAAGCAAATGTTTGATGCCGTAAAAGTCAACTCCGATATATTTGACACAACCACCAAAACAATCTTGGTTATAGTAAGCGCAATTCAAACAGCGATGTCGATTGTCATCGTTCTCTACGCCGTCATCTCCGCCAATCGCCACAGAGTGATCAAAGGACTCATGACGCTTGTCGGAACACTTGTCGGAATCGGAATATTTTCCGGTATCGTTGGAGCATTTACGGCAATAGCCAAACTGACCGAAAATCCAAGCCTTGCCCGACATCCGGAAAACTTGGTCAACTCTATGTCTTCGACATTCATAGTAATCTATCTGACATTGTTTGTTGTTTTCATCATTAGCTCCTACCTTTGCTACCGCAAAATCAACCATTGCGAAGTGAAGGCTTAAAAAAAGACTCCTCTTTTAAGAAATTTATGGATTTTACATCAAACAAACCGATATACAAACAGATTATCGACTTCAGTTTCAGCCAAATTCTGACCGAAGCATGGACGGCAGGCGAGCGAGTCCCGTCGGTAAGAGAATTGTCTGTACTGTTGTCGGTCAACAGCCATACGGTGCTCAAAGCCTATGAATTTCTCCAAAACGAAGGAATCATAGTTGCAAAGCGCGGCATGGGCTTCTATCTGACACCCGATGCGCTCGACCACGTCAACGCCGTCCGCCGCAAAGAATTCTTTGACAACTCCCTCAACGAACTTTTCAAAGAAATGCGCCTGCTCGACATCTCGATCGACGAGATAGTCGAACGCTACAACCAAAGCACCTCTCAATCATAAAGCGCAAACACGACGACAGCTTTTTCATAACCCTTCAAACAAAACGCATCACCGAGCCGCCCCCACTCTCTCTTGACAAGCTCGATGATGCGTTTTGTCAGTATCCGACAGAGGAATGTCGGCTTAGAAATTCCATTGACAGGCAATCATACGGAGATTGTCGCAAGCAACGGTTCGCAAATCGGTTATCATATTGTAGCGACAATTGATGTAGACAAGAGCTTGGTCAAACGAGACATCGAGCATCGTCAACTGATTGTTGTTGCAAATCAAACGTTGCAGGAAAGTCTGATTCGAGAGATCAAGGCTCGTCAAATCATTGTAAGAGCAATCGACATATTGAAGATTCGGGCAACCTTCAACCGAGAGACTTGTCAAGTCATTATACGAGCAAACGAGGTCGAGAAGAGCGTTGCAGTTACGCAATCCGAGCGAAACCATATTGTTGTCCGAGCAAATCAGAGTCGACAGCGAGGGCAAATTCGAAATGAAAAAATTGGCAATCTCATTGTCATCTATATTGAGATTTTGCAGACTCTCTACCCCGTCAAGAAGCACGGATGTCAACCGATTGTAGCCGCAATACAGATTTTTGAGAGCCGTACAGCCCGAGATGTTGAGCGATTCGAGATGACAACCTTGACAATTCAGAGTTTTAAGATTGACACTGTTGGCAAGACTCAGCTCAACAAAAAGATTGTTTGAAACATTGAGATTTTCAAGCAACGGAGAGTCCGACAGATCGATTTCAGTCAATCTGTTTTTGTAGACCGCCGCCTTTTGCAAGTTTGTGCAACCGCTCAAATCAACGGTTTTCAACTTATTGCGCCCGGCATTCAGATCAACCAACTGCGAGCAACCTGCAAGGTTGATATTCGAGATTGCATTGCGCGACACGTTGACCTTAGCCAACGCCTTGAAATTTGAGAGGTCAAGCTCTCCGCCGAGCTTCTTGTCTTTCCATTCGATTGCCGTAACGTGACCGTTTTCGACCGTGACACCCACAATCGACGCAACCGAACCAACATCGCCGCTGACACCGAGAGCAGCGGCATTGGACGCCGCTTCGTGGGCAGGTTGGGCGAGAAACTCCCGAAGTTGTCGGGCTTCATTTTTGTCAAGACTCTGAGCAAACGCAACCATGCCGCCAAGCACGGTCGCAATGATTAATAACGCCTTTTTCATAGAAACAATAGAGTGTGTTAGGTTTACATGATTTTATCAATCTAACAAACCTTGTTTCCGAAAAGTTTTGACAGACGTTATTGAATCATAAAAAGCGTTGAGAGAGCAGCTTGCCCTTATCTGATTTCACACGCCGTCTCCCCCGCCGCCGTCTCAATATCAGTACGGAGTAGCGTCGTCGGTCGTCGCACCGAAAATTTCGGCAGAACCTCCGCTAAACGGGGTCGACGGCTGTGCAAACACACCACTGCCGCCACCGCCATCGGAATCATCGCCGGAATTGAGACGCGAAACTCGGCTGCCACTTGCCATCTCGACTTCGCCATCCCAGTTTTCAAAACGTGCATAGCGCGACTTGAAACGCATCTTGACGTCGTCGACACGACCGCTACGGTGTTTTGCCACGATAAATTCGGCAAGACCGCGAATGTCGTTGCCGCCGGCATCGACACCCGAACGCAGATAGTATTCGGGACGGTGGATGAAACAAACGATGTCGGCATCCTGTTCGATTGCACCACTCTCACGAAGGTCGCTGAGCTGCGGACGCTTGCCGTCCTTGCTGTCGGCACCGCGCGACTCGACACTACGGTTGAGCTGCGAGAGCGCGACAATCGGAATATTCAATTCCTTGGCAAGCTGTTTGAGCGAGCGCGAAATCATCGAGACTTCCTGTTCGCGCGAGCCGAACTTCATTCCGGAAGCGTTCATGAGCTGAAGGTAGTCGATGATGATAAACGAAACTCCATGCTCTCTGACGAGTCGGCGCGCCTTTGTGCGGAGTTCAAAAATCGAAAGTGACGCCGTGTCGTCGATATAGAGCGGCGCACTGTAAAGATTCTTGACTCGCGACATTAGCTGATCCCACTCCATCTGCGAAAGCTGACCGCTCTTGATTTTTTCACCCTCAATCTCACAAGTGTTTTGAATGAGACGGTTGACGAGCTGGACGTTTGACATTTCGAGCGAGAAGATGGCTACGGGGATATTGTAGTCGACAGCCATATTCTTTGCCATCGAGAGGACAAACGCCGTCTTACCCATTGCCGGACGAGCCGCAATGATGATAAGGTCGCTTCGCTGCCAACCCGATGTCAGCTTGTCAAGCTCATGATAGCCCGACTCCAAGCCGGAGAGACCCGACGCTCGATTCGCTGCCGTCTGAATCTGCTCGATTGCGGCATTGATGACGGGGTCGATCTGCGTAACGTCTTTCTTGACATTGCGCTGCGAGATTTCAAACAATTTACCCTCAGCCTCTTGGAGCAAATCGTCGACGTCGTAGCTCTCGTCAAACGCCTGCGCTTCAATCTGCGACGCAAATTTGATCAATTCGCGTGCGAGATACTTCTGAGCGACGATGCGCGCATGGAACTCGACGTGTGCACCGGAGGCTACTCTCGAAGTCAGTTCAGAAATGCGTAGCGGCCCGCCGGCGGCTTCAAGTTCGCCCATCAATCGAAGTTTTTCGGTGACGGTCAGCATATCGATGCTCTGCTGCGCCGCACCAAGCCCTTGAATCGCCGCATAGATTTTTTGATTCGCAGGCTCGTAGAACGACTCGGGCTTCAAAATATCACACACAATCGTGTAGGCATCCTTTTCGAGCATCAATGCGCCGAGGACAGCCTCTTCGAGATCATTGTCACGAGGCGGGATGCGACCTCCGTGGTCAAAAGTCGAGACGTGTTGAGGTTTCTGACGACGTGTATTTGTATTTTCCTGAGCCATAGAGCAATTGTCGATATAAATTGATTTGAATGGTAAATTTTGGGATTACAAAGGTAGAGTTTTTTTATTGAAGAAGCCGTTTAAAACCTGCGTGAATTTTCAACAGTCTTATTTACATAGTTAAAAAAAACTTGAATACTGCGAATCGATTTCAGTCGATGAACTGTCGGCTATCGGCGAATCTCCACTGCAAAGTTACAACGAAAATCAGCCGAAAAGGTGCTATAATGGAAAACAGGAGCAAAAAAATTTTATTTTTCTACATAAGCCCCTGTATTTCAGCTAAATAAAATTTTATTTGGAAAGTTGGCAGAAAAAGGCTAACTTTGTGGTCACAAACCTGCGCATGTGGCGTAATTGGTAGCCGCGTTAGACTTAGGATCTAATGTCTCAGGACGTGGGGGTTCGAGTCCCTTCATGCGCACAAGACCGTCTCTTGTAATTATAATATAATTACAAGAGACGGTCTTTTTTAAGCTGTTTCGCCCCCCCAAAAAAAGAAGAAGCTGACACGATGGCGGCGGAGAGGTGTTCGGCGAGCGCATCGTGTCAGCAAATATTTTTTATTCAGTAGAGTCGTGTCCCCTCCGACAATCAGATTCGGTCGAGGACGGTTGCGACGAGGTCTTGAACCGCAGTTTTGTAGTTGGGGTTGGCATCGTTGTTCATGCGGTTGGCAATGATTGAGCAGACGGTCATTGCGCGGTGTCCCATCAGTCGGCCGAGTCCTTGGAGCGGGGCAGATTCCATTTCGTAGTTGGTGACTTTGCGTCCGTTGTGACGGAAGGCCTCGATGCGGCTGTTGAGATCGGGGTTGGCAAGCGGCAGACGCAATTCACGTCCCTGCGGGCCATAGAATCCGACGGCTGAAATCGTGTTGCCACGCACCATGTCGTCACGTCCGATCTGCTCGACGAGGTCGCTGTCGGCATCGACGACGTAGGGTTTAGCCCACAGGGGATTCCAACCGACCGATTCGCAGAATGCGTGTTCAAAATCAAGATCTGCCACGTCGTTGCGTCCGGCATAGTAGTTGAGCACGCCGTCAAAGCCGATTGCTTTTTCAGCAATCACGGGTGTGCCGAGTTTGAGTTCGGGTTGGAGTGCACCCGATGTGCCGATGCGGACAAGTGTCAGTCGACGTTTCTCGTCTTTGACTTCACGAGTCTTGAAGTCGACATTGGCAAGGGCATCAAGTTCGTTGATTACGATGTCAATGTTGTCGGGGCCGATGCCGTGAGAGAGACACATTATGGGTTTACCTTTATATGTTCCACCAATCGTGTGAAATTCACGCGACGACACTTCAAAGTCGACCGAGTCGAAGAAGGATGCGACCATGTTGACACGTCCGGGGTCGCCGACGAGTATCACTCGGTCGGTGAGCTGCTCGGGCAAGAGATGAAGATGAAACACAGAGCCGTCGGGATTGATGATCAGCTCCGATGGGGCTATTATTTTCTTATTCATGATATAAACCTTACTGTTTTTGGAGATTTTTCTTAGAAGATAGAGGGAGGGGGTGTGCGCATTTATGCGCTTGACTACGGAACGTCTGAGCGACACGAGAGGTTCAATTCCGGCTCTTTCGATCGGCTCCGACGGATGATCACCTGAGCCGATAGCGTCCGCCGGGGATATTTATGATAAGTGAACGAAATTCCATGTCGATCAGCATTGCCATGAATCGCGAGGTCGGCATGTCGATGCGTGCACTGAGTTCGGGCAACGATGCTTCGCCTCGTTCGGTCAGAATGTCGATAATCATTTCTTCGTCGGGCGATAGCTGCGGAAAGAGGCTCGGTTGCGACGCTTGGTCGTCGGTCGAGACCATCTGCCACCCCATTTGCTCACAGAGATCGGCTGCCGATGTGATTAGCCCGGCGATGTGATCGGCAATCAAGCCGTTGCACCCGACGGAATATTTATCGGAGATGCGTCCCGGAAGCGCAAAGACATCGCGATTGTAGCCGGCGGCAAGTCGGGCGGTGACGAGCGCGCCGCCTTTCGATGCGGATTCAACCACAATCAGTGTGTCGGCAAGCCCGGCAATTATGCGGTTGCGCGCAAGGAAATTTCCTTTGTGGACGGGAGCGGAGGAATGATAGTCGGTCAGCAACATTCCGTTGCGTCTGACCATGTCGACTGCCACCTGCCGATGTTGCGACGGATATATCGTGCTCAATCCGTGGGCGAGGACTGCTACCGTAGGCAATCCGACGCTTAACGCGGCCCGATGGGCTGCGATGTCGATTCCATAGGCGAGCCCGCTGACGATTATCGGTTTTTCGGGCAGCAGTGTCGACAGTCCTTCGACCAAACGGTCGACAAACTCGACCCCGTAGGCGGTTGCATGGCGCGTCCCGACAATCGAGATGCACCGCGATTCGTTGAAATTGCAGTCGCCAAGCCCGTAGAGCATCAGCGGTGCGTCGTCACATTCAAGCAGACGACGCGGATAGCCGGGGTCGCGGAAATAGAGAGTCGTTATTGAGTTCGACTCGACAAACGCTTTCTCTGTGCGAGCGCGTTCGAGAGCTTCGTCTCGGACTGATGATTTAAACAGACGATTGGCAAATCCCATCGCTGCCGACAATTGCGACTCGGTCAAAGAGAAGAAATTTTCTTCCGACCCAACGCGGTCGAGCACCGCTCCGGCAAGTGACGGAGTCAGTGATCGAAACGATGAAAATGCGATGCGATATGTCAGAGCGTCGTCAATCATAGATAGTCGCGAAAGGCTTCGGCAAGGATGTCGCCACGCGAAAGTCGTCCGTTTTCAAGACAAACGACGGTCACGAGCGCATGAACGACGTGTGCCCCCGTAGCTTCATTGTAAATATCTTGAACAAAGACAAATCGTGCGCCCTTGCGCTCCATCGACAAGCGCGACACCATCGTCTCGCCAAGCGTCAACGACGACAGGTATTCAATCTCGATTTTTCTAACCACCGGATCAAGCCCGCGTTCCTGCATTGCACGAAACGATGTCCCGGCATGTTCACAAAAGTCATGACGGGTGATTTCGAGATAGTGGAGATAGTTGGCATTGTTGACAATGCCCTGCGAATCCACCTCGTAGTCGCGGACTTTAATTTTCAATTCGTAGTCCATAGCAGAGGGTAGATTATTTTTTTATCAGGCGTTATAAAGATAACGTTTGATTGAACGTTTCGGTGTCTTTTCAAACTCGTTTGCAATGAGTTGGATGCGGTCGACGCGCTCGTAGGGGGCTACAAGTTTATTCAAATCGCCACGCACCTGCTCCATGACTTCGGGGAGCTTCTCGTTGGTGATTCCGTCGCGGTCCATAGCCTCATAGTCGGGATAGACGAGGGCTACGAGGTGTTTTCCTCGCTCGACGATGAGGCTCTCGCAAACGTAGGGCATATTGTTGAGCTTGGCTTCGATTTCTTCGGGATAAATGTTCTGTCCGTTTGCGCTAAGAATCATGGTCTTATAGCGACCGCGGATGAAGATTGTACGGTTGGAGTCAATCGTGCCCATGTCGCCGGTGTGGAGCCATCCGTCGGCATCGAGGACGGCTTCCGTCGCGTCGGGGTTCTTGAAATAGCCCATCATGACGTGCTCGCCACGAACACATATCTCGCCGGGGATGTTCTCGGGATCGGGACTTCCGGCAATCTTGCTTTCCATCGCCGGGAGGGTGATGCCCGACGAGCCGGGTTTAAACTGTCGCCAAGACGAATAGCTGATGAGCGGGCCGCATTCGGTCATGCCGTAGCCGACGGTGAAGGGGAATTTTATGCGATGGAGGAATTCTTCGACTTCATGATTGAGCGGCGCACCTCCGACAATGACTTCGGTAAACTCTCCGCCGAGTGCTTCGATGAGTTGATTGCGAATCTTGCGATAGATGAAGTTGCGGACGCCGGGGACTTTGAGCGCGTTGCGCACAGAGGCTTTTTCGAGCACCGGACGGAGCTTGTTGCGATAGATTTTCTCCAAAATCAGCGGCACACAGATGATGAGATGCGGTTTCACCTCGGCAAAGGCTTTCAACAGCAGTTTGGGTGTCGGGAGCTTGCCAAGGATGGTGATGTGAGTGCCGACGGCAAGAGGCGCAAGCATATCAAACGCACAACCGTAGGCGTGTGCCAAGGGGAGGAACGACAATGCGCGCGAACCACGGTAGTGGAGTCGCGAACGCATTCCGAATCGAATGTTGCCGCCAAGGTTGCGAAGCGTCAGCATTACGCCCTTTGAAAATCCTGTCGTGCCGGAGGTGTAGTTGATTTCCGCGAGTTCACACTCGTCGATGCGAGGATATTCGACGTCGGCGGTCGTAAAACCGTGGGGATATTTCTTGCGCATTTTTTCCGGCAGACGTTCGAGGAACTTTTCGGCGACGCGGTTGTTTGACGAGCTTTCGGCGAGAACTGCGTGACGTTCGAGCGACAACACGGCTTTGACTTGCGGAATTTTTTCAAACTCCATGTTGTCAAAGATGCTTTCGTTGATGAAGAGCATCACGCTCTCGGAGTGGTTGATGATGTGTTGGGCATCCTGCATGTTGAAATCGTGGAGGACGGGAACAATCACTGCTCCATAGGTAATTGTCGCCATGTAAGCGACAACCCAAGAGAAGGAATTTTTGCCCATGAGGGCAATCTTGTCGCCCTGCTTCACTCCACACTCGTTGAAAAGAAGATGGTATGAAGCTATACGGCGCGACAGATCCGCATAGGTCATCGTGTGTCCGGTTCCAAATTCGGTCAAAGCCGGGAGATCCCAGTTTTTACGGAAACTCGATGAAAATATTTGCAATAGGTTTTCGTCGTTATTACTCATGGGTTTCGTAAGAAAGCCTCGCGCGCCCCATCGACGGGACGGACGCGAGGCCGATTATTCTATGTTTTATTAACGAAGAGGACGAGAGTTTCAGGGAGGGAGGGAGACGCGAAAATCGTTTGATTTTCCGACTTAGAGTTTCTTCAAGATGTCCTTGATGGCTTCGTTTTCGGGTTCGTATTCAAGAAGTTTGCTGAAACATTCGCGAGCCTTGTCGTTGTCGCCATGCTGCATTGCGTAGGAACCGATACGAGCGTAGGCAGTCTTGTAGGCGTCAGCATATTTTTCTTTGTTTGCAGGGTCAGCGTCGTATGATTCGAGCATTGCTTCATAGACTGCGATGAGTTCGGGAGATGTTTCGCCGGCACCGTCGCGCACCATCAAGAGAGTGGCTTTGTTGCGATAGAGAGGGCCTTTGTTGGCTGCTCCTTCGATAGCCATGTCGATGTATTTGATACCGTTGTTGGCTGCTTCGACACGTTCGGGTGAGTTTTCGGGGAGCGAAAGACCGAGGTTCTTGTAGCGGTTCGAGAGGATGAAGTAGTCATTGAGGGTAGCGTCGCCTGCATCAACGAATTTCTGCATAAATTCAACGGCTTTCACGTCGTTGGCAAGGTTGTTGTACATCGACGAGATTTCGGCAAGCATCTGCTTGTTTTTCTCGGGGTTGAGCTCGTAGGCCTTGGTGTAAGCCGCGATTGCGTCTTCGGGGCGTTTGAGTTCGCTGAGGATGTCGCCGTAGGTGGTGTAGTCGGTAGCCGTGAACTTGGCATCAACGTGAGCGAAGAGCTTCTGAGCAGCTTCTTCCGCTCCGACGAAGTCTTTGAGAGCGGATTTGTTGAGCATCACCATGCGCTGCATATATTCGTTGTCGGGGTCGGCAACAAGCACTTGGTTGGCTACTTCGAGCGATTCCTGATATTTCTTGCCGAAGTAGAGAAGTCCTGAATAACGCTGTTCGTCACCTTGGAAGTGGTTGGGGTTTTTGATGTACTTGCCATACTGTTCGGCAGCTTTCGAGAATTGGTTGCCGTCGTAGTATTTTTCAGCGAGCTCGCTTTGAGCGAGTGCAGAGTTGGGGAGCTTTTGGTTGAGTTCGACGAGTTTTGCGATAGCGAAATCGGGGTTCACCTTATTGTAAAGGTTGGCATACTTAACGTAGGCCTGCGGGTTGATGTTGCCCGATTCTTCGTCGTAGATGATAGCTTGTTCATACAAGCCTGCTGCCAAACCGGTATCGGTTGCTTTCTTCATGTCGCCTTGGAGCACGTAGATCTGAGCTTCCTTGTTTTTGGAAACCTTCATTGCTTTCTCGATATTTTTATCGATTTCCTTAGCGTAGAGAGTGGGGTCTACTTCAAAATAAGCACGTGCGACGGCTGCCATGAGAGCGGCGTCTTTTTTGTTGCTTTCAAGAGCCTGTTTGAATTTTTCTTCAGCGGCTTTCTTGTTGCCGTTGATAAGGTCGATCTGACCGAGACCTACATAGTTATAACCGTAGGCGGGGTTGATTTGCACACCTTTGTTGAAGTTTTCGGCTGCGGCAGCGGTGTTTCCGTTGTCGAGGTCGAGTGAGCCGAGATAGAAATAAGATACAGCCTTGTCTGTCGAAGGATCGTTGAGCGTCTTTTCAAGGATTGTTTTTGCTTTGTCGAAACGCTCGGCGTTGTAGTAGTCTACACCGTCTTGATAACCGCCCTGAGCGAAAGCCGAGAGAGCCATGCCTCCGAGGACGAAGGAGAAAATAGTACGAAATTTCATGTCTATGGTTTATTATTTTGTTTTTACTTATTTATATCAGACAACAACAATGAAACGGTGCATACCTTAACATTTTTTCTGTCGATGCACACCGATCCATTTGCTGCCAATTATTAATTATAACGCAAAATACGCTATTTTATTTTCAATATGCAAGAATCTGAGCAATTTTTTTTGCTATCGCCTCTCAACCGATACCAAGCGCGGACGCAATGTTGCCGGTAGGATTCCGGTCATTTGAATCAATTTCTGACCTTGGAATCCAGAGACAAAGCTGTAAAAACGGTGTGTCGTCGTTCCTCCGGGCGCGGTCGAGACCATGTAGACCGAGCGAAACAGCGGATAGCTGCCGTCGAGGATGTAGGCTTGATAGGGTTTGTAGGCCTGAACGACTCCGTTGCCACGAATTTTCAAGACTTTGACGTCTTGATTGAAATCGAGCTGAGTGGTGTCGCTCTTTTCTACTGCCTGAGCGAGATCTTCGGTCGAATATTCGCGACCTTTCAAATCGCTCGTCACCCAACTAACTCCGATGATGCCCATTGCATTCTTATTTTCGGCGACTGCCTTAAAAACATCGGGGTTTGTCTTGACTGCGGCAATATTCGGTCCGAAGGGTTTGCCATAGAGAATCGAGTCGCGCATATATTTCACTGTCGATGAGCCTTGGTGGTCAAAAATCACGTCGATTTCTCCGAGTTTGCTCGGTTCGACCTGATCCCAGCGAGTCACTTCGCCCGATAGGATTTCGGCAATCTCCTTGCGCGACAGGATTTCAACCGTGTTGGCCGGATTGACGATTATTGCAAGTGCATCGACGGCTATGCGCTGCTGATGAACCACTTTCTTATGGCTGCGGAGGTAGCTGACTTCCTTGTCGGTCAGCGGACGAGTGATCACTGCCGACTTTACGCCGCCCATCGCCATGATCGAGTCGATGCAAGCATTTTCAGGGAGATAGTAGGCTATGACATCTTCTTTCGGGTAGATGTATTCATAGACACTTATCTCTTGCGCCATGATGTTTTCAAACGATTCGTCGCAAGCAATCTTGACGAGCGGTTGCGATTGCTTGGCGTCGGACTTCTTGCCGCCACATCCTGCCGTGAGCGTAAGCACTGTAAACGCTACGACTACGGCGGCGATATTTTTCAGTGATATGTTGGTCATACTATATACATTAATTATATAGAATCTTCATCTTTCTCATTTCCATAGCCGGGGTCGATTCCCTTAAATTGGCGATAGGCTCGCCAAATGCCATAGAGAGTGAACAAACATCCACCTACCCATCGAACCCAAGTCCACGTCGGGAAGAGAATGTCGAAAAATCCGATAAAAAACAGAATACCGACTCCGACATATATAAGAATCATTATTACTCCAAACACGTTGCGCATCACGGCTGGCGTGCCGGTCGAGTTTCGATAAGTACTCATAATTTTGTTCTGTTTAAAAAGATTGATTCTATTCGCCCGAATATACATCGGGCTTAAAATTCAACAATCGTTTATTGCAAGAGTTCACGACCGCTGTCTCTCTCGTCAGCTATGATCAAAAGTGACCGAACGGCGAACACTCGCTGTAAAATTACTGAAAATTTCCCAATGCCACTGATTTCGGCTTCCAATTTTTGAGAGATTTAACATATATGTAATTTTTCTCGCGAAAAATCAAGCCGTTTACTTCTGTTAACGAATCTCTTATAATTTCAAATAAATGTAAATCCAAATATTACCCGCTTATTATATTTGCAAAATAAAGTTAAAACAAGAATGTTTTTAAACATAAAAATTTGGAGTTTCATAAAAAGTGCCTACCTTTGCATCAGTTTTTCATGGTATTAGATTTAAGGTAAGAAGATTATTCGT
>CAZCCI010000014.1:0-56244 GCA_964497255.1 uncultured Staphylococcus sp.
TCGAAAACCTCATGGACAAGGTTGACAACCTCATCCTCTGCGGTGGTATGACTTATACTTTCGCCAAAGCAAAGGGTGGCAACGTAGGCAAATCGATCTGCGAAGAAGACAAACTCGATCTCGCTCTCGACATCATCGAGAAAGCCAAAGCAAAAGGTGTAAACCTCGTGCTCGGAACTGACTGCATCGCAGTTGACGATTTCAGCAACGACGCCAACACAATGGTTGTTTCTTGCATGGACATTCCCGAAGCATGGGAAGGCATCGACGCAGGTCCTGAAACTCGCAAACTCTTTGCTGCTGCAATCAAAGACGCCAAGACTATCCTTTGGAACGGCCCTGCCGGCGTATTTGAATTTGACAACTTTGCAGCAGGTTCGCGTGCAATCGCCGACGCAATCGTTGAAGCAACCGAAAAGGGTGCATTCTCGCTCGTTGGTGGTGGCGACTCAGTAGCTTGCATCAACAAATTCGGCCTTGCAGACAAAGTTAGCTACGTCTCAACCGGTGGTGGTGCACTTCTTGAAGCAATCGAAGGCAAAGAACTTCCCGGCATTGCAGCAATCCGTGGCTCAAAATAAAAAATAAAGTCCACAGATAACGCATAAAAAAACTGTCGCCCGCTGAAAGTCACGTACTTTCAGCGGGCGACTCGTTTGAATACCGGAGTCGGGGATTTTTATCGGGGATTTCGGATTATTAAGACTTGAGAAATGCAGTTGTGAAATTGAGGTTACATTTATTTTGCGTATATTTGTAGCGAAAATTCTTAGAGTTATTTTTATTGAAATTTTTAAGCGGTTTTTACGGAAGTTTCAAGCTGTTTTTTTATTGAATGAATTTATATAAGTTACACATATTTACGATTGTCGTTTCTACTGTTTTTGCATCGGAGGTCAAGGCTGATGACTCGGTGCAATATGAGGTGGGGGTGACAGGCGTGGTCAGTTCCGGCGAATTTGCGCCGTATCATATCGCTTCGTTGAACAATGGGCGGTTTACGCAGGCGCAGGTGTTTCAAACCGAACTTTCGGCGTGGAAGAAGATGGATGCCTCGGAGTGTTTTTCATACGGTTTCGGTATTGATGTCGTGGGCAGTCGTGAAGAGTCGACGGCTTATCGTCGGTTTGACGGGGAGTCGAAGTCATGGATCTCACATAAGGAGCGTCCGTCATCGTTTTGGATTCATCAGCTATATGGCGAGGCGAAATATCGCGGTCTTTTCCTTGAAGTCGGTTTGAAGGAGCAGAGCTCAAATTTGTTGAATCAGCGTCTTTCGAGCGGAGATTTGATTGAGAGTGGAAACACTCGTCCGATGCCTCAACTGCGAGCCGGATTCAATGATTTTCAGAATATTCCTTTGACCGGTGGATGGTTTCAAATCTACGGTGAAGCTGCTTTCGGCTGTATGCTTGATGATGGTTGGTGGCGTGACCACTATAATTATTATGATAGGCATATTGTTTCAGATCAATTGTATAACTATAAGTGTGTTTATTTTCGTACGAAGCCTGAAATGCCTTTTTCGGCTACGTTTGGGATGCAGGCAGCCGCGTTTTTCGGAGGCGAGACGAAGTTTTATTACGATGGAGTCTTGAGTAAAACTGTGACACACCCGCGGACATTGAAATATTTCGTCAAAATGATGTTCCCGCTTCAAGATGGTGGCGACGGGTTTTACTCCGGCAGTCATCTCGGATCTTGGGATATACGCTTGCGCTATCGCTTGAAGAATGGAGACAAACTGTATGCCTACACTTCGTGGCTTTGGGAAGACGGTTCGGGAATCGGACGGCTCAATGGCTGGGACGGTCTTTGGGGCTTGGAATATGAGGCATCTAAGGGCGGATTAGTCAAGGGAGCTTTGATAGAGTACTTTGATTTTACGAATCAAAGCGGACCGATTCATTTTGTGCCCGATGATTATCCCGGTTGCACATTGCCGGGTCATGTGTCAGGCGCGGATGATTATTATAACAATGCTACATACTCGTCGTTTGCCTACTATGGAATGTCGTTGGGAACGCCGGTCATGATGTCGCCGATTTATAATCTTAACGGCTATGTCGGCTATGTCGGGAATGCAGTGAGAGGTTTTCATGTCGGCATCGAGGGCTCGCTCTCGTCGCGGCTTGATTATAGAATCAAAGGCGGTCGACGCAAGGCTTGGGGAACGGCTAAAATTATGCTTGATACGCCGTTGCATCTCAATTCGCTTATGGTCGAATCATCGTGGCGTCCGGCAAAGGTCGATGGGCTGACTGTTGATTTGAGCATGGAGCTTGATCGAGGAAATATGCCGTCGAACGCTTTCGGTGTCATGCTCGGAGTCAGATATGCCGGAGTGTTCGGTCGATAGAAGGATTGGTAACTGAATACGGATTATTTTTAAGATGAAGAAGTTTATAACAACATATCTTTTTGCGATAGTAATTGCATTGATTTTTGCCGCGTGTAATCGCAACAACGGTGACATCGGCGACCTTTTCGGCGAGTGGCGTCTCGATTCGATGACTGCCGACGGCGAGCCGGTGCAATTGTATACTCAAAAGGACGACGCTTCGATTCCGATTCTCTTTACATGGGCGTTTCAGGGCAATGTCGTGAGAATTAATTCGATTTATCCCAACAGCCACATTACGGAATGTTACGGCACTTGGGAGCGTGATTTCGACAATAATATTCTTGAATTAAAGTTTATATATAAGGACTCAAAAGAGGATACAAAGTATCTGTACACTCCACACGAAATGCTATGCCTGTCGCCCGATGGAATAACGAGGCTTGACATTGTTCGTTTTAAGAATAAAAAGTTGGAGGTCAAATACGTTGCGCCCGACGGCATTGAATATTCATATTATTTGACTCATCCTCATTGATTCCATTTCAATATTATATATAAGAAACTCAACTCGATTTTTTTCAGTAAATTTTCAATAATCATGGAAAATAAAAAGGGAAAAGTGCTTGTCACCGGGGCAGACGGCTTCATCGGATCACATCTGACAGAGGCTTTGCTCAATGAAGGATATGAAGTGAGGGCACTCAGTCAATATAATTCTTTCAATAACTGGGGATGGCTTGAAGATGTCAGCAATTCTCGGCTTGAAGTCGTGACAGGTGATGTACGTGACCCCAATTTTTGCCGTCATATTTCAGACGGATGCGACACTGTCTATCATCTTGCGGCGTTGATTGCTATCCCTTACAGCTATGTAGCCCCCGACAGCTATGTCGACACCAATATCAAGGGGACGCTCAATATGTGTCAGGCTGCACGTGATTGCGGAGTCAAACGCCTCGTAGTGACTTCGACAAGCGAGGTCTACGGCACTGCTAAATATGTCCCTATCGACGAGAAGCATCCGCGTCAGCCCCAATCGCCTTACAGTGCGACCAAAATCGGAGCCGATGCGATAGCCATGAGTTTCTACAATGCTTTCAATCTGCCGGTCGTCATCGCTCGTCCGTTTAACACCTACGGCCCGCGTCAGAGTGCAAGAGCCATCATCCCGACAATCATCACTCAGATTGCCAACGGAGCTCGTGAAATAAAAGTCGGCGACCTCACTCCGACTCGTGATTTCAACTTTGTCAAGGATACGGCAGCCGGCTTCATTGCGCTCGGTCAAGCAGAAGGAATTGAAGGTCGAGACATCAACATTGCCACCGGGATGGAAGTCACGATGCGCGAAACTCTCGAAATGATTGCCGAAATCATGGGCGAAAAGGTTGACTATGTTGTCGATCCCGCACGTCTGCGTCCGTCGGGCAGTGAAGTGTTCCGTCTGTGTGGCGACAACTCGCTGATCAAGTCGCTCACCGACTGGTCGCCGCGCTACGATCTACGCGCCGGGTTGCGTGAGACGATCGAATGGTTCACGAAACCTGAAAATCTCGCCAAGTATAAAGCCGGAATCTATAACGTTTAAAAAAAGAACAAATGTTGGGCAAGCAGACAAATAT
The DNA here is from genome assembly GCA_964497255.1 of uncultured Staphylococcus sp. Taxonomy (GTDB): domain Bacteria; phylum Bacteroidota; class Bacteroidia; order Bacteroidales; family Muribaculaceae; genus Duncaniella. The sequence goes on from CAZCCI010000014.1 coordinate 3,967, forward strand.
CGACACCTATCAGCAGCAACGAAGCGTCAATGTGCTCTTTCTCGGAGGAGCCAAGCGAGTATCGTTTGGCAAAAAACTCATTGACGCAGGGCGCAAGATGGGTGTAGAGGTGAAAATCATCAGCTATGAACTCGAACCGGAAGTCCCGATTTCATTGATCGGAGACGTTGTCATCGGTCATCGGTGGGGTTCACCAGAGATCCTCGATCATCTTCATCAGGTGGTTGAGACATACGGGATTGACATCATGCTCCCGTTTGTCGACGGAGCAATTTCTATTGCCGGGACATACGCCGAAACGTATCGCGACGTGTGGTCGCCAGTCGTTGACCCTGCGAAAGCCGAAATCTTGTTCGACAAATTGCTGTCGGCTCGCGAATTTGCTGCCGCAGGACTTGACATCCCGCAGACCTACGAAGGCGGGATTCCCATCTTTCCCTTGATCGCCAAACCGCGTCGCGGCTCGGCTTCGAAGGGTATCGAGGTAATCAACAAAATTGATGACCTTGTCGAAATCTCGAAAGACGCTGATAAATATCTCTTTCAGACATACTATCCGGAGCGTGAGGAATATACCGTCGACTGCTACATTGCGCGTCGTGGCGAGACGCTCTGCATCAGTCCGCGTCGGCGGCTTGAAATCGTCGGCGGAGAGGTCTCGAAATCGGTCACGGTCGACAGCCCCGAAATTTTGGAGGCATCGGCAGCTGCAATCGAGCGTCTCAACCTCCGCGGAGCTGTCACGCTGCAATATTTGCGCGACAAGACTACGGGGCGACTGATGTTGATGGAAATCAATCCGCGTCTCGGTGGCGGGGTCGTCTGCTCGATTCATGCCGGAGCCGATATTCCCTCTATGATACTTGCCGATGCGCTCGGCGAATTTCCGCAACCGGCTGCCAACATCAAGCCGGGGACAATGATTTGTCGATATTTTGAAGAAGCAGTGTTCAATGTATGAAAAACAATAAAATAATCATCATAGCCGAGGCGGGGGTCAACCACAACGCCTCGATGGAGATGGCGCGCCGTATGGTCGTCGAAGCCGCTCGCGCCGGTGCCGACTACGTCAAATTTCAGACCGCCGTCCCCGAATTGGTCATATCGTCGATTGCTCCCAAAGCCGAATATCAGAAAGAAACTACCGGCGAAGAGCAGTCGCAACTTGAAATGTGTAAAGCTATCCACTTACCACTGAGCGCATACGCCGAACTTGCCGACTTGTGTCGCCGCGAGGGGATAGGCTTTATGAGCACACCGTTTGACCTCGTCAGCATCGACACACTCGCGTCGTTGGAGATGGATTTTTGGAAAATCCCGTCGGGTGAGATTACCAACCTTCCGTATTTGCGCAAAATTGCAAAGATTGGCGGACGGGTAATCCTATCGACCGGAATGTCGACCCTCGACGAAGTTGCTGCCGCTGTTGACATCCTTGTCGACGGCGGAGTGAAGCGCGACGACATTTATCTGCTCCACTGCACGACGCAATACCCGACGCCATATACCGATGTCAATCTGCTTGCAATGAACACTCTAAGCAGTCTCAATGTCGGCGGTGTTGGTTACAGTGACCACACACTCGGAATCGAAGTTCCGATTGCGGCTGCCGCTCTTGGAGCAAAAGTTATCGAGAAACATTTCACTCTCGACAAGTCGCTGCCCGGTCCCGACCATCGTGCATCGCTTGACCCTGCCGAACTGACGGCTATGGTCAAGGCCGTGCGCCACATCGAGGAGTCGCTCGGCTCGGGCGAAAAGCGTGTAGCCGAAAGCGAACGCCCCAACATCGAAGTTGCTCGAAAGAGCATTGTAGCTGCTCGACCGATAGCAAAAGGCGAAATTTTTACAGAAGAAAATATTACCGTCAAGCGTCCGGGCAACGGCATCAGCCCGATGCAGTGGGACGCGGTCATCGGACAGATTGCAAAGCGTGATTTCCCCTACGATTCACTCATTGAACTTTGAGCAGACAACCGAAAAATACATGAATAGACTGTCGCATAGTAGTCGAGGACAGTTGTTAACCAATCATCAGACATTCGGAGCATGAAAGGAATACTCAAACTATCGTTATCACAGAAGATGCAGCAGCGGTTGTCGCCGTTGCAGATGCGCTTTGTGCGTTTGCTTGAGATGAACGGTCCGGAGATTGAAGATGAAGTGCGTCGGGAACTTGACGACAACCCCGCGCTCGAAGTCGCCGACAGCAAGGACGAATTGACCACCGACGAAAGTGATTTCAACGAAAGTGCCGAGGATTTGCAGTTGGCAGACTATAAGAACGAGGATGAAATTCCGGCCTATCGTCTTGAAGCTCACAATCATTCAGCCGACGACTCGTATTACGAGCCTGTTGCCGTAGCCGACGAAGGTTCGCTTGGCGAGTCGTTGCTGAAACAGTTGGCTGAAACCGACATTCCCGAATCGGATATGCCCGTCGCCACCTATATTATAGGTAATCTTGACGACAATGGCTATCTGACGCGCACGCTGACACAGCTCCTTGACGACCTCGCAATTAATGCCGGTCTTGACATCGACATGGATTATTTGAAAGGGATAGTCAACCGCGTCCGAGCGCTCGAACCGGCGGGAGTCTGTGCGTTTGACCTCAGAGACTGCCTTGTTTTGCAGTTGCGTCGCCTTCCATCATCCGAAATCCGAGATCTCGCGCTTGAAATCGTGGAGCATTACTTCGACATATTTTCTCTCCGTCACTTCGACCGCCTAACGTCGATGCTCGGAGTCGACAAAGAAAAATTGCGCACAGCCGACGAGTTGATTCGTTCGCTCAATCCCAAACCCGGAGGGCAGATCGGTGACAGTGACAGCGATGAAAAGTCGCGCCACATCATTCCCGATTTCAATGTGGATGTCGATGGCGACACGCTAACGTTGACATTGGTCAACAATATTCCCGAACTTGTCATCGAAAGCAGTTTCACGAGCGACGGTCAACAATTCTTCTCATCGTCGGGCGAATCGTCGCGTGCACGAAAAGAAGCGCAGGCGTTCATCACACGCAAGCGTGACGACGCTACCGATTTCATCGACATGCTCCGTCTGCGCCAAGATACGCTCTATCGGGTCATGTCGGCTATCGTCAAACTCCAACACGACTTTTTTGTGAGCGACGACGAAAGTCGCTTGCATCCGATGATACTCAAAGATGTCTCTCGCGAGACCGGCTATGATCTTTCGGTCATTTCGCGAGCCACGGCAGGTAAGTATGTCGCCACTCCGGGCGGAATCTATCCTTTGAAATTCTTCTTCAATGAAGGCGTGGGCTCAGATGAAGACGTTTCGTCGTCCCACGAAATTCTCTCCGTCATTCGCGAGCTCATCACGGCGGAAGACCCTCAACATCCGCTCAGCGACGACGCTCTGATGAAAATCATGTCAGAGCGAGGATATGAGATTGCCCGACGTACGGTTGCAAAATATCGAGAGCGTCTCGGAATCCCGGTGGCGCGTCTGCGAAAGAAAATATAATTCTGAAAAAATCACCTCTAAATCCGCCACAATAATAAAATAAACAAGCTCTTTCGAGTGTTAGAATAATATATATGCAAAAACTGTCACAAATATTCTCGGCAATATTTTCACCGCTCTTGGTCCCGACCTACGGGATGATTCTCATCGCAGGGCTGACCATATTGCGCATTCTGTCCCTGCATTTGCTCTTGACGGCGGTGGGGATCACGTTTGTGATGACGTTTGTCATCCCTGTCATTGCTATCATTGCGCTTTGTCGGACGGGCGTCATCAAAGACAAGACTCTCAGTGAGCGCAGCGAACGCACCATCCCTTATTCGATCGCAACGATTTGCTACATCGGGTGTGGATTCACGTTTGTCAAGGTCAACGCTCCGCTTTGGATTCCGCTGTTTTTTGCCGGAATTGCGACAGCCACGCTGATAACGGCACTTGTAAATTTGAAATGGAAAATCAGTGCCCACGGAGTAGCCGTCGGCGGCTTGGTTGCAATGATGTTTCGCATCGTTGCGTCGCACTACGCCATCTATAATCTAAACCTGTGGCTCTCGGCCGTGATAATCCTTGCAGGGTTTGTCATGACGGCACGAGTCTATCTCGAACGCCACACTCTTTGGCAGGTCTTGGCAGGATGTGCCAATGGTTTTGCTTGCGTCTACCTGCTGTCGATGATAGCATAGACGCGGAAAAACGAATAAATTTTTTTTGACAGTCAAAATAAAAAACTCAATAGAGAAGATTCTCATAAAAATTTTAACCGAATCAATTATGAAACCGATCGTTAGCATCATCATGGGAAGCACAAGTGATCTTCCCATCTTGAAAAAAGCGGCTGATTTCCTCAATCAGATGGAAGTCCCGTTTGAGATGAATGCCTTGTCAGCCCACCGTACTCCCCACGAAGTAGAAACATTTGCTTGCGGAGCTGAGGCAAGAGGCATCAAGGTGATCATTGCCGCAGCAGGTATGGCGGCAGCTCTTCCCGGAGTGATTGCAGCCATGACTCCCGTGCCGGTTATCGGTATTCCCATCAATTCGTCGCTCAGCGGCATGGACGCACTCTATTCAATCGTCCAAATGCCTCCGGGCGTGTCGGTTGCAACAGTCGGTATCAATGCCGGACTGAATGCCGCCGTCATGGCGGTTCAGATTCTCGCTCTCGGTGACCCGAAACTCGCCGAGCGTTTCAACGCCTATCGTTCGACGCTCTCTCAGAAGATTGTCAACGCCAACGAGGAGTTGAAGACGGTGAAATATGATTTCAAAGTCGATTGAATCGCGCCGCACATATACACACACAGACGAAGATATTATGGAAAACAATAATCTTGTGAATTTCAACTATAAGCGTCGTCCGACGTGGGCAGTCCGTGTCGGGACGGTCGAACTTGGAGGCGGCAATCCGATACGCCTGCAATCCATGACCTCGACGAGCACAATGGATAGCGAAGGGTCGGTTGAGCAGATCAAACGCATCGTCGATGCCGGTGGTGAGATTGTCCGCTTGACGGCGCAGGGTGTTCGCGAGGCGGAAAACCTTGCCGATATTTCAGCGCGTCTGCGTGCTGCCGGCATTGACACTCCGCTTGTTGCCGACATCCATTTCAATCCTCGTGCAGCATTTGCCGCAGCGTCGAGGGTCGAAAAGGTGCGCATCAATCCGGGCAACTTCGTAGATCCGGGACGTGTGTTCAAGAAAATCGACTACACCGACGAGGAATATGCCGCCGAAATCGTGAAAATCGAAGAGGGACTCGTCCCGCTTCTCGATATATGTCGCGAACACCACACGGCTATCCGCATCGGAGTCAACCACGGGTCGCTGTCCGACAGAATCATGAGCCGATATGGTGACACCCCGGCAGGAATGGTCGAAAGTGCGTTGGAATTTCTGCGTGTCTGCTTGAAACACGACTTCCGAGATGTGGTGATTTCGATCAAAGCGTCGAATGTCGGAGTGATGGTCGAAACCGTTCGTCGACTTGTAGCAGCAATGGATGCCGAGGATATGCACTTCCCGCTCCACCTCGGAGTGACCGAAGCCGGCGATGCCGAGGATGGTCGCATCAAATCGGCTGTCGGTATCGGTTCGCTGCTTGCCGACGGTATAGGCGACACGATTCGCGTTTCGCTCAGCGAAGAACCTGAGTGTGAAATTCCGGTCGCAAAAACTATCGTGAAATTTATCGACGGACTTTCAGCGGGACAACCTGTTGTGTCGGTGGAAATACCTGACGGCTACAACCGATTTGCGCCTGCACGCCGTCAGAGCGAATGGAGTGGCAAGCAGCCGCAGGTTGTCGGACTCGATTTGCAACCGTCGGAGTTGGCAACCGCAGTGACGGTTCTTGCCGAGGACGGTTTGACCGATGCCGTTGCCGACGAGTTGAGCAAAGATTCGTCGCGCATCGCGGTGCTTGACTCGAAAGATGTTAATGCAATAGGTCATCTCAAATCATTTATGTTTGCAATGACTGATAGAGGGTTGACCAACCCGGTGATTATCCGTCGCAAATATTCCGGGCTTGGTGACGACGAGCTTGTCGTAGCCGCGTCGATTGAACTCGGTTCGCTTCTGCTTGCCGGTTTTGCCGACGGCGTTTGGCTCGAAGCCGATGGAGTTGAGCGCGAACGTCTCAACTCGATTTCGCTCGCAATCTTGCAGGCAACACGTCTGCGCATCTCTAAGACCGAATTTATTTCGTGTCCGGGTTGCGGACGCACACTCTACGATTTGCAGTCGACCCTCCGCAACATCAAGGCGGCTACGTCACATCTCAAAGGTTTGAAAATCGGAGTGATGGGTTGCATTGTCAACGGTCCGGGCGAGATGGCTGATGCCGACTACGGCTATGTCGGAGCGGCAATCGGCAAAATCAGTCTCTACAAGGGCAAACAGTGTATCGAAAAAAATATTCCTGCCGAAGAGGCTATCGAACACCTTGTCGAACTGATTAAAGCCAATGGTGATTGGGTAGAGCCGTAAGGAATAGCCCCCCAAGAAAATTGACATTAACACGGAAAAATAATAGCTTTATTCAATGCAGATTGACGAAAAATATATGCGTCGCGCTCTCGACCTCGCGCGTCACGGCGAACTTGATGCGTCGCCCAACCCGATGGTCGGGGCAGTCATTGTCGATGCCGCCGGGCGCATAATAGGCGAGGGGTGGCACAGACGTTGCGGCGAGGCTCATGCCGAAGTCAATGCCGTCGAGTCGGTGAGCGATAAGGAACTGCTTCGCGATTCGACGATTTATGTCACGCTCGAACCGTGTTCCCACTACGGGAAGACTCCGCCGTGTGCCGACCTTATAATTGCAACGGGAATTCCGCGTGTCGTTGTCGGGACGCTCGATCCCTTTGCCAAAGTTGCCGGACGCGGCATCGAAAAACTTCGTGCGGCAGGCATTGAAGTCGAAGTCGGACTGTTGGAGCGGGAGTGTCGGAGTCTCAATCGCAAGTTTATGACAGCCCACGGCTGTAAACGCCCGTTTGTCACACTGAAATGGGCACAGAGTGCCGACGGATATATCGACGGTAAAATTTCGACACCGATCACGTCGATGCTCGTCCACAAACAGCGTGCGACCCACGATGCGATTCTGATCGGCAGTACGACGGCGTTGATCGACAATCCGACGCTCGACACTCGTCTGTATGCAGGAAAATCCCCGATCAAAGTTGTGCTCGACCGCCGTCAGCGAGTTCCGTCGAATCTCCGACTCTTTGAGCGTGGCGAAGTCATCGTCATGAGCGATTACGAGTCGCTTGGCGAGGCAATGGGACAGCTCTACGAGCGCGGAATCACTTCGGTCTTGGTTGAAGGCGGTGCGGAAATCCTAAAATCGTTCATTGACGAAGGACTTTGGGATGAAATCCGTATCGAGGTGTCGGCGACTGAAATTTCCGGACGGGTGAAAGCTCCTCTCGTCGGTCAAACGGGAATAATTCCGACAGTCGAGACAATCGACGGTCATAAAATTTTAATATACAGCAAATGGAAATCATAAAAGCACGAAAAGAACACTCTCAACTGATTGCCCGCTCGATCATGGATGCTGTCGGTGAGGAAATTTGCCTCGATCTTGCCGGCAAAGACCATACTCTCGCCGATGTCGAGCGTCTCTTTAAAGGTCTTGTCGAGCGAGAAGATTCTCAATACAGCTATCTCAACACAATTGTAGCTGTCGATGAGACAGACGGCAAGGCGGTTGGTGTCTGTGTCGGCTATGACGGAGCGCGTCTCTATGAGCTTCGCAAGGCGTTCATCGACGCTGCCGCTCGCGAACTCGGACTCGATTTCGAAAACATAGTCGATGAAACAGACGACTCGGAAATCTATCTCGATTCGCTTGCCGTGTTGCCCGAATATCGTGGTCGCGGCATTGCCGGAATGTTATTGAAAGCATTTATTGCCAACGCCGAAAAGTTGGGCAAGCCTGCCGGTCTGCTTGTTGAAAAAAAGAAAGTCAACGCACGTCGACTCTATGAGAAAGTCGGCTTCCGTCAGGTGGGTGAACGTCCGTTTTGCGGAGTGGTGATGGACCATTTGCAACATCAGGGCTGATGAGGAGATTTTCAATGTTGAAACATTTCACAAGCCTTCGCGCCGTGTTGTCGGCAGTCGTGGGCGTGTTGTCGGCTGCGGTTGCCGGAGCGTTTCCCTTGCACGTCAACGGTGTCGATACGCTCAACACGGCTATTCTGATCCGCGACTTGCGTTTCGGCTACGACTTAGTTTCAGTCAACGTCGACCGTCCGCTGATACCGGCTTCGGTCATGAAGTCGGTGACGGTTGCGTCGATGCTGAATCTCGCTGAACCCGACGAACGCTTTGTTACTCCCGTATTTGTCGACGGTAAGATTTCGGCAGACGGTGTGCTTGACGGAAACATTATTGTCAAAGTTTGTGGCGACCCGACAATAGAGTCGCAACATTTCGACGAGACATCGGGGTTTGCCGACAGCATAACGGCAGCGGTCAAGCAACTCGGGATTTCAAAAATCAAAGGCTCGGTGATTGTCGACGAGTCTGATTTTCCCGATGCGACGACACCTCCGGGGTGGATGGACGAAGACATTCCGTGGTATTACGGAGCGCGGTTGCAAGGAGCAAATTTTCGCGACAATTGTTTTCGTCTGCGAATGCCATCGAAGTCGACCGATCCGTTTGTTCCCGACTTGAAATTTAAAATGCTTGGCGGGAGTGGAAGCAAGATTGACCGCAAGGATGGCTCGGAGACATTCCTTGTCAGCGGTTCGCGTAAATTCAGCGATATATTTTCAATGCCTTACCCCTACAAGGTCATGCGCCACGAGTTGACGGAGAATCTCCGTCGCCACGGAGTTGAAATCGGCAATGCCAAGCTCGGCGCCCGAAACGAACGGACAGAAATCTATACGCATTGCTCACCGAAGTTTTCCGAAATCATGCAGAGCCTGATGTTTCGCTCCGACAATTTGATGGCGGAAGGAATGTTGCGAGCTTTGACTCCGGGAGGAACACGCGCCGATGCAATTATGGAAGAAATGGCGGTGTGGACTGCGGCGGGTATCAATGTGCGCGGAGTCGACATTAAGGACGGCAGCGGACTTTCGAGAGACAACCGTCTGACGGCAGGATTTCTCGCGAATGTCTACACATATATGTCAAACGACACATTTGCGTCTGACTATTTGCGCCTATTCCCGAAAGCAGGCATCGACGGCACTATGAAACATTTCCTCGAAACGACGCCACTCGAAGGACGGGTGGCTATGAAGACGGGGTCGATGAAAGGAATACAGAGCTTCGGCGGTTATCTTTTCGATGAAAATGGAGCTCCGACTCATGTGATTGTCGTTATAGTCAACAACTTCAAGTGTGGTCGTGCAGTGTTGAAAAAAGACATCGAACGCTTGTTATTAGAAAAATTTGATGTAAGTTTGTAACCTAAAAAAGAAGCGACTGAAATATTTTTATATTTAAGTATGATAAATAAAGATCTGACAGGGTTGCTGAACCTTGCCTACGAAATAGAGGGCTTGTTGATGCTCCACATCAACCGTGGTGACGAAGCTGGGCCTGAAATGAAAAATCTGCTTATCGCCAAGGCGGAGGCTCTGCTCGCAGGGTTGAAGCCGGTTAGCGGAGAGGCGAAACCTATCGCCGCTGCGCCTGCGACGGTTTCTGCTGCCGCTGTCGAACTCAAAGAGGTTGTCAAGTCGGTGGAAGAAATTTCCAAACCTGTTGAGTCGTCTGTCGACGCACCCATCGACACACCCATCGAGCCGGTGGTTGAATTTCCGGAAGAGTCGTCGGTTGAAGTTGAGGCTGTTACGTCGATTAATGTTGCCGATGAAGCAGCCGACACCGTCGTTGTAGCCGCTGCTGCCGACGATGAGGTGATTGGAAATCTCGTTGTCAATGACGACGTTGACCCCGTCGCAACCGTCAACGATACGCTTGGAGCTGATTCGCAACTTACGCTCGACGAAAAATTGTCGCGCGAACGTGCGTCGGACATTTCAAAGGCGTTTACCTTGAACGACCGCTTCCGTTTCCGCCGTGAACTATTCAGAAATTCCGATGCGGAGTTTCGCGATACGATTGACGTCATCGGTTCGATGTCGAGCATGGAAGAGGCTGAGGACTATTTCTTCAATGACCTTTGCTGGAATCCGGAAAGTGAAGATGTCAAGGACTTTATGAGCATTGTTGCCAAACATTTTTAGTCCAAGGAATCGTAGATTTATATGGGTAAATTATATATAGTTCCGACTCCGGTAGGCAATATGGCCGACATGACACCGCGAGCTGTCGAGGTGTTGAAGACCTGTAACCGTATTTATGCCGAAGATACGCGCACGTCGAGTGTACTCCTCCGTCATTTCGACATCACAACGCCGTGTGCGAGCCATCATAAGTTTAACGAGCATGAGACTGTCAGACCTATCGTCGATCAACTGCTCGGAGGCGAAACGATTGCTCTCATTTCCGATGCCGGAACGCCGGGAATCAGTGACCCGGGATTTTTGCTGACGCGCGAATGTCGTCGAGAGGGCATCGATGTTGAGACTCTGCCGGGGGCAACTGCTTTTGTGCCTGCGTTGGTCAACTCCGGACTGCCGACCGACAGATTTACATTCGAAGGTTTCCTCCCTCCGAAAAAAGGGCGACAGTCGCGCATCGAAAAAATTGCGGCGAGTGACTGCACATCGATTGTCTATGAGTCTCCGCTGAGGTTGGTGAAGACGCTCCAACAGTTTGCCGAAGTTTGCGGAGCTGAGCGTCAAGCGTCGGTTTCGCGTGAGATTTCAAAGCTCCACAACACGACGGTCAACGGTTCGCTCGGCGAACTCATTGAATATTTTACCCAAAATCCGGCTCGAGGCGAAATCGTCATCATAATCGGAGCGGTGGAGGATGCCGGACGTAAGGTCCACAAGAATAAGTATAAAGACGCATAAATAAAACATTATAAGTTTATGAAAAAAATCGCGACTTTGGCAATAATTTTTGCCGCAGCACTTTCGGCTTGCAATGGAGACAAGCTCCGCGATGCCGAAGCTCAAAACGAACAACTCAAAGGCGATCTTCGTGAGACTCTCGCCACACAAGACAGCCTTCTCGTGCTTGTCAATGATATTTCCGACGGCATGAATCAAATCAAGGATCTCGAAAAAATCATTTCGACTCCCGGTGCGCTCGGCGAATCGCCTTCACGCAAGGAGCAAATCAAAAACGATATGATTGCCATCCGTCAGGCTCTTCAAGAACGCCGTCAGCGTCTCGAAGAACTCGAAAAGAAACTTGCTGCCGGCAGTGGCGAAAACAAGACGCTCAAACGCACTGTGTCGAATCTCAAAGCGCAGATTGCCGAACAGCAGACTGAAATTGCCACGCTTACCAATCAGCTCGCGAGCGCAAACATTAAGATTGAGGAGCTTACGGCTCAGGTTGGCGATCTCAGCACTGCCAACGATTCGCTCAATGTCGATCTCAATGAAGAGCGTGCGGCTAAGCTGGCTGCCGAGGATGCAGCCGTGGCTGCTGCCAAAGAGCTTAATACCGTCTACTATGCAATCGGCACCAACAAGGAGTTGAAGGCTAAGAATATCCTTCAAGCGGGCTTCCTTCGCAAGACGAAAGTCATGAAGGGAGATTTCGATATGAATTATTTCACGACAGCCGACCGTCGCAACATAACTGAAATCCCCACTCACAGCGACAAGGCTAAAATCATGACCTCGCAACCGAAGGATTCTTATCAACTCGTAGAGCAGGGAGGGCAGATTGTGGTTAAGATTACCAATCCCGAAAAGTTCTGGAAGCTCTCCAACTTCCTTGTCATCGAGGTGGATTAACCAATTGCAATCACGAAAACCTCTCCCCCCTAACCGAATATCTCTAAGAATAAGATACGTTTCATATTTTTCTTTTAGTCGGGGGGCTATGACTCCCGACTTTTTTTCTTACCTTATATTATTTTTTTTATTCCTTTCCAAAACTAAAGAGATTATAACGAAATGAATTATCACGGTTTATCATTAGTAACAATGGTTACATTGTCAATGTCATCGGCCGTGTCGGCTCAGGATGTCGACGCCGTCTATAAGTTATGGCCGACATACGCCGGTGAGGATTTGGAACTCACCGTAGACAACGGCGGGACGCATTGGCGATTGTGGTCGCCGGCAGCCGATGCCGCGCGCGTGCTCATCTATCCTACCGATCGCAATTCGGCAGCCGTCGACACCATCGAGATGACTCGCGGCGAGAATGGAACATGGGTGGCAAACCGCTCGGAGAAGCTCTACGGGCGATTCTACACGTTTGCCGTCAATGTCAACGGCAAGTGGCTTGCCGAGACTCCGGGCGTGTGGGCGAAAGCAGTCGGAACAAACGGCGAACGTGCCGCTATCATTGACTTCTCGACAACCGACCCGGAGGGTTGGGCTAACGACAAAGGTCCGAAAATCGGCCATATCAACGATGCGGTCATCTATGAGATGCACCATCGTGATTTTTCCGTCCATCCGTCGTCGGGCATCGTCAACAAGGGCAAATTTATTGCGCTCACAGAGCCGTCGACCACCAACGGGTTGGGGGATGCAACCGGTATCGACCACTTGAAAGAACTCGGCGTGACCCATATTCACATCCTTCCGTCATACGACTACAATAGCGTCGACGAGTCGAATCAGCCGTCGAATCAATACAACTGGGGATATGACCCGTTTAACTACAATGTCCCGGAAGGGTCTTATTCGACTAATCCGGCAGAACCGTCGGTGCGCATTGCTGAGATGAAGCGAATGATCAAGACGCTCCACGACAATGGTATCGGTGTCGTCATGGACGTGGTCTACAACCACACCGCCAACAACGACGATTCAAATTTCTCGCTGACCGCTCCCGGCTATTACTATCGTCATCGTCAGGACGGGACGTATAGCGACGCTTCCGGTTGCGGCAATGAAACTGCGTCGGACCGCCGTCAGATGCGTGATTTCATCGTCAACTCAGTGAAATATTGGGCTGAAGAATATCACATCGACGGTTTCCGTTTCGACCTCATGGCTATCCACGACATCGAGACGATGAATGCCGTCACTGCGGCTCTCAAAGAAGTCAACCCCGACATTTTTGTCTATGGCGAGGGTTGGACAGCGGGCGATTCGCCGCTTCCCGTCGAGCGCAGGGCATTGAAAGAAAGTGTAGCTAAAATGCCACAGGTGGCAGTGTTTAGCGACGATATTCGTGACGCAATCAAGGGGCACTATTCCGATGCTTCGGATCGAGGATTTGCCACCGGAAAGGCGGGGCTGGAAGAGACGGTGAAAATCGGCATCGTCGGTTCGACCGCCCACCCGCAGGTTGATTATTCCAAGGGCAACAATTCAAAATTTCCCTACTCGTCAGCTCCGACACAGGTTATCAACTATGTGTCGTGTCACGATGATTTGATGCTCACCGATAAGCTCCGCAAGTCGATGCCCGATGCGACTGATGCAGAGCGTCAGCGTGCGGCACGTCTGGCGCAGACCATTGTATTTACTTCGCAAGGCACACCGTTTATTTTTGCCGGAGAGGAAATTTTCCGCGACAAAAAGGGTGTCCACAACTCTTACAAATCGCCTGATTCGATCAATGCAATAGATTGGCAACTCAAGCATCAGAATGCCGAGCAGTTCAACTATTACAAAGAGTTGATCAAACTTCGCAAGCAGCATCCGGCTTTCCGAATGACCACCGCTGCCGATGTTGCCAAGCATATCAAGTTTGACAACGTCAACGAACCGAATTTGATCTCGTATTCACTCGTCGACCATGCCAACGGCGATTTGTGGAAGGAAATCAAACTCGTGTTTAACGGATCGGATGAGGTGCGCGAGGTGAAAATCCCGAAGGGCGATTGGCTCGTAGTTGCCGCCGACGGCAAAATCAAAGCCGACGGAATGGGCGAAGCAAAAGGCGGAAAGACGTCAGTTGCACCGCGTTCGGCATTGATTCTTGCAAAGACGAAGTAAATATTATAAGGTGTGAGAGATTAATTCCACTCTCGGCAAAATTAATTTCACACTGCAAAGATACAACGTATTTTCTCCGAAAAGGTGCGATAATGTCCAACTCGGTAAAAAAATTTTTGCAAGTGTGAAAAACTCCCTATAAATGAGGCAGTCGCGTCACGAAAATATTGAAAATTTTCTTGCGACTGCCTTTGCTATGCCGAAAAATGCCGTTTCAGACATTCTTTTTGACTTTTAGAAAGAAATTTAATCTATTAAAAGTAGGAAAAAATATAAATTTTTTCTAATTTTGCCGTGAAGTTGCAAAGCTCTCTATCGGCTTGTCAATGCAACTCTCAAACCGATAGGAAAACACTTGTTTCCACCAAACAAAAATAAAACCATTTAAAACTTAACGGCCGGTAAAAGGGTTCGAAACTATAAAAGGAATTTAACCGTTAACCGAAAAAAGTGCCGAGAGGGCATGTCGATTAAAAAAAGAAAAAGAAAACAAATTATCTCAACTCAAAATTATTTAGAAAGTACTACTTATGGACAGCAACGAGAAGAAAAGTAAACGCCCGCGTATCGGAGTACGCCCCGTAAACTTTGAAAATTCGGAAAATCACAGCGATTTCAACTCGCAGGACAATGCGGCGAGCACAGTAGCGTCGTCTGAAAACCTCGGTGAAGAATCGCAGGAACGTCGTCAGGGATCATACAATTCGTATGGCAACAACCGTCCTTATCAATCTCGTCCTTACAACAACAATCGTCAGGGCGGCTATGGTAACAATCGTTACAACAACAATCAGGGCGGCTACAACAATCGTTACAACAATAATAACCGTTACAACAATAACAATCGCTATAACCAAGGCGGTTATCAGCCTCGTCCGCAGGCTAATCCGCAACTTGAAGGCGAGCCGCAGACGTCTCCGGAAGGCAGCAGCGCAACCGTGGGCGGCGAAGGCGAGAACGTAGGCAATTATCAGCCCCGTCAGTCGTATAACAACAATCGTTACAACGGTTACAACAATTATAACAACAATCGTCAAGGCGGCTACAACAACAACCGTCAGGGCGGTTACAATAACAATCGTCAAGGCGGCTATAACAACAACCGTCAGGGCGGCTACAATAACAATCGCCAAGGCGGTTACAATAATAATAACTATCAGCAAGGCGGCTACAATGTTAACAACCGTCAGGGTGGTTATAACAACAATCGTCAAGGCGGCTACAACAATAATAACCGTCAGCAGCAGGGTGGTTACAACGGTAACAACCGTCAAGGCGGCTATAAGAAACAAAATCCGCGTCAAAATCAATACGGAATGCCTCAGGGCGGTCGCAGTTTCACTCCGCGTCCCCGTCGCATCGAGTATGAGGTGACTGCTCCCGATCCCAACGAGCAGATTCGTCTCAACAAGTATATGGCAAACGCCGGCCTTTGCTCGCGTCGCGAAGCTGACGAGTATATCCAGCAAGGTCTTATCAAGGTCAACGGAGAGGTTGTCACCGAACTCGGAACAAAGATTTCACACAGCGACGTTGTTGAATACAACGACAAGGTTGTCACTCTCGAAAGCAAGTGCTATATCCTTCTCAACAAGCCGAAAGATTGTGTGACTACGAGCGATGACCCCAACGGCCGTCTGACTGTCATGGACATCGTCAAGGGTGCTTGCGAGGAACGAATCTATCCCGTAGGTCGTCTCGACCGCAACACTACCGGTGTGCTCCTTCTCACCAACGATGGTGATCTCGCGTCGAAACTCACTCACCCGAAGTTCGTGAAGAAAAAAATCTATCACGTTTGGACCGACAAGGATATTGCCGAAGAAGATATGCAGCGCATTGCCGACGGTATCGAGCTTGAAGACGGCCCGATCCACGCCGATGCAATCTCTTATGCAACCGAAACTGACCGTAATCAGGCCGGTATCGAAATCCACTCGGGACGCAACCGCATCGTGCGCCGTATCTTTGAAAGCCTCGGTTATCATGTGACTAAGCTCGACCGTGTTTATTTTGCAGGTCTGACTAAGAAGAACCTTCCCCGCGGTCGTTGGCGTTATCTGACTCAGGAAGAGGTCAACTTCCTCAAAATGGGCTCGTTTGAATAAATTTTAAGATTTATATAATCATTAAAAATACCATTTGGAAACGATGAAAAGAACAAAAGTGGTTGATCTCGTCAAAGATCCTGCTCTCATCGGTAGCGATGTCCTTGCAAAAGGATGGGTGCGCACTCGCCGTGGCAACAAGCACGTGCAGTTTGTGCAGCTCAACGACGGATCATCAATCAAAAATATACAGATTGTCTTCGACATGTCGAAGTTCTCGGAAGATGAACTTAAACCCGTCACTACCGGTTCGAGCATTTGCGTCAAAGGCAAGCTCGTCGAATCGCAAGGCAAGGGTCAGACAAGCGAAGTGCAGGCTGAGACTCTCGAAGTCTACGGAACTGCCGATGTCGAGACTTATCCTTTACAGAAGAAGGGTCACACGCTTGAATTCCTTCGCGAAATCGCTCATCTTCGTCCCCGCACCAACACGTTTGGCGCAGTGCTTCGTGTTCGTAGCACTCTCGCATTTGCAATCCATAAGTTCTTCAACGAACGCGGGTTCCAATATTTCCACACTCCGCTCATCACGGCGAGTGACTGCGAAGGCGCAGGCGCAATGTTCCAAGTGACCACGCTCGATCTCAACAATCTTCCCAAAGATGAGGAAGGAAACGTTGACTATTCGCAAGACTTCTACGGCAAGCCGACAGCATTGACCGTTTCGGGTCAGCTCGAAGGCGAGCTTGGCGCAACTGCGCTCGGTCAGATCTATACGTTCGGCCCGACATTCCGCGCCGAGAACTCCAACACTCCCCGCCACCTCTCGGAGTTTTGGATGATTGAGCCGGAGATGGCTTTCTATGACATTACCGACAATATGGATCTCGCCGAAGAGTTTGTCAAATACTGTATCAACTATGCTCTTGAAAATTCGCTCGATGACATTGAGTTCCTCCAAGAGATGTATGACAAGGATTTGATCGAACGTCTGAAATTTGTTGTCAATAATGAATTTGTTCGTCTCAGCTACACCGAGGGTGTCAAGATTCTCGAAGAATCAGGCAAAAAATTCGAGTTCCCCGTCCACTGGGGCACCGACCTCCAAAGCGAGCACGAACGCTATCTCGTCGAGGAGCATTTCAAGAAGCCCGTTATCCTCACCGACTATCCGAAGGAAATCAAGGCTTTCTATATGAAACAAAACGAAGATGGAAAGACTGTCCGCGCAATGGACGTCCTCTTCCCCCATATTGGCGAAATCATCGGCGGTTCGGAACGCGAGGAGAACTACGAAAAACTTCTTGCTCGCATCGAAGAACTCAATATCCCGATGAAAGATATGTGGTGGTATCTCGACACTCGTCGCTTCGGCACAGTGCCTCACTCCGGCTTCGGCCTCGGATTTGAGCGTCTTGTCCTCTTCGTGACAGGTATGGCTAACATCCGCGACGTGATTCCTTTCCCCCGCACAACCGGCAAAGCTGAGTTCTAATACTGATTTTGTAAAGTTTTCATAATAAATTCCCCTCCGACTGAGAGTATATATACATTATTATATATATGTGAAGTCGGAGGGTTTTGTTTATCATAAACGATATGGATAGTATTGTAGTCGGAATGGGAGAAGTCCTGTGGGATGTCCTTCCGGAAGGGAAAAAACTCGGTGGTGCGCCGGCAAATTTTGCTTACCATGTTGCGCAGTTCGGGTTGTCGAGCTGTGTGGTCAGTGCCGTCGGCAGCGATGCGCTCGGAAAAGAAATTATTGACAATTTTGAAGCCAAGGGTATAAACCGTATTGTTGCCGAGGTTGCGTATCCGACCGGTACGGTGCAGGTCGAGGTCGATTCAGCCGGAATCCCACAGTATGATATTAAAGAAAATGTTGCGTGGGATAATATTCCGTTCACTCCGCAACTCGAATCGCTTGCAAAGAGGGCAAAGGCAGTTTGTTTCGGCTCGTTGGCGCAGCGCAATGCCGTGTCGCGTGACACTATCGGACGTTTCCTCGATGCAATGCCGAAGTCTGCCGACAGTCTTGTGGTCTTTGACATCAACCTTCGTCAAAATTTCTATAACAAAGATATAATTGTCAACTCGTTGGAGAGATGCAACGTACTCAAAATAAACGATGAGGAACTCGTGGCACTCTGTCGGATATTTAACCTTGCCAACAGTGATTTTCGTGATGTTTGCCGGATATTGCTGGGCAACTACAATCTGAAAATGCTGATACTCACCTGTGGAGTCGACGGTAGCTATGTGTTTACTTCCGATTGCGAGTCGTTTCAGCCGACACCTAAGGTCGAAGTCGCCGACACGGTTGGCGCAGGCGACTCGTTTACAGCCGCATTCATCGCAAGCATACTCAAAGGCGCGAGTGTCGCCGAGGCTCATTTGCGAGCCGTCAAGACTTCCGCCTACGTTTGCTCGCAACACGGCGCAATGCCTCTGCTCCCCGCCGAACTGACAGCATAGACGAATAGTAATGTCGAAGCGGGCTGCATCCGGTTAGTGGGTGCAGCCCGCTTGCTATCTTATATATATTTTTTTGTCAGATTGGAGTCGGTTAGTTTATTGTTCGGCTGTTGATGTAGTTGTTGAAGGCTTCTTTGTAGCTTTCGGAGATAGGGATTTGAACTTTGTCGAAGACGATGTGATTGCGCTCGATAGTGCGGATTTTGGAGAGGTTGACTATGTACGAGCGATGGATACGCATGAATTGAGACGACGGGAGTTTTTGTTCAAGAGTCCGCATACTGAGTAGCGACATGATAGATTTGTCTGTGCCTTCGACGTAGATTTTCACATAGTCTTTGAGCCCTTCGATGTAGATGATGTCGGCAATCTTGATTTGGATTAGCTTGTATTCGCTTTTGATGATTATGCTATCGTTATCGGTAGAAGTCTTGTCGGGAGCCGATTGATTGCCGTCGTTGGTGTGCATTGTCAGTTCGTGCCAATGGAGTGCACGGTTTGCAGCGGCGAGAAATTCGTCGTAGCTTATAGGTTTCAGCAGGTAGTCGAGGGCGTTGACTTTAAAACCGTCGATTGCATAGTTTGAATAGGCCGTTGTGAATATGATGCGCATCGTCGGCGGAATGATTTTGGCAAATTCGATTCCGTTGAGTTGAGGCATCTGAATGTCGAGGAAAACGACATCGATTGCATCGTTAAGGATTGATGAAATAGCGTCTTTCGGCGATGAAAATTTGCCGACGAGTGTCATGAAAGGAGTTTTTTCGATGTATGAGGCAATAAGTCCTGCGGCGAGAGGTTCGTCGTCGATGACGCAGCAGCGGAGTGTCATAAGCGATTTATTTTATTAGTGTGAAATGGTGAGAGGGGAGGAGATGGTTTAGTCTTTGGATGAGGAAGTGGAGATGGTCAACGTGACGGTGAAGCGATGGCCGTCGGGCGAAGTATCGACATCAAGTCGGGCATTGTCGCCATAGATGAGGTCGAGTCTTCGTTGGAGGTTGCTCAGACCGATGCCTCCACCGTCAGAGGGGCTTTTCTCGTCGTCGATATATCCGTTTGACGTTTGACATCTGATTTCGTTGTCGGTCGTCGTGACAGAAATTTCAATTGGCGTTTCCGGAGTGTGGATTCCGTGTTTAAACACATTCTCAATCAGCGTGATGAAGAGAAGAGGGGCTATCTGTCGGGAATCGTCGGAATCGGACGTGAGGTTGACATGCAATCGAATGTCAGGGTTCAGCCTCAGTTTCATGAGGTTGATATAGTTGTCGATGAAATTTATTTCGCGATTGAGCGGGACGGTGGTAGAGGTGTCATAGAGCACGTAGCGCAACAGTCTGCTCAACTCGTGGACGGCCGACTGCGCTTTGTCCGGAGAGATAGCAATGAGCGCGTAGATTGAGTTAAGAGTGTTGAAGAGGAAGTGAGGATTGAGTTGGCTTTTAAGATTTTTGAGTTCTTCCTCGTGTTGAGCATTTATGAGGTCTTTGCGTCGACGTTCGAGAGTCAACCATTTGTCGCTCAGTCGCAGGGCGGTGGCAAAGCCGATGACGAGTATGAGCATGACAAGGTCGCGCGAGAGCATTCCGATTGATTTCGCAAGATAAATGCCTTCGTTTGGCGGCATCGGTGGACGACGATGCAGATGTTGAGCAGCGCCAAAGACATCGCGAAATCGCCAGATTGCATATATGATTCCGAGCGAAATGGCTATGACGAGGATGTTGCAGGCTATAAGTCGGATAAACCCTCGCGGTTTGTAGAGCGAGCGTTCGATAATCCAATAGTAGTTGATGTAGAAGACGCCGATATAAATAAATGTTTTGGCATACATCCACAATTTCAGCGGTCGACCCGGATTTGCGAGGCTTGAGAGAAATTCGGGGAGGATTATGAGGATGATGATACACAGTAAATGTGTCAGAATGGTCGTGACGCGCTGTCGGCTTATAATCTCTCTCATTTGACTGTCTGGTTGGAATAAATTGGATGGATAATAAATTCAAAAATAGACTCTTTCTTTTGCCTTTGCAAATCGAATTGACGTGCCGATAGTTTTCGCCGACAATTTTAGCGTGTGTTAAACAATCTTAATTGGCCGCGGAGTGTCGTAGGCTCGTGGCTTGACAGTTTAATGGTCGTTGAGAATAAAAAAATGGACGGCTGTCACACTGGCAAAGCAGTGGGACAGCCGTCCGAGAAATATTGCGTTGTTATGACTTTCAGGGGCTGTTTTGATTAGTCCTGATTGAGGTTTACACGCTTGAAGTCAACGGCAACGAGACCCTTCTGAGTCTGGTCGAGGAACTGACCCACAGAGAGCTTGCTATCCTGAACATATTCTTGTTCCATGAGGCAACTTTCTTTGAAGAACTTGTTGAGACGACCGTTGGCGATGTTCTGAATCATAGCTTCGGGGAGGTTAGCAGCCTTAGCTTCGGCAGTTTCTTTCATGATCTGACGAGCTTTTTCTGCGTCCTCGGCAGTGATCCAACCTTTGGTGATGTTTGATTCGATGTGGTCTTCCGAGTCGAAGTGGTTGGGGTTGAGACCTGCTTTTTTGAGCGCGGCTTCGACAGCCTTTTTGATTTGCTCTTGCTTAGTCTTTTCAACAGCGACTGCGATTTCCTGATCGATAGTTGCTTGGGGCACGTCGTTACGGCTGCAAGCAACGGGGTTCATAGATGCGATCTGCATACAGATTTCGCGACCTACTTGAGCGTCGACGTCGGGGAGGTTGAAACCTACGATAGCGGCGAGCTTGTTGTTGAAGTGGTTGTAAGCAGCGGTAGTGGGAGCTTCAACTACTTCGTAGGCACCGATTTCTGTCTTTTCGCCTGTTTTGCCCGAAGTTTCGGTTACGATGTCGGCAACAGTGCGACCGTCGATAGTGAGAGCCTTGATTTCGTCGATGGTCTTGCAGCGGTTTGCAACTGCAAGGTCGATGAGCTGCTGAGCGAGCGTGGTGAAACCTTCGTTTTTGGCAACGAAGTCAGTCTCGCAGTTGAGAGCGAGGATGGCTGCGAAGTTGCCTTCGTTCTTAGAGAGGACACAACCTTCAGCTGCATTGCGGTCTTCACGCTTTGCTGCTACGGCCTGACCCTTCTTGCGGAGGATTTCAACGGCTTTCTCGATGTCGCCGTCTGTTTCGGCGAGGGCTTTTTTACAGTCCATCAAACCGGCGCTTGTGATGTGGCGCAGTTTGGTGATGTCTGCCATTGTAACTGCCATAATATTTGGGAGTTTAGATGTTTTTTTGTGAAAAGATGATTTTAAGACCTCTTTTTGAGGGGGGGGCAGAATTTTATTACTCTGCTGCGGGAGCTTCAGTTGCTTCTGCTGCGGGAGCTGCTTCTGCTTCGTCTTTGCGGCTTACGCGACGACGTTCGCGACGGGGAGCTTCAGCGTTTTCGCCTGCTGCTTTTTCGTCAGCTTTTTCGACTTTGCGTTCTTCAAGACCTTCGTTGATTGCAGCGCAAACGGTATCGAGGATGATTTCGATTGACTTAGAAGCGTCGTCGTTAGCGGGGATTACGTAATCAACGTTAGCGGGGTTAGAGTTGGTGTCGACGATAGCGAACACGGGGATACCGAGGCGGTTAGCTTCAGCAACAGCGATGTGTTCCTTGCAAACGTCAACGATGAAGAGTGCCGAGGGAAGACGGTTGAGGTCAGCGATTGAACCGAGGTTCTTTTCGAGTTTGGCACGCTGACGAGTGATTTGGAGTTTTTCGCGCTTTGAAAGGTTGTCGAAAGTGCCGTCCTTAGTCATCTTGTCGATTGAGGTCATCTTCTTCACAGCCTTGCGGATAGTGGGGAAGTTGGTGAGCATACCACCGGGCCAACGTTCGATAACGTAGGGCATATTGACGCTTTGAGCCTTCTCTGCGAGAATTTCCTTAGCTTGCTTTTTAGTAGCTACGAAGAGAATCTTCTTGCCACCCTTAGCGATGTTGCGGAGGGCTGCAGCTGCTTCTTCGAGCTTAGCTTGAGTTTTATAGAGGTCAATGATGTGGATACCGTTGCGCTCCATGAAAATGTAAGGAGCCATTGCAGGATTCCATTTTCTTTTCATGTGGCCAAAATGGCAACCTGCTTGGAGGAGTTGGTCAAAATTGGGTGTTGACATTGTTGTGTTGGATGTTGTTTACGTTCTTTTGAAATTTTACAACCGTAGAGTAGGGAACGTGTCCATCTCAGCGGTTTAGATACTAAACACTTATTGAGGAGGGATAGAATAATATTAACGCTTAGAGAACTGGAAGCGTTTGCGTGCTTTGGGACGACCGGGTTTCTTGCGTTCAACAACGCGCGGGTCGCGAGTCATGAAGCCTTCGGCGCGGAGTGCGGGCTTGTCTTCGGGGTTGATCTTGACGAGCGCACGAGCGATTGCGAGACGAAGTGCTTCTGCCTGTCCCTTGTAACCGCCACCATTGAGGTTGACTTTGATGTCGTATTTTTCGGCTACTTCGAGAGTGAGCAGGGGTTGTTTTACGATATACTGAAGGATGGAAGAGGGAAAATAAACATCAAGAGCGCGTTTGTTGATGATGATTTGACCGTTTCCTTCTTTAACGATCACGCGAGCTACGGCTGCTTTACGGCGGCCAACTGCATTAACTGATTCCATTCTTCAATTATTTAATTTTGTTAATGTCAATGACTACGGGGTTCTGTGCTTCGTGGGGATGGTTGGGACCATTGTAAACGTGCATGTTTTCGATGATGGCACGTCCGAGACGGTTTTTGGGAAGCATACCTTTAACAACCTTGGTGAAAAGGGGGTTGTAGCCGGGTTTGATGTGTTTGTTGAGAGATTTCTTCATGAGAATCTCGGGAGTGGCAACGCGCTGTCCGCCGGGATAGCCGGTGTATGAAAGATATTCGCGGTCTGTCCACTTTTTACCTGTGAGGCGAACCTTGTCGGCATTGATGATGATGACGTTGTCGCCACAGTTCATGTTGGGCGAGTAGCTGGGCTTGTTCTTTCCACGAAGAATCAAGGCAACTTTTGCACAAAGGCGACCGAGCACTTGATCAGTGGCATCGATAACAACCCAGTTGTGTTCAACGCTTTGTGCGTTGGGGGTGATGGTTTTGTAGCTTAAAGTATCCACGTTAAATGTTTAATTAATAGATGTTTACTTGTGACGGAGCCGCGGTTTGGCTTGGCCAGAAGCGTCGACCTGACGCCGTCGGGGTTTATTAATTGGACATAATCGGTCTGCAAAGGTAGTCATTTTTAATTAATTGGCAAGTATTGTTTATGAATCTTTAACATTTCGGCCGCTCGTTATCGGTTTGCGAACGACTTGGGGATGTGTTTGCAAAAATCATAGCAAACCGCTCGGCTTTCGTTTACAATTATAATTATATGTACTTCTTTCCGATTTTTGTCAGGCGAGTAAGAGCATCGGTTTCGGGCGTCGGAATTTGGTTGTAAATTTTAAAAAAACTAAATTTGCGCTGTAAAAATTCATCAAAATAAACAGATATGACTTTTTCAAGGAAAACTCTGTGGATGTCGACTCGTGATTACCTCATGATTGTCCTCGGCTGTGTCATTTACGGCTTCGGATTCTCGGCATTCGTTTTGCCCTACGACGTGGTGATCGGAGGCGTGACCGGTTTAGGTACGATTGTCTATTTCTTGACCGACCACAATCCCTATTCAATCGGTATCACGCAGTATGCCATCAACCTCTGCTTGCTTGCCGTCGCTTGGATTGTGATCGGGCGACAGTTTGTCTACAAAACCATTTTTGGCGCGACGGCGATTTCAGTCGTAGTTACGTTTATCCCTCCGCTCTTCCCCGAGCCGTTGGTTCAAGGAGAGCCGTTTATGAGCATCTGCATCGGAGCAGTGCTCTCGGGTATAGCTCTCGGAATCGTCTTCACCCACAACGGCAGCACGGGCGGCACTGACATCGTGGCGGCTATTGTGGCAAAGAAAACAAATGTGACGGTCGGACGCACGATGCTCTATGTCGATTTCGCCATCATCTCGTCGAGCTACTTGTTTTTCCACGAAATCAAAACCGTTGTCTACGGCTTCGTCTTCCTCTTCGTCGCGACATACGTCGTTGACTTGATACTGAACACCAACCGCCAATCGGTGCAGTTTATCATCATCTCGAAGCGTTGGGAGAAGATTGCCTCGGCAGTCAATAAATACGGTCGTCGAGGTGTCACGGTGCTCGACGGCATGGGTTGGTACACGAAACAGCCCGTAAAAGTCCTGCTCGTCGTATGTCGTAAAATTGAATCGGTGACAATCTTCCGCATCGTGAAAGATTTGGATCCGGAAGCGTTCATCACGCAGGCGAATGTCAACGGCGTGTATGGTCAAGGCTTCGACGCAATGAAATTTAAAGTCGATCAAGAACTGAGCAAGAAGCTCGGCGAGGAGACAATCGAAGCCTCCGAGGTCGAAACATTGGCTGAATCATCCGTAGCCGAAACGAGCAAGCCGTAGTCTTAGCGGTTGTATTTCAAGCGTGTCACAGCGACACGCTTGAACCATATAAAATTGAACAAATAAAAGAAAAAGCAGCAGCACATTGTTGTGAGCGACTCGGCTCGGCAATGTGCTGCTGTTTTTTTAAGCTATATGATATGAAATGTGGAGCTGAAAATCCGAATGTTGTTTATGCGGATGTTGTTTGAATCTGTTGCAACAACTTCTCAGTCGATTTTGATTTCGGCTTCCGACATTTCGTCATACTCTTCCCAATCCGGGTCGTTTTCAGTGTAGATTGTCAACGGCAGGAGGGGGAACGGAGCGAGGATCTCGTTGATTTTACGTCCGAAAATGTTGGTGCTGAGCGTATAGAAAATCCAATCGCGACGATTGTCGCCCGTATAGATACCAGTCAGCACAGCCACCGGATCTTTGTGGAAGTGTTTCGTGAGAGCATCTTGCACCTCCTCCATCAGAGTCGACGTTTCGGTGTCGGGCATTCCGTCCTCATTGCCGTCATAATTCCATGTGACCTCGACACGGATTTTAAATCTCGGATTTGAGCGGAATTTGTCGATGTCCTTGCGACCGGTGACGAGAATCAGTTTCCCCGACTCGCTTTCGGCAGGCGCGGTCCACCATGTTTCGTTGTCCATCTCTTTTTCTTTGAATTTTTCTTATTTCAACGATTCGAGGAGGAACTTGGTGGCAGTGTGGCTCGGACGAGATGTCTTGTAAGTATGGAGCTTACCTTCGGGATCATAGATCATGAAGTGGGGGATACCGCTGATATTAAGCTCTTTTGTGAGTTTGCCGTCACTGTTGAAGAGCTGGTTGCCGTGCATATTGAGTTGATCCATCTTTTTGAGCCACGGAGTCTGTGACGAGTCGGTCGAAATCGACACGAACACAACGTTTGAGCCCTCCATCTCTTTTTCAAGCTGTTGGAGATAGGGGACTTCTCGGCAGCACGGTCCACACCACGATGCCCAAAGATCTACGTAGACATATTTGCCGCGGAAAGAGCTGAAATCAACCTTATTACCGTTGCGGTCAATGAGTTCTACGTCAGGGAAAGGCGCACCGGGGAGGGTGACGCGACGGGCTTTGAACGAGTCGACGAAATCGGGCGAGAGCGAATACTCACCGACGATTGCTTCCAAACGAGCTACGCCACCGTCGAAATCCTTGGCATAGTTATAATTGTTGATAAACGAGCGAACCATCGACTCGGCGGCTTGGGTCTTGAGTTGCTCGTTTTGATACGTCGAGTAGAGCGATTTCAACTTCTCTTCAACCGTATTTCCTTCAAGTCTGCCGACGATGATAGTCGTAGCCGACGGGAATCCGGCAGCGATAGGCGAGTCAATGACAGTTTCGGGAGCGGGGAGGATTTCCGATTGGTCAAACGGCTCTTTGATGCCGTCACGACGGCGGAAGAATGAAACAAGATTGGCAGCATCGGCAGCCGAGGTGTATGCCCAAATGCGCACGAAGTCCTTGACATTGCCCGTCAGCGAGTTGGCGGCGATGATAGCGTCGGCATCGGTCACATAGCTACCGATGAGGGCTTTCATCTCGTCGACACTCATCTTTTTCGCGCCTTCGCCGACAGTGATTGACTTTGAAATCACCGAGTCGTTATAAGCACTCAGAGCATTGTTGATGTTGTCGGTCAGCGATGTCGCCGGACGATAATTGTTGATTGAGAAATTGAGCGACTCTTCGGTCTTTGCGGGGTCTACATAGACGGGGATCGACGTTTGAAACGTCTTTGTCTGGCAATAGACATAGTAGACACCGTCGGCAGCGGTTGCCACGTCGCCTTTATAGTCCGAAGTGCCGTTGATACGCGTAAATTCTACGGCTTTGCTTTGCGATTCCATTGCGGAACGCACGAAAATTCTCATGCCCTCGTAGTCGTCACTTGACGGAAGGCTGATTTTCATGCCAAAAGTCTGTGCGACGGACGTAAGTCCGAGGCACAGGCTCATTGGAAGCAGTAATTGCTTTAATTTCATTGGTTAGTTTGCAATACGGGGTTTATACAACATTTCGATGATGCGGTCAGCGCAATCGCGATACTCGAATTTGGGCGTTGCGTTCGGATTGTCCGTGCGAACGTCCTTGATGTCGTAGATATACACATTTGCGCGTCCGGTAGTCTTGTCGGCTGTTGCGACGAGGAGATCTTCACCTTCGGTCGTAGAGTTGTTGTCGGGATCGGTGTTGATGCCCACAAATGTCACCTCTTCGTTTTCAGGGAAGCTGAGAGCAGACTGCGATGTAGAG
Source organism: uncultured Staphylococcus sp. (assembly GCA_964497255.1). Classification (GTDB taxonomy): domain Bacteria; phylum Bacteroidota; class Bacteroidia; order Bacteroidales; family Muribaculaceae; genus Duncaniella. The sequence goes on from CAZCCI010000014.1 coordinate 31,261, forward strand.
GGGAGATTGAATGCAGAGCCATCTTGGAGCATTGCATAGACGCAGTTATCATTGTAATAATATGTGCGGTGAACGAAGCTCGATGCAGCAATTTTTGAATCCTTGGCAGGAAGAGCGGTCGACGCATCAGTCTTCATCTCTTCGCGACCGATGATTGACAGACCGAACGAATAAGAGCCGAAGCCCGAAACGCTGGTGATGTACAACTTGCCGGTAGTCTTATTGCGAGAGATGATGTCACACGGGTACGTTGTGCTATACTGACCTTTGATGCCTTCGCCTTGGAAGATGGCAACCGGTTCTTCTCCGTAGAAGAGCGGACCGTTTTCGCCGAGTTCCGACACACCTGCGAGGGTGTAAGCCCAAGTATTCATGTCGAGCACCATACCGTAGACATTAAACGGCTCGTAGGTCACGAAGTAGTTGTCGGTATACTGGTTTAAGCCTGACGTGTAGGTATAGCTGATAATATCATCGACATTGATGCTTTTCCAAGTGCTGCTTTCGTAGCCGAACATATACTGGCTGTCCATCAAAATGAATCTTTTAGCAACGGGGTCGTAAGCGATCGGGTTGGTGTAGTCGGCAAGCAACTTGGTCGATTTGAAACCCGAAACGATGTCGTTGTAATTGATGGCAGATGAAATGACAAACGTATTGGGGTCGAGATAGAGACCCTGCTTTTCCGTTCCGACGAGCACACGAGTGATTGTCTTGGAACTTGTGACGAACCATTTGATGATTTTCACACCGACGAGCGGATCTTTGCTGATCTCAGGATTGATGCGTTGCAGACAATTCTCCATGATGACGGTCGGCTCTCCGGCTTCAATCTCTTCGCGAGTCTGATCCTTGATGAAAGCAAGGTTGCCTTCACCGTTTTTGCCGTTTGAGATGAGCAGGTAGCCCTGTTCAAACGTGCGGTTGATGTCGATCTGATAGTCTTGCACGGTTCCGACCTTGCCATCGGTCACGACGAGGTGAGCATAGTAGCTGCCGCCTTCTTCAAAGAAGTGTCGGAGCACCATTTCGTTGCTGACAACTTCGAGCGTACCTTTGACACCGTTGTCGTATGTTCCGAGGCTCCATTCGTAGGTCAATTCTCCGTCGCCGTCATAGTTGACCGTGGGTGTCAACTCACATTCGTCGCCGTAATTGTAGCTGTAAATCGGCATTTCGGCATCGCCGGGCACTGAGATCGACAGCGATGCGAGTTCGCCGCCTCCATAGCTGGAGCTGTCGTCGATACATGAACTTGTCATGACCGCTGTCGCAACTATGGCTGAGATTGCTGAAATATATTTGATTTTCATTGTAATTGTTGCTTAGATGTTGAAAAATGCAAACGAGGTTTTTACCATTCGGGCGACGATTGCCAGTTCACTTCGGGATGTTCTCTGAACATCGGCAGGCAGACGTAGTTGCGGATGAAGCTCTCATACATCACAATCGGGCCTTGGCGGTCGGTAGCATTCACGAAATAGTCACCGTAAGCCTCGATGATTTCATTGTAGAGGTTGATGTCCGCTTTGGGAGCATTTGCATAGAAATATTCAAAGAAAAGCTGAGCGTTTTCGTAGGAGTATTCAGGCATAGCAGCCCATGTCATCCACCACGAGGGGCGGACAGTCGGGTGAATGTCTGAATAGATGATAGTCATCGAATTTTCGCCCACCGATTTCAAATCGTCGTTTTCGACGATTGTCAGACGGAGCTGCTTTGACTTTTCGAGAATCTCGGGATCGCGGTCGCGAAGCAGATTGACGCAAACCACACCGTCGATTGCATTGGCGGCAATGATATTGTTGGTGATAGTGTAGTTGACACCCTCGACCATATCGGTGTCGTCGGCAATCGGCACGATTTCGATTGTGCGGTCATAGTCTTTCGGAACACCCATGAGCGAAACGGGGATTTCGATCGTGTGGCTGTTGGCAGTGTCGAAATTGAACGCATATTCGATGCCCTCGACCAACTCGTCTTTTTCGTTACGATAGTTGAAAGACACTGAGTCTTTCTGGTTTGTGTCATAGACTTGATAGTCTTCGTCCGTGCAGGCGGTTGCACCGGCAAGCAGGGCGGCACACAAAAGTATATGTTTTGATTTCGTGAAGTTCATATCGTGATGAGAAGATTACGTGCTTATTTATTGTCTTCGGGACGGTATTCAAACTCTTCCTGCGGAATCGGGAGCACATAGATGCTTTCGTTGGCAGGGATTGTGCGGCTCTCGGCATTCGAGATGATATCTTTGTTGAGACGCTTCATGTTGAACCACTGCTGACCTTCGCCGAACATTTCCTTGTGATACTCGTTGTAGATACGGTCGGCGGTGAGAGTTTCGGTGGTCAGCGGAGTGAGTCCGCGTGAAGTAGTCTCGGCGTTGAAGTAGCTGAGAGCCTTCGAGTAGTTCGATTCGAGGAGAGCATCGGCAGCGATGAGATACATTTCCGAAACATTGATAAGGCTGATGCCTGAAATTAATTCGGGGCGAGTCGCCACGTTATTGTTTTCGATTGTCGGATAGTCGACGAGTTTCAAACATTTGACGATGCTGTTCGTGTTGCGGAAATAGTTCTTGCGGAAGTCTTGGCTTGTGCTTGAAACGTCCTTGTTGTAGACATCGGACCATGCCAGCGGATAGCTTTCCTTGTCGCTGATGTTGGCATAGACGCAATATGACTTAAACGACGTGTAGTTGTAGAGATAATCCGAGCAGAAGCTGAGATATTCCTGCGAGTAGATACCGAAGATGGTCTCTTCGTTGGAGAGCACACCGGCGATGTGGTCTTGAACTTGTGTAGGCTCTACGAGCGGGAAGCGATTGCTGTTGATGACGGCTTCGGCATATTCGGCAGCCTTAGCCATATCGCCTTTATACCAGTAGACGCGGGCAAGGAGAGCCTTGATAGCGTAGACGTTCATGTGAGTCTCGCGCCAGTTGTTGAAGTTGTCATACTGCTCGTTGTTGCGAGGGTAGGCGATGACTTCTTCGTCGGCGATGAGGCTTTCGGCTTCGGTGAGGTCGGCAATGATGTAGTCAAAACATTCGCCAACGGTCGAGAAGGGCTTAACCGAGAAGTTAAACGTCTTCACGTAGGGGATGCCGCGCTTCGACGGGTCGGTCGGAGCAAAGTAGCGGAGCAGGTCGAAGTGGAGCATGGCTCTCACGCCGAGCATTTCGCCGCGATAGAGGTTGTAGAGCGGTAAATCAGCGGGTGATTTGCCTTCGAGATTTTTGAGGATGTTGTTGGCATAGCCGATTGCGGTATATGCACGAGTCCAAATCTTCGAGAAGCGAGATTCGAGCGCGCTGTTTTCCTCATATTTATATTTTGCGAGGTCGCCCATTTCGGTGCTTGAACCTTTGAAGTTCTGAGCAAGCACTTCGGGGACAGCCCAAAGCATATCCATGCCATAGAGGCTCTGGTCGCCGATGTAGCCATAGACACCGTAGATGGCATCTTCATAGCCCGAGGCGGTTTCAAATTGATCGTTTTCAACCTTTTCGCCTTTCGGACGGACGTCAAGGAAGTCCTCACATGAGGTCGTCGTTGTCAACGCCAATGCGGAAAGAAGAAACAAATATATTTTTTTCATTGTTGTTTAGTCGTTTGTTTTTTAGAATGTCACACTGAACGAGAGATTGACGCTGCGGCTGAACGGGTAAGTCGTACCGCGTTCATATTTCGCGCTTGTGAGGCGGAAGAGGTCTTCGGCACCTGCGCTGACATAGAGACGTTGCAAACCGATTGATTCAACGAATTTTTCGGGCACGTTATATTGCAGTGTCATGCTTGAAAGCCAAAGTTCATTGTCTTTTTCAACGAAACGGCTTGAATAGTTGTATGCTTCGCCGCCTTTGTTGGAGATTGCGAGATAGGGGACGATGTCGCCGGGCTTTTTCCAACGGTCGGTGAATGCACGGATGTCGACGTTGCCTTCCGGATCGACGTTCTCGATTTTCGACATACGGGTGGAGTTATACATATCGCCACCGAAACGATACGAGAAGTTGATGTTGAGCGAAAGATTCTTGTAAGCTACGAGCGACGAGAATGTACCTTGGATTTTCGGGTTGGTGTCGCCGCAAGCAACTTGGTCGGCTGAATCATATTCATAAGTATATGTTCCGTCCTTCTTGATGAAGATTTCCTTACCTGTCGCGGGGTCGATGCCGGCCGAACGCACTGCATAGATGGCAGTTGGCGATTCGTTTTCGCGATATTGGAGACGCGGAGAGGTTTCAGAGTTGTTTGCGCCGTTGCTTTCGTTCTTGCGTTTGAGAGCGTCGGAAATTTCCTTGATTGTAGTCTTGGAGTGGAGGCCGTTGATTGAGAGGTTCCATGACCAGTCGCGGCTTTGGATGATTTTACCCCAGAGAGAGAACTCGATACCGTTGCTGACCTGCTTGCCGTAGTTGTTCTTGACAGACACTGCGCCCGACGACGGCGGGAGGCTGACGTCGATAATCATGTCTTCGGTGTTTTCGCGATAGTAGTCGAAGTTGACGTTGAAGCGGTCGCCGAAGAGCGACGAAGTGACACCGAGGTTGAATTTCTTGGTGGTCTGCCATGTGAGGTCGGGGTTAGCCATGCCTTTGGGGACGGCACCTACGCCTGCGAAGTGGAGAGTATTGACAGAGTAGAAGTAAGTCGAAGTTGCTTGGTAAGAGTCGAATTTCACGCTACCGGTGTAGCCGTAGCTACCGCGGATACGGAATTGGTCGACGAAACCGAGATCTTTGACGAAGTTTTCGTTGTGGAGGTTGTAGCCGAGACCTGCCGACCAGAACGGAGCGATGCGCTTGTCAGAACCGAATTTCGATGAGCCTGACAGACGGTAGCTACCGTCGATGACATAGCGGTTTTTCCAAATGAAGTTGGCAGCAGCAAATCCGCCGACGCTTGTCGAGAGGTCTTCACCGCCGTAGGGGAGCGAGTTGGTCGAGTAGGTTGTTGCGTAAGCGATGTCGGCGAGGTCGTCCGAGAGGAAACCGCTGCCGGTCAGGTAGCTGCTCGTCGATTTGTTGCGCTTGATTTCCCAACCGAGGTTGAGGGTAAACATTGTGCCCTCTTTGTCAAAGTTGTGAATCCAGTTACCGATGATTTTACCGCTGTAATTGTCGGTCGAGAGGTTGCCGAGCTCATAGCTGCCGCGTTGGGTAGCGATAGAGTTTTTATATGAGTTCGAAGCGGGCGAAGTGAAGATGTCGCTTCTGCCGGTCGAAGTCGTGTACGAACCCTGAGCCGTAACGTAGAGATTCGGCTTGAAGTTGTAGCGGAGGTCGAGCGACACGCTTTGAGTTCTCGTTTCCGACTTGTTGAAGCTGCTCAACGATGCTTCGTAGAGCGGATTGCTCTTGTTGTAAGAGAGTTCCTTGACGAGATTGCCGTTTTCATCGTAGGGCGAATCGTAGGGATTGGCTTTGATATATGATGAGAACGAGCCGTAAGGCGAGTTGTCGATTTTGAGGTCGGTGTGGTCGGCACGGAGGGTGACGATGAGTTTCTCCTGCAAAGCGCGATAGCTGAGGTAGAGGTTCATGCCGTAGCGGCTACGGCCGTCGTCCTTCATGACACCGTTAGAGCTGTCATAGTCGGCAGTGACGCTGTAATCGAGGCTCGAACCGCGACCCGAAACAGTCACCGAGTGGGTATGCGAGAAGCTGTTGCGGACAGGTTTTGAAATCCAGTCGATGTTGCGACCTGCGCTGATGAGGGCAAGTTTGTCGTAGTACGACTTGTCGAGGTCGCCGCTGGTGCTTTCATAGAGACCTGCGATGCGCTCGAATTCGAGCTTCTGGCTTGCGTTACAGAGATCGTAGCTGCTGAGGTCGGCGAAGCTCATTTGAGGTGTGAATGTGTAGCGCACGCGCACGGGGGCTTGCGACACACGCTTGCGTTCGATGATGATGACGCCGTTGGCAGCATTTTCGCCGTAGAGGGCTGTTGCTGATGCGTCTTTGAGGATTTCGACGCGCTCGATGTCTTGGACGTTGATGTCGTAGAGAGCTTGGAGTGTGCTTTCAACACCGTCGATGACGATGAGCGGCGAGTTGAGACCGACTTCGTTGCCAGTTGCAAGCGAGGTCGTGCTGCGGATGACGAGGTCGGGAATGTTGTTGGGGTTTGAACCCATCGAGTTGTTTTGAGTGATGCTCAAACCTGCGTCGAGGGTGCTGAGGGCTTGGAACACGTTGGTCGGAGAGACGCTCAGAAGCTCGTCGCCTGAAAGGCTCTTGGCGGCACCGGTGTAGGTGTTGCGCTTACGGGTGAAGTAGCCGTTGACAACGACTTCTTCCATCACTTCTGAATCTTCTTCCATCACGATTTCCATTTCTTTGTCGAAAACCGGAGCTACGTCCTGAGTGGCATATCCGATATACGAAAATCGTAGTGACATACCGGCCGGTACGTTGAGTTTGAAGATACCGTCGAGGTCTGTTGCCGTGCCTGTCACCATTTTTTCGCCATTCATGACGGCCACGGTGACTCCGGGCATCGGGAGATGTTCTGCTTGATCTACTACAACACCGGTGACAGTGCCGCCGGATTTGGATTGTGCAGATGCGGAGCTGACGATAGTAGCCATGAATACCAACCACAAGGTTAGTATTTCAGCCAATCGTCTCGGTCGGTTGAAGAAATTTTGGGCTAATTTCATTGCACAGAATAAGTGAAAAACTTGAAATAATGATTGTAAAATTGTCTGATAGCTTTCAAATAGCGTGTCATAACCAATATGATACGCACATTTTGCTAATTTAACTTTCAAACTTAGATATTTTATTTTGAATAACCAAGCATTTTGAAAGAACGGTGCGTGTCGAAGTCGTCTTTAGATCACGATATTGTAATTTAAGTGGTTGATTTTTAATTGGGTAGGCAAAAATGTTAATTTTTTGTTGTTTAATATTTTTTAACATAGACGTCAGGCTTAGAAAACTATTGAAATGAACTATTTGTTAGAAAAGACAAATAAATCCGAATTTATGAACAATGATATAAGTCGACATCATTTGTTTTCGTCGCGAATTGCTGTCGATTTTTCATCGTGGCGCAAAAATCACCTTTCCGACAAGACGTTTGTCCTGCTTCTTGCCGGGGTGGTCGGGCTGTTGACCGGGGTAGGGGCGTTTGTGATGAAACGCCTCGTGGCTGAGCTCTCGGCGGGGCTGACATCGCATCTCCGCGCCGACTCCGGCAATCCCTTGCTGTTGCTGCTCCCGATTGTCGGCATCGTCCTGACCGGCATTTTTTGTCGCTATGTCGTTGGGATGAATCTTGCAAATGGCACGTCGCGACTGATGAAGCGGCTGCGTCATCATGTCTACAAACTGAAACGTCGGCTTATCATCTCGCCAGTCATTGCGAGCGTGATCACTCTCGGTTTCGGCGGCTCGGGCGGCACGGAAGACCCGATTGCTTGTGCGGGTGCGGCTCTCGGCAGCAACGTCGGGAGGCGATTCGGATTGTCGCCGCGACAGATGCTGACGATGATCGGTTGCGGAGCGTGTGGCAGCATAGCCGGAATCTTCAAGTCGCCGCTCGGAGGCGTGATGTTTGTCGTCGAAGTCTTGCGACTGCCGTTGACCGCCTTTTCGCTCATCTCGCTGTTTGTCGCCGCCATAGTCGCGTCGTCGGTGGCATTCCTCTTGTCGGGCGGCGTGCCCGATGTCGCGATGCGGACGGGCGAGGCGTTTGACGTAGCCACGTTGCCATCGGTCATTCTGCTCGGCATCGTTTGCGGAGTCTACTCGATATACTATCGATTGGTCATGAAGCGAGTCGCCCGCCGGTTTGACGGGATTTCCAATCCGTGGACAAAGAATCTGACGGGCGGATGTCTGCTCGCCGTGCTCGTCTTTCTCCTCCCGCCGCTCTATGGCGAGGGCTACGCGGTGGTCGATGCAGTGGTCAACGGCGATTTCACTCCGCTGCTTGCCGACAGTCTATATTATAAATATGGTGTGGGCAAAAGTGGTGACGGCGGCGAGGCGTGGACACTGATAGCCGTCGGCGGAGCAATCGTCGCGACGAAATGTGTCGCAACATCTATTACCGGCAATAGCGGCGGTGTCTGTGGTGACTTCGCCCCGACGCTGTTTGCCGGGTGTATGCTCGGATTTACGGTCGGTATGCTGCTCGAAGCAGCCTTCGGGCTGCATATCGACGTGGGGCGCTTCGCATTCTTCGGCATGGCGGGAGTGATGGCAGGAGTCATCCGCGCGCCGTTGATGGCGATGTTTCTGACGTGTGAGATGACGGCTGCCTACGGGCTTTTCCTCCCTCTCATGCTCGTCGCGGTGACATCGTCGACTGTCGTCAGACTCTTCACCGCCGACAGCTTCTATGCCCGCACCGCCGACCGCAACAACGGACTGATTTCGCGATTGCGCAGGAAGTTTTGAATGTTAATTTATGTAAAAACTTGCGCAAGGTTTGATTAGCAAGGCTAATCTGCGTAATTTTGCATTTCAATAGATACATAGAATACTACGCAAAATGTTAGATTTTATCGTTTGGAATGCAGATCCGATACTGTTTCATATCGGCAATTTCGGGCTCAGATGGTATAGCCTCGCGTTTATGATAGGCTTCCTTGTCGGCTATGAGATTGAAGCTCGCATTTATAAGCATGAGGGTGCGCCCGAAAGTTGGCTCAGTAAGTTGTTGATATGGACAATGGCGGGCACGATCATCGGTGCGCGTCTCGGTCATGTCTTTTTCTATCAGTGGGATCTCTATAAGCAGGATCCGATTTCGATTCTCTACGTTTGGGAAGGCGGTCTTGCCAGCCATGGCGGGACAATCGGTATCATCCTTTGTATCATCCTTTACTCGATATTCACTACCAAGCGGAATCCGCTTTGGACGTTTGACCGACTCGTGATCCCCGTGGCTCTTGTCGGCGGTCTCATCCGTCTCGGCAATCTGATGAACTCGGAAATTTTCGGTCACTCCACCGATTTGCCGTGGGGATTCATGTTTATCCGCTCTGCCGAGTGGCATCAACACTATCTCGGTCAGGCTTGTCACCCGACGCAAATCTATGAAGCTCTCTGCTATTTCGCTTTGTTCGGACTGCTGATGTGGATGTATTGGAAGAAAAATGCCGAAGAGCGTCCCGGATTGATATTCGGAGTGTTTTTTATCGGCATATTCCTCCCGCGTTTCCTCATTGAGTTTATCAAGAATCCGCAGGTCGAGTTTGAAGAGACGATGACGTTGAATATGGGGCAGTTGTTGAGTCTGCCGTTTGTTGCAATCGGTGTCGCGCTCGTTGTCTATGCAATGATGCGTCCGCGTCAAGAGTTGAAATATCCGAATCGTTTTGCCGATGAGGATGTATCGGCTGCAAAAAAGTGACCGTTGACGACCGACACTTTCGCCGAAAAACATTAATTTTGTAGTTCATAAAGAAAAAAATATATCAAAAATGATAGATAAGATAAATCAGCTTAAAGCTGAAATAGAAGGGCTTGAAGCCAAAAATTTGCAAGATGTGGAGGCTCTTCGCATCAAGTATCTGAGCAAAAAAGGTGCGATTTCCGAACTTATGACCGACTTCCGCACCGTTGCCCCCGAACAAAAACGTGAACTTGGTCAGAAACTCAATGAGTTGAAGACCATGGCAACCGATAAGCTCGCGGCTCTCCGCGAAGTTCTCGAAAGCGTCGACACCGGTGCTGCCGATCTCGATTTGAGCCGCACTGCCGCTCCGATGCCGCTCGGCACTCGCCATCCGCTTTCGCTCGTCAGAAACGAAATCGTTTCGATTTTCTCGCGTCTCGGATTTACGATTGCCGAAGGCCCTGAAATCGAGGACGATTGGCACGTCTTCTCGTCGCTCAACTTTGCCGAAGACCATCCCGCTCGCGATATGCAGGACACATTCTTCGTCCACCACAATCCGGACGTCTACCTCCGTTCGCACACGTCGTCGGTCCAGAGCCGCGTGATGGAAAAGACTCAGCCGCCGATCCGCATCATCTGCCCGGGTCGCGTGTATCGCAACGAGGCTATCTCGGCTCGCGCTCACTGCTTCTTCCATCAGGTAGAGGCGCTCTATGTCGACGAAAATGTGTCGTTTGCCGACCTCCGTCAGACGCTTCTCTACTTTGCGCAGGAGATGTTCGGTCCGGAGACCAAAATCCGTCTGCGTCCGAGCTACTTCCCCTTCACCGAGCCGTCGGCTGAAATGGATATTTCATGTAACCTCTGCGGTGGTAAGGGTTGCTCGTTCTGCAAACATACCGGTTGGGTCGAAATCCTCGGCTGCGGTATGGTCGATCCCAATGTCCTCGACGCTTGCGGCATCGATTCAAAGAAATATACGGGATTTGCGCTCGGCATGGGCGTGGAGCGTATCACCAACTTGAAATATCAGGTGAAAGACCTCCGTATGTTCTCGGAAAATGATGTCCGTTTCCTGAAACAGTTTGAAGCTGCTCACTAAGAGCTGAAAAAATCAAACGTTTAAAACAGATAACTCCAAGCCCCGTGACAACGAAGCAACGTTACGAGCGCGTTCTCGAATGGTTTTCCGCAGCCATGCCGGTTGCGGAAACCGAACTTCATTACGCTAACCCGTTTCAACTGCTTGTCGCGGTCATCTTGTCGGCACAGTGTACAGACAAGAGGGTCAATCTCATCACGCCTCCGCTATTCGACGCGTTTCCGACGCCTAAGGCTCTTGCCGCAGCGTCGGTCGATGAAATCTATGAGTTCATCAAGAGCTGTTCGTATCCCAACAACAAGAGCCGTTCGCTTAGCGGTATGGCTAAGAGACTTGTTGAGGATTTTGGCGGCGAAGTCCCTTCGGACATCGATGCGCTGATGAGTCTGCCGGGCGTAGGGCGCAAGACTGCCAATGTCATTCTTGCCGTAGTCTTTGAGAAAGCGACAATGGCGGTCGACACTCACGTCTTTCGCGTCAGTGAGCGCATAGGGCTTACGACCGGTAGCAAAACGCCGTTGGCAACGGAGAAAACTCTTGTCAAGAATATCCCGGAAGAGCTTATTCCCAAAGCACATCATTGGCTGATTCTCCACGGACGCTATGTCTGCAAGGCTCGCCGACCCGATTGTCTCAATTGCGGTCTGACCTCCGTCTGCCGCTATTATCAGAAAAATGGTTGAATCGACGTTTATATTCATAATCGAAATCCTTGGGACACTGGCGTTTGGAGTCAGTGGCGTGAGGCTTGCCGCCAAAAAGCGTTTTGACTGGTTTGGCGCATATACGATCGGAGTCATCACGGCTATCGGCGGAGGAACGGTTCGCGACGTTCTTCTCGACATTCCCGTGTTTTGGATGCAGACATGGCTCTATCTTGCCGTGACGGGGGTTGCGTTCCTGATCGTCGCGGTGTTTAAGAAACTTCTGACATCCGACTCGAAGTCGTTGTTTATGTTTGACGCTATCGGCTTGACACTCTTTGTCATCACCGGTATCGAAAAGTCGCTCGCCGAGAGCTATCCGATGTGGGTAGCCGTCATCATGGGTATGATTACAGGCTCGTTTGGCGGAGTGCTTCGCGACGTGCTGATCAATGAGGAACCGCTCTTTTTCCGCAAGGACATCTATGCCACCGCTTGTCTTGCCGGCGGCGGAGTCTATTGGCTGATGGCAATTATTGGCACACCCGTTTGGGTTCAGCAAACCACTTGTGTCGTCACGATCCTTGTGCTTCGATGGGGCGCGTTGCGCTATGGCTGGCATCTTCCGGAAATGAGGGAAGGCACGGCAGTAAAATCTCTCCGAAAAAACAAGGAGTAGTGAGATAGGGAAACGGTTTGCCGCCTTTGGGGTGGCGGTTTCTGATTTCACTCTGCAAAGATACGACGGGAATCAGCCGAAAAAGGTGCGATAATGGAAAACGCACTGAAAATTTTTTTATTTCGAGCTGTAAAATTTCTGAAAAAACGATAGGTTGCACTGAATTTTGGTGCAACCTATCGTTTTGTTATTTAGATTGTTATCTGTTGCGGCGGGTGGATTTTGAGCCGCGTTTGGGGGCGATTGAGAAAATTTCCTTATTTAATAAATTTTAACAAATTCAGGAATCCAAGCTCGAAGTTTGATGTTTTTTCCGGCTTCGGCGAGGTGGAACGACGGGCAGTCGTTGTCGCTGAAAATTATTGCTACGCGGTTGCCGGTCGATTTGTCGGTCTTGGTGACGACGAGGATGTTGGTGTCGGGCGTAGGGCTGACGCTGCGGAATTGAGCTTCTCCGCGCCACATTGCGGGGTTGGCTTTGCGAAACGCCAAGGCTTTTGAAATGTAGTTTTTCAGTTTGCGTTCGCCGCTGTTGCGCGGTTTCAAGTGGCCTGACGTGCGCGAGATGTTGTCTTTCTGCGCTCCGATGGAATTTCGGCTGAGGTCGGCATATTCATCACCATAATAGATGGTAATCGGTCCGGAGTAGGCGGCAAGGATTGCGTGGCGCGTCATCAGTTTTTGATAGAAGTATTTGTCGGCGGGGTCGAAGTGGTCTGCCAGACGATAGCCGTCGTGGTTCGAGAGGAAGAGGTTGGGCATCACGGAGTCGTTGAGATAGCCGCGGGAGGTCGGGGTGGAGAGGACGGTGATCACGTCGTTCCAACCGTTTTCGAGACCTTCGGAGTCGAGTTCCTGCATTGCGCCGCTGATGAGTTTTTTGCCGTCGAAGTCAAATGCGCTTTTCAGGCCGCCGTCGCGATATACACCTCTATTAATAACGTCGGCTGTCCCCCAGTCTTCGCCGACGAGGTAGCCTAATGTGCCCCATTTCTCGCCGCGGGCTTTGCGAGCCGCGCAGACGGAGTCGACTGCCTGTGAGATTTCAATCCAATAGTTGTGGCCGCCTTGCATGGCTTGGTATGCTTGGTCGAGACGCCAGCCGTCGATGCCGTAGCGGTCGATGTAGAATGTGGCGACTTCCTTGATGTAGTCGAGCGATTCGGGGAATTTCACGTTGCCTTGTCCGGCTGACTCTCCACGGTCGCAGTAGACTTTCTCGGAGTTGAGTTTATTGCCTGATGGTGAGGGCGATGTGACACCGCCGTGGTGTCCGAAAACTCCGTCGAGGATGATGTGGATGCCGCGTTTGTGGGCTTCGTCGACGAGCTCGCGGAAGTCGGCTTCTGTGCCGAAATGTGGGTCGATTTTGAAGTAGTCGTTTGTGAAATAGCCTGTTGCTTGAAGTTTCTCACCTCCTACGGCTGTCGAACTGTCGAAAATCGGGGTCATCCACAAGGCGTTGACTCCAAGGTCTTTGAGGTGGTCGAGGGATTTGATGATGCCGCGAAGATTGCCGTTTTTGACGGCATCGTCCGGTCCCCACATTGCCGAATAGCCTTCGGCTCCGTCGGGGGAGTGTTGGAACGAGGCTACCATGACTTGGTAGATTGCAAGCTCTCGCGGGTCGTCGACCGACGATCGGGCGTTGACTGAGCCGACTCCGAGTAAGAGAGATAACAGGCTCGGAAATAGTGTTTTAAGTTTCATTTAGGTTTTGTTGAGGTAGTTTGTATGGTAAGTATGATATAATCTCTATATATAAATATGTGTAAATTTTATTCGGAGGGTTTGACTACAACGCCTGTGCCTTTCAAGCCGTTGATTCCGATTGCGAGTGGCGAGGGGAAGTTTACGATGCGGATGAAGTCGCTTTCGTAGACGGCGGGGCGGGAGTTGAGGAAGTCGACATCATAGAGGTTGGTGACGGGGTCGCCGTCTTTGCGCTTGGCGTTGGTGTCGACCGTGAAGTAGGCAACTCCGAACGATGTCAGGTTTTGGAAGAAGTGGGTGCCTTGGCTCGGTTCGATGCGGTAGCTCGGCAGTGATGACTCGACGATTACGCGGGCGGCTGAAATTGCTGGCCATTTGACCGGTATGCCGAGCGATGGGTCGGACGAGCCCCAACGTCCGGGGCCGATGAGCAGGTAGCGTTCCTCGCGGTCGAGGAATCCGCGGTTGATTTTTTCGATTTCTCGGGCGATGAGCGAGTTGTTTGACGACGAAAAGCCTTCTGGTTTGACGTAGACGACGGTGTTGACTCCGTCAATGTTGCCATGACCGAGAGCTGAGCCTGATTTGAGCAGCAAGTGTTCGTCGGGCGTAGCCATAAGTGCTTCGTCGACAGTTTCTTTGCGGTCGACAATCGGTCGGATTTGCAGCCAATAGAGGCGGCCTTTCGAGTCTTTGCCGGGTTCGACCATGCCTGCAAATTCGATTTCGACGGGGCGTTGCATCGCTTCTTGTCCGTTGGTCAGCATGAAGTCGATTGCGTCGGCGAGGGGGAAGACGTTGTGTTTGAGGACGTTGTTGAACGTGACGACTTTGCGCCCTTCGCCCGAGTCGTTGTCGCGGATGACGTTGTCGCGGAAATCGAAGGTCGATACGAGGTATTTCAACGCTCCCTTTTCGGCGATGTCCTGCACGCGCAGTTTGGCAACGTTGTAGCCGTCGTCGACTTTGAGGAGTGACATCGATTCGGGGTGGTCGATTTTTTTGCCCGACAGGTTGGTTTCGCGTTCGTCGCCTTTCATGTCGAGGGCATACATTCGTGTCTGTGTGTCGCGCAGGGCGAGTGTCAGCTCGGATGTTTGCAGGACGTTGTCGGGGTGACGCGGGGAGAAACGCAATGCCAGTCCGCCGTCGACGATGTATTTGCCGAGTCCGACGGCAACTTCCGCTACGCCGTCCTCGGGCTTTTCGTTGTTGAGCGGATAGTAGTTGAGCGAACGTCCTACGCCTGAGAATGACGGGAAGTAGTAGCCTTCGACATCTTTGCCGACGACTTCTTGGAGGATGACTGCCATTTTTTCTTGGTCGATGACGTTGGATGTGGCTGTCATGTAGGCTTTTGAGTCGGCGTAGAACACGGAGGCGTAGACTCCTTTGATTGCGTTTGTGACCATTGCGAGCATCTCCTGCGGATCGGTTCGTTTGGGCACCATATAGGTGGAGTAGATGCCGGCAAACGGTTGATAGTGGGAGTCTTCAAGCAGACTCGAACTGCGGACGGCGATGGGGGTGTCGACGACTTCAAAGAGGGCTAAGAGGTCGTCGGTGATTCGCGGAGGGAGTTCGCCTTTGAGGAAGTGTTCGAGGATTTCGTCGTCGGGGGCATCGCTGAGGGCGATGGGGTAGAGCTTGTTGCTCTCCATGAACTCATCGAAAATGTCGGTACAGAGCACGACTGTGCGCGGTATGCTGATCGTGATGCCGTCGAATCGGTCGCAAATCGGGTTCTTCTTGATGATCGAGTCGATGAATGCCAAGCCGCGACCTTTGCCTCCGAGCGAGCCTTGTCCGATGCGGGCAAAGTTGGAGTAGTGGTCGAAGCGGTCTTTTTGGAAGATTGCCACGACGCCGCGGTTTTTCATCTTTCGATATTTGACGATGAGGTCAAAGAAGAGTTTGCGAACCTGCGGGGCGTCTTTCAAGTCGCGGAAGCGGTGGTTTTTGATGACTTCGGCAATGGGGAACATTGCGCGCGAGTAGAGCCAGCGCGAAATGTCGTTGAACGAGGCGTGCCAATAGAGTGCTTCGGCCGGGATTTCAAAGATGTTTTTCTGCAAGTCTTTCAGCGACTTGATGCGGTAGATTTCCTCGCCTGTCTCGGGGTTGCGGATCACGAAGTCGCCGAAACCGAAGTTGTTGATGATGGCTTTGCCGAGGTCGACGGGGAATTTCTTGGAATTTTTGTCGATGAATGTTCCGCCGACTTCCGAGACATCGTGGGCGTTTTCGATTTCCGAGCTTTCGATGATGAGGGGCAGGTAGGGGTCGCGTTCGCGGAGTTCGCGAGCGAGTTTTATGCCTGCTTTCGAGTCTTTCTCGCCTGCTCGTTTGAAGGAGACGTCGCTGATGACACCGAGGATGTGGGAGCTGTAACGCTCGTAGAGGCTGATGGCTTCTTCGTAGTCACGGGCGAGCATGACTTTGGGGCGTCCGCGCATACGGAGCATTTGCTCGTGTTCGTTGAGGGCTTCGGTCGAGAACTCTCGCGATTGTTTGAGGATGAATTTGTAGACGATCGGCAGCACCGATGAGTAGAATCTGACGGAGTCTTCGACGAGGAGTATCATTTGGACACCGACTTCGTTGATGTCGTTGTCGGCGTTCATCTTGTCTTCGAGGAGTTTGATGATTGCAAGGAGGAGGTCGACGTTGCCAAGCCACGAGAATACGTAGTCAATGCCGGAGAAGTCTTCGTTGGACAGTCGGCGTGACACTTCTTTGGAGAACGGTGTCAGCACGATTATCGGCATATCGGGGTATTGCGAGCGGATTCGGCGTGCACCCGTGAAGGTCTCGCTGATGTCGTTGCCGGGCATCATGATGACGAGGTCGAAATTTTTGGTGGTAAGAATGTCGAGAGCGTCAGATGAGTTGAGCGCACGAGTCACGCGAGGCGGTGATGACAGGTTGAGAGAGGTGTATTCAAAGTATAGTTGCTCTTCGACACGTCCGTCTTCCTCCATCATGAAGGCATCGTAGGCGGATGCGACGAGCAGCACGTTGAAGATGCGTTTCTGCATCAGGTCTTGAAATGCCGTGTCTTTTAGATATAGCTGGCTTAGAGCGTCGTCGGTCATTGGGGGTATAGATTCTTAGTGGTTTGATTTCTTGATGAAGTCGGCAATGTCGCCGAGCACTTCCGGCGAGATGGTCTCGTCGATAGTGCCATATTCTTGTATGGAACCCGTCTGAGCGTGTTGAAACAGGTGGTTCAGTCCGGGGTATAGCTTTAATTCGGCTTTGGGGGCAAGGCGTTGCATTGCCGGCATATTCAATTCGGGACGAATCTGAATATCTTTTTCTCCGTAGAGCACAAATGTCGGGCAATTGAGTGAGGCTATGCACTCGGCGGGCGAGAAGCCGATGAATCCGGCGAGCCACGGGGAGTTTTCGCCGGCTATCTTTTGCAGATTGTTTTTGAGCGCGGTGTGGATGGGGGTGTTGCCCATGCCGGAGCAGATCGTGTCAAGGCTTTTGACGGCGGCTTCGTTGCCTCGGGTAATTTTGACGGCATATAATTTATGTAGGGCATCGACGTATTCATTGACAATGTCGGTCGGAATGTTGCTCTGTCGTAGCATTGTCGCGCTTTGGTCGATCAAAATCGAGTCGCCGCGGACGGCTTGCGCTCCGATTGCGACGATGAAGTCAGGATTGCATGACAAGTCCGAATCATTGTTTGCGCCGAGCATGAAAGCAATGCTTGCGCCTTCGCTGTGGCCCAATAAGCCGACGTTTTTAAGGCGTTCGTTTCGACGCAGGTAGTCGACGGCTGTCTTGGCATCGGTGGCAAAGTTTACGGTGGTGGCGACAGAGCCGTTGCCGGTCGAATTTCCGCAACCTCGGTCGTCATAGCGCAGCGAGGCTATGCCGTTTCGGGCGAGAAAGTCAGCAATGACGGCAAACGGTTTGTGGTCGAAGATTTCTTCATCACGGTCTTGGAGTCCGCTGCCGGTTATCATGACGACTGTCGGCGTAGATTCGTTGAAATTGTCGGGAAGGGTGAGTGTTCCGGCAAGAGTGACACTCTCGTCGGTCGGATTGCTGAACGAAACTTCTTTTGTCGAGTAGGGGAATGGTGGTTGGGGTGTCTGCGGTCGGATTGCAGTCTTTGCCGTCAGCACGAGGTCGGCATTAATCGGCCCTTGACGGAATTTGCCGACGAGTTTATTGTCAATCTTGCGTCCGGCAAACGATGCTCCGATGCGGCTGACTGAGATGTTGACGGAGTCGGCGGAGATGAAGTTGACTTCGCCGGGAATACCGTAGGCACCTTGATCCGGGGAGTCGATAGTGGCGGTCGGCTTGCCGTTGCTGTCGCTTTTCAGATTCAAAACGAGCTTCAAACTCATTTGCGGTGTCACTTTCAGAGAGCCGTCCCACGAGCCTGAGATGCTATTGTCGGATGCCGAGCAGCCAAGCGCAGCGCAAACAGATGTCAAAGCGACAATTATTATTTTTTTCATTGGTCAAGATTGATTTATAATTACAAATTTCATAATAATTCTCGAAGACAGCAAGAATTTTTCGGAAAAAACGGTCGGGCGTTTTTAAGTTTTAGGTAAAAAGCATCAAAAGTCAGTAAATTTCACTGTTAATGTCGAAAAAATCAAGATTGCGATGAAAATATGAGTAAAAAAACGTTATTTTTGTAGCAAAATGCTTAACTTTGCAACGATTCTCGGATGCTCTGCGGGAGTCGATAAAAAATATATGATACTATTCTCGATCAAAAGACATGAGGCGAAGCGCGTCGCCGATATGCACGGCATAGTCAAATATACCGGCAAACGCCGTCTGTCGTCATCATACAATGGAGTATATAGGCCTTGAAACCCTGTCTGGGGGGTGTCAAGGCTTTGTCTGTTTTTATCGACAACGTTGAGTAAACAGTTTCGGATATTTCGTTGGCGGTTAGCGGCGTATTTCGTATCTTTGTACGAAGAATAATTTGTGAATATGCCGTATGCTTGAAAAACGAATGTCCGGTATATGTTTTTACCAGATTTGAACAAATAAAAAAAATATCACCATAAACTTTTAATCCAAACCAACCTCACACACATTATGTCAAGTTTAAGGTTTAAAGTTGTTGAAGAAGCATCAAATCGCAAAGCGATTCATGTAGATATTCCCGAGGCGCGTCCGCAGGAGTATTATGCAAGCAAAGTGTTCAATCGCACGAAGATGTTTGAATATCTTCCGATCGACACTTACAATGCGCTTATCAATGCGATTGACAACAAGGAGCCGCTTTCGCGTACCGTCGCCGACAGTGTGGCGGAAGGCATGAAACGTTGGGCTATCGACAACGGAGCCCGCCACTACACCCACTGGTTTCAGCCTCTGACCGAAACGACAGCCGAGAAGCATGACGGCTTCGTCGTCCACGACGGCAAGGGCGGCATGGTCGAAGAATTTTCCGGCAAATTGCTCGTGCAGCAAGAGCCTGACGCTTCAAGCTTCCCCAACGGCGGTATCCGCAACACGTTTGAGGCACGCGGCTACTCGGCTTGGGACATCTCGTCGCCGGCGTTCTTGATGGACAATACTCTCTGTATTCCGACTATCTTCATTTCATATACCGGCGAGTCGCTCGACTATAAGACTCCGCTTCTGAGAGCTTTGTCGGCTGTCGACAAGGCGGCTGCGGATGTGGCTCGCTATTTCGATCCGAATGTGAAACACGTCATCTCGAATCTCGGTTGGGAGCAGGAATATTTCCTTGTCGATGAGGCTCTCTATGCCGCACGTCCCGACCTCGTGATGACCGGTCGCACACTGATGGGTCACGAGTCGGCTAAAAATCAACAGCTTGAAGACCACTATTTCGGCTCGATTCCGTCGCGTGTCGAGGCGTTTATGCTCGAACTTGAAATCGAGGCACACAAACTCGGTATTCCCGTGAAGACGCTCCACAATGAGGTTGCTCCCAATCAGTTTGAGCTTGCTCCGATTTTCGAGGAAACAAACCTTGCCAATGACCACAATATGCTCCTCATGTCGCTCATGAGCGAGGTGGCTCGTCGCCACAATTTCCGTGTGCTTCTCCACGAAAAACCATTTGCAGGGGTCAACGGTTCGGGTAAGCACAACAACTGGAGTCTTGGAACCGACACCGGTACTCTGCTCTTTGCGCCCGGCAAGACTCCGAAAGAAAATCTCCGATTTATCGCGTTTGTTGCCAATGTGATGGCAGCCGTCTATCGCCACAACGGGCTTTTGAAGGCGTCGATCATGTCGGCTACAAACTGCCACCGTCTCGGCGCGAATGAAGCTCCTCCCGCAATCATTTCAATATTTGCAGGTAGCCAGCTCTCTGAAATCATCAATAAGATAAAGAATTCCGACCGCGACGAGCTTATCTCGCTTAGCGATAAGGAGGAACTAAATCTCGGCGTGGCTCAGATCCCCGAGCTTATGATTGACAACACTGACCGCAACCGCACGTCGCCGTTTGCCTTCACCGGTAACCGTTTCGAGTTTCGCGCCGTCGGTTCGAGTGCCAACAGCGCATCGGCAATGATTGCTCTCAATGCTGCCGTAGCCGAACAACTTGCGGATTTCAAACAGAAGGTGGATTCGCGTCTTGAAGCCGGCGAAGAACTCCAACACGCATTGCTCGCCGAAATCAAAGCTCTGTTGCTCTACTCCGAGCCGATTCACTTTGACGGCAACGGTTACTCCGACGAATGGAAGGAAGAAGCTGCCCGCCGAGGATTGGATTGCGAGACTAACCCGGTGTTGATATTTGACTCATACCTCCGTCCGTCGTCGGTTGAAATGTTCCGCAAGACGGGTGTAATGACCCACGTCGAACTCGAAGCCCGCAATGAGGTGAAGTGGGAGATGTACACTAAGAAGATTCAGATTGAAGCTCGCGTGCTCGGCGACTTGGCAATCAACCACATCATCCCTGTTGCCACTCGCTATCTCTCGATTCTCCTCGACAATATGGTCAAGATTCGCACTCTCTTTGTAGGTGAAAAGGGTATTGAACTGTCGTCGCAGGACTCAATCACGGTCGAAAAGATCATGCGTCACTGCTCGGCAATCAAGGAAGAAGTTGCCCGTATGGTCAACGCTCGCAAGGATGCCAACCGTATCGAAAGCGAACGCGAAAAGGCTCTCGCTTATTCGCGTGACGTGGCTCCTTGTCTCGATCAGGTTCGCTACCACATCGATAAGCTCGAACTCCTCGTCGACAACGAAATGTGGCCTCTCCCCAAATATCGTGAACTGCTCTTCATCCGCTAATCGTCGAAAAAAATTCTACAAAAATATTGCTCCCCGAAAGCTCGTGAATCTCACGGTTTTCGGGGAGCAAATATTTTTTAGGTGATTAATAGAGATTCGTAGTCTCTGTTTTTCTTATTCTTTGATGTTGGGGTCTTCGAGGCCGTAGTGGTTGACGGCGTTCATAGCTTTAAGGATGATGCCGAAGACGAGAGCCAATCCGCCGAGTGAGGCGAAGCAACACATCGGGATGGTGTAGTCATACTGCAATGGGTCGCTGACACCGGGGTTTGACCAAGTGATGATCTTGCCGATGAAGATGGGCACGAATGCGAGACCGATGTTCTGAACCCAGAAAATCAAAGAGTATGCGCTGCCGAGGAAGCGTTTGTCCATGATTTTGGGTACAGAGGGCCAGAGTGCAGCGGGAACGAGCGAGAACGAAACGCCGAGAACTACGATTGCCGAGTAGGTGATGACCTCGCTCTTGGTTGCCGGCACGACGAATGCAAATGTCAAGTGGCAGACGATCATAAGAATTGCGCCGAGGATGAGCATACTTGCGCCCTTGCCCTTGCGATCGAGGAAGTAGCCGAGGAAGGGGGTGAGCAATGCCGCTCCGACGGGGAACCAACGGAAGATGTCGGAAGCCTGAGTCTCGGAGATGCCGAGGTTGCATTGGAGCATATTGGCGGCATAGCGTTGGAAGGGGAAGATTGCCGAGTAGTAGAGCACGCAGAGGAGGGCAATGATCCAGAAAAGTTTGCTGCCGAAGATTGCGCCTACGTCCGAGAGTTTGAACTCTTCGTCCTCGTTGGCTTCGGATGCAGCTTTTGTCACACCCATTTCGCGGTCGAGCTTGCTGTCCATGAACGTGAATACGATGAACGAGAGCAGACCGACGCAAAGCAGGGCGGCGCAGAATGCAACCGGAACTACAACCGACGGCGGAACTACACTGTCGGCGAGACGGGGCGAAATCGTGAAGATGAAGAAGACGCCGATGCGGGCAATAGCCATTTCCAAGCCCATTGCGAGAGCCATTTCCTTGCCTTCAAACCATTTGGCAAGAGTCTTTGAGACGGTGATGCCTGCCATTTCGCAGCCGCAGCCGAAAATCATGAAGCCGAACGCCGCGAGTTTTGCACTGCCGGGCATCTCAACCCACCATGAACCGAGCCATTGGTCGAGCGACGTGCCCTGAAACATATCGCTGATGGCATAGAGTTTGATAAATGCTCCGACTACCATGAGTGAAGCCGACAGAGTGCCTGTGAAGCGCACACCCATCTTGTCGAGGATGATACCTGCAAGAATTAAGAATCCGAACACGTTGAGGATATACTCCGCGCCGGCATAGTAACCGAATGCGTCGGGCGACCATCCGCGTTGATTCTGAATCAGTGATTGAAGTGGCGACATAACGTCGACAAACATGTAGGCAAACAGCATCATTGACGCAACGAGAGCCAATGCCGTCCATCTTGCCCATGCTTTGTCAGACAACAACTGGCGTCCCTGTCCGACAATAGTTTGGTTTTCTTTTTCCATTATTGTGATTTAGTTTGTGATTAGAATATTCTTAGAGGTCGGAGGTTGAATTTTGAGCTGAAAACAGTCGGCAAACTGAATAAATTTGCAATTCAACATCAAATTATTTGACAAAGTTACAACAAAAACGCGGTTTTGGCTCTGTATTTGAAGCGCTTTTGCAATCTTTTCGATGATTTTTTCGTAAAATAATGGAAGTTATTGATTTTAATTGTAATTTCGTGAGGAATTTAAAAAGAATATAATTTTATGATTGTTCGTCAACGTTACGACCTCGACCGCACTGTCAGGCTTGTTATTAATTGTGTCCTGTTTGTCGGATTCGTATGGCTTATCAATACCCTCAAAGGCGTGTTGCTCCCGTTTTGCATCGGTTGCTTGATAGCCTACCTTCTCGAACCGTTTGTGCAGTTCAACCGCCGACTGCTCAATCTACGCGGACGAACTATTGCGACTTTCGTGACACTGTTTGAAATCATATTTTTTCTGACAGTGATTCTGTACATTGTTATACCTATAATAATAAGGGAGTCGACACAGATGGCAGTCTTGCTCAAAAATTATGCCCACAACGATTTTCAGATACCGTTTATCCCGGAGAGTATTCATGACTTTATTCGCAACAATGTCGATTTTGAACTGATTGCGCGCAAACTCTCGCGCGACGAATGGCGAAAGATGCTTGAAAACGGCTTCTCGGCATCGTGGCAGGTGATCACCGGCTCGATTTCGTTTGTCATGAGTCTGTTGGGGTGGGTGATAGTGTTTCTCTATGTCGTGTTCATAATGATTGACTATGAGAAACTCTCGCGAGGCTTCCGCCGAATGGTCGTGCCCAAATATCGCCGCATCGTGTTCAAGATCGGACGCGACGTCAAGCAGTCGATGAACCATTATTTTCGTGGTCAGGCTCTTGTCGCGTTTATTGTCGGAGTGCTTTTCAGTATCGGATTCGTCATCATCGGCTTGCCGCTGGCGATAGTCCTCGGAATGTTCATCGGGTTGCTCAACATGGTGCCGTATCTCCAAGTCATATCTCTCGTTCCTGCGACATTGCTCTGCATAGTGGTCGCCGTCGGCGGTGAGACAAGTTTCTGGTCTCTGTTCGGACAGATGGCAGCCGTCTATTGCGTCGTGCAAGTGATTCAAGATTTTTTTCTGACTCCGAAAATCATCGGAAAGGCGATGAGCTTGAATCCTGCATTAATATTCC
The DNA here is from genome assembly GCA_964497255.1 of uncultured Staphylococcus sp. Taxonomy (GTDB): domain Bacteria; phylum Bacteroidota; class Bacteroidia; order Bacteroidales; family Muribaculaceae; genus Duncaniella. The sequence continues at coordinate 54,776 of CAZCCI010000014.1, forward strand.
TCTCGCTCTCCGTGTGGGGGACGTTGCTCGGATTTATCGGACTGATCATTGCAATCCCGCTGACCACACTTTTGCTTGCTTACTACGATGAATATTTTATCAAGCCATACGAGCGTCACAATAATCATCAAATGGAATGAAAATGTGAAAATAATTAACGAATAAGATGCTAAACAGGATTTATATGTTAAATTAATGTTAAAATAGGTAGTAAAATTTGGAGGGTAACAAAAAAAGCTCTACCTTTGCATCGCTTTTGAGAGATAAAGCAACGCTTAAAACCTAATCGGGGTGTAGCTCAGTTGGTTAGAGTACGCGTCTGGGGGGCGTGAGGTCGCTAGTTCGAGTCTAGTCACCCCGACTTAGTTTAGCAAGAGAAGGAGATTTAAAAAATTGAATCTCCTTTTTCTTTATATGCGTTTTGTGGTGGATTTTGCGTCTGTTGGGGTGGGTGATGGATTGAGATGGTATAGTAGATGTTTAGCGGAGATAAAGTTCTTCAATGGCAAATGAATAGCGACCTTTGCAGGGTGTGGAAAACGATTACTTGAAGATGTATCGGATAAGGCGCAAGTGTTGGGTTGATACTCGCACAGGCGAGGATTTTTAGTATTCTGATAGATTTTGATTAATTAGCTAAGGGCGCACGCTATTCCGAAGAGTTTGGGGCTTTTTAAGAGGAGTGTGTGGAGATGTCTTCCGGTGTCGGTCTGATAGGATGATGAAAGCCCTGATCGCCTATCTTCACAGACTCAACCGGGGCAATAATTAAAATTAACAATTTCGCAAATTATGAAAAAATTATTATTTAAACAAATTGCATCGGTGGCGGTACTTGCCACAATGTTAGCAACAGCCAGTACGGCAGCCACGTAATTTCTTTTTTTTTGTATCGCCAATCTTTTCGCTTGTCCTCACTGAAAATTTATTGTGTCGTTGTAGGGTTAGGGGGAGGAGTTATGGTAGCGAAATGTTTGTGCGTGTGTGGGCGAGCTGTGAGTTTTTGATATACGAAAAGAGAGGCAAATATTATTGATATTTGTCTCTCAATTTTTGATTCTTTTGAGTGTCCGAGATGAGATTCGAACTCACACAGTCTTACGACCACTACCCCCTCAAAGTAGCGTGTCTACCAATTCCACCACCCGGACTCATTAAGAATATTTCAATTTTTCAAACGTTTTTCAAACCCGATCCTCTGATCTGATTCTTATTGCCGACGATGTGTGTCGAGGCAAAATGCGTTTGATTTGGTCATAGAAAAATCCCGACTAAAAAATCTTAATCAGGATTTTCAAGTGTCCGAGATGAGATTCGAACTCACACAGCCTAACGGCCACTACCCCCTCAAAGTAGCGTGTCTACCAATTCCACCACCCGGACGAATATCTGTCGAAGCGACTTTTGTTTGTATTCTTTGAGCGAAAAACGGGACTCGAACCCGCGACCCCAACCTTGGCAAGGTTGTG
>CAZCCI010000015.1:0-47920 GCA_964497255.1 uncultured Staphylococcus sp.
TCGACAATGCTCGACGAAGTCATAACCGTTGCCTACGGCACGGCTAAAAAATCAGCCTTCACAGGTTCGGCAACAGTGATTGATGCCGCAGAAATCGAACAATCACAAGTCACCAACGCCCTCAACGCCCTCCAAGGCAAAGTTGCAGGTACTCAGATCTTCAATCAGTCGGGTCAACCGGGCAGCGGTCCGAGCTCGATCATGATTCGTGGTATTTCTTCGCTCAACGCCGGCAACGACCCCCTCGTCGTGCTCGACGGTGTTCCTTATGGCGGTTCGATCAACAACATCAACCCCTCCGACATTGAGTCGATGACCGTCCTCAAAGACGCTGCGTCCAACGCCCTCTACGGTGCTCGCGGTGCCAACGGTGTCATCCTCATCACCACTAAACGTGCCAAGAACGGCTCTAACGCTCGCGTGACTCTCGACGCCAAGTGGGGTCAGAACTCTCGCGCCGTCCAAGACTACAACACCATCCAAGACCCGCGTCTCTACTACGAGACTTACTACAATGCCCTCTACAACTTCTACACCAACGAAAAGGGCATGAATGCAAATCAGGCTTGGATTTCAGCCAACAACAGCCTCATCAACGACTCTGAATACGGCTTGGGCTACCAAGTGTTTGACTATCCCTCAAACGAATACTTCATCGGTCGCAACGGCAAGGTGAACCCCAACGCCACGCTCGGCCGCATCGTTAACTACAACGGTCAAGACTACTTCCTTACTCATGACGACTGGCTTGATAACACCTACTCTAAGAGCCTCCGTCAGGAATACAACCTCTCTATCTCCAACTCGACCGACAAAACCAACTTCTACGCTTCGATCGGCTACTTGAAGAACGAAGGTATCATCGCCAACACCAACTACGAACGTTTCACCGGTCGTCTCAACGCAGACACGCAAGTGAAATCATGGTTGAAAGTCGGTGCAAACATGGCATACTCTCACTCAGACAACAATGCAATGGGGTCTGACGGTTCTGCAAGCGCAATCAACAACCCCCTCGCAATCGCAACCTCGATCGCTCCCATCTACCCGATGTATATCCGCGACGGAAAGGGTCAGATCATGAGAAATGCCGACAACATGATTCTCTATGACTACGGACAGGGTCAGAACGCAGGTCTCAGCCGTCCCGCAGGAGCTTCGTTTGCAGCCAACGGTGTTTCCGACGTGCTCTATGACACCAACAACACCGAGGGCAACTCTGTCAACGCCACCGGCTTTGCTGAAATCCGTTTCCTCAAAGACTTCAAATTCACTACCAACAACACCGTCTATGTCAGCGAATCTCGCGGCACATCAGTCGGCAACCCGCTCACAATTCCCAATATCGAAGCAGGTGGTGACGTCTCTAAGAGTCACTCACGCTACATGACCTACACCTACCAGCAACTCCTCAACTGGAACCGCACATTCGACAAGCACAATGTCGGCGTCCTCCTCGGTCATGAAAATTCTTGGATCAAACAAACATACCTCGACGCAAGCCGCACCATGCTCTTCTCGCCCAACAACAAAGAACTCAGCGGAGCTGTTGTTGACGCATCAATGGACTCTTACACTTCGTCATACAACAACGAAGGCTTCTTCTCTCGCGTTCAGTATGACTACGACTCTAAATACTTCGGATCGGCTTCATTCCGTCGCGACGCTTCTTCACGCTTCCACCCGGATCACCGTTGGGGCAACTTCTGGTCAGTCGGCGGTGCATGGATCATCTCGAAAGAAGACTGGTTCCAAGCTCCTTGGGTCAACATGTTGAAGCTCAAAGCCTCTTATGGCGAACAAGGCAACGACAACATCGGTAACTATCGCTACACCAACACCTACCAGATCGTCAACGTCGACGGCAAGCCCTCACTCTCTGCAAGCTCTGTCAAAGGCAACCCCAACATCTCTTGGGAAAAGAACGGCAACTTCAACGCAGGCTTCGAGTTCGGACTCTTCAACAATCGACTCTCAGGTAGCGCAGAATACTTCTACCGCAAGACATCTGATATGCTCTATCAGAAACCCCTTGCAGCATCGTCTGGCTACTCTAACCAATATGAAAACTTCGGCGACATGATGAATGCCGGTGTCGAAATCGACCTTAACGGCACAATCATCAACAACCGTGACTTCACTTGGGATGTCAACTTCAACATCACTTGGTACAAAAACCGTGTGACCCGCCTCCCCGAAACAAACAAAGGCAACTTCGTTGAAGGATACTACGGCACAGCTTCTCGCGGATTCTTCATTGCCGAAGACCTCTCGCTCTACACCTACTACATGTATCAATTCGCAGGCATCGATCAGGAAAACGGCGAACCCCTCTTCTGGAAAAACGTCTACAAAACTGACGACAACGGCATCTTCGTCACCGACAAGAAAGGCAACAAGATCGTTGACCACCGCGAAAAGGTTACATCCAACGGCGACCCCGACCAATACCTCTGCGGCTCGGCAATCCCCAACGCCTACGGTGGTTTCGGAACATCATTCACATTCAAAGGCTTTGACCTCTCTGTCGACTTCACCTATCAGCTCGGCGGCAAAGTCAACGATTCGACCTACGGTTCTTACATGAACTCTCCGAAAGCAGGCTCACAGGGCGGCACATTCCACGCCGACATCCTCAACGCTTGGACTCCCGAAAACCCCTCATCGACAATTCCTCGTCTCCAATTCGGCGACGACTTCCAGTCATCGACCAACCAATACTTGACCGACGCTTCTTACCTCAGCCTTCAAAACGTGAACTTTGGCTACACTCTCCCCAAATCAATCACATCTAAGGCATTCATCGAAAAGATTCGTCTCTATGTCAGCGGTGAAAACCTTTGGTTGTGGTCAAAACGCCAAGGTCTTGATCCTCGCCAATATGCACTCGGCGGCTCAGGCATCTCCGGTGGTAACACTTACTACTCTACCATCCGCTCAATCTCCGGAGGTATATCTGTAACATTCTAATCAACTTTTACAATTCTCACAATGAACAAGATATTGAAACAACTTGCGGTATTGGCTGTCGCCACGCCGATGCTTACGGGATGTATCGAAGAAACATTCCCCACAAGCGGTGTCACTTCCGATCAGGTTGCCGAATCATCAAAATCGCTCGAATCAATCGTAAAAGGTATGCCTGCCTACATGAAGGAATACCACATCTGGTCATCAAACGCATTCGATTTCGGCTACCCGTCGATATTCATCGCGCTCAACGTCATGACCAACGACATGATTCAGCCCTACAACGGCTATCAGCACTTCATGTACTGGCAGCAAGTCAACTACGCAATCGACCCGACCTACCTCTTGTCGCAGATCAACTGGTACTACTTGAACTTCCAAGTCAAAGCAACCAATGAAGTGATCGGACTTCTCGATGCCGAAAGCGCAACCAACGAGCAGAAGAAATATCTCGCCGAAGCATTGGCTTATCGCTCGGCAACCTACATCGACATGGCGCGCATCTACGAGTTCCTCCCCAACGAAACCATCAGCGGAGTCAACAGCGACGGCAACGACGTGACCGGACTGACCGTCCCCTACGTCACCCCCGACATGACCAGCGACGAACTCTCCAACAACCCGCGTCTCCCCCACGACCAAATGGTTGAAAAGCTCATCGCCGACCTCGAATTGGCTGAATCGCTTTTCCAATCGACAACTGTCGCTCGCGACTCGAAAGTATTCCCCGACCTCGCCGTTGTCTATGGTCTCATGGCTCGCGTCTACATGTGGGACGAAAACTACACGAAAGCAGCCGAATTTGCACGCAAAGCCATCAGTGCCAACCCGCAATACGCACCGTTGACCAAAAACGAATGGTTTGACAAAGCCAACGGATTCAACAACTCATCATTCAGCTCATGGATGTGGGCAATCCAATATGAAAGCAACGACGGAGCCGTCGTATCCGGACAGTTGCCAAACTGGACAAGCTTCATGTCACCCGAAGCAAACATCGGATACAGCGGTCAATTCGGTTGCTCGATGATGATCGACGCCGCTCTCTACAACTCTATCGACAACGCCGACTGGCGCAAACTCTCGTGGAAAGCACCCGCTGGCGGCGACCTCGCAGGCTCAGAGCCCTTCATCAGCTCAGCTAAGGGCGCATCGATGGACGACTACACCGGCATCAAGTTCCGTCCCGGCGGCGGCGTTCTCGACGACCGTGGCACAACATTTGCCGTTGCCATCCCCTTGATGCGTATCGAAGAAATGTACCTCATCGAAGCCGAAGCCGTTGCACACTCTAATGCAAGCCAAGGCAAGGAACTTCTTGAAAACTTCATGAAGACCTACCGTTACAACACCTACTCTTGCCTCGCATCCGACACCGAAGGCGTCGTCGACGAATGCTTCAAACAGAAACGTATCGAATTCTGGGGTGAAAACGTAATCTTCTTCGACTACAAACGTCTCAACAAAGGCGTAACCCGCGCCTACAACGGTTCTAACTGGCCCAAGGACGCACAGTTCAACACCAACGGCCGCCCCGGATGGATGAACCTACCGTTCGTTGACTACGAAGGCAACTTCAACAAAGGCGTTGAAGGCTTCTGCAACCCGCCCGTCGGCGACAAATTCAAACCGGCCAATTAATCAATCTCATTTTAAATGAATACTCTGATGAAATTCAATAAATTCTTTACAGTATTAGGGGTTGCGGCAGCCATGACATTCACGGCTTGTACCGATGAAGTCGACTACACCCCCGCCGCCGCCGAAATCACCCCCGGTGTCTACTTCGCTCCCGACGTTGAAGTCAACTTCGAGATTGATGCCAATTCCGAAGCACAGGTGATCAACCTCTCACGCATGCAAACCGAAGGCGACCTCACAGTCAACCTCACTGCATCAGGCGACGTCGACTTGTTCGTCATTCCCTCATCGGTAACTTTCGCCAACGGCTCTGAAACGGCTGCAATCTCAATCACCCCGATTGTTGCCAACATGGAAAACTTCACGACCTACACCATCTCGATCGTAGTCCCCGACGAAGTTGCTTCCAACTACGCTAAAAACATATGGAGCGCATCATTCACCTACGCCAACGGCTCGGAATGGAACTCGCTCGGAATGTGTAAATTCTCCGACGACTTGGTTGGCCCGTTGTTCTCAGAACCCGTCTACACTTGGAACGTTGAAATCGAAGAACACACTCAGACCCCCGGCCTCTATCGCCTTGTCAATCCCTACAAAGCCGCTAATTCGCCGTATGCAAAATACTGCGTTTTGGACGAAAACTATGTGATTGTCAACGCCACCAACCCCGCTAGGGTATTCTTTGGCGACACCCCCAATAGCAACTGGTCGACAGGAGTCGACTTAGGCTATGGCGTGATGACCATCGGAATCCAAACCTACGGCTCTTACGCTGACGGCAAAATCACATGGCCCGCCAAAGGAATCGCAATCTTCGACAACGACGGAGGCTACTACGCCAACATCAACGGAGCATTCTGCATCGACCTTACAGGACTTAAATAACATACGAAATTAAATCCACACTTCAACCAAGAAAAAGCATCAAGCCTCGGCGATCGAGACTTGATGCTTTCTCTTTTTTCATATTTTAATCTGAACGACAAAGAGAGCGAGCCTCAACCCTTCCCCTTAGTCATAACCAACACGATAACGGCAGCAATGATGACAACGATACCGACAGCAGCGCGGACAGTCAGCACCTCGCCAAACAGCAGACACCCGAAAAGAATCCCCGTAATCGGCTCAAGCGCACCAAGAATAGCCACCGGGACAGAACCGATATGCTGAATAGCCACCGCCACCGACATCAGCGAAATAATAGTCGGGACAATCGAAATACCCACCACGCAAACCCACGGCAACGCCCCCGACGGAACAGCCTGAACCTCCGTGAAAAACCCCGTCCGAGCCGCAAAAACAATCTGCCCGAACAGCAGCGAATAAAACGTCAGCGCAGGCCCCGAAAGACGGCGGATACGACTCTTATTAATCATAGCCATATAAACACCATAGGTCAACGCCGAAAAAATCACCAGCGCAATCCCGCGAGCGGAAATATGAGCCCCCTCTCCCGGATTACACAAAAACAAAACCCCGAGCAGACACCCCGCAATCGACCCGACAGTCCACCGCGAAATCCGCTCCTTGAAAAAAATCCACAAAATCAGAGCCAGAAAAACAGGCTCGACAAACAAAAGCGTCGACGCCAACCCGACATCCATATAATTATACGACTCAAACAGCAACACCGACGACAGCGCAAAAAACACCCCAAGAATCATCATCAAAAACATATCGTGGCGAGGCAACCTAAACGAATAGCCCCTCAACTTCATGATAACCCCGAGAATCAACGTCGCAAAAACATAGCGATAGACGAGGACCGACGAAACATCCATCCCCGCCTCATAGAGCGGCACAGCAAACAGCGGATTAGTCCCATAACTCACAGCAGCAACCGCCCCGAGAATATATCCCTTGGTAGAACTTGTCATAATAAAATCAAAAAAAACAAATTTAACCCCTCATAAACGGAAGCAAAATCTCATTGAGCAACTGATGCTCCACAAGAAAACCATCGTGACCGAACGGCGAACTAATCTCGCGATACACCGCCCCCTCAATCTTCTCCGAAAGCTCACGCATCTCGCGAGGAGGAAACACAATGTCAGTTTCAAGCCCGACAACCAACGTCCGAGCCTTAATCCGCCCGAGAGCCGCATCAAGCCCGCCGCGACCGCGACCGACATCGTGAGTGTCAAACGCATTCAAAATCGCATAATAAGAATACGCATCAAACCGCCGGCAAAGCTTCTCACCCTGATACTGCTGATAGCTCGACGCACGATGCACCTCAGGAAGCACCTCGACATCGCGCTGCGTCAGATTATAGCCATAATAACCGCGATAGCTCAGCAACCCGATCGCACGCGCCGCCGCAAGCCCCTTGCGACCCGCATCAGCCCTCGGCTCGCCAAACGTCCCGTCAGCCTCGATAGCCATACGCATCGTCTCATCGATAGCAATAGCCCACGGAGTCGCAGCCGCATCCGTCGCAATCAACACCAACCGGTCAAACCGCTCCGGCTCCATGACAGCCCACTCAACAGCCTGAAAACCACCCACCGAACTCCCGACAAGCGTCGAAATCCGCCCGATACCGAGCGCATCGGCAAGGACACGGTGGACATTCACGACATCGCGCATCGTATACCGCGGAAAATCCTTATAATACGGACACCCCGTCGACGGATTCGTGTGAAGCGGCGACGTCGTGCCGTAAGGCGAACCCAAAATATTCGCACAAACCACAAAATTATCGGCAGGATCGAGAAAACGCCCCTCCTCCACCGTGTGAGGCCACCAATCCTTCACATCACTATTAGCAGTCAGCGCATGGCAGACCCAAACCACATTGCTCCCATCGGCATTCAACTCGCCATAAGTATGATAAGCAATACACAAATCATCGATCCGACCGCCGAGTTCAAGCTCAAACGGCACATCGTGGTGATAGAAATTAACCATTGAAACACAGAATAAAAAAAACAAAAATTACAGACCGAACCGTCGGCAGCAAAAAAAAATCCACACCGACCCGAAAAACTCAATCCGTAATCTTTGTTTTCAAATAAAACTTATGTCTAAACAACAAAACCTATTCGGAGAAAGGGAGACAGAGAAAGGAGAAACCCACCTCCGCGCCCCCTCCGACCGCGATTACTGGCGACCCGAAGTCGCAACCTCACGGTTAATCTTGCCAACGAGACCTTGAAGCACCTTGCCGGGACCAACCTCGACAAACTCATTCGCACCATCGGCAATCATATTCTGAACACTCTGAGTCCAGCGCACCGGAGCAGTCAACTGAGCCACGAGATTAGCCTTAATCTCCTCGGGCGAAGTGTGAGGCTTCGCATCAACATTCTGATAGACAGGCACCGACGGCGTGTGGAACACAGTCTTCTCAATCGCAGCAGCAAGCTCCTCACGAGCAGGCTCCATACAAGGCGAATGGAACGCACCGCCAACCTTCAGACGCATCGCACGCTTAGCACCCGCAGCTTTAAGCTGCTCGCAAGCCGCATCGATAGCATCTTCCTCACCCGAAATCACAAGCTGACCCGGGCAATTATAATTAGCACAAACAACGAGACCCGGAGTAGCCTCACAAATCTCCTCAACCTTCTCATCGGGAAGAGCAATCACAGCCGCCATAGTCGACGGTTTAAGCTCACAAGCCTTCTGCATAGCCTGCGCACGAGCCGAAACCAAACGGAGACCATCCTCGAAATTCAGCGCACCCGCAGCCACGAGAGCCGAAAACTCACCGAGCGAATGACCCGCAACCATCGACGGATCAAACTCCTCGCCCATAGTCTTAGCGAGAATCACCGAATGAAGGAAAATCGCAGGCTGAGTCACCTTAGTCTGACGGAGATCCTCATCCGTACCCTCAAACATAAGATCCGTGATGCGGAAACCGAGAATCTCATTAGCCTTCTCAAACATCTCCTTAGCGACATCATTATTGTCATAGAGGTCTTTGCCCATTCCAACGAACTGAGCACCCTGACCGGGGAAAACAAATGCTTTCATTGATATTCTTATATTATATTTTTAAATTTCAGTTACTATTAACATTCAGAAACCGTCAAATTTCAGACCATAACAACTGAAACAACAGTTACTATACCTACTAAAATTCAGTCGCCATGACTTTAAAATTCAGCTTCTATATCAACTAAAATTCAGTCACCTAAAACATTAAAAATCGGCAACCACATTTCAGAACTGCAAAGTTACGCTTTTCCGCCAAGACTTTCAGCCACAACAAGCATTTTTAACACCCCCACCCCATCCACCGCCCCCAAAAATGTGCACCCCACCATCCCCACATTCGGCATTCATAGTCCGATTTTGCCTGATTTTGGCAGGAAAAATCAAATTTTGACGATTTTTTTTGGTCAGTTCAAAAAAAGTCACTACCTTTGCCGTCGCAAAAGCGAAAGAATCTACTCAACGATTCAAAAAAATGATGGCGAGATAGCTCAGTTGGTTAGAGCGTCGGATTCATAACCCGGAGGTCCCGAGTTCAATTCTCGGTCTCGCTACAAAGAAAATCGGTCAGACTCATGCGAGTAAGATCGATTTTTTCTTTGCAGTTACGAAAAAAAGTAGTAATTTTGCCCCGCAATTCGAGCATCAAGCCCGAAACACCTCCAAGGCAACCCCGTTGACCGCAGAGAAAAATTGCAAAAATTAGAATAAAAATCATTAACTAAAACTTTTAATCAAAAAAACGACAATGATCATCGTACAAGTAAAAGAAGGTGAGAACATCGAAAAAGCATTGAAGAAATTCAAACGTAAATTTGAAAAAACCGGCATCGTTCGCGAACTCCGTTCACGTCAGGCATTCCAAAAGCCCTCTGTGACCAACCGCAAAAAAATGATGAAGGCTGTCTACGTTCAGCAGCTCCGCGCTAACGAGGAATAATCAAAACCATCCCCCGTTAACCCCGTTTTTCAAATCAACCGAAAGGAGGCTGAACAACATATTATCACCTGAATTTATTTGATATTATATACTCAAACGAACGCTATAATGGCGATGAGAATTGGCATCAGCCGATTTTCATCGCTGTTTTTGTCTATACTCAGCCACCGCACAGCCTCTGACCTCCACAAACAAAAAACAACGCGTCACACACACACTCACCTTTCCCCTCAAACCAACGTCACCCATGCGAATCGCCAACACCCTAACCATCGTCCTGCTGCTACTCGCAACCGTCGTCGCCGGCGGATGCAGCGAATCGATCGTGAAAAAAGACGGCATCTACATCTGTGACGACTTTGAAATCTACACCGACAGCATCGTCCGCCGCGGCGACATCCACAAAGCCACATCAGCCACGGAAATCACCGGCATCTGGCAACTCGCCGACACCGCCACATCGACCCCCTTGCCTACACCCACACTCCGCACCGACACCCACATCGTCGACGCACTTTTCACGAAAGCCGAAAGCGAACGCCACACCACCCTCTCGCCACTCGAAATCTACCTCTCCGCCGGACTGCTCCGACCCGACGACGCAATGAAATCACTGCGCGAAACAGCCAACCGTCCGACACCCGACAACGAAAACTACCCCCACACCACCCTCACGCCCTACTGGGCGGAAGCCGCTTGGGAAATATATTGCGCCACAGGCTCGCAAAAATGGCTGACAGAAGCCTTCGGACTGCTCCAAAAAATGTTGCAGCGACAACAGCAACTCAACTCATCGCCACTGCTACCCGACCTTGTCATCGGGACATACGACACACCCCACTCCGTCGCGACGGCGACGGCGACGGCGGCAGCCACAAGTCGTCCGCAATGGCTCAACGGCATGGAGCAATTCCAATCATTCTCAACGACCGCCAACATCCTGCGCGCCGACGCCCTCGACATCGCATCGCGAATGGCAGGCGAATTGAACAACGCCAAGAAACAACGCTCACTCAAAGACGACGCCACCCGACTGCGCAACGCAATCAACGACCGACTTTGGCACCCCGACCGACAGTTTTACGGACAACGCCTCTACGGCAGCCTCTGTCCGATAGCCGACCTCATCACCGACAACGAAGCCAACTCGCTCGCAATCCTGACCGGCACGGCAACACGCGAAATGGCCGACGCAATCATAGCCAACGCCACCCTGCCGACATTCGGCATCCCGACCACCTACCCCATGGAGACTTCCGGCGACAGCCGCCGACTCTCGCCGGAAGTCCAGACACTCTTTGCCCTCGCCGCCGCCAAAGTCCGCAACGCCGAAGCCTTCACGCTCGCGACCGCATCGCTCATGAATCTGTCGCTCGACCGCCGACTGCCGTCACTGCTGCCCGCAATAATCCTCAAAGGGATGTTCGGAATCACAGCGACGACGACCGGACTGACATTCTCACCGATGATTCCCGACAAATTTCCGGGCGGCAAACACCTCGAAGGGCTTCGCTACCGCAACGCAGTCATCGACATCTCGCTCAACGGGACGGGCGACCGCATCGCGACGTTCATGCTCGACTCCGTCAGCCTCCCGTCGCCGACAATCCCCGGCGACCTCAGCGGACACCACCGCGTCACCATCACCCTGTCGGGCAACAATATCAGTTCACACCGTCGGCTCAACATCGTCGACCGCCCTGCCACCATCCTCCCGACTCCGAAAGTCGACCGGACATCGGCAACAGAGTTTAGAATCACCAACTTCGATGCCGACACGCGCTATGCCGTCTACATCAACGGCATTGTCAACGAAGAAATCACTTCGCCCGACCACTCGATCGACCTGCCCGACGAAAATGCGACGACAATCGTCAACATTGTCCCGCATCGCAAGGCATCGTCGGCTAAGTCATCAGCCGCCGTCGACGCAAGCGCAGGCTACTCGTCGAAGCCCATCATCGTCTATCCGAAATCGTCGCTGCTGACTGTCAGAGCATCGACAATCATCCCGCGCCGACCGCCGCGCCATTTCATCAAAGATCCGGCTACGGCATCGAACTACATCGAACTCGCCGCCCGCCACAACACTCGCATCACCTGCTACGTCAATGCGCCCGACGACGGCGACTATTACTTAACCGTTGGTTATGCAAACGGATTTGACCGCTGTGCAATCCGCCTGCTCGACATCAACGACCGCTACGCATCGACGCTGCTATTCCCTCCCGTCAATCCTAACGATTGGATAAGCGTCAACCCGTCGACGACAGCAAGCGTCAGCCTGCAAAAAGGCGTCAACAAAATTGCCTTGACCTACGTCAAAGGGACAATCCTATTCCACCACATCAATCTATTGAAACAACCGTGAAGACAATCGGTATTCTATCAGACACCCACTCGTGTTGGGACGACCGCTACGCGATCCATTTCAAAGACTGCGACGAAATTTGGCACGCCGGCGATGTCGGCGATATTGACATCATCCGCCGACTCGAAGAGGTAGTCCCGACGGTTCGCGCCGTCAGGGGCAACATCGACCACGGCGACGTGTGTCGCCGCTGTCGCGAGACCGAATGTTTTGAAATCGACGGTGTCCGCGTCTGGCTGACCCACATTGCAGGCTATCCGGGACGCTATGCTCCGGGAATCAAACGTCAGTTGTTCGACAATCGCATCAACCTCATGGTCTGCGGTCACTCCCACATTCTTAAAGTCATGCCCGACCATGAGCTCGGACTCCTCCACGTCAACCCCGGAGCCGCCGGCTACCACGGTTGGCAGAAAGAGCGCACTCTCATCCGTCTGACAATCGACGGCGGAACTGTCGCCGGACTCGAAGTCATCGAGCTCGGCCGTCGCCAAGACTGATAAACACCTGTTTGATAGCTGTTTCAATCAATCTAAATTCGATCGGCTGAAAATTTTTTGAAAAAAGTTGAATTTTCAGCGTAACGTTTCGAGCTTTTTTCCGTCTATATAACAAACGGACTTCTTTAAGAACAACGAACAGACGGAATGAACCGCGAAGAATTTGAACAAACGGCAACCCCGCTGAGGGCTCGCATAGTCGGCATGGTCATAACCATGTCGGACTCTGTCGATACCTCGCTTGACGACGACGTAGCCCAAGAGACTTTGATGATACTCTGGGCGATACGCGACAAACTTGACTGCGGCATCCGTCTCCTCGCCGGAAGAAAATCTCACCCGCGACGGTAAGAAGATCACTGACCTCAATATTGTCGTCCCCGAAATTATCCGCACTCAGCAGATTGTTGAAGAAAGCCTTCATAGCTCGGACGATTATTTTATTGATGCCGACGATGCTTTTATCAACGCCGCTTTCGACGAGTCGGATCCTAACGACCCGATTATCAAAGAGTTTATCGATGAAATATATGAACTGTGATTAAATGAGCAAAGACAATACACTCTCACCCAACGCGGCAAGTCGAAGTGGATGCTGACAGCCAACAAATCGCCAATCAACGTAAAGAATAACAGCGGCAAGGCTACGCGCAAAAATTCCCGACGCAAGTCGTCGGCAAAAGATCGCTCCGAGTTTAATTCGGTGCAGCGTCTGCAAGACTTCGACCCGCAAAATTTCCCGTTGACGTTTAACGATGATTTTAAAATCGAGTTCAACGACGACACAATCAATCTTTACGGGCTGAATGAATACTCTTACATTGACACCGAGAAGTTGAAAAAATTGGAGTCGCTCAATCAGCTTAACTCGTTGGAGGGTTTGCAGTTCGATCAATTCAACTCGTTGAAACGAGAGTTGGAGTCATTCGGCATTGAAATGAAGGCGTTTGAATCGGAACTCGACAAGTTGCAAAAGCCCTACGAGTTGAAGTAAGTGCATCCTTCGTGGCTGCGACTTGCGTAGCCGGATAATTGCTTAGGCAACACCGTCTGCCGCGATTCATGGTTGTAAGTTTTGTTTGTGTTTTCATAGATTTCTTTTTTTGATTCAACTTTTAATTTGAGTTTCACACTGCAAAGTTACAACAGAAATCAGCCAAAAAGGTGCGATAATGTCCAGCTCCCTAATTTTTTTTTGCTCTCCGCCCGCAAAATTCGCACAATCAGCTGAATATTAGAGTGTTTACAAAACAATCGCCATGTCAGGTTTCTTTCAAAAATCTGGCATGGCGATTGATTTTATGATTTTTTAACGATGTTTCGTTGCGACGAGGAGGGGTGTGTTAGAAGGGGAGGTCGTCGGTTGCAGAGGGTGAGAGGTCGGGAGCAGGAGGCGCGGGGGCTGCGGCAGGTGCGGCGTAGCCTTGCGGCATATTTTGAGCGGGGCCGTAGGCAGCGGGTGCGGCAGGTGCTCCGAAGGGTACTGCTTGCTGGGGAGCTTGCATTGATTGGTTGGGGGCTTCGGCTTTCCACGCACGAACTTCTACGAACCAACGTCCGTTGTATTCACGGCTGTCGATGTCGAAGCTGATTGTCACGTCCTGACCTACCTGCAAGGGGTATTGATCGACGCGATCGCCAAAGAAGTTGAAGAATATTTTGCGGGGATAAGTTTCCTGAGTTTCAAGGACATATTCGCGTTTCTTCCAGACGTTGCCCTTTTGAGATGTGCCACCCACTTCGGGGAGTGCCACGATGATTTTACCTGTTACTTCCATGTTCGGATATTGTTATTTTTGATTATTCAAGGGTTTAAAATGTCAAGCTGTTGGCGTTTTCGATGGTCAGCCCAAAGCCTGACGACAAAATTACTCAAAAATCCCCGACTCTCCAACAAAAATCGGCATCCACTTTTCAACATTCGCACCGAATGTTTTCAACAATCTTTTTTCGAGATGAAAAATTTGCGGGTTTTCGATTGAATGGTTATTTTTGTTTATCCGAATTTTTTTTTCGGAGTTACCGACTTTTTTTTATTTCACCTATTCAAAGATGACACAGCAGGAAACAGACGAGAAGTTTATGCGGCTGGCACTTGCCGAGGCTGCGAAGGCGATGGAGCTTGACGAGATTCCGATCGGGGCTGTCATTGTCAGTCAGAAGGGCAACATCATCGGGCGCGGTCACAATCTGACGGAGTCGCTGGTCGATGTGACCGCTCACGCTGAAATTCAAGCTATCACTGCCGCGGCGCAGACGATCGGGGGGAAGTATCTCCAAGATTGCACGCTTTATGTGACGGTCGAGCCTTGCATTATGTGTGCGGGGGCTATCGGCTGGGCGCAGCTCAAACGAATTGTCTACGGTGCGCCTGACGATAAGCGCGGCTACCGCGTCTTCACGGCCGGGGGCAAATCGCCGTTCCATCCTCGCGCCGAGGTGGTCGGCGGTGTGTTGGGCGAGGAGTCGGGCGAGTTGATGCGCACTTTTTTCAAGTCGAAACGTTGATTCTTTCAAACGCTGAATTTTCTCTCTAAGATACTCACTCAATACGTTTAAAAAAAAACAAATCATATAGAGTTATGAAAAAGCCGATACTTGTGGTCTCGTCGGGGGCAGGCATTTCTGCCGAATCGGGCATTTCGACCTTTCGCGATGCCGACGGTTTGTGGGAGAATTATCCTGTCATGGACGTTTGCAGTGCCGAGGGTTTTGCCCGAAATCCGGCGATAGTCCATCAGTTTTACAACGAGCGGCGCAAGGCGTTGGTCGATTGTCAGCCGAATGCCGCCCACTTCGGATTGGTGGAGCTTGAAAAATGGTATGACGTCAGGGTTATCACTCAAAATGTCGATGACCTCCACGAGCGTGCGGGCAGCACGAATATTCTCCATCTCCACGGCGAGTTGATGAAGGTGCGTTCGATGCGCGACGAGTCGCGAGTCTATACTCTCGACAAGGATCATCTCGAAACGACTCCGACGACGCTCGACAAGTATGGCGACCCGGTGCGTCCCCACATCGTATTTTTTCAAGAAGCCGTCCCCAATATCGAGCCGGCTATCGAGCTGGTGGAACAAGCCGATGTTTTTGCCGTCATCGGGACGAGTTTGGTGGTCTATCCGGCTGCGGGGTTGCTCCACTATGTTCGTCCGGGAGTGCCGGTCTACTATATCGACCCGAATCCGGCTCATGTCCCGGAGAATGTCACGGTCATCCCTCGGACTGCCACCGCGGGCGTTGCCGAGCTGATAGAGCGTCTGCGCCCGACGGAGGGTTAGATTTATGAATGATTCGAAATTTTAAAACGGCTTCTAAATCGGCAGAAAGGGAAAAAACTTCGCCAAGTGTGAGAAATTGTTAATAGGTTAACACATATTTAATATAATTTTCTACCTTTGCGGACTGAAACGCCGTCGGGCGGAGGGGCGAGCCCCTCTTCCGACCGATAATTCTTGCCGCGATTCCACTAACCGAAAGCGGCTCATCTTACAATAAATATGTTGAAAAACCTCGTCATAGTAGAGTCTCCTGCAAAGGCTAAGACTATCGAAAAATTTCTCGGCAAAGACTACAAAGTCATGTCGAGCTACGGTCATATCCGTGATCTTCGCAAGAAAGACATCAGCATCAAGGTCGACTCGGACTTCCAACCGGTCTACGAAATTCCCGCCGACAAGAAAAATCTCGTTGCCGAACTGAAAAAGGCGGCAAAGGGCGCGGAAACCGTCTGGCTCGCATCCGATGAGGACCGCGAGGGAGAAGCAATCGCTTGGCATCTCTATGAGGTGCTCGGTCTGAAACCTGAGAACACGAAGCGCATCGTGTTTCACGAGATCACGAAAAACGCGATCCTCAATGCGATCGAAAATCCGCGTGAGATTGACATCAACCTCGTCGACGCTCAGCAGGCTCGTCGTGTCCTCGACCGTCTTGTCGGGTTTGAGCTGTCGCCCGTGTTGTGGAAGAAGATCAAGCCGGCATTGTCGGCAGGACGTGTCCAGTCGGTTGCCGTCCGTCTGATCGTCGACAGAGAAAACGAGATTCAATCGTTTAACTCCGAGCCTTACTATCGCGTGACGGCTGTTTTCAACATCCCCGGCGGCGGTCAGATTCAAGCCGAACTGTCGAAGCGTCTGCCCGACGAGGAGAGCGCACGCGAATTTCTCGAAGCTTGCAAGAAGTCTATCTATACGGTCAACGACATCAGCGTCAAACCGCTCAAAAAGTCGCCTGCGCCGCCGTTTACCACTTCGACGCTCCAACAGGAGGCGGGTAGGAAGCTCGGGTTTACCGTGTCGCAGACAATGATGATTGCCCAGAAGCTCTATGAAGCAGGTCATATCACATATATGCGTACGGACTCGCTCAATCTCTCGCAACTCGCAATTTCGACCATCTCGCGACTCATCACGGAGGAACTCGGCGAGAAGTATCTCAAAGTGCGCCGCTACCACACCAATTCAAAGGGTGCGCAGGAGGCTCACGAGGCTATCCGCCCGACATATATCGACCACGAAACTATCGACGGCACGGCGCAGGAAAAGCGTCTCTACCGTCTCATCCGTCTCCGCACGATGGCGTCGCAAATGGCTGATGCTGAAATCGAGAAGACGACGATCGACATTGCTCCGTCGGAACGCAGCGAATATTTTACGGCTACGGGCGAAGTCATCAAATTTGACGGCTTCCTGAAAGTGTATCTCGAAGGAAATGACGACGACAATGCTTCGACCGATGAAAACGAGAGCACTCTCCCGTCCTTGAATATCGGCGAAGAGCTGACGACGGACAAAATTACGGCGTCGGAACGCTTCACGCTCGCGCCCCCGCGCTACACTGAGGCGTCGCTCGTCAAAAAGATGGAGGAATTGGGCATCGGTCGTCCGTCGACATACGCTCCGACTATTTCCACGATTCAACATCGCGAGTATATTGTCAAAGGCGAGAAGGCCGGCGAGAAACGCTCGTTTAAGGTGTTCACGCTCAAAGCCGACGGCAAAATCACGTCGAGCAACCGCAGCGAGAACGTCGGCGCGGAGAAGGGCAAGCTCATCCCGACCGATACCGGTATCATCGTCAACGAATTTTTGACCCAACATTTCCCCGACATCCTCGACTATGATTTCACTGCCGACATGGAGCGGAAATTTGACCGTATAGCCGACGGCGAGACCAATTGGAATCAGGAAATTGCCAAATTCTACAAGCTCTTCCACCCCGAAGTCGAAAAAGCCAACGAGATGCGCACCGAACACAAGGTCGGCGAGCGTCTGCTCGGCACTGACCCGACCACAGGCGAGCCCGTCTCGGTCAAAATCGGTCGCTTCGGCCCGATTGTGCAAATCGGCTCGACGGATTCGAAGGATAAACCGCGATTTGCATCGCTCCGCAAAGACCAGAGTGTCTTTGACATCAATCTCGAAGATGCTCTCAAACTCTTTGACCTCCCCAGAGAAGTCGGTGAGTTTGAAGGTCAGCCCGTCGTAGCCGCTATCGGTCGCTTCGGCCCCTACCTGCGCCACGACGGTAAGTTTATCAGCATTCCCAAAGACCTCTCCCCGACTTCAATCACTATCGAAGAAGCCGCGAGTCTCATCTCTGCCAAACGCGAAGCCGACAGCAACAAGGTGGTGAAAACGTTTGACGAAGACCCGGATGTCCAGATTCTCAACGGTCGCTACGGTGTCTATATCGCCTATAAGAAAAGTAACTACAAGATTCCCAAGACGATTGCCAACCCTGCCGAGCTGACTCTCGAAGAAGTCCGTCAGATCATCGAGGAGCAGGACAAAGCTCCCAAACGCACGACTACTCGCAAGACGGCTGCCCGCACAAAGAAATCGTAGGCTCGTCTGAGAGTCACTCCATACCGCTTCTCGTTCAGAGATCACTCTCCACTCGACCGACGCAAGGTCAACAAAAATATTTCATCAGTATATATACATATCACCTCATCCACCCCCAATCGACAATCACGATATGGCAATAACAAAATTCTCAACCAAACCCGGCGCCGAACGCAATCGCTTCAAGCCCGACGTCATCGAGACTTACACCGTCGGCGAAGAGAGTCGCCTGCTTGACTATCTCATCCAAGCAATGCCCCAGCGCAAGCGCACCGCCATCAAGAATCTATTGAGCCACAATCAGATTGCCGTCAACGGCATCCCGGTCACTCAATTTGACACCCCTCTTGCCAAAGGCGATGAGGTCAAAGCCAACCTTACGCGCGAGTTTCGTGTGTTCTACAACCGTCGACTGAAACTCGTCTATGAGGACGACGACATCATCGTGGTCAACAAAGGCTACGGTCTCCTCTCGATGGGCACGGATAAAATCAAGGACGGAACGGCTTACAGTATCCTGCGCGACTATCTGAAATGGCACAATCCGAACAACAAACTGTTTATTGTCCACCGTCTCGACCGCGATACGTCGGGGCTCATGGTCTTTGCCAAGAGTTTGGAGGCCAAAGAGCGTCTGCAACACAATTGGAACAACATGGTGATTTCGCGCACATATCTCGCCGTGGTCGAGGGTAAACCCGAGGAGGAAGAGGGCACTATCAAGAGTTACCTTGCCGAGAACTCGCGTTTTGAAGTCTACTCGACCGAGAACCCCGACGAGGGTCAGCTCGCCGTCACTCGCTACAAGACTCTCAAAAGCAAGAACGGCTACTCGCTGATGGAGGTTTCGCTCGACACGGGACGCAAGAATCAGATTCGTGTCCACATGAAAGACCTCGGCCACCCCATTGCCGGCGACCGTCGCTACGGTGCAAAAAGTTCGCCGATCCACCGCATGGCTCTCCACGCTCAAACTTTGCGCTTCGTCCACCCGATCACACGCAAGGATATGAATTTCTCAACTCCCATCCCTGCTTCGTTCGGTAAAATGGTAGGAATGTAAGAATCCGCCACTCTCCATCGCTGACTCGCTCTCAACTCTGCCGATTGTCTCGGCTAAACGAAAATATTTTCAACAGCCATTCCGCCACCTCAACGCCGACGAATGGCTGTTGACATTTATATATCTCTCACCAAGCCACCCATGAAACAACTATCATCACACCGAATAATTTCCGACTGCCGCTGTTGCCGCCACTTGCTAATCATCCTGACAATCATCGTCGGAGCAGTCTTGCCGACAACAGCCTCGGCGGCTCGCAAGTTCAAACTGCACGGCAACTCGGCGGTCGCCGTCAACTATTCGTCAGACGAAGCCCCGATCGTCAAAACTGCTATCGAAATTCTGACCGGTGACATCGCGGCAACTCTCGGCGGCAAGGTCGAGCCGACTGCCAACCCGACTGCCGCCCGAATCGTGGTCGGGACAATAGGCGTGAGCCAAGCCTTGCAACAGTCCGGCGCAGACTTGTCGACCCTCGACGAAACGAAAGAGGGCTTCACACTCCAAGTCGTCGGCGACGGTCGTCTGATCATTGCCGGCAGCGACTGCCACGGGACAGCCTACGGCATCATGGAGCTGTCGCGACTGCTCGGCGTATCGCCATGGGAATGGTGGGCCGACGCTCAGCCCGAGCGCAAGACGAAATTCGAGTTGTCGGCAGGGTTCACCCGTTCGGCTTCACCGAGCGTCGAATACCGCGGGATTTTCATCAACGATGAAGATTGGGGGATGCTACCGTGGAGCAGTCTGACATTCGAGCCGGAAAACGGTCAAGGTGTCATCGGCTGCAAGACCAATGCCAAAATTTTCGAGCTGATGCTCCGCCTGCGAGCCAACACTTTTTGGCCCGCCATGCACGAATGTACACGCCCCTTCTTCATGACCGACGGCAACCGCGAGGCGGCTGAAAAATACGGCATCTACATCGGCGGCTCCCACTGTGAACCGATGGCATCGAGCACAGCCGGCGAATGGCCTCTGCGCGGTCACGGGAAATATGACTATGTAAACAATGCCGATGCCGTCCGCGACTTTTGGAGTCAGCGACTCCGAGAAGTCGCCGGACAAGAAATCGTCTACACCCTCGGGATGCGCGGCGTCCACGACTCGAAAATGCTCGGAGCAAAGACCGTCGACGAGCAGCGGCGCGTCCTCGAAACCGTCATTGCCGACCAACGTGAACTGCTGACGAGGTTCATCGGCAAAGAAATCGACGCGATTCCGCAGGTATTCATCCCCTACAAGGAAGTGCTCGATGTCTACCGCAGCGGTCTCGCCGTCCCCGACGACGTGACACTGATGTGGTGTGACGACAACTATGGCTACATCCGCAACTTCCCCTCCGAAACCGAGCGCAAGCGGAGAGGAGGCAACGGCGTGTACTACCACATCTCGTATTGGGGCAGACCTCACGACCATCTTTGGCTCGCCACGTTCAGCCCCGGACTCCTCGTCCAGCAAATGTCGCTCGCCTACGACCGCGGCATCCGCAAAATGTGGATTCTCAACGTCGGCGACATCAAGCCTGCCGAATATCAAATCGAACTGTTCATGGATATGGCATGGGACATCGACAGCGTCCGTCGGCTCGGTGTCGAAAACCACCTCAACCAATTCCTCGCCCGTGAATTTGGCAAAGAATCAGCGCGTCGACTCCTCTCGACAATGCTCGAACACTACCGACTTGCATTCATCCGCAAACCGGAATTCATGGGTAACACCCGCGTCGAAGAATCCGACCGAAAATTCCACTCCACTGTCCGCGACCTGCCGTGGAGCGAGACCGACATCCGCCGCCGTCTCGCCGACTACGCCTCGCTCAGCGACCGCGTCAAAGCCATCGAGTCGGAAATTCCGCCCCGTCTTGCTGATGCCTACTATCAGTTGGTTCAATACCCCGTCATGGCTGCCGCTCAAATGAACTGCAAGCTCCTCAAAGCCCAACTCGCACGCCACGGCAAAGCCTCGTGGAGCGAATCGGACACCGCTCACGACAGTATCATCTCTCTGACAGCCAAATATAACCGCGGCATCTCCAACCACGGCAAATGGAATCGAATCATGGACTGCCAACCGCGCAAACTGCCGGTGTTTGACTACGTGAGCCACACCTCCGCCCCCGACTCCACACCGTTGCCCCCTGAAAAACAGTATCTTCACTTGCTGACGACTGATGATGCAGCCGAAAATCAAGGCTCGACCATAGACCGCCTCGGTCACTTCGACAAATCGACGCGCATCGACACCGGACAGGAAATTTCATTCGTCATCCCCCACTCCGACCGCGATTCGCTCACGCTCGAACTGCACTTCATCCCGACCCACCCGATCGAAGGGCGGAAACTGCGCGTAGTCGTCAGTCTCGACTCCGTGTCAAGCACTCCAATCGACTTCGCGACCAAAGGACGAAGCGAGGAATGGAAACTCAACGTCCTCGGCAACAATGCCGTCCGACGAATCACCCTCCCCCTCGCCCCAACTCATTCCTCGTCCGCCCACCCCCACCGAATCGCCATCCGCTCCCTCTCCGACGGCATCATCTTCGACCACCTATACATATATTAATAGTATTCATCAGCCGATTAAATCAGATTAGCTATTGGAATTCGCAGCCGCCTTCTCGGCGGTTCCAAACTGACCACTTTTTCGTCCACTTGTATTAATTAAACTTTGATTTTTTTAAACAATAAATGTTGAAAACAAGTTATATTTGCATACTCGCTTCCAACGACCATCAGATTTGCCGATTCGACGTTTTCAGGGAGCAAATGCTCCAATATTCGACGGCTCAACGAGTGTAATTTCAGAGTTTTATTCAACCAAGAATCCAATAGCTTCTCATTTATGACAACAAGACGTTTTCTGCTCATCCTGCTCGGATTATGTAGTCTCGGGACGACGATGATGGCTCAAAACACCGCCTCCGTCATCGACGGCGAGATCGTCACGCTCGACGACTGCCGACAGATGGCTCTCAGCAACAACAAAGAGTTGAAAATTGCGGCTCAGAAAGTCAAATCGGCAGGCTACGAAAAGTCGCAGGCTTTTGCCGCCTACCTCCCGGCAATCGACTTTGCGGGCGGATATATGTATAATCAAAAAGGTGTGTCGATTTTCGCGTCTGACCAACTGCTTCCCGTCAAGACTTTCAACCTCGAAACGCAAAGCTATGAGTTCGGACTCGTGAAAAACCCCGTGACCGGCGAGCCGATCATGGTCAACGGCAAACCGATTCCCGAGCAAGTGGCATATCTCCCGAAAGATGCGCTCAGCTACGACCTTCAAAACGTGTTTTTCGGAGCTGTCACCCTGACACAACCCATATTTATGGGTGGCAAAATCGTGGCGATGAACAAAATCACGGGCTATGCCGAGAAAATTGCCCAAGCGAGTCGCGACAACGCTGCGCAGGACATCATCTATGCCGTCGACGCTGCCTATTGGCAAGTTGTATCGCTCAAAGCCAAGCAACGACTCGCCGAGAGCTACGTCAATCTGCTCGACACCCTCAGCCGCAACGTCGCGTTGATGGTCAAAGAGGGCGTAGCCACGTCGCGCGACCGCCTGTCGGTTGATGTCAAACTCAACTCGGCGCAAGTCGACTTGACAAAGGTTGAAAACGGGCTGACTCTCTCGCGCATGGCTCTCGCTCAAGTCTGCGGCCTCCCGGTCAACACCCTCATGCCCCTCGCCGACGAAGATTCCGAAAATCTCAACCTCTCAGCTCCGATTGCCAACACCTATAACATGGAGGATGTCTACACCGAGCGCGACGATCTTCGTGCCCTCGCTCTCGGAGTCAAAATTTATAAGGAGAAAGAAAACGTCGAACGCTCGTCGATGATGCCCAACCTTGCTCTCGTCGGAGCATACTCGTTTTCAAACCCCAACACTTTCAACGGCTTCGAGAAAAAATTCGGCGGGATGTTTTCAGTCGGAGCAATGCTGAAAATCCCCCTCTGGCACTGGGGCGGCAACTACAACAAGCTACGAGCAGCCAAGACACAGACGGCCATCGCGCGTCTGCGCCTCGACAATGCCAAAGAGCTTATCGAACTCCAAGTCAGCCAAGCCTCTTTCAAAACACAGGAAGCTTTGAAAACGTTCCGACTGACCGAAGCCAATCTTGACAAAGCAAACGAAAATCTCCGCTGCGCCGAAATCGGATTCCGCGACGGAGTGATGACCGTCGACAACGTTATGGAAGCGCAGACCGCTTGGCTCAAAGCCCACTCCGAGAACATCGACGCTCGAATCGACGTCTACCTCTGCGACGTCTACCTCAACAAAGTCCTCGGCCGTCTCACCCCCTGAAAAAATCTTTCATCCGACCTCTCTACTCTTTGAAACTTTCATCATTTGAACTTTGCTCTTAAAACCTCGAAATATGTCAGAATCAACCCTCAACTCAGCCGAACAGCACGAAAACAAAATCCTCATGACCGCAATGGGCATAATGGTGGCAATCTGCATCGTGCTCGCCATCCTCGGCTTCTGCTTCCTCGACAAACCGAATGAAATCATCGAAGGACAAGCCGACGCAACCTCTATACGCATCGCCGGTAAACTCCCCGGGCGCGTCGAAAAAATCTATGTCAGCGAAGGCGATTGGGTCAAAGCCGGCGACACGCTCGTCCACATCCACTCATCGCTCGCCGATGCAAAACTGATGCAAGCCGAGGGAATGGAGACCGTGGCACGCAGCCAAAACAGAAAAGTCGACGCCGGAACGCGCTCGCAGATCATCCAAGCCGCCCGCGACCTCGTAGCCCAAGCCGAAGCAGCCGTTGAAATCACCGGCAAGACCTACAAACGCATGGAAAACCTCTATCGCGAAGGAGTCATGTCGGAGCAGAAGCGCGACGAAGCCAAAGCTGCCCACGACGCTGCCGTCGCAGCCCGCAAAGCCGCACAAAGCCAACTCGACCTCGCAATCGCAGGCGCACAGAAAGAAGACAAGGAGAGCGCGGCAGCCATGGTCGACGTTGCCAAAGGGGGCGTTGCCGAAGTCCAAAGCCTTTTGGACGACCAATATCTGACAGCTCCGACCGACGGACAGATCGACCAAATCTACCCCGAAGAAAGCGAACTCGTGTCGCTCGGTGCGCCACTGATGAGCCTGCTGAAACTCGACGACAAATGGGTGACATTCAACGTCCGCGAAGAACTTCTCTCGACCTTCACCCTCGGCTCGGAAATCGAAGTCATGATTCCCGCCCTCGACAAGAAGACGGTGAAAGTCAAAATCTTCTACGTCCGCGACCTCGGCAGCTACGCCACTTGGCGAGCCACCAAAGCCACCGGCGAATGGGACAGCAAAACTTTTGAAATCAAAGCCCGTCCACTCGCGCCGCTTCCCGAACTGCGCCCCGGCATGAGCGTAATCTATTTCAAAAAATAAAAAAATTTTCCGCGCCCACCCCCATTCTCCTCTCCCCCACCCACGACCACACTTTATACTGACCCCCCTTTCCTATAATTATATATATAGACCGATGCTCCAACAGGTAATCAAACGCGAACTCCGACGCCTGACATCGCGCAAGATCTACATCTTCATCATGTTGATCGTCCCGCTCGGCTGTGGATTCTTCTTCCTCAACATGATGAACGAAGGTCTGCCGCTCAAAATACCCGTAGGCGTCATCGACCTCGACCACAGCTCAATGTCGCGAAAAGTCACGCGGACTCTCAGCGCAAGCGAGCTGATCGACATCACTGCCCAACCGCATAGCTTCAACGAAGCTATCTCGGAAGTCAAAAGCGGCAAACTCTACGGCTTCTTCATGATTCCGACCG
This sequence comes from uncultured Staphylococcus sp., assembly GCA_964497255.1. Classification (GTDB taxonomy): domain Bacteria; phylum Bacteroidota; class Bacteroidia; order Bacteroidales; family Muribaculaceae; genus Duncaniella. The sequence continues at coordinate 25,079 of CAZCCI010000015.1, forward strand.
ACTTTCAGCAAAAAGTCATCGACGGCGAGCAACCGACACTCTCATTCTACTCCAACATGATGTTTTTCATCCCCGGGACACTCTCCTACAAGGGATTCAAGACCGTAGCCGTCACGACGAGCGGCGGAGTGGTCAAGACCACGCTCGTCGGCATGGGCGCAAACGAAGAGACCGTCGGCTCTCTGCTCCAACCGCTTGCAATCGACACCCATCCGCTCAACAATCCGTGGAGCAGCTACTCGATCTACCTCAACCAATCGTTCGTCCCCTGCCTGCTCGCGCTGATGGTATTGCTGACCACAGTCTTTTCGATTTGCGACGAAATCAAACACTCCACCTCACCCCAATGGATGAGTCTCGCGCGCGGAAACATAGCCATAGCCCTTGCCGGCAAACTATTGCCTCAGACCGTCATCTTCGCCGCCGTCGGCATAGCCTTGCAGAGCATCATGTTCGGATTCCTACACCTTCCGCTCAACTGCCATCCGCTCGCCATGATCTCGGCAATGCTCCTGCTCATCATGGCAACACAGGCTTTTGCCGTCCTCCTCGTTGAAATCATCCCCAACCTGCGCCTCGCGCTCAGCACAGCCTCACTCATCGGCATACTCTGCTTCTCGATAGCCGGATTCTCCTTCCCCGTCGAAAATATGTATGGCGGAGTAGCAATCTTCTCCTACATAGTCCCGATTCGCTACTACTTCCTCATCTATATCGACCAAGCCCTCAACGGCATACCGCTCTACTACTCGCGCATCTACTACGCCGTCCTCCTCGGCTTCATCCTCCTCCCCGTCCTCGGACTCCGCCGACTTGCAGGCAAGCTCACCAACCCCGTCTACGTCCCGTAGGTCACCCGCGCAATCCGCCTCTCAACTCACCCTCAATCCCCCCCAACACACCCTCAACAACACATCATACACCTCTCGCACAATGTCCGTCATCATAAACCGATTAAAAAGCCTGTTTGAAGTCTGGCGTCGGGAGACACGCTTAGTGTTCACCGACATCGGAGTCATACTCTTTTTCTTCTTCCTGCCGTTGGTCTACCCCGTCATCTACACGCTCATCTACAACCCCGAAATCGTCGACCGCATCCCGACCGTCGTCGTCGACAACTCTCGTTCGGCCGACAGTCGCGAACTCGTCCGCAAACTCGGAGCGACACAATCGATCGACATCATCGGCTACGCCTCAAACCTCGGCGAAGCCAAGCAAGCCATGTATGAAAAAAAATGCTACGGAATCGTTGAAATACCCTCCGACTTCGGTCGACGCATCGGTCGGGGCGAACAAGCGACAGCATCATTCTACTGCGACATGTCATTGCTCATGCGCTACCGCCAATACCTCTTTGCCCTGACCGACGTCCAGATGAACGAAACCCTACGCATCACCTCCCAACGACTCTCGCAAGGCGGACTCCTCACGACCACCGTCAACGGACTCCCCGTCGACTCCCAAGCCAACTTCCTCGGCGACGTCACCCAAGGCTTCGCCTCATTCGTCATCCCCGGCATCGTAGTCCTGATACTCCAACAAAGTATGCTCCTCGGCATCATGATGATAGCCGGGACAGCACGCGACCGCCGTCGACGCAACGGAGGCATCGACCCGCTCGCCTACCAAGCCGGCCCCGTCACCACCGTCCTCGGAAAAACACTTTGCCACCTGATGGTCTACCTCCCCCTCAGCTACTACATCGTCGAACTCATCCCCGCCATCTTCTCGCTCCCCCACCACGGACACTTCATCGACGCCGCCCCCGTCATATTCACACTCCTCCTCGCCACCTCATTCCTCGGGCAGACCATCCAAATCTTCGCCCGCGAACGCGAGACGTGTATGCTCGTGACCGTATTCACGTCAGTCATCTTCCTCCTCCTATCGGGACTGACATGGCCACGCTACGCCTTCAATAAATTTTGGTACATGATCTCCGAACTCATCCCCTCGACCCACGGCATCGAAGCAATGGTTCGCATCAGCGGCAACGAATCCACGCTCGCCGACGTCAGCCACCACTACATAACCCTGTGGATTCTCGCCGGAGCCTACTTCATCACCGCCCTGCTCATCCGACGCTACTCAGAAGCGCATACCGACGATAAACGTCAGCGATGACAGCGTATTGAAATGAGTGAAATTTGAATTGTAGTACAACGACCCGTAACACTTCAACTGAGCCGACGCAAACAGCGCACGGTGATTATAGACCGCGCTCAGCGACACCCTGAAACCTTGGGCGACCATATTACGCTCACCGTCAGTCGCATCCTCGTGAGTACGCTTATAGCCAAGCGCACCGATCAGAGTCATATTCAGCAACCAGCGGCGAGGCTTCAAAGCCCAATTTCGCGCATACCCGCCAAGGACGGCTAAATCTTTATAGTGCAACCTATATGTCGAATGTTTCAGCGGCGACTCGTTGAGAATATCATCCGGCAGACTGCTGAAATCCATATTTATATCCTGCTCGCTGATATTCAACCCGATGATAGCAGTCCCCGCAGTCCGAAGCTGATACTTTGAAAACGAATAAGCCGCGGCGTGTGAATACTTTCGATGATTGAAAAAATAATACGCATCGAAATTCGACGTCTTAATGTTCACATCATTGAAATCATAGTGAAACTTCTTACCGTCGTTATACTCGCCGAAACGATTCAAAATCATACCGCCCTCCGACGACACATTGCTGTAATTGACAAAAAAACGCGAGCAAGTGAAATCCAACGTAAACGTCTTACGCTTCGTATCCTGTCCGAAAATATTGTCGATATTCCACATATACCCCAAGCTGACAGCCATAAAACTGATATAGCCGCCCGCATCCGAAAAAAGCTTCGAATGCATATTAATCAGCGAACTCTTCGGAAACAACATCGTCTGCGTTTCGAGCCACGTATATGACTTGCCGAGAAGCTTCCAATTCTTACCCGTCCCGACCACATAGCTCGTATCATAGGAATTAAACGTCCGATCGCCCCAATTATAGACATTCAGCGCAAAGCGCGGAAACTTCGGATAGCAGACCGTCGTGTCATGAATGCGAAACCCATTCTCAATCAACTGTGAAATCCAGCGCGTAGAACTGCAACCCGCCGCCGCCGAACCAATCGAATCCGACGACTCGCCGCGCAATTCCGTCCACGGGAAAAGGCTGAAAATCACCAACAAAAGTGTAAATCTAATATATTTATTTGAAATCTTGATCATAGGATAGGTTTCCGCCGAAATCCGACACTTGCACAATAGCCGACTGCAAAGTTACTCAAAATCTCCGTAACAAACGCCCTCTTAGGCATTAAAAACGAAAAATAGCCACATTTACAGCCCGATTTGACAAACCGACGCTCGCGCCAATTAACTTTTTTAACCTTCATCTTTGCAACTATACCGACATTATTGCGTCTAATTAAGAAACAGAGCCTCTATTACACACAACCATTTATCACATCAAAAAGATTTATGAACCGTTTAATTTTGTCAGCCATTCTAATAATCGCGACGATTGCAAGCGCAAGTTCTCGCACAATTCATGGCATAGTCAAATCGGCAACCCCTCAGTCAGAGACCGTTACATCAAAAACAACTCCGACATAATCATCCTATCCGTAAGCAACTCCGCCGACTTCGGCTCGATCTTCCGCACCGCCCGCCGCAACCTCAACAACAGCGACCAAGGCTCATCACTACTCAAACTCTGACAGCCACGGGAGGCAAAGTCAAACCCATTTCCAAGTATTTTGAAAAAATATCGGTTCAAAACACGATAAAAATCAGTGTAAATGCTTGTGGATTGGAATATTATTAGTAACTTTGCAGCGTCTTGCAGACTCATGTGTGCTCGACACGTTTTAATTAACCATATTTATTAACCCCATTTTTAATGACTGAAGAAGTAAAGAACTCCCCGATCGTCGACTTCGATTGGGAAGCGTATGAAAAGGGTGAGACCAAGGGCGAAATGACCCGCGAAGAACTCACCAAAACCTATGATGAATCGCTCAACACCGTGCGTGACAAGGACGTAATCGAAGGTACCATCATCGCGCTCAACAAACGCGAAGCAGTGGTTAACATCGGCTACAAGAGCGACGGCATCATCCCCATGAGCGAATTCCGCTACAACCCCGACATCAAAGTGGGCGACCTCGTTGAAGTTTTCATCGAAAACCAAGAAGACAAAAAAGGCCAGCTCATCCTTTCTCACCGCAAAGCTCGTGCAGCCCGCTCTTGGGATCGCATCAACGAAGCTCTCGAGAAAGACGAAGTCATCAAGGGCTACATCAAATGCCGCACCAAAGGTGGCATGATTGTCGACGTATTCGGCATCGAAGCATTCCTCCCCGGATCACAAATCGACGTTAAGCCCATCCGCGACTACGACATCTTCGTTGGCAAGACAATGGAGTTCAAGGTCGTGAAAATCAACCAAGAATTCAAAAACGTGGTTGTCAGCCACAAAGCACTCATCGAAGCCGAACTCGAACAGCAGAAGCGCGAAATCATCGCCAAGCTCGAAAAAGGTCAAGTGCTTGAAGGTTCTGTTAAGAACATCACCAGCTACGGTGTATTCATCGACCTCGGCGGTGTTGACGGCCTCATCCACATCACAGACCTCTCTTGGGGCCGCGTAAGCCACCCCGAAGAAGTGGTTCAACTCGACCAGAAGCTCAATGTCGTTATCCTCGACTTCGACGACGAGAAAAAACGCATCGCCCTCGGTCTCAAACAACTCCTCCCCCATCCTTGGGACGCACTTGACGCTAACCTCAAAGTTGGTGACAAGGTTAAGGGCCGCGTAGTCGTTATGGCTGACTACGGCGCATTCGTTGAAATCGCCCCCGGCGTTGAAGGCCTCATCCACGTGAGCGAAATGTCTTGGAGCCAGCACCTCCGCTCAGCTCAGGACTTCCTCAAAGTCGGCGACGAAATCGAAGCTGTCATCCTCACCCTCGACCGCGAAGAACGCAAAATGTCGCTCGGTCTCAAACAGCTCAAAAACGACCCGTGGGAAAACATCGAAACAAAATACCCCGTTGGAAGCAAGCACACTGCAAAAGTGCGCAACTTCACTAACTTCGGCGTATTCGTTGAAATCGAAGAAGGCGTTGACGGTCTCATCCACATCAGCGACCTCTCTTGGACCAAGAAAGTTAAGCACCCCAGCGAATTTACTCAGATCGGCGCTGACATCGAAGTTCAAGTTCTCGAAATCGACAAAGAAAACCGTCGTCTCTCACTCGGCCACAAGCAGCTCGAAGAAAATCCTTGGGACGTATTTGAAACCGTATTCACCGTTGGTTCAATCCACGAAGGAACAATCATCGAAATGGTTGAAAAGGGCGCAGTCATCGCTCTCCCCTACGGTGTTGAAGGCTTCGCAACTCCCAAACACCTCGTTAAGGAAGACGGTTCGAAAGCACAAGTTGACGAAAAACTCAACTTCAAGGTGATCGAATTCAACAAAGACAGCAAGCGCATCATCCTCTCACACAGCCGCATCTTCGAAGATGAGCAGAAAGGCGAACGCGCAGCTGAAGCAGCTCCCAAGAAATCTGCAAGCAACCGTCGCAGTGGCAACCGTCGTCAGGAAGAGGCTCCCGCCGTTACTACTCCTCTCGAAAAAACCACTCTCGGCGACCTCGAAGCTCTCGCAGAACTCAAACAGAAATTCTCAGGAAAATAATCCTGTTTTCCAGAAATAAAAGCTCTAATCAGCTTCTGCAAATTCAGGCAGGAAAGACATTGCGTCTTTCCTGCTTTTTCATTTTCAATAAAATGCGTAACTTTGCGGACACCATAACCTATCCGGCTTATAAACCCCGATACGACTTATAAGCCCCATCAGACCATCAACCAGAAATCCTATTAAACCCATGCAGGAATTTTTCAAGAAATACCGCTCGATTCTAACATTTCTCGGCGGAGTGGCAATCATCGCAATCATAGCATTTGCCTTTTTCTACCCCGACGCATCCGAAGGCAACCAACTTCGCCAACACGACATGCAGCAAGGCATAGCAATCGGACAGGAAGCCAAAGCCTACGCCGAAGCCACAGGCGAAGTCTCGAGGTGGACAAACTCACTCTTCTCCGGAATGCCGACATTCCAAATCTCGCCCTCCTATCCATCGAGCGGACTCTACCGCTGGATCAACACCGTCATGGGACTCGGACTACCGTCGCCCTCATCGCTCATAGCCATGATGATGGTCGGATTCTTCATCCTGCTGCTCGCACTGAAAATGCGCTGGTATGTAGCACTGATAGGAGCGATAGCCTACGGATTCTCGTCCTACTTCGTCATCATCATCGGCGCGGGTCACATCTGGAAATTCGTCACCCTCGCCTACATTCCGCCGACAATCGCCGGCATAGTCCTCTGCTACCGCGGACGCTACCTCGCCGGAGGAGCATTGGCAGCACTGTTTGCAATGATGCAGATCGCGTCAAACCACATACAGATGACCTACTACTTCATCTTCGTCATCATCGGCATAGTCATAGCCTACCTGATTGACGCAATCCGCAACGGAGCCGTCCGCCGATGGGCAACCGCCTCCGGAGTTCTCGCCATCGCAGCCGGACTCGCCGTCGCAGCAAACGCCCCGAGCCTTTATCTGACCTACGAATACGCCAAAGAGACCATGCGCGGACGCCACAGCGAACTGACCGTCGCCACAAACGTCGGCAATAGCAACGCATCGGCAGGGCTCGACAAAGGCTACATCACCCAATACAGCTATCAGCCCGTCGAAACCTTCTCGCTCGTCATCCCCAACATCAAAGGCGGCGCATCAGCCAAACCCGAAAAAGGCCACTTGGTAGCCATGAGCCTCGCCGAACTGCCCGACGCTCAAAAGATGATTTCCGAAGGCGAAATCGACGGAATGCAACAACAATATCTCGGCTACATGAGCCAATATTTCGGCGACCCGGAAGGCACCAACGGCCCCGTCTACGTCGGAGCATTGATTTTTGCATTCTTCCTGCTCGGAAGCCTGATAGTCAAAGGCCCGATGAAATGGGCATTGGTCATCCTCACGATATTCTCAATCGTCCTCGCATGGGGACGCCACGCAATGACGTTCACCGACATCATGCTCTCGATAGCCCCGATGTATGCCAAATTCCGAACAGTCGAAAGCATACTCGTGATTGCCGAGTTCACGATGCCGCTGCTCGCCGTCATGGGCTTGCAGCAACTCCTGCGCGACAAAACGCCGTGGGAAAGCTATCGCCGACAGTTCTATTGGAGCTTCGGAGCCACGCTCGCCGTCTGCGCCATCGGCATCATCATCCCGGAATTTTTCGGCAACGTAATCTCCGAAAATGACCGTCAGATCGACAGCTACATCACCGGAGCACTCATGGAGCAAGGCTACGACGGAGCAACCGCACGCCAATTCAGCCTGCAAAATCCTGCAATCTTCTCAGCCGTCGAAAGCCTGCGCCTCGGACTCATCAGCAGCGACGCTCTCCGCAGCTTCGTGATTGTCGGACTCGGATTCGTCCTGACGGCAGCCTATATGCGCCGCAAACTTGCGCTTTCGCTGACAATCGCAGGCCTCGGATTCGTCGTCCTCGGCGACCTCTACACGGTCAACAAACGCTACGTCAGCCACGAGAGCTTCGTCCCCCGACAACTGACCGTCGGAGCCCCGATTGCCAAGACCCCTGCCGACGAAGCAATCCTCCAAGACACGACGATGAACTATCGCGTCATGGACATCCCGCGCTTCAACAGTGCCGACCCGTCTTACTACCATAAGATGATTGGCGGCTATCATGCAGCCAAACTCACCCGTTACCAAGACTTGATCGACTGCCACCTCTCCAAGTTCCAACGCGGCGAGGAGACCGACGCGGATTGGAACATCATCAATATGCTCAACGCCCGCTACATCATCGGGCTTGACGGACAAGTGCTCCGCAATCCGGAAGCCTATGGCAACGCGTGGTTTGTCGACAACATTGCCTACGTCGGCACTCCCGACGAGGAAATGGCAGCTCTCTCGCAAATCGACCCGCGCCGGACAGCCGTCGCCGACCGCATGTTTGAATCCTCACTCGGCAAATCGACCATCGCCGCTCCCGGCGACACGATTGTCGAAACAACCTACGCCCCCAACCGCCTGACCTACAAGAGCCACAGCGTCAACGGCGGAGTAGCCGTCTTCTCGGAAGTATTCTTCCCGTGGGGCTGGACGGCAACCATCGACGGAGAGGAAGCCGAAATCGGACGCGTCAACTATGTGCTCCGCGCAATCAACATCCCTGCCGGAGACCACGAAATCGTCATGACGTTCGACCCGCCGTCGCTCCACGCAACCGACACTCTCGCGACGACCGCAATCGTAGCCATCTATCTGGCTGTCATTGCAGCCGGCATTTTCGCCGTCCGTCGTGCAGCCAAGGATGAAGCCTTGATTGTGAAGAAATAATCCCCTGACATAGAGCCGTCTCTCACAGTGGTACGCAAACTATATCGTTACTTCCCGGGCTTCAAACGAGTCAAGCGTTCGTGGCGCAGTCGCGGATTCGGAATCCACTCGCCGTTTGCCTTTCGCTTCGTCACCTGTGTGCTTCGCGAGCGGGGCGAATACTACGCCTATCGCGAGATGCGCGAGTTCATCGGAAACTCGGGACGATTCAAGTCGATGTCGCTCATCGTGCGCCTCGTCTGCGAGTTTCGTCCCGCCGTCGTCGCAATCAGCGGCGACGCCAATGCCGATATCCTCTCTCGGACCGTCAGACTTGCTGATTCGAGAGCAGCCATCGTCAAGGCTTCGGACATAAATCCCGACGACTATGCCGACGCAGCCCCGTCGCTCCTCTATGTCATCACCGACAAGACTGCCGACGGGCAGACTGTCGCAAGGCTTTCAAGCCAAGCGGATGCCACCGTCTGCCTCGGACAAGGCATGGAGCTATTTGGCAGACTGAAAGCAAATCAACCCGTCGGGATGACTTTCAAGAGCCGCCGCTCGGCAGTCATAGTCAATCGTCGCGACCTCCCGCGTCAGGATTTCGAGGTCAATTTTTAACGACGAACCACATCCGAAGAGAGACTCACCTCCACACCCCTATCTCCGCAATGCGCTCAATCACCGATATAGATCGTCTGCTCGGCGACTACAACTACTTCCTGCGACTCGAAAAAGGCATGGCTGACAACACGCGCGAATCATATTGTCGCGACGTGCAGAAGCTCTTGTCATACCTCGCCGACAGCGGTGTCACACTGCGCGACACGACTACCGACACCTTGCGATATTTCATCGGCGAGCTCCACGACCTCGGCATTGCCGAACGTTCCCAAGCCCGAATCCTCTCGGGTCTGCGCTCGTTTTTCCGCTTTCTGACTCTCGAAGGCTACATCGACGTCGACCCGACCGAGCTGCTCGAATCGCCCAAAATCGGGCTTCATCTGCCGGAGGTGTTGACCGTCGAGGAAATCAACGATATGATTGCTGCCATCGACCCCGACAAGGCAGGCGCACAACGCGACAGAGCTATCATGGAGACACTCTACGGGTGCGGGCTGCGCGTCAGCGAGCTCGTCAATCTCGAACTGTCGAAAATCTTTGCCGACGAGGGTTATCTCGTGGTCAGAGGCAAGGGCAACAAGGAGCGCATGGTTCCGATGTCGGAAGTGTCGCTCACGGAAATTGCCGACTATCTCCACGACCGCAGCCTGCTCGACGTCAAACCCGGTTGCGAAAACATTTTGTTTCTCAACCGCAGCGGGCGGAAAATGACCCGTGTCCGCATCTTTCAGATCGTCAAATCGCTTGCCGAAGCCGCAGGAATCCGCAAAAACATCTCTCCGCACACGTTGCGCCACTCGTTTGCGACACATTTGCTCGAAGGCGGAGCGAATATCAGAGCAATCCAACAAATGCTCGGTCACGAATCAATCGCCACGACTCAAATCTATATCCATCTCGATTCGTCGACTCTTCGCTCCGACATTCTCACATACCACCCGCGCAACCATCGGCAGTCATAGGAAACTATTCATAAACAGATTCTTAGCTCCGAGGCATTTTGCGGTCGACTATCCGCTTAGGGTTATGGAGAAGTCTCACACGTATCGACTCTATTGTTCAAAACCTGAACTTTGGGCTATATTCGGATTCAGATTGCAGTCATCCGCGAAAGGTATCGCCACTCGAAAGTAACAGCTTCGTTGGGAAAAACTCCGATGCAAAGGTAATACCCCAAACAGGCGAAAAAGTGCCCATTTGGCATTATAGCACTAAAAATTTTTCAACAAAAAATCATAATTAGCTAAACCACAGAGTATTACAAAACTAAAATTTTCAAAAAATTTTTGGTGCGCCTCCGGCAACAGCCCGATTCGGCTGAATCGAGACGTGGCGACCGCCAATTTCATAAGATTTCGGAGTATATTTGCAAATTTTTGTTAAATGGGGGTTTGCAGGGTTGGGGGTTTGGATTATTGTGACTAACTTTGCAATGGTCAATCGTCAGAGGGTTGGCTACAAACTCAGACATTTGGAAATCAATCATATCCGTTAGGGTCTCGTCGCTGAAAGCATCGGGATTCCTTATTTTTTAATTGTCTGACGAAAAATTTCGGCTTTCTCAACCTTTGCCGAACTGCCCTCGCCGACCGTTGCCAAAGTCTCAAATAATAGAATCTATAACTTATTACAAACATATATAAATCCCCTAAAAAATTTTTATACTACCATGGCTATTACATATATGACCAAGGAAGGTTACAAGAAAAAAATGGAAGAAATTGCGTTCCTCGAATCTGTCGAACGCCCCCGCATATCAGCCGCTATCGCTGAGGCTCGCGACAAAGGCGACCTCTCGGAAAACTCTGAGTATGACGCAGCCAAGGAAGCTCAGGGTATGCTCGAAATGAAGATTGCTCAGCTCAAAGACCTCGTTGCCAACTCGCGCATCATCGACGAGAGCAAGCTTAACAATGAGGAAGTGCAGATTCTCAACCGTGTAAAAATCAAAAACATTGCCAACGGTATGGTTATGGAATACACTATCGTAGCCGACTCGGAGGCTGATTTGAAAGAAAAGAAAATCGGTTCGAGCACTCCTATCGCTCAGGGTCTTCTCGGTCACAAGCTCAATGAAGTTGTAGAAATCAAGGTGCCCGCCGGAGTAATGAAGTTTGAGATTGTTGAAATCAACTACTAATCACTAACTCAACCACTCACACAAACGAAGCTATGGCAACAATATTCAGCAAAATAGCCGCCGGCGAAATTCCGTCGTTTAAAATCGCCGCCGATGACCGCCACTATGCTTTTCTTGACATCAATCCCGTGGCTCCGGGTCACGTTTTAGTGATTCCGCGCGCGGAGGATGACTATATCTTCAATCTGACCGACGAGGCTTACTCGGCTCTGACCCTCTTTGCAAAGCGCGTGGCGAAAGCTATCGAGCAGGCTGTCAGTTGCAAGCGCGTCGGCGTGGCTGTTATTGGCTTGGAAGTGCCCCACACTCACATCCACCTCATTCCGATTAATTCGGAGGCTGATATGGACTTCCGCCACAAGGTCAAGCTGACCGACGAGGAGATGACGGCGATTGCCAAGGCTATCTCCGAGAAATATTCTGAACTCTATCCGGCTGACTAACGCATCCTCCCCCCAAAAAAGACAACGATATGGCATCAAGAAGCAAGACAGCGGCACATTGGATTGAAGCAATGAGACTCCGGACTCTTCCGGTTTCGCTTGCCGGTGTGATTTATGCCGCAGGTTTCGGTGTGTTGACATGGCATTTTCGCTTGATTCCGCTGATACTCTGCTTGTTGTTTGCTCTTTTGGCTCAGATTGCATCGAATTTCGCCAACGAATACTATGATTTCAAGCGTGGTTTTGACCGCGCCGGTCGCGTCGGGCCTCGTCGCGGTGTGACCGAAGGCGATATTTCGCCGGAAGCAATGAAATATGCAACGTTTGCAACCCTTGGCGTCGCGTGCGCCGTGGGTTGCATTCTTGTAGCTGCCTACGGCGAATGGTGGATGTATGCCGTCGGTGTGTTGACGGCTCTCGGGGTCGTCGCATACAGCACGGGGCCTTATCCGCTGTCGCATCACGGGCTTGGCGAGGTCGCCGTGGTCTGCTTCTTCGGCATCATCCCGGTGTGTCTGACCTGTATGCTGATGGGCAGTCCGTGGTCGTGGGTGCTGTTTGCGTCGGCGGTAGGCTTAGGGCTGATGGGGGCAAATGTCCTCATTGTCAACAACTATCGCGATGCAGATGATGACCGCGCCGTCGGGAAGCGGACGCTTGCCGTGATGTTGGGCCGCAAGGCGATGGTCTGCCTCTACTATTCAAACGGAATCGTGGCTCTGATTCTGACCATGCCGGCAATGTTGGCGGCGAGTCAATGGTGGTGGGCAGTTCCTGCGGTGTATCTGCTCGGACACACTGCCATCTGCTATCGTCTGACCCGATTGTCGGGGCGGGCGTTGAATCCGCTGCTCGGCATGACTTCCGTCCTGATGCTGGTCTATGCCGTCGGTTTTCTGCTGACGGTGAGCCTGTCGGCATAACAATCACTGGCTCAAATTCTCACTTTGACTCTTTTAAATAACTTTCTCCTTAACCCCTCAAAAAAAACGACTGAGACACAATGGACAATTTCATGAAATGGTGTAGACGCTATCTGTCGTTCACACTTTTGGCTGCAATCGCGATAGCCGTTCTTGTTCTGTTTGTCAACGAAAATTCCTTGATCCGCACCGTCGGGCAGGAAAAACGCATCGCCGAGCTTGAAGCTGAAATTGCCGAGGCGAGCGACACTCTGAAATATTATCGTGACCTCAACCATTCGCTCGATACCGACAAGGAAACTATGGAGCGAATCGTGCGCGAACAATATCATATGCAACATCCCGACGAAGACGTATATATTTATGAGTAAAAAGAATAATAAAACCAACGTTTCAAATATCGGCGGCGAGAACAGCCGCCGCAAGACTCTATCGGAAGTATTGTCGGCAGTGGGTCTGCTCGCCATCATGATTGCGGCTCTGCTGCCTCTGCTTCATCAGTCAGGCGATTGGATGCGCTATCTCTATGCTGTCGGCGCGGCAATTCTGCTCGTCGGTCGCATTGCGACTCCGAAGGTCGACGACGGGGCTTCGATGCGTCTGCGCCGATTGGTCCGCATGGAGTTTTGGGCGGCGGCACTTTTCGTTGTCGGCGCGGTGTTTCTCTTCATCCCGCAGGCAGGCGCGACGGATTGGCTTGCGTTTACCCTCGCCGGCGGCGTGCTGACGGTCTACACGTCAATCATGATTCCGCGACAGAAACTCAATAAGTGATAATAGCTGTTAAAATCGGCGTGTAAATGGCGAGTTCTCGACCGCGAGAGGCGACTTTTGCCGTCAAAAAAATCAAAAAATATATTATTTAGAGGGTAAATTGCTGCAATTTGCGTAATTTTGCCCCCAATAACAAGCTATGGCGCACTATCTGACTATCGACCAAGGAAATTCCGAAGCGAAAATCTCGCTCTGGGATGATATGCAACTCGTTGACACTGTCATCGACTCGCGTCTCACACCCTCGTCGGTCGAAAGTTTCGTGGCAGGAAGGCAACTGTCGGGCGCAATCTATTGTTCGGTCGTCCAAAACAATGGGCCGGTCATCAATATGTTGAGCCACTTGGCGCGTTGTGTCTACCGCCTCAAATCGACGACTCCGCTGCCGATTAAAATCGACTATGCAACGCCGTCGACCCTCGGATGTGACCGCGTAGCCGCCGCCGTCGGGGCTTGGAGCGACTTCAAAGGGCGCAACATCCTCGTGGTCGATGCGGGAACGGCTGTCACCTACGACTTTGTCGATGCCGACGGTGTGTATCGCGGCGGAAACATTGCTCCGGGTATCACAATGGAGCTGAAAGCTCTCAATCAGTTCACCGCCCGCCTGCCGCTCGTCCCGTTTCCCGAAAACATGGGCTCTCTGCGCGACGACTTTCTCGGCAAGGACACGGTGGAAGCCATAACTCTCGGCGCGGTTTACAGCGTCGTTGCCTCAATCGGATACTATCGCAGCCGTCTGCCGAAAGACACAGTGGTCGTCCTCGGCGGCGGATGCGGACATCATTTGTCGTCACTTTGCGACTTCGACGTGACCGTCGACGAACATTTGGTCAGCAAAGGACTAAATAGAATATTGCTTTACAATGAAAATTAAGTCACTTTTCATCATTGCTCTCATTGCGGTGGCTACGGCTACCGGTATTTCGGCTCAGAACACCACAAGCCCGTACTCAAAATTCGGCTACGGTCTCTTGCGCGACAACGCTACGTCGACTCAACGTCAGATGGGCGGCGTCGGCTACGCTATGCACTCAGGCCGACAGGTCAACGTCATGAACCCCGCTGCTTATGCCGCCACCGATTCGCTGACGTTTCTCTTCGATATGGGAATCGATGCCTCGATGTTTTGGCGCGAGGACGCTTCGGGCAAAAGCCATGACTGGGGCGGCGGCTTTGAGTATCTGACCATCCAATTTCCCGTCAGCAAGGCTATCGGCGTGAGCGCGGGTCTGCTCCCCTTCTCGTCGGTGGGCTATTCGTTCGGCTCGGAAATCGACAACGGTGCGTCTGCCCACCAAGGCACGGGCGGCCTCAACCAGCTCTATGTCGGCGCGGGCATCATGCCGATCAAAAATCTTTCGGTAGGTTTTAATTTCAGCTACCTCTTCGGAAATATCTATAACGATGCTTACGTCAGCCAGACGGGCGCGTCGACTCAGTCGCTGTTTGAGCAGGTCATGGAGGTGAAGGACTATCATTTGCAGTTCGGTCTGCAATACACCTACCGTCTGTCGCGCAAAAATTCGCTGACGCTCGGTGTGACCTACGCTCCGTCGAAGTCGCTCTTGGGCAAGACGTATGTCCTGAAATATTACGACACATCGGCTACGCCCGACACGATTGCGCCCGGTATGATTCGTCTCCGCGACAAGTTTTCACTGCCCGAAACGTGGGGTGTCGGTCTCGGATATGACTGGAACAACCGTTTCCACGCCGAAGTCGACTTCACGTATCAGAATTGGGCTGATGCCAAGTATGAGCAAATCGAGAATTTCTCGGCTACAAAGTTTGCCAACCGTTGGCGCGTCGGTGCCGGTGTCAGCTATCAGCCCGATCCGCGCGGAGGATATTTCAAACGTATGACTTATCGCGCCGGCGGCTATTATAACCGCGACTATATCATGGTCGAGGATAACCACGTCAGAGACTACGGTTTTTCGTGTGGCTTCGGATTTCCCGCCGCGTCGGAGAAGACCGTGATCAATCTCGGCTTTGAGTATATACACCGTCAGGCTACGCCTGACCCGATGATGAAAGAGAAGTATTTCAACATCACTCTCGGCATTAACTTCAACCAACTCTGGTTCTACAAGAATAAACTCCGCTAATGCGTTTGAATATAGGTCAGACTATGAAACGTAGCTCTAAGGGGGGGAGGATGATTGCATCGAGCCGCCCGATGAGAATGTTGCCACTCGCTGCCGCGTGCTTCATCGCCGCGACGACGGCTACGGTCGTGACCGGATGCAAGGACAATGCGCCCGTCGAGATGGGCGACACTAATGCCGACAATGTCCCGACGATGCTCACGCGCAACGTTGAGACGCTGGTTTCCGACTCGGGTGTCATGCGCTATCGCGTCGTCACGCCGATCTGGTATGTCTACGACGAGGTCGACGAGCCGTATTGGAGTTTCCCCGAGGGGCTTAACCTCGAAAAGTTTGACAACTTTTTCCGTCAGGATGCCAAGGTGGTCGCCGACTCCGCTGTCTATTTCAAGAATAAACAGATTTGGCGACTCGACGGCAATGTCAACATCACAAACGTGATGGGCGAGAAGTTTGTCACCAATCAATTGTTTTGGAATCAACGTCAACATAAGCTCTACTCCGACTCGTTCATTCACATCGAGCGCACCGACAAGGTGCTCGAAGGCTATGGGTTTGACTCCAACGAGCAGTTGACGCGCTACACGATTCGCAACGTGTCGGGCATCTTCCCGGCTGCGGCGTTCCAGCCCGGAGGTCGCAAGGCTGCCGACAACGATGCAGACAACAACAATGACGACGAAACGGTTGACGACAACGATGCTCCTCAGTCGGTTGACACTCTCAAAGTCAGAAAATAAAATTCACTCATACATCTCACCCTTTTTTTCATCACGAGACTACTATTTAGAAAATGACTTCGGTTTGGATTATAATCTCAATAATCTCGCTGTGTTTTTCAGCTTTGTTTTCGGGAGTTGAAATCGCCTATATCTCTGCCGACCGCGTGAGAATCGGGCTCGACACCAACCGCGGAGGCCTGATCAACCGAATCATCGCGCGCTACTATTCGCACTACGATTTCTTCATCTCGACCATCCTCGTCGGCAACAATATCATGCTCGTTGTCTACGGTATGGGGGCTGCGGCTCTGCTCGAACCGCTCATCGAGAAGCATGTCACTACCAATCAAGCTGCTATCCTCGCGCTGCAAACAGTAGTCTCCACGCTGATCATCCTTTTCACGGGCGAGTTTCTGCCGAAATCCACCTTCCGAATCAACCCGAACACGTCGCTGAAACTCGCTGCTCTGCCGGTCTACTTTTTCTACATCATTCTGTTTCCGATTTCATGGCTGACGTCGTGGCTGTCAAAGACGCTGATGAAGATTGCCGGTCTGAAAACGAGCGATACGCATTTGGGCGTTCTCTCGATCATGGACCTCAACGAGTATCTCGAAAATAAGATTGACGACCTCGAAAATCCTCAGGAAACAGAGGTCGAAAACGAGGTCAAAATCTTCCACAATGCTCTGGATTTCTCGACCTCGACTCAACTGCGCGACTGCATGGCTCCGCGCAACGAGCTTGTGGCTGTCGACATCGACACTACCGACCGCAACGAGCTGTCGGAGCTGTTTACGTCGTCGGGGCGAAGCAAAATTTTGGTCTACAAGGAGGACATCGACAATGTGATAGGCTATGTCCACGTCTCCGAACTCTTTGACCCTCAACGCAATTGGAAGGAAAACATCAAGGAGGTGATGTATGCCCCGGAGACGATGCTCGCCAACACGATGATGCGCCGTCTGCTGAGTGAAAAACGCTCGATGGCGGTCGTGGTCGACGAGTTTGGCGGCACTGCCGGCCTCGTGACCCTCGAAGACCTCGTCGAAGAAATCTTCGGCGACATTCAGGACGAGCACGACAAGGTGCGCCTGACTGCCAATGAGGTCGCTCCCGGTGTGTTTGACTTCTCCGGTCGCATCGAAGTCCGCACGCTGCGCGACGAGTATCGCATCGACATCCCCGAAAGCGATGAATATCAAACTCTTGCGGGCTACATCATCAACACTACCGGCGAACTGCCGAGCGAGAACGAAAGCATCGAAATCGACGGGCTGACGTTTACAATCAAATCTCGCAGCGCAACCCGTCTCGACCTCATCCGCATCGACACGACGACTGCCGAGTCGACTTCGACGGATAAGAACCTACACGACAACTGATTCGACGCTGCCGTCGGCAAACGTTGTCTCGATTTTTGAACCCGAGGCAACCTCTGTCGCCGACGTTACGGCACGCCCGTCGACTCGGGTAATCGAATAGCCCCTGCGGAGCGTAGCCTCGGGCGAAAGCACCTCTATCAATTCACCAATCGTATCCAACCGCCGACGCCGACGGTCGATGACTCCTGCCGTCAAGGTCGAAAGTTTGACGGCGGCCATGTCGAGTCGCGAAATCTCGGGGCGCAACCGTCCGCGAGCAATCTCCGACAATGCCAACAGGTTGCGGTCGAGGCGTTTGCGAGAGTTTTCAATAGCCCCTTGCGGCAGATATGGCAAGCGGGCAGAAATGTAGGCAAGCTGTTCGCGCGACTCCGCCACGAGCGACGATGCCCGATGGTGGATTTCCGAAGCGATTGCATCAAGTCGGTCGAGAGCCGCCACCCCCCTGTCAATCAGCCACTCAGCGGCTGCCGTCGGGGTCTTCACACGCATATTGGCAACGTAGTCGAGCACGGTGACATCGCGCTCATGCCCGATGCCGATGATGACGGGCAACGGAAACAATGCAATATTGGCGGCAAGATTATAGTTTTCAAACGCTGCGAGGTCGCTCGTAGCACCTCCGCCACGGATTATCACCACGCCGTCCCACTCGTCCTCATCGGCGGCTATCGCTTCAAGCGCAGCAATGATTGAAGCCGGAGTCTGTGCCCCCTGCATCACTGCGGGGTAAAGCCGCGTCGAAAACCGCAAGTGGCGCGGATTGGTGTAGAGTTGGTGGATGAAATCCCCATAGCCCGCCGCTCCCGGAGCCGAAATGACGGCGATACGCAGGGGGACGTCAGTCCATTCGAGCTGTCGGTTGTTGTCAATAACTCCCTCACTTTTAAGACGATTGATGATTTCGAGACGCAGACGCATCAGGTCGCCGATCGTGTAGACCGGGTCAATGTCCGTGATGTTGAGCGAAAGCCCGTAGGCGGGATGAAAATTAGCCGACACAAGGACTCGCACCTTCATTCCGCTTGCCAACCGACTGCCCGTCGCCGCATAGAAATCGCTTTCGATTCGCGCGAGAGCCGACCGCCAAATCGTGGCGCGCACACGAGCCACTGGCTCGCCCGTAGCCGGATTTTTCTGTATCAATTCGAGATAACAGTGCATCGAACGGCGCACGTCGGAAGTCTCCGCCGTCACCCAAACATTGCGCAGCGCCCTGTCCGACGAAATCAGCGCCGACAAGCGCAATGTAAATTCTTCAAGAGAAAGCGTAGGGCTGCTATCGAAAATTTCACTTGCCATCATAATGTCCTTCCAATTCAATCACAACCACATACACTTCATAATCGTGAATGCGGTAGATTATTCGATTATTTGCTGAAATTCGGCGAGAGTATGTTATGTCGCCACCGCCCACCAACGGCTCGGGATATCCGATACCGCTACGCGGATGCTGCATTATATCGACCAACACGTTGCGAAGTTTTTTAAAAAGAATCGGATTCGACATCTTCCACTTCGCTATAACCTTTTCAGTCTTGGATTCAAACCGTATTTCGTACATCACAGACTGTCAAGGTATTGATCAAGGTCCTCTTGCGTAGCGCATTTCACACATTGACCTTCCCGACAAGCCTTCTCAACTTCCTCAATTCGGGCTTGCAACTCAGGAGTGATCATCAGATCCTCACGCCCGACGTTTATCAAAGCATAAATTTGATTCTTTCTGCGAATCAACACGTGTTCGCCATTGTCGGCTCGCTCAAACGAAGCCGCAAGGTTATTTCTATAATCTCTGACTGATAACGCTTCCATAAACTTTTATTTTTTCGGTTTTGTTCACTGCAAAGATAGCTACCTTTCAATAGAATAACAAATTTGTGTACAAAAAAGTGTACACACTCTGCTGCTACCGCCACCACCTATATATAACTAAAAAACCGGCGTGGGGAGAGGGTTTCACAACCGTCTGCCACGCCGTTTTTTAAACAATAGCATCAATTTCAAAAAGATAACAGAAGACAAGCATTATTAATTCGTTCATTCAATCGTCTCTTATCACCGACGACAGATATGTGCTGCTTTTGTCCTATTGTCCAAGTGTTTTTTATAATCAAATTTCGTATAATTATCTAATCGTGTAAAAAGTCAGTATCTATCTTTTTTACACATTGCAAAATTACTACCAATTTACCACCTTGACCATACCGAAAATTAAGTATTTTTTCTCGTCTTTGCGTCGGTTTCTAATTAAATTCAATTAGATTGGACGCGACGGCGAGATTTTTTTGCAAATTTTTCGGATTTTTCTTGCTCGATTCACAAAAGGATATTACTTTTGCGGTGTACTATTACATTAATACACTCAAACAACTAAAATATACTCCTATGTTGAAAGTCGAAAATCTCACATTTGCTTATCGGCGCAAGAGTCGTCCGGTGCTCGACGGCTTTTCGCTCCACATCGAAGCCGGAGGCGTCTACGGGCTGCTCGGACGCAACGGCGCAGGCAAATCAACTCTGCTCTACCTGATTGCCGGACTGCTGATCCCGAAGTGCGGACAAGTGACATTTCGCGGCGAGGACACTCGTCGGCGTCTGCCCTCAACGCTCTCCGATATGTTCATCGTCCCCGAAGAGTTCACCCTCCCGCGCATCAAACTTAGCGACTACATCAAAGCCAACTCGGCGTTCTACCCCAACTTCTCGCAGGAAGATATGCGCCGCCACCTCGAAATCTTCGACATGGATTCCGACATCAACCTTGGTGCACTGTCGATGGGACAGAAGAAAAAAGTGTTTATGAGCTTCGCCCTTGCCTGCAACACATCGCTGCTGCTGATGGACGAGCCGACCAACGGACTCGACATCCCCGGCAAGAGTGCATTCCGCCGATTCATTGCACGCAACATGACCGACGACCGCTCGATCATCATTTCGACCCACCAAGTGCGCGACATCGACCGACTGCTCGACCGCATCGTCATCATCGACGACTCGAAAGTGTTGCTCAACCGTCGGACCGACGAAATCGTTGAGCGACTGAAATTTTCAGTCACCGACTCCGCATCGGTAATCCAATCGGCTCTCTACTCTCAGCAAACTCTCGGCGGAACAAACGTCGTGACCCTCAACGACGACGGCGAAGAAACCGAACTCAACCTCGAATCGCTCTTCGAACTCTCGCTCTCGCGCCCCGACTTGATGAAACAACTGTTTGCCCCCTCCAACACCTCAACCCCCTCCACCTCTTCGCTATGATGACCAACACCAACTCCGGCTCCATCATCAACCTCGGTCGAATCTACCGATTGATGAACAAATATATGATTGAAAACTGGCGCACACTCGCCATCTCGCTCTGCGGACTGCTTGCCATAGCCATTGCAAGCGGCATCTTCGTCGCCGTCAACAGTTATAACAAACACTACTGCTACCTCTATTCCTACACCAAATTCGAGCTACCATTCATCCTCTCCCTCTTTTTCGGCGGAGCCTACATCGCCTCGACCACATTCCGTCAACTGTCCACGCCGACCGACGCACTCTCATTGCTGACCATCCCGGCATCACACTTCGAGAAATTTCTCATCCGCTGGCTTGTAGCCGTCCCCTTATTTTTGCTCGTGATGCTCGTCAGCCTATGGATTGCCGACACGACGCGTCTCACCTACACATTCTTATGCTACGGAGTCGAACTCCATCCGATTCCGTGGAGCAAAATCATAGCCAACTCCGTTGCTACAGACTATCGACTCGAAAACAACATCCACTTGACGCTCTTCTACCTCTCCTCGCAATCATTCTTCCTCCTCGGCTCGGTCATCTGGCGACGCAACGCCCTCATCAAGACCATCGTGACACTCGGAGCAATCTCCACCGCCTGCGGAGTGTGCGCCTATTGGATTCTTGACACATTCATGCCCGAAAACCCGACCCTTGACCCTCCGGCATATATCGACGAATACTTCATCCTCAAATGCCTCGACAGCGTAATGATCTTCACAATGATTGCAAACTACGCGCTGACCTACTTCCGCCTGCGCGAATCGGAAATCATAAACCGCTGGTAGCCACAACCCCACCACCCCTATGATATTTAAAGAAAACAACAAGGCAATCTATCTGCAAATTGCTGATAAGATATGCGACGACATCCTTGCCGGGACTCACAAATGCGGCGAACGTCTACTTTCCGTGCGCGACTATGCCGCGAGCGTCGAAGTCAACGCCAACACCGTCATGCGAAGCTACGAACATCTCAGCCGTCTCGGTGTCATCTACAATCGTCGCGGAATCGGCTTTTTCATCTCAGACGACGGTCTTGACATTGTCAGAAAAATGAAAAAAGAAGAACTTTTCAATGGCGATATGCCCCACTTCTTCCGTCAGATGATGCTCATCGGCATCGATTCCGACGAACTCAAATCAATGTATGAAACATTTTTAGCGACAGCTTCCAAAAACAACCCCTCAAAATGAAACGAACCACCTATATAATAATTGCGCTCCTCGCAGCCACACTGCTCCTCGTCGGAGCCGGCTGTCTGACCGTAGTCCACTATGCAGCCCCCTACACAGACAACCAAATCGGAATGCTCGACGACGATCACACCGACATCCCCCTCCCGAAATTCGCCCATCTGACATTCACCAACAACGATTGGCAACCAAAAATCAAAGGCATCACCATCGTCGAATCCGACTCCGTCGACACGCCCATAGTCCAAACCGGCAAAAACTGGGAAAAATACTTTGAATGCAACCTCGTCGGCGACACCTTGGCAATCACCGGAAACTACCCCAAAAACCTCCGCATCGACCGTCAACAAAGCAAAGACAAATGGTTGGCAACAATCATCGTCCCCCGCGGAATGATTCGCGGAGTGACCAATAATTGGAGAACCCTGCGCCTCATCGACATCCAAACGCCACAACTCAACGTCGAATCCAACCGGAAAGTGATACTGATCGGCTGCAATATCGACCGATTAAGCAGCCTCAGCGACTCTCTGGAAGAACTCAAACTCGAAAACACCCACATTGAAATTGCCGACATCCGTCAAGTGAATAACGAGCTCGACATCATGTGTACAGACTCGACATCCGTCATCAACCGTATGCAAATCAGCGACTCACGCCGCAGCGGCGACAGCCACCTGAACCTACTCAAAGCAAACATCGGCTCGATGACATGGCAGCCGGTCGACACAACCGCCGAAATCAACATCGTCATCAACAAACCCGCCGAAATCAAATTCTAACACCCCCCAACTCCTCACTCC
>CAZCCI010000015.1:48020-49400 GCA_964497255.1 uncultured Staphylococcus sp.
AAAAAAAACGCCATTCCGACCGCATCGCGTCAGAATGGCGTTTTTTTTAATCCTTATATATTATTTCGACTCAATGCCCGTCTCTTCCCAGACATACAATCGGTCAGACGGACGAATCTTGCGCGGCACCTTGATCGAAAAACTATCGCCCTTCTTCACCATCGGGACAGGATCATATTCAAGGCGCAGCTCCTCAACCATCATAATGATAGCACCCGTATCCGTACCCGTAATCACGATTTCGTCACCGACGTGCAGTTCACCCGCCTCCATGACAAACTCACCGACACCGAGTTTCGGGAAATGGCGCACACCCTTGGCGATGTATCGCTTGACGCGCGTAGCCGACGACCCATATTTCGACGACCACTCGCCGAGACGCTGCCCGAGATAATAACCGTTCCAAAAACCACGATTGAAAATCTTTGACAACTCCTCGTCCCAACGCGCAATCTTATCCTCCGTAAACTCACCGCGGCAAATCGAATCGATAGCCTCCGAATAAGCCTGCACCGCAATCTTGACATACTCCGGACCGCGCGCACGACCCTCGATTTTAAAGACCCTCACACCCGCATCAATCATCTTGTTGAGGAAATGGATAGTCTTCAAATCCTTAGGCGACATGATATACTTATTCTCGATATCGAGCTGATCACCCGTCTCGCGATCCGTCACCGTATAGCCGCGGCGACAAATCTGAGTGCACGCACCGCGATTCGCACTCGAATTCATCTCGTGGAGACTCAGATAACACTTACCCGAAACAGCCATACACAAAGCACCGTGACAAAACATCTCGATGCGCACCGGCAGCCCCTTCGGACCGCAAATATTCTCAGCCTTGATAGCATCGGCAATCGCCTTGACCTGATCGAGATTCAACTCGCGAGCCAACACGACAACATCCGCAAACTGAGCGAAAAACCTGACAGCCTCAATATTGGTCACATTGAGCTGCGTCGAGATATGCACCTCAACGTCAATGCTTCGAGCGTAGGAAATCGCCGCAATATCACTCGCAATGATAGCCGAAATACCGCTCTCCTTGACAGCATCGATGACAGCACGCATCTTATCCAGCTCACCGTCATAGATAATCGTGTTGACCGTCAGATAAGTCTTGACACCGGCAGCGTCACAGATCGACGCAATATTACGAAGATCGTCGAGCGTAAAATTAACCGACGAGCGCGAGCGCATATTCAAACCCTCGACACCAAAATATATGGCATCAGCCCCAGCCTCGATTGCAGCGTGGAGCGACTCATAGCTCCCGACGGGAGCCATTATTTCAAAATCTTTTCTATTCATAATTGACACCGCAAAGTTACGCATATTTCACCGTAAAACCGTCTATTCGACTGAAAATAATGAATT
>CAZCCI010000016.1:0-5213 GCA_964497255.1 uncultured Staphylococcus sp.
CCACCACACCTACACCGACCCCGAAGAAGTTATCGACTTCGCTACTCGCACAGGTGTTGACTCACTCGCTATCTCAATCGGCACTTCACACGGCGCATACAAGTTCAAACCCGAACAGTGCACCCGCGACGAAAACGGCCGTCTCGTTCCCCCGCCGTTGGCATTTGAAGTGCTCGACGCAGTTATGGAAAAACTCCCCGGATTCCCCATCGTCCTCCACGGTTCAAGCTCTGTTCCCCAAGAATACGTTGACGAAATCAACGAATTTGGCGGCAAGCTCCCCGACGCAATCGGTATCCCCGAAGAAGAACTCCGCAAGGCAGCCAAGAGCGCAGTTTGCAAGATCAACATCGACTCTGACAGCCGTCTCGCTATGACAGCAGCCGTTCGCAAAGTGATGGCTACCAAGCCTGCCGAATTCGACCCCCGCAAATACCTCGGTCCGGCTCGCGAAGAAATGGAAAAACTCTACAAGCACAAAATCGTTGCCGTCCTCGGCTCGAACGGAAAAGCATAAGAATAGAGAAAGAAACTTCACTCTATCCACAATTCTTTTCCACCGCTATTAAAAGAATTTTCTCAACGGAGACTCCCGACATCATCTTGTCGGCGGTCTCCGTTTTTGATAACACTCAGCAGCAATTCGGACTTTGCCGGCGCATGATTGCGACCACTATTGCTAATCTCACGAGATTTTACTAACTTCGTAGGCAACATGGCGGCTCAACCGAATCCGCCCCCCTCAACGTCTCTCTCTTAAATCAAATCTCTCTCTTAAAAAATTCAATCCTCCTCTCTATCAAAAAAAATTCATTACTCTCTACTTCTCTATATGAAACGAATGTCATGGGATCGTCTGATCAGCGACAAACGCTTCGGACTTGAACACTACCACGATCCGAAACACGGCGCACGCAGCGACTTCCGACGTGATTTTGACCGATTGGTCTTCTCGTCGCCATTCCGACGGCTGCAAAACAAGACTCAGGTGTTTCCGCTACCGGGGAGCATCTTCGTCCACAACCGTCTGACCCACAGCATGGAAGTTGCCTGCGTCGGACGCTCGATGGCAGCCGAAATTGCCGCGGTTCTCAGAGAGAAATACATCTCCGAGCCGTGGGTCGACAAGCTCTATTCGCTCGCCGAAATCGTCGGTGCAGCCTGTCTCGCCCACGACCTCGGCAATCCGCCGTTCGGACACTCGGGCGAAAAAGCTATCTCCACCTATTTCAGCGAGGGCGAAGGCAACGCACTCAAATCGGAGCTGACCGAACGCCAGTGGGACGACCTCACTCACTTCGAAGGCAACGCCAACGCCTTCCGACTGCTGACCCATCGATTCAACGGTCGCCGCCCCGGAGGCTTTGCCATGACCTACTCGACACTCGCTTCAATCGTCAAATATCCGTTTGACTCATCGCTTGCCGGCGACAAAGGCAAGTTCGGATTTTTCACGTCGGAGCAAACCGACTTCATCAAAGTTGCCGACGAGCTCGGGATGCTCCCGATCGACGCAGGCGACAATCGCATTCGCTACGCCCGCCATCCGCTCGTCTACATCGTCGAGGCTGCCGACGACATTTGCTATGAAATCATGGACATCGAAGATGCCCACAAGCTCAAAATCCTCTCCACCGAACAAGTGATTCCGCTGCTTCTCGGCTACTTCGACGACAATCGCAAAGCCGAAATCCAACAAATCATGGACGGTGTCGACGACCCGAACGAAAAGATTGCCTACCTGCGCTCGTGTATCATCGGGGTGCTCGTCAACCGCTGCGCCGAGGCCTTCGTCAGACACGAAGACGAGATTCTGGCAGGCAGTTTCACCGGCTCGCTTCTCGACCACATCCCCGATCTCGAACGCAACGGTTACCACCAATGCGAAACCCTCTCGTGGGAGAAAATCTACTGCGCGGGCGACGTTGTCGATATCGAACTTGCCGGCACGCGCATCATCTCGTTTCTCATCCACGAGTTGGTCAAAGCCGTCCGCAATCCGCAGCTCAACTATTCGCGACTATTGCTGGCAAAAGTGCCTCAACAATACGAAATCAACGCTCCCGACCTCTACGGCAAGCTCCAAGCCGTCCTCGATCACATCTCGGGCATGACCGATGTCTACGCCCTCGATCTCTATCGAAAGCTGAAAGGTATGAGCTTGAAAATCAACAACTGACCCAACAATCAATCCACTCTCACAATTGACAATGAAATCAATCATCAGTCGAGTGCTCATCTCGCTAATGCTCCTCATCGCGGCTTCGATGCCGATCGCCGCGATCACGGTCGACGAAGTTCCCAATGTCCACGTCGCCGACCGCACCCAATATGTCTCCAACCCAGCCGGAGTCCTCTCGCCCGACGCCGTCAGTCAGCTGAACGCCCAAATTGCATCGCTATGGGCTTCGACATCAGCCGAACTCGTCGTCGTCGCTGTCGATCAGGTCGATTCGTCGATGACTCCCGAGGAATTTGCCACCAAACTGTTTGAGAAGTGGCAAATCGGCAAGAGCGACAAGGACAACGGTGTCCTCATTCTCATTGCCCGCGACGACAATGCGGCGATCATCCGCACGGGCTACGGTGTCGAAGGTCTGCTCCCCGACATCATTGCCGGGCGCATCCTGCGCAATGAGATGTTTCCCCTCTACCGCGAAGGTCGTTTCGACGAGGGGACGATTGCCGGCGTGACGACCGTGGTCAAAATCCTCTCCGACCCCGAGGCTGCTGCCGAAATCAAGTCGAAATATGCTAACGACAGCCGCAACGGTGAGGGCGACGACGATTTGTTTGCCCTATACCTCGCCGTTGCATTAGGGCTGAGCGTACTGTTTCTGCTGACCGTGATCTTTGCGATCGGCTCGACGCGCAAGCTCGACGAAGTCAGCCGCTATCGCAATCTCGATTCATATCGCATCGCGACTCTTATCGTGACTTTCCTGACGCTCGGCATGGCTCTGCCGGCTTTTCTCATCCTATACTTCAAGATGAGACACATCCGCCGACACGCTCGCTACTGCCCTCACTGCAAGACTCGCATGGAGCTTATCGACGAGGAGCACGACAATGACTATCTCACCCAGTCGCAAGACATGGAGGAGCGTCTGAACTCGGTGGACTACGACGTGTGGCACTGTCCGAAGTGTCACCAGACCGAAATCCTCCCCTACATCAACCAGAGCGCAAACTACACGCAATGTGACCGTTGCGGTGCGAGAGCCATGACGCTCATCGAACGCCGGACGCTTCGCCAACCGACCGTCAACACTACGGGCGACGGCGTTGACATCTACGTCTGCAAAAACTGTGGCAACCAAAACCACAAGCATTTCGAGATTCCGAAGAAACCCGATCCGGCTGCCGCGGCAGCAGCCGGCGCAATCATCGGTAGCGCACTCGGCGGACGAGGCGGCGGTGGCGGCGGATTTTCGGGCGGCTCGTTTGGCGGCGGTATGACCGGAGGAGGCGGAGCCGGCGGACGATGGTAGGCGACGCTATCACCCGATTGGCGGATTTCATCTGCGGCTATCCGCTTTTCATCCTCCTCATCGGCGGGGGCTTCTTCCTTTTTTTCACCTCCGGGATGGTCTCGCTGAGGATGCTCCCGGCGGCAATCGGTGAGTTGCGCAACAAGCAGTCGCGCGACTCTGGCAATCAGATCTCGTCGCTGCAAGCTCTGATGTCGGTCGTAGCTGCCACGGTCGGGATGGGCAACATTGCCGGTGTTGCAATCGCTCTCGTCATGGGCGGCCCGGGCGCGATTTTTTGGATGTGGGTCAGCGCATTGGTCGGTATGTCGACCAAATTCCACGAGGGAGTTTTGACCACTCGCTACAAGCACACCCTCCCCGACGGTTCGACGGCGGGCGGAACGATGTATATCATCGATAAGGGCTTGGGCCGTCGCTTCCACCCGATTGCAGTGACTTTTGCCGTGGCCGGTATGCTCGGGACGCTCTGCATCATGAACGCCAACCAACTGACCGAGGCAATTGTCAGTGCTTTTTCCACCCCCGCAAGCCTTGAATCCAATCAGATTGTCGGCGGACTGTCGACAGTCCTCGGTTGGGGTTTCGAGCCGACATTCCGCTTGCTGATAGGGCTCGGAATCGCGCTGACGGTGACGACTGTCGTCGTTGGCGGCATTCGTAGGATTGCCGCCGTTGCCCAATGGTTGGTCCCGTTTATGGTCGGGCTCTACTTTCTGCTCGTCGCCTACATAATTATCACCCACATCAGTGAAGTTCCGGCGGTAGTCGGAAGTATCTTCTCCGAGGCGTTTAATCTCCGCGCCGGTTGGGGCGCGCTCGCAGGCATTGCCATCATCGGAGCTCGACGTGCGGCTCTCGTCAACGATGCCGGTGTGGGCACGGCTACGATCATGCACGGTGCGTCGGCCAACAACTCGCCGGTCCGCGAGGGACTTGTGGCTATGCTCGGGCCGAGTATAGACTCCGGTTTTGTATGCACTCTGACGGCTGTTGCGCTGCTTCTTTGCGGCGACATTCAGTCGGTCGACGGCATCAAGGGGCTCGACGTTGCCATGAAAGCCTTTGGCAACGCGATTCCGGCAGGTGAATATCTGCTCATGGTGATAGTCCTATGCTTTTCGCTGTCGTCGATGTTCAGTTACAGTTTCTACGGCAACCGCTGCGCCGCTTATCTATTCGGCGAACGCAGGGCTAAGTTTTACACGTGGTTTTTCATTGCCACGCTTGTCATCTTTGCCGTCATGCCGCTCGGTGTAGCCATAGGGTTTTGCGATTTATTTTACGCTCTCATGGCTTTCCCGACGATGCTCACTATGATTGCCCTCCGCAAGAGGGTCAAAGAGGAGGTCGCTCGCTACAACGAATCGCGATAGGTTTGCTACCACGCTGCAAAGATACAACACAAATACCCCCAAAAAGGTGCGATAATGGAAAAGTAGGTAATTTTTTTTTATTTTTCAAAAGTCGCGCATTAGCTAAAACCCAATATATCAAAAATTTGTTGTAATTTTGCAAGACTTAGAATCAGAAAAAAATTTTTATGTCAGAAGAGGAAATGAATTCATATCGCTTCACTTCCGTCAAGAGCCGAGTGACGAAATGCTGGCTCAAATCATGAAAGAAGTTGCTTAGGATGCAAAAGAGCGTCAGGAGCGGGCAACTGCCGCCTATTTTTCTGAAATGAGACGCAATGCCGAAGCTAAGAAATCGAAATGGGCT
>CAZCCI010000016.1:5313-45012 GCA_964497255.1 uncultured Staphylococcus sp.
CGCCTATTTTTCTGAAATGAGACGCAATGCCGAAGCTAAGAAATCGAAATGGGCTCGAAGTAATAAATGATTAAAACCGGACGAAAACTTGAGCTTATAATGATAGCCGGACCAAACGGATCCGGGAAAACGTCTGTGACCCATAAATTTCTTCATCACGAGAGGGCTGATGGCACTATATATATATAGTACCACAAAATAAAGGCGATGGCTATTGGCTGTCGCTTTTATTTTGGTCTTGCTATTGGCTTTGGTTGAGAGAGTCTCCTCTGATGCGTGTGTGTGAAATATTGTCGGAGCATTCGCTCTACAATCTATATATTAAGGAATAATATAGATATGAAAGATGGCTCGATTCTATCACGAACCAAGCCATCCATAATCTTACTGAATATTAAATTACAATTCTAAAAAAAGATTAAAAAGCGTACAAATATTACTATTATACCATGATCCTTTTATTCCGATTGTAAAACTATCAACGAACGATGATCTTCGATACGTTTGTGCCTTGACGACGGATTACGATCTGACCGGCTGCGGGTTCGTTGATGCGTACACCTTGGAGGTTGTAGAACTCAACAGGTGCATTTGAGTTGTCGATTTCAACAAATTCGATGTTTTCAATGCCTGATGTTAACTTTGAAACGTTGACAGATGTCTTCATCAAGATATTTTCAGGATATTTAGCAACTTCGCCCCAATCTGATTTTTCGGCATTCCAAGGATAGTAGTCACCGCCAATCATGATAGTGAAGTCGTAGTAAACATCACCATTTGAAGCATCAGTTCTTACTGAAATATTTGTAGCATATCCGACATAGAAATTCAAATTTTCAATTTTGCCGAAGTTTACACCATCTTTCTTGATAGTGATATTTCCGTTGAAATCATTGATTTTGCAATATTTATAACCATAGTTGTCTAATTCCTCTCCAAGACCGGACACTGCCGCAGAGTTAAACTGAGTTCCAGTCATCATCGGGTTAGAGTTTTCGTCTGTAATAGTATATTTCAATACAATGTTTGACGAGCTACCCATGAAGTTATTAAATGTAGCAGTCTTGCTTTCAAAATCAAATTCAAACGGAATTGAGATTGCATCAAATGCTGTACCATAAGTGTTGCCACCATTGCCTTCAACTGCAAATTCTACACCTTCTGCGGGAGTTTCGCCTTCGTCACCACCGGCTTCGCCTTCGCGAGAGATAACAAGTTTAGTAATAAACAAGTTTGTGCTTGCAGAACCGCGAGTCATGTCAAATGAAGTGCAACCGTCGGCTTCAGCAGGAACGATCAAAGTCTGAGTTCCGGGAGCATCATCATCTTCACCGTCTACATTAAGATTAGGAAATTGATCTTCGGTAGCCAATCCGACTTCTGTGTTGTTGAAGATAAACTCGGCTGTAGCATACTTTTCAACATCATTCTTGTTGCGATAGGCTGTGATTGAGATAGCGTCACCGGCTTTCAACGGTTGGTCAAGAGTCACATTGACATAGTTTGACTCGGGATAAGTTTGTTTCTTTCCGCTAAGGCAGATAGTGTAGTAAGTAACATCCTTTGCGACATTCGAGTAATTTACACGATTTTCATCAATCTTGGCAGTTGCCTTGCCACCAACTTCAACGACGGTGCCTTCGGGTGATTCCCAAGAGTAGATTACTGTCTCAGCCGATGCAGAAAGTGTCACTGCGGCTGCTGCAATGAGAGTAAAAATTTTCTTCATAGAAATTTTTGTTTTTAATTTAGCCTAAACCCCGAAAATGAAACCGGGGATTCCGGCTCGGTTTATAGATTTTAGATATTTTTGATTGTTTTCGTTTGTCAGGATAAATGTCGGGGGGGGATGCCGACATTCAGACACTCGGTCAGTGATTGGCTGAATATCGACGGCAAATTTACAAATTTTTCTTACAAGCAAAGCAATTTTTATGAAAATTATCAAATAAAATTTACAATTGCCAAACAAAATGCTTTCAAACCTCGGCCCAAACCGAGCCGTTGATAAATCGGGAGGAATATCCTAATCGGAGGTTGCCGTGTCGCGCGGTTGGGGTGGAAAAAAAATTGCCGCCAAACTGCGTTGTGGGGGGGGATGGGCGGTTTGACGGCAATGGAAGTTAGAATCTAATATGAACAAGAAAAATACATTCAGTTTATCGGTGGGTGTCGACGATTTGGGGTCGTTGCGGTCGAAAGCGAGGGAGAGAATGGTGTCAACCGTTAAGCACGGATTCGATGAGTTCGGCGAGTTTCTTGAAGTTGACGGGCTTCGAGACGAAGTCGTTGCAGCCGCTTTCGATGATGCGGTCGCGGTCGTAGGCTGAGGCGTAGGCTGTCACGGCTATGATCGGGACGGTGGTCGACTTTTCGCGGATTTTCTTGGTGGCTTCGTAGCCGTCCATTCGCGGCATATTGATGTCCATTAGGATGAGTTGCGGGTTGAATGTCTCGAAGAGGGCTACGACTTCGACGCCGTCCCACGCATGGATGAGTCGATATTTTTCGCCAAGGAAGGATTCAAAGAGCATATAGTTGCCTTCGTTGTCCTCGGCGACGAGTATGCAGGGCTTTTCGGCGACATCGGGGGCGATGGTCGGGGCGGTGACGATGCCCGAACGGACGACGGTTACGCCACTTTCGACGGCTGTGGGCGCGGTCGGGGCGACGAGGGGTGTCGTCGCTTCGAGCGTCGGCTCTGTCGCAACGGCTGTGGCGGCTGACAAGGTTTGGGGGGCGAGGGCGGCGACGGGTGTTGCCGCGTCGGGCGCGGTGGTGATGATTTTCGGGTCGTCGCAGGGAATCGTGAACCAGAATGTTGAGCCCATGCCGAGGCCTTTGGAGTCGAAGCCGATCGAGCCGTTCATTTTCTCGATGATGTTTTGGCAGATCGAGAGTCCGAGCCCGGTTCCGTCGATGGTCTTGTTGAGTTTGACGAAGCGACGGAATATGAGTCGCTGATTTTCGGGCGAGATGCCGCAGCCGGTGTCGCGGACATAGAAGTAGATTTCGCCTTTGCGGATTTCGTAGCCGAAGATGATGCTGCCCGATTCGGTGCACTTGCAGGCGTTTGAGACGAGGTTCATGACTACTTGCTGCAAGCGGTTGGGGTCGGTCTCGATGACGCAGTCGGTGTCGTTGGCGAGGTAGCGCAGTTCGACTCCGCGACGGACTTTCATCGACATCATTGTCTCGACGTTGCTCATCAATTCGTTGAGATTTGTCTCGCGGTTGATAAATTCGAGCTGTCCGGCTTCGACTTTCGCCATGTCGAGGACATCGGAGACGAGTTGCTGCATCAACATATTGTTGGCTTCGATGATGCTGACGTATTTGCGCTGCAAGTTTTTGTCAGTGGTGTCGATCAAGAGGTTTGAGAAGCCGACGATGGCGTTGAGCGGGGTGCGGATGTCGTGGCTCATGTTTGCAATGAATGCCGACTTCATGCGCGCCGATTCTTTGGCTTCTTCCTCGGCGAGTCGCAGTCGCGCTTCCTCGCGCTTGCGCAGTGTCACTTTCTCGACCGAGCCGATGAGGAGGTCGGGGCGTTGCATTTCGTTGTATTTTGCTACGACGGCTTTGACTTCATACCAGTCGGCTTTCTCTTTCTTGCCGACTTTGTTGAGGATGCGGAACTCGCATTTGGCTATGTGGCGCGAGCCGGAGATGATTTCGTGGCAAATTTGGCGCACCCGATCCAAGTCGTCGCGATGGATGCGGGTGAAGAAGTCTTCCTCTCGCTCGGTGCGGATGCGTTCGCTGTCGGAGGCTTCGAGCATCGATTTGCTGATGGAGTATTCTATTATATGCGTGCGCATATCCCAGCTCCACGGGATGATGTGGGCGGCGTTGAGGGTCATTTCGATGCGTTTGGCGGCAATACGAAGCAACTCGGCATCGCGAAATTTGCCAGTCACTTTCATGCCGAAGACGTCGAAGACGGTGTCGCTGTCGGTCGGGCATACGCGAAACAGATAGTAGTCGTCGGTCTTGTCGAAATGGTGATTGAATTTCACTTTTTCACCCGTCGAACGCACCTGCCGGATTTTCTCAATCATCATTTCTTGAGAAAAGAGTGAATACGGGTTGTTGTCGTCGGTCTCGACCCGCGTCAATTGGTCGCTGCGAAGATTGGAGGCTGTCGGGCGGACGCTTTCAATCGAGCCGTCGGGCGCGAGGGTGATTTCGGCTCGAAAATAGGCTACAGGCATATTGTCGAACACTGATGCTTGTTCGCGTAGCTGCGAAACTTTGCGCCGATAGGCTATATAGACCGACACTGCTATTACGGCGATCGCTATTAGCTGAACAAATACGTTGAATATCATAGATATATCAGGTTGTTGCAGAAATAAATAATCAGATAAAGAAAAAACATATATCAAGGGAGGGGAGAATCGGCTTTACTATCGAACGATGACATAATCTATTGTAGATCAGATCGGGAAGCGGAAGAAGAAGCGACAGCCGTCGATGTAGGCGGAGTCGAGTCCGACGGTTCCGCCAAGTTCGTCGGCTACGGCTTGACATATCGCAAGTCCGATGCCTGCTCCCTGCGAAAATTCGTTGAGCTTGGCGAATCGCTCGAAAACGAAGGCTCGCTTGGCAGGACTGATGCCGCAACCGGTGTCGGTGACGGTGATCGACATGGTCTTCTCGTCGGGGCTTACGGCACACTCCAATGTCACCGTGCCTTTTTTTGTGAACTTGAAGGCGTTGTGGAGGTAGTTGACAATGACGAGCTCGACGAGGTGTTGCTTGATTAGTCGCGGAGAGTCGTCGGCTATCGGTTGCATGATGAACTCAACTCCCGGTTGCTTCTTGACGACGGTCTGCTCGTAGGCGGAGTGGACGAGTTCGGACATGACGGTGGGGCGCAGCGGTTCGTCGCAGTCTTTGGAGTCCAAACGTGAGATTTCAACGATGTCGCCGACGAGTTTGAGGAGGTCGTAGCTGTTGAGTTCGATTGCTTCGGCATATTTTTTCAACGACGCGGGGTTGGTCGTGTCGGCAACAAAGAGTTGCGAGAATCCGATGATGGCATTGAGAGGTGTGCGGACTTCGTGGCTGATGTTGCGGATGAACTTCATCTTCATCTCGACGGCAATCTCGGCTTTCTCCTTGGCGACGGTCAGCTCACGGTTTTTCTGTTCGAGCTCGGCTTTATATTTGCGTGTGCGACGCAGACGGTCGGACAAGAACATGAGGAGAATGACGATGATTATGAAGACGACCGTTACGGCTATGAACACATTCTGATGTGCCTTCCAGACGGACAGCGGCTGGTTGATTATCTCGGCATTTGCAGGCAAAAGTCGCTTGTCGATGCCATATTCAGCGAATCGCTGATAGTCAAACACGTATTTATTGCGCAGAGCCGAGAGTCCGCCGTATTTCTTGCCGCCCGACTGCAAGTAGTCGAAACAACGGCAGGCTATCATCTGCCCCTGAAGTTGATATGTAGGCATATAACCGCCGAGCACCCAATGTCCGATTCCGACTGACGCCATGCTCAATGACGGCAGTCGCGAATTGGCGTCGCGGAGCAGATATGTGGCACTTTTGAGCACGGAGTTTTCCTCCTTGTCGACTCGCCACGTTCCGCAAATCAAGACGCTGCGCGGGGGCATCTCGCGAATGCTGTCGCAGACTTGGAGCAATGTTTTTTGGCGGCCGTCCAAGTAATGGAAACTGTATTCGGGGTAGTTGCGTGCTTCGGATTTAATCAAAGCCTGCATATTGACTCCGCCGAAAGTGTTGTCAGAGAGGATGATGATGTTTTCGGTCTCGGGATAGAGAGTCTTGACCAAATCAATGTTTTTACGAAACGAATAGTCGTAGACAATGCCGCCCTTGATGTTGAAGTCATTGAAATCATTGACATCGAGCGATTCGGGCGACCACGTCGAGAGGTCGACGGAGTCGGGCGGAGTCAGGATGAGATTGCGACTCACCATGCCGCAAAAGGTCGGGACGTGCTTCACCATCGGGTTGTCCTGCGAAAGATATGAGTTCCACGCTTCCTGTCCGAGAATGATGATTGCATCGGGCTCGGAGGCGGAATACTTTTCAAGAATCCCAGCCATGACCGACTTCCATTTCTTGGCTTCGTTGTAGGAATAACTGTTGATTGTCTCAACGGTTATGTCGCAAAAGTTACCTCGTCGCCGATTTTCCTCGACAATATCGTGGAGCGTCTGCGACGTTGACTGAATTTCAGGATTATATGACGTGATTATCAATACGTTTTGCTTAGCAGACATCTCAAAACCTAACACCGAAAGCAAAACAAAAAGTATAGTCACGCAAAACTGCGTTTTCCAACTAATCATTTAAAAACAGATAATATAAGGAAATATATATTTAAATATAGAGCAATTCGTTTTTCCGGCTCATTGTTTAATTTCTGCAAAAATACGCATTATTTTCCGTAAAATTGCCAATATTCTTGCCTTAAATTCAAGAAATCATTCAAAAACACTTCCAAATATGACCAACGGCAAAGAATCGCAGTGGCGACACGGGCTTAAAGTTTTTGCGATTCGGGAAATTTTTGCTAAATTTGCACCTCGATTGGCGTAGACTCACCTTTCAGTCGAGTCCGCTGAAAATGAAAATATTAATAAAGAAACACAATAAGTAAATGAAAATTACAAAAGAAGAGATTTCACCCGTAGACGTGCGTCTTACCGTGGCGATTGAAGAAAATGATTATAAAGACGAAGTGGTCAAGAAGCTCAAAGAGCTCGGTCGCACCCACGTCATCCCCGGCTTCCGCAAAGGTCACGTGCCTTTCGGCGAACTCAAACGTCGCTTCGGCAAACAAATGACCAGCGATGTCATCAACGACACCGTCTATCGCGCCGTGATCGAATATATCACTGAAAACAATCTCCCCGTGATGGGTCATCCGATGCCCGTCGAAGTTAAGGAAGCATTCGAAGAAGGCGATCAGGAATTCAAATATGACCTCGCTCTCATTCCCCAACTCGACATCAAGCCCGGCAAGGAAGACACTTATCCCTTCTATGAAATCGAAGTCACCGACGAGATGATTAACGAGCAGGACACTAATATGCGCAAACGCTTCGGCAAGCAAGAACCCGGTCAGGAAATGACTGAGGACGGTCTCGTCAAGGGTGTGTTCATGCAGTGTGACGAAAACGGCAACGTAAGCCAAGCCGAAGGCGCAATCCAAGTGACCGACGGCATCGTCTTCCCCCTCTACTTCAAGAGCAAGGACGAAGCTGCCAAGTTTGCAGGCAAAAAGCCCGGCGACAAAGTCGTGTTCAACCCGTGGAACGCAACCGAAGGCAACGCAGGCGAACTCGCTTCAATGCTCCACATCGACAAAGCTATTGCAGCCGACGTCAAGAGCGACTTCGAAGTGACTATCTCTGAAATCATCGTTAACATCCCCGCCGAACTCGGCGAAGAATACTACAAGATGGTGTTCGGCGAAGACAAGGTGCACAACGAAGAAGAATATCGTGCCGCTGTCAAAGAAATGATTGCCAACGAACTTTCTCAGAACAGCCACATCCTCTTCCGCAACCAGTTCGACAAAGCCATGATGGAAAAATTCGGCTCAATGACTCTTCCCGCCGAAACCATCAAGAAACTCTTCTTCGCAGAAGCTGAAAACGCTGACGAAGCATACGCAGCTCAGGAAAACGGCATCAAGCACGAAATCATCGAAACAAACCTCCTCAAAGCTCTTGAAATCAAGGTTGACGAAAATGAAGTGCTCGAAATGACCAAGTTCCTCACCGCTCGCCAGTTTGCTCAGTATGGCATGGCAGGCATCGACGACGAAATCATCGCTCGCTACGCAAAAGAACAGCTCGAAAAAGCTGAAATCCGCAACCAGATCACTCAGCAGGTTCTCTCCTCGAAACTCTACGAAGCTATCGAAAACGCTGTCACTCTCGACAAGAAGACTGTCAGCCTCGACGACTTCAAGAAAATCGCTCAGGAAGCCTAAGACTCTCGCAACACCGTCGTCAACAAGCTCAAACCCCAAAGGTTACGCCTGACACGATATTGCACATAACGAAAAATATAGGATACAGCATCGGTCTGTATCCTATATTCTTTTTTGTCGCCAATAGAAGAAGACTACTCGAAACTGTTTTTTCAAAACATATATGACCCCATCGTCAATCACTCGCAAAGCCGGATTCTGGAAAGCATATAAAGTCGAATACAAAAACTTGTGGAAACTCGGACTTCCGGTGCTCATCACCCAAATCGGAGTCATCATGGTCAACTTTGCCGACACCATGATGGTCGGAAGCTACGGAACCAACGAACTCGCCGCCGCCGCATTCGTCAACTCCCTCTTCATGATTGCCACCGTCATGCAGATCGGCTTCGCTTCGGGAATCACCCCGATAATCGGCGCACTTTACAGCCGCGGCGAAAACCGCGAAGTCGGAGTCTCGCTGCGCGGAGGCCTGCAAGTCAACATCCTCGTGTCGCTCTGCTTCACCGCAATCATGGGCACACTCTACTTCTTCCTCGACCGATTCGGACAGCCGGAAGAACTCCTGCCACTCATCAGACAATACTATCTGATCGTCCTCTCGACGCTCCTGCCCATGGCTGTGTTCAACTGCTGCCAGCAGACAGCCAACGGAACGACCGACACGGCAACACCGATGTGGATGATACTCGGCGCAAACACCCTCAACATCATCGGCAACTACGCCCTCATCTACGGTCACTTCGGGCTCCCCGAACTCGGACTCATCGGAGCGGGACTCAGCACGATGACCGCTCGCTACATAGCCATGCTCGGCATCATCATCGTGTTTCTCACCTCGCGCCGCTACCGTCCCTATCTCGACGGACTCCGCGAAGGCTCGGCAAACGTTGCCGACATTCGCAAAAAAGTGTGGGTGACATCCTACCCCGTGATGATTCAAAGCGGCATCGAATGTTTCCTTTGGAGCTTCGGAGCAATCGTCTCCGGATGGTTCGGCAAAATCCAACTCGCATCATATCAAGTTGTCAACACCATAGCTCAGCTCGGCTACATGACCTACATGAGCTTCGGGACGGCGACAGCAATCCGCGTAGCCAACTACACCGGTCTGCGCGACATCGTAGGCATCCGACGCATCTCGTCGGCTGGACTACACCTTAATTTATTACTGTCGACCATCTCATCGTCAATCTTCTTCTTCGGCGGAAGCACTCTGATTTCGATCTTCACCCCCGATGCCGAAGTCGTCACCGTAGCCCTCACCCTAATCATCCCGCTCATCCTCTATCAATATTGCGACGCAATCCAGCTCACCTACGCCAACGCCCTCCGCGGCACCTCGGAAGTGAAACCATTGCTATGGATTTCGATTGTCAGCTACCTCGTAGTCGGCATCCCGATGATGCTCATCTGTGCCGACACGCTCGGCTACAAAAACCTCGGCGTATATTTCAGCTTCTCAGGCGCACTTATCGTAGCCTCAGCCCTACTCTATCGCTCATTCCAAAAAGCCGTCGCCAACAAAGAAAAAGAATTTTCAAAACAATAAAAAATTCTCCCCCCTAAGAATCGAGAACAGCCTCTAAAAGTCAAACACATTTAACTTTTAAAGGCTGTTTCGATTTTATGTCGTTCAGATATGTTTATCTGTAATCCGTCTCGATGAAATCAACAACATCGGCTGAAAG
This sequence comes from uncultured Staphylococcus sp., assembly GCA_964497255.1. Lineage (GTDB taxonomy): Bacteria > Bacteroidota > Bacteroidia > Bacteroidales > Muribaculaceae > Duncaniella. Next base: position 14,992 of record CAZCCI010000016.1, read on the forward strand.
GAATAGAGGGGATAAAGATTCACTCGATATTTTCATCTCACCATTCAATTTAGCATTAAGATTGCCCAACGGATTGTCGAGAAAAGCTCGTTTGGCTTTCAAAAATTTCAAGCGGTCGGTTTTCTCATATTCGTCGGCAAGATAAACAGAGCCTATGGGCTTGGTTGTCTGCTGAATACCGGTTGCAATAAAACTATATTGTCCCCCCTCGGTCGAAGCTTCAAGTATCAAACCGGGAAGTCCGCCAAGTTTCCACGGCCCGTTAGAAACTGGAATTTCCGGCGCAAACCATACCTCCCATATTCTGCCGTGATAGTCGGCTGTTGCCTTGATACACTCATAGCCTAATATATTCTTGGTAGAGTCAGATATTTCCCACGACCATCCGCCTATCGTTTCATCATAGAAATATTTATCCACACCGGCATTATCATAGTAGCGCAAAATGCTATCAGAGAATGATTTCACCACATAATAACTACCGTCTTTGCGTGGCATATCTTTAATTTTACCGCCGAGAATTGCCGAGCGAGCCATATCCTGCCACTTCGCCGCGCCTTCGGGGGTCGAGTTAATCGAATCGATATATTCAGTCGTCGGAGATAAAAATTTTGACTGCGATATATTGGCAAGCAAAATATAGCTGTTTGTCACGTCGACCTTCCCTTTTTTGAAATTCGGAGAATGGGCTAAGTATCCGACCTCAATATCGGCGGCATTCTGCGCAAACGAAGCTATCGCCACCAAGCCGATGATTATAGTAGTTATCAGTTTGTTCATTTCTGAGTAATTTTTTCAATGAGTATTGTCTTCCTGTTGCAATCTGAATATTATTTTTTGACGCTCTATCTCATTCGATAATCTATGAATCTGCATCTGTTTCATATCGCAAAGATACTGCTTTTTCTTATATCATTTTATCTGAAAAACTTTCATCCGACAATTTTTGCAATCAAATTCGAGACGAAGACGGATTGTGGCTCCGCTACCATTGCTGACGAGCGTCAAAGGCGACTTCCAATCGTTGCCTGCCGAAGTTTTCAGACATTTACCAAGTTCGCGACGCAGACAGTAGCGTGTGGTCATGACAGGTTCGTCAGCCGGAGCATCGGTCGACTTGCTCGTTTCGACTGCCGAAGTGATTTCAGCAGCCCCGTGAGCCTCATAAAACTCACGAGCAAGACGATTAGCCACATTGTCGTGAACCGTCAGTCGCCCACCGTCTTGCGGCAAGGCAACATCAAAGCGTTCGGGCAAGCGACGACCGTAGGCATACGTAGCACGCGCCGTTCGGTCGAGAGCAGCGACGCAATCTCTACGCAAGTCGGCAAGCGTCGATGCCGGAATGAATACTCCGCCGGCTAAATCATTGACACGCCCCGGTGCATAGACCGTTCCGCCGAGTTTTTCGAGAGTCCGTCGGCGCGGAGCTTCCTGCGGAGTGAGAGCCGGTTGCAGCGGTTCGACGTCGACACAAACCGTAGCCGAACACCCTCGCTCATCGGTCATTTCAAGTGAAATCCGATCTGAGGCAACGACTCTCAGCGTCATGTCTACGGAAATTGTGCGCAAAGTTTTCGCCGACGCAATGCTGTCGGTAAACTCCTTGTCACTATTTCTATACAAAACCGTGCCGGCAGGAATCGACTGAGGCGTAGCGGGAAAGAGTCGGTCGCGCTCGACACGGTTCAATCTGAACCCTTGAAAAACGCCCGAAGGAGTGAAATATCCCAGCCCGTCGCCATTAGCGAGAGCTACATCAAGCCGCGCCGTCAGAAACTTGGGCGACGACGACTTGACCACACCGACTTTAAGCCCCGTAGCTTTCGGCGACGACAGAGAAGCCATGCCCTCGGCAGGAGCTTTGCCAGAAAGAAAATAAGACGTGAATCCGCGATTGAAACTCTTGTCGAGCGACGGTTCGAATCCGAGATTAACCCGTCCGACAGACTGACGGACGTAACGTCCGCCGCTTTCCTCGACAAAGCGGTCGAGAATACGGCTATATGCCCCGACTGTATTTTTGACGTAAGTTTCGTCTTTCAGACGACCTTCGATTTTAAACGAGCTGACACCGGCAGCAACCATGTCGGGGATTACAGCCGAGCGATTCAAGTCGCGCAACGACAGCAAATGTTTCCCCCTGACGAGCGGTCGACCCGCCGAGTCAACCAAGTCGAACGGCAGACGGCATATCTGAGCACACTCGCCACGGTTGGCACTGCGCCCCGTCGTGACATAACTTGCCCGGCAATCGCCACTATAACTGACACACAACGCACCGTGGATGAAGGCTTCGAGCGGAGTCGAGGGGACGGCGGCATGAATCTCGGCAATTTCGGAGAGCGAAAGTTCGCGCGCAAGCACGAGACGCGAAAATCCGACATCAGCAAGAAATCGCGCTTTGGCAGCATCACGGATGTCACATTGAGTGCTCGCGTGGAGTTCGATCGGAGGAATATCAAGTCGGAGTATCGACATATCCTGCACGATCAGAGCGTCGACCCCGACACGATAGAGATCGCGAATCAGACGTTCAACCTCCGCGAGTTCTCGATCAAAGACAATCGTGTTGACCGTCGCAAAAACTTTGGCATTATAACGATGGGCAAAGTCTACCACACGAGCCATATCGTCGACTGAATTAGCGGCAGCTTGCCGTGCGCCGTGGCTCGACGCACCCATATAGACAGCATCCGCTCCTGATTTTATAGCCGCAATAGCAATGTCGGCGTTGCGTGCCGGAGCGAGGAGTTCGAGGGGTGTCGCAGAGGTTTTGCTCATCGTCATTTATGGGAAATATTTATTCTTGTTGAAAATTCGTGTTAATATAAGTTAATTCGTTTGATTCATATTAAACCATTTAGATTTTATCGAGTCAAAAGAATAACAAGTAATAGAATTAGCTTTTTGATTATATGCCCTGTGTCGGCTCGTGAAGAGTGGCTCAGGGCTTCCTTTTTAATATTAGTTATATAAACGGATTCACAGCCCAATTTATTGCAATCCGCCGATTGAAAACGACAAACCGCCGCAGCGATGCGTTCAAAGCATCTCGGCGGCGGTTTCCGTGTCAAAAAAATCATTTCCGGTTAATTCATTGCCGATTCTATCTCTACTGACAATGCGTCGAGCGTATGAATTGCTTCGATACACATTCGTGAGTTATGATAGGGACACTTCCAAAATCCCGCCTTGTCGTCGACGAGATTCACAGCCCCGTCGACACTTTTGCGCGACCAATGCCACTCACCGTTAACCGTATCGACAAGATTTTCAGCAATGTAACGCCACGACTGCCATGCGCGTTCGACTTGCTCGTCGCCACCGCCATGATACTGTGCGAGCCACAACTGCCCGACGACGTTCTCTGCCTGAACCCACCAATGCTTGTCGTTATCATAATTTCCTGCCGGGTGACGTTCGTAGACCATCGAACCATCCGTACAACGCCCCTGCAATCCGGCAAAAGCAATCCGGCACGTGTGAGCCAGAGACTTTTCAATCTGTTCACGATTGCCGACGACAAATGCAGTTTCAAGCAAAAGCCACGAGGCTTCAATATCGTGTCCATAGCTCTCCGCTCCGACTTGCGGATTCCAATCGTCATCGAAGAAGAGAGTGAGATGATGAGTGGTTTGATTTTCAATTTTATCAAAGAAAATATCAAGCAAATTTGACGTAGCTTCGCTGACGCGGGCAATGACATCTGTCGGCGACAACTCCCGGCTCTCGCCAATCCGACCGACAGGAGCAGGAACAGACACGGGGGTCGACGCAGCCGCCACGCCATATTTTTCTTTGAGAGCACGGAGCAGATTCATATAGCCCTCGACGATGTGGAGATGCGTGTTCATAGTCTTCGAGGCGTTGGCATCATGCTCGCTCAGACGCATATCGGCAATCGGATTCCACTCGCGAGTAGCCGCTTCGACATAGCCGTTGCGCTCACGGTCGCGCGAATGAAGCTCGATCGAATCAAAGAGGTCGAGAGCTTCAGCGAGCGACACTTCACCCCCCGATGCGAGATAATACTCGGCAAGACCGTAGATTGCAAACGCTATGGCATAAAACTGCTTCTTGGTGTCGGCAGGAGTTCCGTCGGGGTTCAAACTCCAATAAACTCCGCCGAAATCTTTATCGAAGAAATTGTCGACGAGATAGTCGTGGGCACACTTGGCATAGACGAGGTAGTCGGGATTTTTCGTCAGACGATAAGCCGCCGAAAAGCTCCACAAAATGCGCGCGTTGAGAATCGCCCCTTTCGGCGCATCGACATCGAGCCGGTCATAGCCATCGCGTCGGCCATAAAACCCGCCGTTCGGGTCAACCATCTTGTCAATCCAATAAGGCAGAATATTTTCAGTCAGATTTTCATATAATTCCTGACGGAAACGAGTATAGTCCATTTTTTTTCAACAAGTTTTTTCGGGTTACACCGCTTGATTGCGCTGTTGGCGAAGCTGAGCGATGATTTCATTCATTTCCTTGGTTCCCAACGGATAGAGCCAGACAATCAACAGAGAGAGCATGGCAACACCGGCCGGGATAAACGTCATCAACATCCAAAGACAATCGATTGCACTGTCGGGCTGAACGATGTCGGCAATCGCCGCCGAAGCGTCAGCCGAGCGTTCGATGTAGCCACACGCGCTAAGCAACCACATGACAGCCGCGCCGCCGATTGCTCCGCCAAATTTCTGAGCCATCGAAGCCGACGAGAATATCAAGCCGGTCGAAGCCGAATGTGTTTTGAGTTCGGAATAGTCGCTGACGTCGGCATACATCGACCAGACGAGCGGCGACATGACTCCCGTCAACACCGAAATGACGATTTGAAGGAGAAGCATGAGAATCAATCCTGCGTTGGTCGAGGGCGAAAGCGCGAAGAACACGATGCTGAACACAATCAACAGAGCGTCGACCATGACAAATGTCGGTTTCTTACCGATTTTGTTCGTGACAGGCACGGCAAGAGCCACGCCGACCATATTGGCTACTTCACCGACTCCGAGGAACAATCCTGAGTAGAACAGCATTGAAATCGAGAAAATTTCAATGTGTTGCTCGCCGCCAATGACGTCGGCAAAGAAAAATGCCACCGTTGCACCGCGTACCGTGTTGAAAAGATTGAAACAGAGCGACGCGCCGTTGAGCAACCACCACGGTTTGTTGGTCAAAAGAGCCTTGATGTCGCTACCCAACGAAGCTGAGCTGACCGTAGTCAATTGCTCGCGAGTGAAATAGAAGCAGAGGAGGAAAAGAATGAAACAGCAGACGGCAATCGACGTCATTGCAAACTGCCATCCCGACTGCAACGACATCCCGAAACCATCGGTGAACAGTTTACACAACGGATCCCACGCAAAAAGCGCGATAAACGAACCGCCGTAGGCAAAAAACATACGGAATGACGAGAATACGGTCTTTTCCTGCGAATTGTCGGTCATGACACCGAGCATCGCACCGTAGGGGACATTGATACCGGTGTAGACCGTCATCATCAGAATGTAAGTGACGTATGCCCAGACGAGTTTTGCGCCGTAACCCCAATCGGGAGTCGTAAAGAGCAATATGCCGCAAATCGAGAACGGAGCAGCCACCCAAAGGAGATAGGGACGATACTTGCCCCAACGAGTCTTGGTGCGGTCGGCAATCACGCCCATCATCGGATCGGATACAGCGTCCCAAATTCGAGTGACGAGCAAAAGGATTCCGGTGTCGACAAGACTTATGCCGAAAATATTGGCATAGAAAAACGGAAGATAGTAGCTGAAAATTTTCCAGAACATGGACGATGCCATGTCGCCGAAACCATAGCCTATTTTTTCGCTTAGAGAAGCCATGCTTTTTATGGTGTTTTTAAGGGAGGATTGAAACAACCGAGTGTCGGTCGGAGAGTTGACACCTCCGGCTGACACTCAATTGATGTTACTTTATTTTCCAAGAAATTCAAGATTCTTATCAATAAGACGGTTGAGAGTCTTGACGGATTCGGAAGTCGAAAGCCCGTCCTCGGGTGTGTTGAGACAGTAGTCAACCAAGCGATCGACGGTCGACGTTGCGACGTGCATACGAGTGTCGGACGATGCGTAGTAGATAAACACTTTTCCATCCTCATCGACAATCCATCCGTTGGCAAACAAGACGTTCATGACATCGCCCATATACTCGTCGCCGACAGGAGCCATGAAATATCCGCCGGGCGATGCAATCTTTTTCCACGGTTCTTCGAGCGAAGTCATGTAGAGATACAACACATAGCGAAGTCCCGACGCACATCCGCGGACACCGTGGGCAAGATGCAACCATCCGCGTGAAGTCTTGATCGGATGAGGGCCCTCGCCGTTTTTCACCTCCTTGATTGTGTGGTAGTAACGACGGTCGATGATTGTTTCCTCTGCAACTTCGGCATTGGCAATATCGTCGACAAGCGTCCAGCCGATGCCGCCGCCGCTGCCGGTGTCGATAAATCCGTCTTGCGGACGAGTGTAGAGCGCATATTTTCCGTTGACAAATTCCGGATGAAGCACCACATTGCGCTGCTGCGACTTGCATTTCAAATCCGGCAGACGCTCCCAGTTGACAAGGTCTTTCGTGCGAGCGATGCCACAGGCAGCCGTTGCAGCCGAAAGGTCGCCGGGCTGCGAATCGTCGTGACGCTCTACGCAGAAAAGTCCGTAGATCCAACCGTCTTCATGGCGTGTCAGACGCATATCATAGACATTGACGGCAGGGTCGTCGGTATCAGGCATGGTGACGGGATGATCCCAAAAACGGAAATTGTCAATGCCGTTGGGGCTTTCGGCTACGGCAAAAAACGACTTGCGGTCATTGCCCTCTACACGCACCATGAGCAGATATTTATCATTCCATTTTATTGCTCCGGAGTTGAGAGTGGCGTTACACCCGATACGTTCCATGAAATAGGGGTTGGTTTCGGGATTGAAATCATATTTCCAATATGGCGGAATCATCTCGGCTGTCAATACGGGATTGGCATAACGCTCATAGACACCGTTGCCCTCGATGAGAGTGTTGGGGCGCGTCACGAGTTCATTGTAGCGTGAAAGAACCTGTTCTTTTCGATGATTAAAAATATCCATTGTTATTAAGCGTTGTGATAAAAGAGTGTTCGAGTGATGATTATTCTTACTTTACAAAAATTGCACCTGACGTCTCTGCAAATTTCTTGAAATCGGCTTCGGAGGCATGACCGGGATACGGCACATAGAAGTGGCCCGGCTTTTCGCTCTCGACGGCATTGCGCCACACGCAGACGTAGGCGACAGGTATATCCTTGATTGCAGGTTGCAACACGGTCGTAAACCAATCACTGTCGGTAAGACCTTCAAGACCGGTTTCGGTAAATGCAGCAATCTTGCCGCGCTTGCGAGCCTCGTCGACGACAAACGGAAGTTGGGTTTTCACACGCGACGTGTATTCGTCAGCACCCTGCTCACCGTTGAAATGATAGATGTCAGTTCCGAGGATGTCGACATAGTCATCGCCGGGATATGTGGCGAAATACTGCTCGCGAGTGAGGTCTTTGTCGGGCGAGTAAGCCCAAACGACGTTGTTGACACCGATCGAGTCGAAAACTTCGCGAGTGCGATGCCAAAGATTTTTGTACTGCTCGGGAGTGGCATGGTCAGCACCCCACCAAAACCACGAGCCTGAATTTTCATGCCACGGGCGGAAGATAACGGGGACAGGCTCGCCGTCGGCTGTGCGGAGCGAGGCGATAAACTTCGCAGCGCGTGTCAGCCAGACATTAATCGTGTCGGACAGAGCTGCATCCGATGCCATACGCTGCAATGGTGCAGTGGTGACATCCCACGAACTTCCGTGGGTCGACGGATTGAGTGCGTGCCAACTGATGGTGTTGATGCCTCCGCGAGCGTGTTGAGCCGCGATTTCCGAAGCGATGAACCCGAACGGGACTCCGTCGAGATTTTTCGACGAGTCGACTTCAATCAAACCGAGATCCCAACTCATCAGCCCCGGATAAGAGCCGACGACGGCTTTCACGTCGGAATTACCCGACTCGAAACGCCACGAGTGACCATAGGCAGTGTCGTCGTGATGACCGAAATAGAATCGACCGCTGCGACTTGCCGAGTCAAGCTGCGCAATGAGGCTTTGAGTCGGCGACGGCTCGGCAGTGTCAGTGGTTGCCGAATCGGTCTTTGAACCGCCGCAAGCCGTCAGAGCCACCGCTGCAAGCAATATCGGGAGAGTTTTACATTTCATAATCTGAATTTTCTATTTAAAGAAGATTTTTTTTTCAACGTCTTGAATCTGTCAACCGAGCGTCACTTCGACCACATTGACCGAACCGACCGGCTGAACCGGTATCGACGTACCCTCGACGGCAACACCGTTGAGAGTCATGCGAGCGATACCGCGATTGACGTGTGACGGATTTTTGACTTCAATCTCATAGTCTGCACCACGGAATTTGCGACTCACCTTGAAGCCATCCCACTCCTTAGGAATACAGGGTGAGATTTCAATGCCGTCGTATGACGGACGGATTCCGAGTATAAACTGAGTGATTGCATACCAGTTCCATGCTGCCGTACCCGTAAGCCATGAATTTTTGGCTTCGCCCGGCTTGGCTGCATCCTTGCCGGCTGTCATCTGACAATAGACGTAGGGTTCGACTTTGTGGAGATCGCTGCGGTCTTCGAGATACGACGGACAAATCTTGCGATAGTATTCCCACGCCCTATCTCCGCGACCGAGCACCGTCTCGCCGATGATGATCCACGGATTGTTGTGGGCAAAGATTCCTGCATTTTCCTTATAGCCTGCCGGATACGAGGAAATTTCACCATATTCCATCACATATTCCGTAAACGCGGGATTGTTGAGCACAATTCCGTGTTCGCAATCAAGATATTTCTTGACCGAATCGAGCGAGCTTTCAACGAGACCGTCGTCAAGACCGATTCCGGCCATCGTACACCAGCCTTGCGACTCGATGAAGATTTTGCCTTCATTGTTTTCGTGCGAGCCGACCTTGCGTCCGAAGTAATCGTAGGCGCGAAGAAACCATTCGCCATCCCAACCGTGAGCTTTGACGGCTTCGACCATCTTGTCGACGTGCATTTGAGCGCGATCGGCTTCGTCGTCACGTCCGAGACGGCGACAAAGCTCCACATAGTCGCGACCGTAGATGACAAACTGTCCGGCAATCATCAGCGACTCAGCCTTTGAGCCTTCGGTTTTGTTTTCGGTGGTCTGAAACGACTCGTTGGGGTCGTTGGAGAAGCAGTTGAGATTGAGACAGTCGTTCCAATCGGCGCGTCCGATGAGCGGAAGACCGTGAGGTCCGAGATTTTTGACAACGTGGTCAAACGACACTGTCAAGTGGTCAAACAACGAGACTTCCGAGCCGGGAACATTGTCAAACGGCACCATCTCCGAGAGAATCGAGAAGTCGCCCGTCTCCTTGACGTATGCAACCGTGCCGAAGATGAGCCACATCGGGTCGTCGTTGAATCCGCCGCCGATGTCATTGTTGCCGCGTTTGGTCAGCGGCTGATATTGATGGTAACATCCGCCGTCGGGGAACTGGGTCGACGCGATGTCGATGATTCGTTCGCGAGCACGTTCGGGTATCTGATGAACGAACCCGACGAGGTCTTGATTCGAATCGCGGAAACCCATGCCTCGACCGATTCCGCTTTCAAAGAACGATGCAGAACGCGAGAAGCAGAACGTGATCATGCACTGATATTGATTCCAAATGTTGACCATTCGGTCAAGACGGTCATCGCCCGACGATAGCGAGAAGCGTTCGAGGAGTCGGTCCCAGTAGCTGCGCAAATCGGAGAATGCTCGGTCGACTTTTTCAGTCGTGTCGAAACGCGCCATCATCTCGCGGGCACGAGTCTTGTTGATCACGCCTTTCGACTCCCATTTTTCATCCTGCGGATTTTCGACGTAGCCGAGCATGAAGACGAAATCACGGCTTTCGCCGGCTTCGAGAGTCACTTCGATATAGTGTGACGCAATCGGCGACCATCCGTGGGCGACGGAGTTGCGCGGACGACCTTCAATCACGGCGTCAGGCTCATCGAAACCGTTGTAAAGCCCGATGAAAGTTTCGCGATCGGTGTCAAAACCGTCGATCGGAGCGTTGACCGTGAAAAACGCATAGTGGTCACGACGCTCCTTATATTCGGTCTTGTGATAAATCGTCGAGCCGTCGATTTCCACTTCGCCGGTCGAGAAATTGCGCTGGAAATTTTCCATGTCGGTCGCCGCGTTCCAAAGACACCATTCGATGAACGAGAAGAGTTTAATCGTCTTCCGTCCGTCGGTCTTATTGGTCAGCGTCAACTTTGCAATTTCGGCATGAGTGTCGAGCGGAACGAAGAATAGCACACGCGCTTCAAGTCCGTTTTTCTCACCCTTGATAATCGTATAGTTCATGCCGTGGCGACATTCGTAGGCATCGAGCGCGGTTTTCGTCGGCTTCCATCCCGGATTCCAAACCGTGTCGCCATCCTTGATATAAAAATACCGACCGCCGGCATCCATCGGGACACCGTTGTAGCGATAGCGAGTCAAGCGGCGAAACTTGGCATCCTTATAGAAGCTGTAACCACCTGCCGAATTGGAGATGAGAGAGAAAAAATCTTTGTTGCCGAGATAGTTGATCCACGGCCACGGAGTCCGAGGCTCGGTGATGACATATTCTCGCGCTATATCGTCGAAATAACCGTATTTCATGATTTGAAATATTAATAATCCGGATAGAAGCGTCAGGCTTAACCGACACCCCTATCCGTTTTTGAGATCAGATTTTATTTCAGAGAGAAATCGCCTCGGTTGAGCACTCGGGCGTTGTTGAGCACCGTCGACCACTCGCCGTTGGTATTCCATTCGATAAACGAAGGGCCATTGTCGTTCTGCTCATACCAGCCCATGAAGAAACTCCAAAGAGCACCGTCGTTAAAAGCGGCATCTACGTCGAGAAGGTTGCCACACTCGGTGAGGGCTACGATTTTCTTACCGCCGACGAGCTTGTAGAGCGTGTCGAACTGATCGGTTTGAAGTGTCAGCGGTTCGACATAGAGGTCAGCACCAACAATGTCAACCTTGTCATCGCCGGGATATGCCGCCAGAATCTTCGACTGATCGGCAATCACGCCTGCGTCGGATGTCTGAATTGTCCAAACCCAAATGAGGTTGTTGAGACCGTATTCAACAGTCAGCTTGTCGTAGAGCCACGACCAAAGTTGCTTGGTCACTTCAACTCCCGAATTGCCCCACCAGAACCATGCGCCCCAAGTGTAGTCACCGGCAGCTTCGTGGAACGGACGCCAGAGCACGGGAATACCTGCATCTTGAAGCAATTTGAGATAGCCTGCAAGTTTCTCAACATCGGCGAGAGCTACTTGATTTTCCCAAGAGCCGTCGACAAGCACGTTTGAAGCAACAAACTCGTCGGACTTCGCATTGAATGACATCGAACCACCGGCGGGAATCGTGAGCGAAACGCCGGTGACAGTGTAGTCATGACCTGCGATAATCACACCGTTTTTCTTCACTTCGGCAGCCATTGCAGCGTCGAGTGTCACAGAGTAGTCGCCTGAGATTTCAAAATAATCAAGACCGGAAGCCAATTCAGTCCAACCGCTGTTTTTAACAGAGCCTTGCGCTCCGGCTGCGACATCCTTGGTGTGGACGGTAAGGACTGCACCGATGACGGCTTTCGAAAAAACTTCGAGCGAAGCCTCGTCGGTCAACTGAATGTAGCCCGACCAATCCGAAGGAATTTCCTTTTCGCCTGACCAAACGGTCTCTACGCCGGGTTGGGAAGTCGGAACATTCCAGTGCCAAGTGATGGTGGGGATACTTCCTGCATCCCAAACTTCTTTGACGGGAGTGATGTCACCATAGTCAATCCAATTTGACGGCGACGATGCGAGGTGGATATAGTCGAACCCGACGATTGCGGGATATTTGCCTGCATTTGACGCAACGAGGTCTGAGAAACCTGTGCCCCACGCCACTTCGCCCATCGAACCGGAGAGTTGTTTGACTCCGTAGTTGTCAAGCAAAAGTTGATAGACTTTCTTTGCCTCCGCGCTTGCGTTGGGATTGATGAGCGATGTCGACAGCAAAGTCGGATTGATACCGGTCTTGGTGTTGAACGTCAATTTGACGGCATCAGCCTCCACGCGCTTGTCGTCGCTGCGATAAAACGCTCCTTGCGGGATTTCGAGGACATAGTCCTGATACGGTTCGAGCGAAAGAGGAATGATGACCTGCGTATGGTTGGCGGGATCGACAATCGGAGTCACCGACTTGCCATTGAGCGTCACAGCGACATCGGCATTGATTCCGACGAGGTTATTGTAAGCGATTGTTACATTGTCGACCATCGCGGCGCGGACGGTGCTGCCGTCGACAAGCGAAATCGAACGGTTGACCATGCCGATGCCGTCAAGCATCCCCATGCCGTTGTCGTTTTCGACTTCACAAGCGGTAAACGTCATTCCGACAGCCGCTGCAAGCACCATATATTTAAACTTGTTCATAAGAAATTTTTTCTGAATCTGTTTGGATGATGATTTTTTAACAATCGCGGGATGCAGAAACGGTTGTTGCCTCGAATCTGCAACCCGCGATCGCCCTTTACATCGTTGTATGGAATTTTTTATTCAAGCGTTACCTTGTCGAGAATGAATCCGTCGCCGGTGATGACGAGACCGCCATTGTCAATTAAGTCTTGGAGAACCTCGGCAGTGAGAGTCACTTCAAGAGGATTTGCCGGAGTGTCATACTGACCGAGAATCGGATCGGGCAGGCTGCCCCAACCGGTGCCGTGACGGAGCGAGATGCACCACCATTCACCATCGGCTACAAGCGGAGTCGTGTAGAAGCGGAGAATCTGACCGGCCTTGGCTGTTGTCCAATCGAAGCCGCCCCAAGCGAGGTCTTGATTGCCACCCCAACCCGAGCAAGTCCAGCCGTTGTTCCAAATGACGGTTTCAAGCGACTGTTCCCACTCGATGTGGACTTTGCTGACGACAGTGCCTTCGCCTTGGATCACCATTGCAGTTTCCGACCATCCGTCGTCTGTAGTCAAGATGCGATTGAGACGATCGGCAGTGAGTTCAAACGCCACGAGAGTTTCCGACTTGGCGGGTTTGAGCGTCTCCATAGTGCCCCAGTTGGCATCGTTGCATTGGATTTGAACTGTTTCATTGTAGGAAGCAACGTGGAAGACGAGCAATGCACCTGCGGGAACGTCCTTGAACGATTCTTTATTGAGACGGAACGCTCCGCCGTCGCCTTCGCCTGCCCACGAACCGAGGTCACGGACTTCGTTGAAGATTACGTTTTCGACGTGGGTTGCCGGGATGACGGCAATGTCGTAGGAAATCTCTCCGTTTGACGACACGAGAGTGAAATTGCTGTTTTTGCCTGCGCTGCTCGGCACTTGAATGATCAGACGATCTCCATTGAGGATATACTGAACGGCAGCACCGTTGACTTTCACGCCTGTGAGCTTATCGGCATTGGCGATGGTCACGACAAACGTTTCGCCGGCTTTGATTTCGGCATCGGCTGCCGGGAGTTCGGTTGCGTATGCACATTCGGGAGCTGAAAGGCTGACAGATGCGACCTCAACAACCTCACCGTTTGACAATGTGAGCGATACAGTGTTGTCACCGGCAGGAAGTGTGGCGGGAACTACGACGGTAAACTCAGTTGCCGACGGATTTTTCACCTCGACTGTGGTCGAACCGGCAAACGTGATAGCCGTCACGTTTTGGAGATTGCGACCGCCGACGGTCAGATTGCCGGCAAGAGGTGCAGGCGACGGATTGTAGCCGACAGCCTCGGGTTTGAGAGTCGAAATAGCGACTTCAACGGTTGTACCCGACCCTGTATTGAGAACGAGATTACCGCTTTGAGCACCTTCGGGAACTGTGACAGTCAATTCGGTTGCAGATTTAGCCGACGGTTCGACTGCGTCTTCAACATTGGGGAATTGGACAGTTGTCACAAGCTCCATGTTGACACCTTTGACCTTGATTTCATCGCCTGCCCAAAGATTTTCAGCAGGTTCGACGACCACATTTTCGGGAAGAGCTACTCCGATTGTGGCGACTGCAACTTCAACGCCCGACGCGGGAACGACGCGAATCGAACCGTCGGTGACATTGTCGGGAAGCACAAACGTGATTTCGTCGCCGGCTTCGTTGACCTTAAATTCGACCTCATCGCCGTTGGGCATGACTACTTTCGTCACGAGATCAAAATCCTTACCCTTGATTTTGATTTCATCGCCGGGTTTGGCATTGGTCAGATCAATGGGAGCTTCGACCGAAGGAAGAACAACAGAAATTTCGTCGTCGGAATAAATATAGTTGGGCATTTCAGCTCCGTCGCTGACGATAATTTTGCCCGACTGAGCCTCGGCGGGAACGAGAAGTTTGATTTCATAACGGCTGTGAGCGGTGAAATCGTCCTCCTTAACCACGGCTTCGTCAGTGAAAATCACTTCGTGGATGAGATTGAGATATTCACCCGTGATAGTGATTTCATCGCCTGCTTTCACGCTCTTCGGAGCTACGGATTCGATAGAAATCGGCTCTGTAAACGAGAGAAGAGTTGTGGTAGTGATGTCGCCCTTGGCATGGTGGAGCACAACGTAGCCGGGCTCGGCTGTCTGCGGGACGGTGATTCGGATTTCTTCCGACGAGATTACCTTGATGTCAGTGATGTCACCTGCGCCCGGCAGAGTGACGGATGTAATTTTATCCAATCCCGAACCGAGAAAACGGAGTTCACCACCGCGAGCAACCGGGCTGGGACCGAAGACGTTGAGCGAAATTCCGCCCACGTATTGATTGGTGTTGAGATCGTCGCCGTCATTGCACGAAGTCAATGCGAAACCCGAAGTCAGCATCAGGCAAACCATTGAGGATGCCAATATTTTATGTAATCTTTTCATTTTATAGACTCGCTTTTGAGATTATTCAACAGGAACTACACGAATGTTGTCGATAAAGATGCGGGGATTGCAAGTCGTGCCGTTTGTGCCGCCGTGGTAGACAAAGAATGTCAGACCGGCAATGTCCGAAGGAATCAAACCGCGCGAAGCCTTGCTGCCTTCATGGTTGAAATTGAAGTTCGAGAGAGGCTGAGTGATGGTGAGCCATTCGCCGGCTGTGTCATACGAGCCACCCGAAATCCAAGGTGCCCACAAACCGCGCGGCGAACCGTCGGTGACAAAGGCATTGGTTCCGGCGTTGTAATTAATGGATGCCGGTGAGAATATCATCTGCAATGCTGCCGAGCTCCAAGGATTCGACGCGGGAACGCAGATTTCAAACTTCATTTGGAGTCCTGCCAAACCATATTTGTCAATCAACTGAGCAAATTCCTCACGATCGCTGAGCAAACCTTCGGTTTCGGTCTCGGGCCAGTAGTTGAACGCATAGTTGTCTTCGAGCCACGAAGCCGACGCTTCACCGTCGAGTTCGGCATCGCCGAAGAAGAGGTAGTTACCGTCGATTGCTTCGACATCGGCATCATCGCCGGGAGCGTGAACCATACCGTTGCGCCAACCGTGACCTGATTCAAGACCGCCGTGGCTGCCGTCCCAGTCAAAGAGGATGTTGGTCGTGTCGTGGAATTTGTATGACGAACGCGATGAGCCGTAGATGCTCGACACTGTCATGTAGCCCTCGGTCCAATTGTCGGGAACGACGAACTTGATAGCCGTCTTTTCGATGCTCTTGATGTTTTCGCGAGGCACTTCGATGTTGCCGGCAAAATAAACCTTCAAGGGCACGCTTTCTTCATCGATGAAATAGTCGCCGTAGATTGTAGCCGTCTGTCCTGGTTTGGCATATTCACACGACACGGAGCGCACCGACGGAGCCGGAACGAGCACTTTGAAGTCATATTCCGCAACGTCTCCGTTCTTGTTATACATGAAAATCTTGTTTGAGACCTTCTCGGGAATCGTACCGGGGACGGTCACGAGCATCGTGTGGTCAGTCACGAGCGACGTGTTGATGATCGCCTGCTGATCGTTGAAAAAGATTTTGTGGATAGAGGTCAGATTGTCGCCGACGAGACAAATTTGATTGTCGAGGAAAGCACCAGTCAGGAGCGAATCTTTCGTTGTCGGGTCAACCGTGCGCACATACTTGACAGTCGGTGTTCCGCCGGTCAATTCAAACTTATCCGGCTCGTCCTCACAAGCCACAGCCATTACTCCGAAAACGAGGGCGGCTGTGCCGGCAAACCATTTATTATTGAATATATTTTTCATTTTTGTAATTCCGATGAGTGATTAGTAAGAATATTCGGCACGCACATCAACGTGGATGGGGTCTTCCATGAGATGCTTGTTGAAAACGACGTCTTCGTTGGGGAACGGAAGAGTGAACGACGATGCCGTCACGTTGGGAGCGGGAGTCTGATCGTCATAGACAGCCTCGCCGCCGGCACCTTCTTGACTTCCTGCGAGCGCGATGTCCCAAATACCGTTTTCATAATAATATTTGTAGAGTGCGTCAAGATTCCAATATGTGTTGCGACGTTGATTTTTCAATTCGTCGATACATGATTGCATATCGTAGTAGCTGCGGCGCACATAGTCATACCAACGATCGCCCTCGCCTGCAAATTCGAGGCGACGTTCTTTCCACACGTCGTCAAACGTGATTGAAGTCTTGGGCGTAGCCGTCGGGATTGCACGTTGGCGCACGGTGTTGAACGCATCGAGAGCCGCAGCATCGCTTGTCGACGCATTGTTGCCGAGGACTGCTTCGGCATAAATCAGATATACATCCGACAGACGGAGGATATGTGTGGCAAGCGAGTTTGACATACGCTGAGCGGGAACACCTGTACCGACCTCGTGGTCGTAGTTGTTACCGAAGAGATTCTTTACGTTGTAAGAACCTGTGCCGCATTGCCACAAACCGGGGCCGCCTTTACCGTAGACGGGGTCATAGCAGAATTTGAGCACGTCGAATCCGCCTTTGTCTTGCCAGAAATATTCATACACATCACCGGGGAGCATTAAGCAAGCCTTGCGACGGGAGTCGACGTCGATACGAGTCGAGGGATTGTCGAGAGGCGACACTCCGAAAGCGTCTTGGAGGTCGACCGACGGGCCGCCGTAACCACCCCAGCAGTCACCGTTTTCGTCAAAGCCGACGGGTGCGAGGTCACTTTGGAGAGTGTTCTGACGAGTCCACATCGAACCGCTGACGGTCCAACGCCATGCAATGAGGCTTTCTTCGCTCTTATTGTTGGCGAGAAGGAAGACATCGGCATAATTTTCGAGAAGTTTACGACCTGAATTGTCGATCACATCTTTGGCATACTTGGCTGCGGCATCAAGGTCGCTCTGATTGCGCGATCCGTTGAGACCGAGTCCCGAACGAGTCAGATAGACTTTGGCGAGAAGACCTTCGGCACAGTAGTAGTCGATTCGACCGGGATCTGCCGACTTCGGAAGGAGTTCCATTGCCTTTTCGAGAGTCATCACGATATACTCGTAGATGTCAGCCTTGTTTACCTTATACTTATCATTGTATGTTCCCGAATTGAGTTCGGCTGAGTTGTCGTGGATCAGAGGAACGTCGCCAAACGTGCGGACGAGGAAGAAATAAGCAAGAGCTTTGAGCGTCAGACACTCACCCTGCACGGCATCCTTCACCGCTTGCGACGGGCCGGACGACTTTCCGACATTGGCATAGACCTGATTGGCGTGACCGATGACAGCCCAAAGCGAGTAGCTCATGTTGCGGAGGTCTTCGTCAGTACCTTGGATGTTGAACACGAGGTAAGGCGACGAGCCCCAATACATATTGCCCGACATGACTTCACCGACTTTGATGAATCCGCGCTGGAAGTCATACCAAGGCGAGTTGTAGATGTAGTTGACGCCCTGATAACACTGCGAGTCATCGGCATAGAAATTATCGTTGTTGTATTGATCCTCAGCAGGCTTGTCGAGAAAATCGTCGCACGAGGTCATACCCAACGCAAGTGCTCCGGCTATAACCGAAAACTTGATATATTTATTGATATTCATAGTTGAATAGTCTGTGAGATGAATTAATTAGAATGAGAAATTCAATCCGAATGAATAGGTTGTCGGCGAGGGATAGCGACCTGAGTCAAAACCGTAGGTGTGACCCGACGAGTCCTGAGTGTTGTAGCCGACTTCGGGGTCATAGCCCTTATACTTGGTCCAAGTGTGGAGGTTCTGGAGGTTGCAGTAAACGCGGACGTTTTCCAGTTTGAGAGTTTGGAGCCACTTTTTCGGGAATGTGTAGCCGAGAGTAATGTTTTTCAAGCGGATATACGAGCCGTCCTCAATGTAGCGATCCGAGATTCGGTCGTTGTCGCCCGGGTCGTTGAGACGAGCGGCGGGAATCTTCGTGCCGGGATTGGCTACGCGGACGTTCGTGATGTCGTCATACCAATTCTGACCTGCGGGATAAACCTTGTCGGGGTCGATGGGGACGAGACGTGCGCGGTCGTTGACATCGTCGAGCTGGTTGGTCCATACGCTCTTCATATCGGTCAGACGAAGCGACAGATAGTTCATGACATCGTTGCCATACGAACCGTTTATGAAGATATTGAGGTCGAAGTTTTTCCAGCGGAATGTGTTGTTCCAACCGAAAGTGAAGTCCGGCATCGGGTTGCCGATCTGAGTGCGGTCATAGTCGTCGATTACGCCGTCGGGCTCTCCATTGGGGCCGCTGATGTCCTTATATTTGATGTCGCCGACCCAGACGGTATTGCTCTTGTTGAAGTTGCCGTCTACGGGATACTGTGCGGTTTTCGGCGAGTTGAGGATGTCTTCGTAGTCACGATAGATACCGTCGGTTACATAGCCATAGAAGCTGTAAAGCGGTTTGCCCACTTCCGAAACCGAAACGACGTCGCTCCACTGACCGTAGCCCACGATGTTGGCGTTTTCAGTGCCTGAGAGTCTGACGAGTTCATTGCGGTTAAACGAGATTTGGAAGTCTGATTCCCATTCAAAGTCGCCGACAAACGGGAGGACGCGGAGGTCAAATTCAAGACCCTTGTTGCGAATTTCGCCATAGTTGCCGTAAGGAGCGGCGAGAGCCGACGAAACGTTGCCCGACGTACCCATGTAAGAGGGAAGTTGAAGTTGCATGAGCATATCTTTCGACGTCTTGATGTAGGCATCGGCTGTGAGGTTGATGCGGCTGTTGAAGAAGTTCAAGTCAAGACCGACGTTCCACTGTTCCTGTGTCTCCCATTTGATACCTGTGTTGGCAATCTGAGCGGGACGATAGCTCGTGCCGAGATCCGATGTCATAGTCGACATGGGTGAGCCCCACTTGTAGCCGCCGATGTTGGCGTTACCTGTCTGACCCCAACCGAGGCGGAGTTTGCCGTTGTCGATATATTCAGTCAAGCCTTTGAAGAACGATTCGTTTGAGAATCTCCATGCGAGACCGACAGAGTGGAAGCCTGCCCAACGGTTTTTAGGACCGAAGTTTGAAGAACCGTCGTAGCGGAATGTGTAGGTCAAAAGATAGCGACCGTCCCAGTTGAGGTTTTCACGAGTGAAGAACGATGCCATCGACGAGCTTCCGTAGCCCGAACCGATTTGATAGGTTTTCGAGTCGCCGAGCGCGGGGTTGTGGACGTTGTCGGAGGGTAGTCCGGTTGCATAGACCGACGCATAGTCGTAGGATGATTCCCAGCATTCCTGACCGAGCATCGCGGTGTAAGAGAGTTTGCTCCATTCGCCGGTGTAGGTCAAGTAGTTTTTCAACTGCCAGAACCACGAAGAGTTTTTCTGTTGACGAGCTTCATTGTTGTCCTGCACCCAGCTACCGAGGTCGATGCGGGGGTCGTAGGTGTCGGCTTTCGACGACGAGATGTCGTAGCCGAGTTCGGAGTGCCATGTGAGATTTTTGATCGGAGTGGCTTCGAGGAATACGTTACCCGTGAGTTTCGTACGGTTGAGTTTGCGTTCTTGGAGAAGAGCGCGAGCAATCGGGTTGGGGTTGGTGTAACCTTCACGAACAACCGAAGCGTAGTTGCCGTCGACATCATAGATGGGAATGTCGGGGAGCGATGTCAATGAGTAGGTGATGATACCTTCATCGCCTTCGGCACGTTGGAGACGTTCGTGAGTGTTTGAATAGGTGGTGCTCATTCCGAGTTTGAGCCAGCTTTTGAGCTGAGCGTCAATGTTTGAACGGACAGAGAAGCGGCGGAAGTCTGTGCCGATGAGCGTACCGTCTTGATTAAGGAACGAGCCCGAAAGGAAGTATTGCACTTTTTCTGTACCGCCCTGCGCGCTGACAGTGTGCTGCTGCTGGAATGCTGTTTTAAACATTGCATCCTGCCAGTTTGTGCCGACGCCGAGAATCGACGGATCGGCATATTGCTTGTCGGGGTTCGTGATATAGCCGTTTTCAGTAAAGTCGTTATAGTAGTCGGCATATTCGCGGAGGTTCATCATGTCGAGGCGTTTGCCTTGATATTGCCATGCAGCCATGCCGTCGTATGTAAACTTGGCTTCGCCGGCCTTACCGCGCTTGGTTGTGATGAGCACGACACCGTTTGAACCCTGCGCACCGTAGATTGCAGTGGCTGATGCGTCTTTCAACACTTCCATCGACACGATGTCGGCGGGGTTGATTGTCGACAGCGGTGACACGGCTGACGCCTGACCGTTGCCAAGTTTTTCGCCGAGGCCGAGACCGCTACCGCTCTGTTCGGAGGCCTGAACGATCACACCGTCAATGACGTAGAGAGGTTCGGCGTTGGCATTGATTGTAGCCTGACCACGGACACGAATCGAAGATGCAGCACCCGGCGCACCTGACGATGCCATCGAAACGACACCCGTCGCACGTCCTTGGAGAGCCTGATCCATGTTCGTAATGAGAGAGCCTTTGAGTGCGTCTTCGTTAAGCGAAGATGATGCGCCGGCGAGGTCACTTTTCTTCATGACACCGTAGCCGACAACGACCACTTCGTCGAGCACTTCGGAGTCTTCTTCAAGCGTGACGGAGATTTGCGTCTGTCCGTTGAGAGCGACTTCCTTTGTCTTCATGCCGACATAAGAAACGATTAGAGTAGCTTTGCCGGATTTCACTTTCAAAGCAAAATCGCCGTCGATGCCGGTTGCGACACCGTTGCTGGCATTGCCCTTCTCTTGCACTGTCGCGCCGATAAGCGGTTCGCCCGACTTATCCTGCACGATACCTTTGACAGAGACCTGTGCGACTGCCGTAAGCATTACGCTCAGCAACAGTGTCGTCAGCAGACCTCTAAGGCCTAAAAATTTACTTTTCATATTGCAGTTTTAAGGTAAGTGATTATATTGATTGTTGTTTTTTCGGTGGTAACAGAGCCTTTTGAATCGTTACGTCGTCAGAGGTTCAAAAGTCACGAAGCAAAAGTAGTGCAAACTCGTTATTAAGACTTACACTTTTTTACCACCTATTAACACTAAATTTACAAAGTCGCATTTGTGTGTTAATTTTTTCATGGTAACTATGAGTGATAAAGGTGGTCAGTCTGTCGACTTGCCATGCAAGCGACCGACGGCGTTGCGGATGACACCGACCGTAGTCGAGTCGCACGCAAAGACCGAGTTCAAGCCCTGTGCTTCCTGAGCCGGGTCGCCGGTATAGTCGTCGCCCGTTTCCCAAGTCTGATGGGTCGGCTCGGCGAATCCGCCCCAAGCCCAAAAGTTGACGCCGGCAAGCCGTCCGCCTTTGACGACCTCGTCAAACACATATTTATAATAGGTGTCGCGTCCGCCGACAGCCGTACCGGGCGCAATCGCCATCGAGTCGCGCGGATAGCCGAACTCTTCGAGGACTATCGGCTTGGCAGCTCCGCCGAGGGCTTCGGCAAGAGCTTCGCTGTGGGCTTTGATGTAGTCGAGCGTGTTGGCTACGGCGTTGTCGACCCCGGCAGCAACACTGTCGGCAGAAATCCAGCTCCAATTATAGGGCCAGATGTGGATTGTCGCGTAGTCGACCTCGGGAATCGCATGGATTTCGGTCCAAAGTTCCATCGAGTTTTCGCAACCCCACGAGCCTTCGCTGCCGACGGAGACGAGATGGTTGGAGTCAAGGCTTTTGATCAGACGTGCCGTCTCGCCTATCCATTCGGCAAACTGTCGCATACTCTCCTCGGCAAAGGGTCGAGGCTCGTTGGCAATCTGCCACGACATGATTGCCGGCGATTCCGAATAGGGTCGTCCGGTCAGCGAATTGACGCGCCCGACGATTGCACGGACATGGTTGGCGGCAAGAGCTCGCGCCGAATCGTTGCGAACAAAGTCCGAAACGTATTTCATATATGCCGGATAGCCTGCATCGGCAGGGTTGACGGCTTTTCCCGCTCCGGCCCATTCGAGATAGGTCGAAAAACCTCCGCTCCACTCCCAAGCATTGTTGAGATAGACGACGGCTTTCATCCCTCGTTTCTCCAAATCGGCAAGAAGATAGTCAAGTCCGACGAGAAGAGTGTCGTTGTAGACTCCGGGGGCAGTTTGAAGCGTCGGGGCGATGTGTGACACAAGATTTTCGGCACCATCGGCTCCGGCAAGTATGCGGAGGTTGTCGATTCCGACC
Source organism: uncultured Staphylococcus sp. (assembly GCA_964497255.1). GTDB lineage: Bacteria > Bacteroidota > Bacteroidia > Bacteroidales > Muribaculaceae > Duncaniella. The sequence goes on from CAZCCI010000016.1 coordinate 37,635, forward strand.
TCTTGCAGGAAATCAAGTTCGCGTTTGAGACGCTCGCGATCGCCTCCGCGACCTTCCGACGCAAGAATCGGCCCATACCAGAAGTTTGTCCCGATGAATCGGTAGGTCGAATCGCCTATTTTAAATCCGCCGTCGGAGCTGACGGTGACAAACCCGGCATCGACGGGCTCCGAAAGCGTCTTATTTTTCGAGTTGCCGCCACACGCTGCAAACGTTGCTGCAACCAAGGCGGTGATAACTGCTGTTTTCAATCGTATCATAATCAATATATGTACTTTCTTGACATCGAATTTTATTGCTTGCGAACGGCATCATCCCAATCATCCGTGCGGAACGGAATCAATGGCATACCAAACATATCTTTCATCTTTCCGATCGCAAAATTGTTGAAACAATATCTGACCGCCTTGATGTCGGCAACCTTGTCGGAGCTGACGGTGACGGTGCGGGCGTTCCAATCCTCGGTCGCTTTGGCGGGATAGAACACGCGGTCGGCTCCTGCAACTTCAAATCCGGGCAGATTCATGTTAGGATTCAATCCGCCGTCGGCGTTGGAGAAATGAATCACTGCTGTCGCGCCGTTGAGTTCGACGGATTTATATGCCGGATATGTGTGGGGCACACCCTGCACGCCGTAGGTGCGAGCGGCGGCCATAAATGCAAGCCTCTCCCCTATCTCACGCTTCTTTGAAGCATGGATGTCTTCGAGTTCGTGGGGATAGATGAGGTCCGATGTGCAGACGATTCCGCTATTGGGGGTGATTTCAGCAGCTTTGTGCTGACACTCGCGGAAATAAGCAGCAGCCGTAGCCTCTCCGTCACCGTATTTCCAGCCGGGAAGTTCAACGAAGTAAAACGGCAGATTGCTGTCGCCCCATTCGTTGCGCCAAATCTCAACCATATCTCGCTGATGATACGGATATTCGTTGTGGCGACCGACATTCGATTCGCCTTGATTCCAGAGGAAGCCTTTGACCGTGTAGCCGACCACAGGACGAAGCATTGCGTTGTACATCACTCCGATTCGCTCCCATTCGTTGATAGTCGAGTCCTTTTCCTCGCGAGCCATGTCCCATCCGGGATATGTGTCGAGCTTTTCTTTCGGCATCCAGCCTTCAACCTTCGAACCGCCGTAGGCACAACTGATTATGCCGACGGGGACATCGAGCATATCTGTGAGCGAGGTCGCAAAGAAATATGCCAACGCCGAGAAATCGGCAGCATTTTCGGGCTTCGACAGCTTCCACTTGCCCTCAACTCGTTCCTGCGGTGAATATGCAGCTCGCTTGGGGACGGTGGCAACTCGGATTCCGGGATACTTGCCCGAGTAGGCTATTGCCTGAGCCGCTCCTTCGACCGGCTGACACCAAAAGCCCCTCAACGGCATCTCCATGTTGGACTGCCCGGAGCAGAACCACACTTCTCCGATGAGCACGTTGGCGATGCTGACAGGTGACTTTCCGTCGTCGAAACGGACGGTCTGAGGCTCAAATGTCGCGACGGGGGTAGCGACACTGACTTCCCAACGCCCGCTCTTGCGATCGGATTTTGCCGTGTAAGTCTTACCGTCGGCCCACGACGGCGTGACGGTCACACTCCGTCCCGGCTCACTCCAACCCCACAGTTTGACGTTGGAATTTTGCTGAAACACAGCGTTATCACTGATTATATCGGGCAGTTCGACTGCCGCGCCGGCCACCGGAAGTGTTGCGAACACAAGCGGCAGCAAGCGACTAATGTTTTTATTGATTGCCATAGTTGTTTTTTTTAGGTGTTTTTCAAAAAGTAAACCAATCATAAATCTGTCTCATTTAAGAGGAAAATTTGTCGAGAAACGTTTCACACTGCAAAGATACGATGCTAAACACCCGAAAAAGGTGCGATTTTATCCGACAGCACTAAATTTTTTTCATTTCGCCGATCACATCAGCGTTATCTCGCTGATATTCCAAAGATTAGTTATTTCTATTTTTTATCGTTTTTTTTGCGAGCATTGCCCACTCCTTTAAATCTGCCTCTGTCCACTCCGATGCGTCGTCGGAAGCCGAGGGGCGAACCATTGAGCAAGTTTCATTTTTATCGGCAATATCCCACATCAGAACCGAGAGATTGTGGCGGTCGGCAAGCGTCATCCACGCGTTCCACGACTCATAGTCGATCGGCCCGTCGCCGGTGCAATCCATCGAGCCACACTCAGAAATTATCAGCGGAAGCCCTGCGGCAATGGCTTTCTCGGCTTTCTCACGATGCCAATCCTTGTGAGTTCCGGCATAGAAATGGAGTGCGTAGAGCACATTGGGGATTTCAAGCGGCGACTCGGCAGCGATGTCGACATCCTGATCCCACTTCGGAGTGCCGACGATGACAACCGCGCCGGGTGCATTGCGACGAATCTCGGGAATCAGTTCGTTGGCATAGTTTTTGATTTCACCCCACGAAATTTCGAGCGGTTCGTTCCAAATCTCATATATTATATTAGGTGTGTCGCCATATTTTTCAGTTATGACCGAGAAGAAAGTCTTTGCATCGGAGAGAGTGTTGTTGTGAGAGTGCCAGTCGCAGATGACATACATATCGTTGGCAATAGCCGCGTCGATAACCGTCATTGCCAGATTGACAGCCCGCGCCGAGTCGAGAGAATAGCCGTTGACACAGTCGCCCGACGGATGTGCGCCGATTGCTGCTCTCACAATGTTTGCACCCCAATTTTCTTTGAGGGCTTTTACTGTCCCCTCGTTATAGAAACGTCCCCAGTTGCAATGCCAGCCCAACGATGGCCCATTTAAAACGACAGTGTCGCCCGAAGCATTGACAAGAGCTGTCCCATTGACACTCAGCGGACCGACAAAAGAGCCGGGTGTTTGCTCCGACTCTTGATTTTCACTTAGACTTGCTTTTGAATTACTGCAACCGAAACACATAGCAGTCACGATGACAGACGCGACTGTCACAAACAAAGATTTCATACAAAAGAAATTGTGTATAATAATATTGGTATTAAAAATTTATTTTCGAAAGTAAGAAGTATTGTCTACGAACGACAACCCGACAGGCTATCAGCTCGCACACGAATTCAAACCAAAACTTTGTGGTGCTGATAAATTTCGCGAAATGTTTTAGGTGAGTTGCCTTTTTTCTTCTTGAAAATGCGATTGAAATTAGAGACGTTGTTGAATCCGCAGCCATAGCAAATCTCAGAAATCGAAGTCGTCGAGTCGACGAGCTGGCGCGTTGCATGACCGAGACGAATGTCAATCACATAGTCGGAAATCGACCGCCCGGTGCGCAACTTGAAGAATCTGCTGAAAGCTGTCGGAGTCATCCCGACGAGGTCGGCAAGGTCGTTAAGACGGATTTCTTCTTTATAGTGATCATTGATGTAGGCTTTGACCTTCTGGACTCGTCGACTGTCGTCCATCACCTTGACCGGAGCAAATGACGAACTTGACAACTGACGATAGTTGCCCTCCTCAGCTAATTCGTAGAGAATCGAGAGCAGTTCAATCATGCGATAGAAGCCCGACTCGATTTTTGTCATGTTGTCGAGCTTGTGATAGACCCTCATGATTTCTTCACTTGAAAAGACTATCCCATTGGAACTCAATTCAAGCATACGACGAATGCTCGCGAGCTGATTTTTAGCCAGTAGCGTCTCGCCAAACAAATCGTGTGAAAATTGTATCGTTATTTCTCTGATTTTATCACTTGTACATTCATACTGCTCCCACCCGTGTTCAATACCGTTGCCAATCAACACGAGATCATACTGCCCGAGAGTCTCGATGGAATCGCCTACGACACGACGTGCTCCGGTACAATTTGAGACGAAGTTCAACTCATATTCAGCATGACGGTGTATCGGATAGGTAAATCGATCTTTGAATCTATCTATCAGATAGAAACAATCCTTTTCAGACAACGGAGTGATTTCGGTTATAATCTTATTCATGGCAATGTTTTTTCAGGTTATAACAATAAGGATTATTAACAATCCTTTCCAACAGTAACTATTGCAAAGGTAAAAATTAATTTTAATTCACAAAGCAAAAAATATATGTTTGACACCACCATTGACAACATTCGACATAAAATTGCAAAAATAGTATCATTTTTCATCATTAATTACACCCGTCGACCATCATCCCTCCCTGATGGCGCAAAACCCGCCACAAATTTCAGAGCTTGATTTACCCAACTCATAGTCTAAATAATTAGAGCGAATGTTAACATCATGCTCCACGTTTCCCCGCGCTTTCTCTTTGCCATAAATTGGAGTGGTGATGCCGCCTATCTGCCAAAAGAGAAACCTCAGCCAGTTTATAGCAGGATTATGGGTTGTCACAAGGAGCACCCAATGACTATAACGAGTTGCTGTTCGTAACTGTACTTCATAAAAAACACCCCAAAAGTTTTGTCGAACTTTTGGGGTGCTATTCTTTTGACTCAACCCTTGTTTTTGTCTAACAAGGTTTATTTGACTCTTTTTCCAATCGATTTAATTGCCGGATGGTGCTCTGACAACGAACGTCGGATTTTGAGTTGTCCAATATGAATTGCTCGATAATGAGGCTCGTATGCTTTCGTTGGCAACATAGATGGTCAGATTTTGAATTGGATTGCTGACTCCTCCAAAAATATCATTTCCACATTTGGGCACAGCGTTGCAACGAGTTATATCGAATGTTGTCAATGATGTACAGCCCCTAAATGCATTATTTGAAATTTCTGTAAGATTTCCGAGTGTTACGGTGGTCAACGAGCCGCATCCTTCACAGGCGTTTCCTCCAACCGTGGTTACGGATGTAGCATTGAGCGTCGTGAGTCCACTACGATAAAACGACATTTCGCCGATTGCCGTGACTGTCGTCGGGATTGTGATTTGCGCGAGATTCACACAGTCGGCAAAAGCTCCGTCGGGAATCGCAGTGAGCCCCTCGGGTAGAATGATTTTTCTCAGACCGCTCACCGGGTTGCTGTTATCTTTACCATAAATATCAAGAGTATTATTGAGGAATGCATATTTAGGCATGGTGGTAAATCCGGCTCCGCTGAGATCGAGCGACAATTCCTTCGAGCCTCCGACTCCGCTTTGCGAGAGGTATTTGCACAAAGTCTTAAAGTCGTTGTCGGACATTGCCCCGGTTATTTTGAGAGTGTTGCCTGCGCCGATAGCATTGGTCAGCATTGATTCTGTCAGCGAGCCGGCAGAAGTGAGATTAATTACAGGTGCGTCAGACGAATCATCGTTATCATCATCATCTGTCGGGGGAGTCGACGGTGTTTCGTCGGAGTCCGAGGGTGTGATATCGTTGCCCCACGAGGTGTCAAATGAGATACTGAACGACTGATTGACTTTTGCAAGTTTCTCCATGCTACCAGAAATGATAGTGCGAGAGTTGGATTTAACCGGCACGTAGGAGATCGCGCGCTCGTAAGCTTTGCTTTCGCCTGAGTGTGTATAAGTCAATTTAAAATCATTGATCAGCATCGACGGATAGCTGCTGTCGGCTTTTTGCTCATCATTAGGAGCAAGCATATAAGCCGAAATGATGTCGCCTTTGTTAACCGTTTCAGTTGCTGTAAATTTAAATGTCGCAGGCGTATTCGAGCCGGTCAAGGTATAAGTTTGATCAGCGGCTGAATAAGTGTAATTATTTCTCGTAAATGAAATTTCGACTTTGTCGCCCGTAGCGAGAGTCTCGGTTTCGTGGATGACTATCTGTCCGACAGCGTGTTTCAGTTCGACATTCTGAGTCATACCCGTCGGACTGAAATTCTTTAAACAGTCGGCATATCCGATACTCGGATTTAGGTTTGAGGGATTTTCATAACCGATTTTTTTCAAACCTGCGGTTGCATCGATCGTATATCCGCCATTGTCTGCCCAAAAAGCGACTGTGTATGAAGCACTGCGGTCAAGTTCAATCGAAAATTTAAACGAATTGCCTTCTTGCGTTCCCTCGGCTGCCGAAGCAAGCACCGCTCCGTTATTGTCGCTGACATACATAAATGCTCTCGTCGGCAGATTTTCATTTGAACCCGCACGCGAAATAGCCCCATCGACAGAGACATTAAATGTCATTTGAACAGGAGAACTGTTTACAGACGTTACTTCATCGGAACATGACGCCCCGATCAAAGCCATGCAAACGATTGGAATGATCTGTTTGATAGTCATGGTATTAAAATACAATGTCCTTTATTTATTAGTAGAAATAATATAATTATCATACTTGACAAAAGTATAATAAAAGCAATAGTCCGCCACAATATTTTACCATAAATTACGTGTCAATTAACATTATTTATGATTTAGCATCTCATTTGCAGTAATTAGAGTGGTAAAATTAAGTTTTTTACTCTATTCAAGATGTTATTTGGAATAGTTACCAAGTCGATATTTTAATGTATCGATTGTGAATAATATCGGAAATTCGATTAAGACATTGTAGAGTCGTTTAAACATTCCTTTTTCATGCAAAAGTCTATAAAATGCACGGAGATTATATTTGTTTACCCATTTAGGGTAATAATTGATTCGATTAGATGTTTGATGAAGAAATCCTCCACATGTAAACACCGTTCCTTTGTAGCCTGCATTTTTGAGGTCTAATGCAAATTGTTCTTGAAGTGGTGACCCCATGCCGACAATTGTAAAATCTGCATTAGCTTTAACAATCTCACAGATTGCTTTACGGCGATCGTCTACGTCTATGAAGTAGCCGTTTCGATAACCATTCAGCTTCAAGTTGGGATAGGAGGACTGTATTTGTCGGATACTGCTTTCAATTTCATCTTGTTTAGCACCGATGAAATAAATCGATTCTTCGTTATTAATGTCATTTAATCGAGCAAATAAATCGGCAGCCATCCCCGACATATCAAAACTCAAACGTGGTATCTGCTTGCCATAAAGGATTTTTATCAGCCAACACATTGTCATTCCGTCGACAAAAAGTCCGTCAATATTGCGATATAACTCGGGATATGTTCTTACAATGTGGTATGAATACGGATTGACACATGTGTTTACTCTACCTCGCAATGAAAATGTTTCGTTTGGGTACATTGAGGCAGAGTTTGCAATTTTGGTCACAAACTCGCAGCAGTTCATAAAATCAGAGAAATCAGTTTATGTGGTAAAATGTGAAATTAGGTGGCGATAGAAAAGATGTCCTTTACGATATGGGTCTCCGACGTATATCTCAGATTGTATTAATGATTCGTATGTATATCGGGGGAGTAAGTTTGAATATTATTGTATCGCGAAGTTTCATAATATATTGATATTATGCCAGATGTTATTTGTAAATTAGTTTTGTTGTCAGATTTCCGCTCATTTCTGAAGAAAATTTACGAGCAAATAAAGCTGTTGACG
>CAZCCI010000017.1:0-24016 GCA_964497255.1 uncultured Staphylococcus sp.
CGTGCCGAGGCGATGAAAAATCGTCGGGGGACGCGGGCAGCGGATTTTAATTTTATTGACCGCGAGGGTGTCACAGCGCGTCTGAGCGAAGCCGTCGGCAAAGCCGATGTCACATTGCTCGTGTTTTACGACCCTGATTGCTCACACTGCAAAGAAATCATAGGTCGGATTGCCGAAATACCGTTGGCTACCGGAGTCGAAGTCTTGGCGATTGATGCCGAGGGTGATCGCAGCCGTTGGGACGCGACCAAGTCGACAATGCCCGCCGGTTGGCGCGTAGGGTTTGCCACGACTCCGATTTTAGACCAAGAATTGTACTCGCTGCCGGCATCGCCGACTCTCTATTTGCTCGATCGAGATGCGACGGTCATCATGAAAGATCCCGCTGTCGACGAAGCAATAGCTTTCATCTCCTCGCCGACAACGTTAAACATTCGTTGAATTTATATGAAAAGAAGATACTGAACAAATGGGTTTCATTTATCTTTTTATTTGAAGCGCATAGAAAGCAATTTAAAGAAAGATGAAATTCTCAGAGCCTTAAGTTTAATACCGTTAAATTAATATTCCAACTAATCGATCGGTGGTCCGTTTGCGAGAGCAGTCCGGACCACATTTTTTTTATTTCGTTATACATCTGATTATTTTTCAAGTTAGGGGAATAAACAGACATTCGGCTCGCTGAAATTCAGCGAACCGAATGTCTGTTTGCTTTGCGGAAGGACAGGGATTCGAACCCTGGGTCCCCGTAAGGGGACAACGGTTTTCGAGACCGCCCCGATCGACCACTCCGGCATCCTTCCTTGGTTTGTGATGTGTTGTGTCGGTCGTTATTTTGATTTCGACGGTGCAAAGGTAGGAATTTTTTTTCGAATACTATCGTTTTTGGGCAAAAATATTTGAATTATTTTTTAGTTTTGATTGATTTTTGAGCAAAACAACAGATTCCGACTCCTTTGGGTGTGGAGGTCTGTCTGTGTAATATCAGAAGGGGAGTGATTTGCGAGGAAATGCGTCAATAAAAGAGCCGGGAGTAGAGTTGTAGATGTTGCATCTGCGAGATTTGGCGTAGTCTTCGAGTTTGTGGTAGGATTTGAATGCGAGGTGGAAGCTGAGCAGTATTTCGTGGAGTTTGACGTTGCGATAGACGGAGGTGACGCGCTTTTTCTCGTCAGCGTTGTCTTTGTAGAAATGCGGTTGGATGCTGATGACTTGGTTGTCGTCGCTGACGCTTAGTGTCGAGAGCCATCCGTGGTCTGCTCCGGCAAGGTATATTTCATGAAATCCGCTTCTGATTGCGGTCATAATGGCGGGCACGAGTACGTTGCGAGGACGAGGCATGGCGAGTCCGCGGTCATAGAGCCACCATTCGAGTTTGCGGAAGCCTTCCGCTCCGACGAAGTTGAAGTTTTCGATTCGTATGTTTCGATTGGTGATGCCGAGTTTTTGAGCCGTGTGTCCGACGGGAACGTATAGGCGCATTTCCCAATCGACTTCGGTGTTGAGTCGTTTGAATAGGCGATCGACGTTGGGGTCGGTTGCTCGTCCTTCAAAGAAATGTGGGTCAGCCATGAGGTAGAAGTCGGGTCGCAGGCGGGTGAACTCGTCGGCATTGGCGGCAAAGTTGAGTGCCATTGTAGTGCTTTCGGAGAGTTGATCGAAATTTTTGGCAATGACATTGGCAAGCGATGGTCCGTTGCCCATGATAATCAGCGGACGACCGTTGACTGCGGCTTCCGATGGAGATATTGAGGCTCGACGTGATTGTGTCGCTACTTTTATGAGGCTTTTTAGCGAGTCGGCGAGTTTTGTGGTGATGTCAGAGAGTTTGTCTGCAAGTTTCATACGACAAATTTACGCCTTTTTTCGTATATATTCAAGTCGGGGTGCATGATAATAAAAGGGGCACGGCGGTCTCTGTCGAGAAGAAGTTCCGTCGTGCCCCTCGGCTATGGAGGTTTGTGTGGGGGATGTCTATGTAGATAGGTTATTTTTCGATGACTATGCGCGAGCTTGAAAATGCGTTTAGGTTGAAATGGTTGGCAATTTCTTTGATGGCTCGCGAGGCTTTGACGGGGATTCCGACATCGTTAAGTTCGGGCGAGTATGCTGCCAATGAGCCCAAGCCGGGGATTATTGAGATGAATCCGCCGCCGAAACTTGACATGGAGGGGAGTCCGGTCAGTATCAACCATGGTTTGCCGACGTGTTTCGGTCCTTTGGCTGCAATCATTGCGATGACAGTCGGTGACAATGCAGAGTCAAACACGGCAGTTTTGGTGACGGGATTGATGCCGTCGGCTGCGATCGTTGCGCCCATTTCGGCAAGTTGTTCAGTGGTTGCAAGCATTGAACACAGGCGGTTGTAGAGGTCAATCGACAGAGGGGAGTCGTCGTAAAGTTCGTTGTCGGTTTCAGCGTATGCGTTTACGATGTTTTTATCTTCTGTTTCTTTTCGGGCGGCTTCGTAGAGCGTGTAGTCAAGTTTCGGTGACGATCCCATGAGGTCGGTCATTAGTATTGAGATGAGTTTCATTTTGCCGTCGAAATCTCCGATCGGTTCGACAAGGCTTGCCGCTCTCACGCCTTTGATGTGCATTCCTTTGATGTGTTTAGGCTGTTCCTGAGGCTTTTGATTGCTGCAACAGCAGCCACAAATATTTTGTCCGCACATCATTTTATCAATGAGCTCTTGCGGTTTCATTTGTGTCAGAAGCTGAATGAATATTGGAATACGTGAAATTGCGCCCAATGCAAAGCCGGCTTGGGTGTCGCCGATGTCAAATTTTGAGCCGTCGACGAGTCGCAGTGATATGCCGAATTTGCCTTTGACTTTTTCTGCTATATTGGTGGCGAGTTTGCCTCCTGCATCTGACTTGTGGTTGTTATAGGCTTCGAGTACGGCTGTTTTGAAATCTGAAAGTCTGATTTGTCGTTCCATAATAATTCTGTGAATATTAAAGTGTAGCCTCGTTGTTAGGCCGTTTTGGTTGTTTATCCCGTAGAAGAAGCGACAGATGAAGTCTACAAGGCTTCTTCTCTGAATATAAACCATTTGAAGCCGAATTTGTTTTCGGTTTCAGCGGAATTTAATATTCTTTGTTTATGGAATTTCGACGAAGGTCAACGGATTAGTGGAAAAAATAGTGCGAGGAGCTCGTGTCAGATCAATTGCCCGATCAATACCAATGAGATGAGAATTGGAGCTACCCACTTGACTATGAATGCAATCAGCCCGAATGTGTGAGATGTAAGAGTTCCGTTGTTAGTGAGTTCTTTCTTGAAGAATGAGCGCGGAGCTACCCATCCCATGTAGATGCAGAGTAGGATGCCTCCGATCGGAAGCATGAAATTGGACGTGATTTTGTCGAGGAAGTCGAAAATCGTCAAGTCGAAGATTTTAAAGTCGCTCCACGGACCGACTGAGAGCGAGCAAATTGAACTCAGAACGAAAAGGGGAGTTATGACTGCGTAGACAGCACGTTTGCGCGACAGTTTAAAGTGACATTCCATGAATGCTATGGCTACTTCTCCGAGAGAGATTGTCGAGGTAAATGCTGCGACGGTTAGAAGTAGGAAGAATAGCGACGACCAAAATTGAGTGCCGCCCATGTGGGCAAAAATCTCGGGTAGTGTGATGAATACGAGAGCCGAACCGGCCAAATCTTGATCGGCCAATCCGAATGTCATGACAGCTGGGAAGATGATCAGTCCCATAAGCGTTGCGGCTACGAGGTCGAGCAGCGACACAGTGAGAGCTGTGCGCGTCAGTTTGGTGTCAGAGGGGTAGTAGCTTGCGTATGTCACAAGTATGCCCATAGCAAGACTGAGTGAGAAAAATGCCTGACCGAGAGCATTGATGACTGTTTTCGAGCTGAATGCCGAGAAATCCGGTTGGAGGAAAAATTTTACTCCTTCAAATGCTTTCGGCAACGATAGTGAAACGCCGCAGAAAATCAACAAAAGAATGAATAGCAACGGCATCATGATGTTTGACATCTTCTCGATACCTTTTCTTACGCCTTTGAGCAATACAAATAGGTTGGCAAAAATCATGATTGTTGTCATCAGCAACGGGCGGTATGTACCGGCGATATACGAACTCATTTTGTTGCTGAAAAACGAGTTTTCAGATTCTCCTTCAGATATGGCATATAAGTCGCCGGTGACGGATTGAACCATATATTCAAGCGTCCATCCTGAAACAACCATATAGAATGATAGAATCAGGTAGGATGCAAATATGGCAAGCGCACCGACCATCCACCAGCCTTTTTTACCGGGGGTTACGTTGCGGAATGCGCCCAACGCATCCGAGTTGCCTCCTCGTCCGAGTGAAAATTCGGCGGTCATAACCGGGATTCCGAAAATGAATACGCAAGCAATGTAGATCAAGAGAAACAATGCTCCACCGTTAGCTTGTGTTTCAGCGGGAAAACGCCAAACGTTTCCGAGTCCGACAGCCGACCCTACGGTGGCTGCAATAAGTCCGAGTTTTGAACCGAAAGTTGTTTTATTAGACGACATTAAAAGGCTAATGAATTATATACGATTGGTGAGAAATAAAACGAATAGAATCCGTCTGATATGCATCAGCCGAATTTTGAAATTTTTCGAAGTTGAGGTTCGTTGAGAATTTTGATTTTTCTACCGTCGACAACCAGCAACTTCTCGCTGCCGAAGTTCGACAAAGTTCGGATCGCGTTAGATGTCGTCATGTTTGAGAGATTGGCGAGATCTTCGCGAGCCATATAGATTTTGAGGGTCATATTGTCGTCTTCCTCATATCCATAATTGTCGCGGAGCACCAAAAGAGCCTCCGCCAAGCGTGCGCGGATGTGCTTTTGTGTGAGATTGACGATTTTTGTATCGGAATTTCCGAGGTTGTGAGACAAATCGTGGATGAAAAACATTGCAAGACGATTGTTTTTGCTGATCATCTCTTCGACGAGGTGCATAGGTAGTGTGCCGAGCACAGATTCTTCAAGCGTGGCCGCGCTCGAAACGTAATGTTCTCGTGCAAAATATGCTCTGTAACCGAAATATTGTCCCGGATTAATCAAACGGATGATCTGCACACGACCGCCGATTCCGTCTTTATATTTTTTTACTTTGCCGTCAATGAGAGCCCAAAGAAATTCCGGCTCATCTCCTTCGGCATAGACGATTTTATTCTTTTTATAATGGTGTACTGAAAAATTATCAATCAATAGACGCTTTTCCTCATTTGAGAGAAGCATCCAAATCTCGCGTAATTCCTCGGTCAGTATCTTTTCGATCGTACTTTTTATCATCTGTTGTGCCATGCAATTATGTTATATAGCATAGTTTTGTGTTGTTTGCAAATTTAGCAACTAAAATTGATAATTGTTATAATTACGAGTTAAAAATAATTAAAATCAAACCTGCCGCATAGTTGCGTCTAAGCGGCAGGTTTGATTGTTATTGTTTTGTAAGTGTGGTTATGATTCGATTATTCCGAATGCAACATCTCGTCCTGCTGTTATGCGATCGGTATAGTGGACATCTGAGTTGACGGCGAGTGTCACGCCTGCGTCACGAAGTCGGCGAATGACTGTGGGCGATGGAAATAATCGAGATTCGTAGGAGGCTGCTGTCTCGGCAGTGCATCCGACAGGAGGCAACCAAGCTTTGGTATTGATTTCAACAACGATCCCAGATGATTTCAATGCGTCGATGACATTATCAATATGTTTTCGATACCAATTTTCATTTTCTATTCCCGGTTGAAAACTTGATGCATTCCATCCGATTTTATCGAAGTGACCGATGATGTCAAATCCTCCGAGTTCGATCATGTCGAGTGTGTGACGGTAGAACGTGTCGATGACGTAACGAATATCACTATGGAAATGTTTGTGTACGTTTTCAAAGAAACGAGCAGCACTGCCGTCGACATCGATCAGTGTTCCGTCTTGCGACGGAATGAAATGAATCGAACTGAGTCTGTAATCGAGCGGAAGAGATGAAAAATAGTTGTTAGCTGCGTTCCATTGCTCACCGAGATAGTCGATTTCCATTGACATATAGAGATTTATTCGATCGCTATATTCAGATTTCAATCGGTTGAACTCATTTATATATATGTCGACATCGGTTGCTTTCATGTTACACGGCGATTCGACCGGGATAGGAGAGTGAGGGGTGAAACCGAGGTGTTTCAATCCGGCATCGACTGCTGCGTTGACGATGTCGACCATATCGGCTCGTCCGTCGCAAAATTGGGTGTGGGAATGAAAATTATATAATTTGGTTGAATTGACAATGTTTTTAATGTCCACGTGACCGATTTAAGCTGGTTATAAAGATGTTAAAAAATCAATATTATTTAGTCGACAATGGCGGATTGGCAATATTTTGTCTCATATTGGTGTCGGACTCGATATTTTTCATTCGATAGTAGTCCATGATTCCGAGATTTCCGTTGAGGAATGCTTGAGCCATTGCGCGCGGAAGTTCGGCTTCGGCTTCGATTACTTTCGCACGGGCTTCCTGAGCTTTCGCCTTCATTTCTTGTTCGAGAGCGATAGCCATTGCGCGACGTTCCTCCGCTTTGGCTTGTGCAATGTTTTTGTCGGCTTGTGCTTGATCTATTTGGAGGGCTGCACCGATATTTTTGCCTATATCAATGTCAGCAATGTCAATCGAGAGTATTTCAAACGCTGTTCCGGAGTCGAGTCCTTTGCGAAGCACGAGCTTTGAAATGTTGTCCGGATTCTCGAGTACTTGTTTGTGGCTTTCAGACGAACCGATTGACGAGACGATGCCTTCGCCGACACGAGCGAGCACGGTATCTTCGCCAGCTCCGCCGACGAGCTGACGAATGTTGGCGCGGACTGTGACACGGGCAATGGCTATAAGCTGAATACCGTCTTTAGCAACGGCTGTAACGTGAGGCGTTTCAATCACTTTCGGGTTTACGGACATTTGGACGGCTTGAAACACGTCGCGACCGGCAAGGTCGATGGCAGTTGCCATTTTGAACCCGAGGTCAATGTTGGCTTTTGAGGCAGAAACAAGAGCGTGGACAACTTTCTCAACGTTACCTCCTGCGAGGTAGTGGGCTTCGAGGTCGTCGCGGCTGACATCGTTGAGTCCTGCTTTATGGGCTTCGATGAGCGCACGAACAATTATTGATGCCGGCACTTTTCGGATGCGCATCAAAAATAGTTGGATGAGTGAGATTTTCACTCCGCTGACTCTTGCCGAAATCCATAGGAAGAACGGCACATAGTAGAAGAAAATACTGACGACGGCTATTATTGCAATCGTTAGCAAGACGAGTGTTACTTCCATTTTCTTTGAGGTTGTTTTTTGAGGTTAAGGATTTAGATTGGTGTCAATTAAATGGATGCTAAAAAATGTCATTAGTCATTGTTTCTCGCATTTGACCACTCTGTTTTTCAGCCGGAGCAATTCGATTTTTTTAGCTTCGATAGCTTTTTCTTCTGTCAGAATCTTTTCGGCAGTCGAATGGTCAGGCTTTGATGCGTATGATTTGCGCATTTTTGCGAGTTCGTTCAGTTGTTTTTTGTAGGATTTTTTAGCCGATAGATATTCTTTGAGAGCAGCGACCGATTGCTGGTTTGACAGTTGAGACATCGATGTGATGATTTTCCCTCTGGGAAGAGCAAACGCAAAGTCATCGGAATCGTTTTCTGTCTGCTCATCGTCTAAGGATGCAATTTTACGGCGAATGTTGTCGTAATCAGAGTCTTTGTCCTGTGTGATTGCAATCGAACTTATCTTTGCATAATCAATAAGACGAGGAGTGTCAATCGGATAGTTGATTCGGAGATCTTTGGGAATGAAAGTGTAGATCGTCACGGAATCTTTGAGTTGATTGCGGTCGGTAGCCCACCATCCGATATGATTTTCTTCATCAATAGCATAAAGATAATCATTGTAAGGTGAATTGTAGGGCATTCCGATGTTTGACGGTTGAAGGAAGCCGTCGCTATCTCGTCGGGAAATGAATATGTCAAGTTCTCCAAGTGAATTTTCACCGTCTGCTGCAAAATAGAGTGTCACGCCGTCAGTCATGAGAAATGGATATGAAACCCATGAACCGTTGTCGTCACCAAAGATTGAGCGATAGTTGAACAGTTCGACCGGTTCGTCCCAATTTCCGTCGGCAAGACGAGTGGATTCAAACATTTTAGAATCGCCGTCGTCGGTTGAACCATACCAGATTACATCGTCTCCGCTTTCGCTTAAATGAGCCGGAGCCCAAAGGTTGGTGACGCCGAGTTCTTTGAGATTTGATACAGTTACAATGTTTTCAATCTCTAATTCGTCATCGAATCGACCTGCACTTTTCGCGAGCTTATAGAATTTGAAAAAATCATCTGCCGGGACGTTGATACTGTCGACAATCTCAATTTTTTCGACTCGATCAAGCATCGCTTTGCCTATGTCGATTTTCGTTTGCAGATATTCGGTCCAGTCTGACGAGCCAAACTCATTGTCTTTCGCTTCTTCGGCTTTACTCCGTTTTTCGAGATATTTGTTGAGATATTCTTCAGCGGAGTCGTAATCATAAAGGTAGAAGAAACATTCGGCAGCTCCGAGGTTGCCGGAGTTGTCGCCCTTCAGATAATATTTGATAGCCTCTTTATATTGTCGGATGTCTTTGAGCGCATCGCCGGCGTTGTTGTTTGCCGCCTTGTTTTTAGGCGACTTTTCGGCAATAGCCACTGCATTGCGCACCGATTCCGGTAATGAATCAGCAAGTATCGGCGACAGAAAGCCGGCAATAAGGCAAGGTAACAGGAGGGTTTGTCGTAATGAAATTCTCATTATTCTGGTTATTGGGAAGAACTGCTTTCTGAAAGCAGTTTGTTATGCATGGTTGTCGGATAATGCTTTGTCCATAGCTGCGGCTGCACGTCGACCGTCGCCCATCGCGAGAATAACAGTCGCTCCGCCTCTGACGATGTCGCCTCCGGCATAGATGTCGGCAAGCGACGATTGCATACTTTCCTCGTTGACTACGATTGTACCTCTACGCGAAATTTCGAGCTCAGGGATTGCATTAGGGATCAATGGGTTGGGGGAGACACCGACACTGACGATTACGAGGTCTACTTCGATTTCGTCGATAGCTCCTTCGACGGGTATTGGAGAGCGACGTCCTGATGCGTCCGGTTCGCCGAGTTCCATTCGCTGAACGCGCATAGCTCTCACTCTGCCATTTTCATCGGCGAGATATTCAATCGGGTTGCAAAGCGTCATGAAGTCTACACCCTCTTCCTGCGCATGATGAACTTCTTCAACTCGCGCCGGCATTTCTTCAAGGCTTCGGCGGTAGACGATCATTGCTTTCTCCGAGCCTTGACGCAAAGCCGTGCGGACGGAGTCCATTGCAGTGTTGCCACCTCCGATGACAGCGACGCGCTTGCCTTTGAGCACGGGAGTGTCCTCTCCGGGACGACCGGCACCCATGAGGTTGATGCGTGTGAGATATTCGTTTGACGACATTATGCCTACGTAGTTTTCTCCCGGTATGCCCATGAAGCGGGGAAGACCTGCGCCCGATGCCACGAAAATGCCATCATAGCCGAGTTCGTGTAATTGGTCATACGAGATTGTTTTGCCGATGATACAGTCTTTGACAAACGTAACGCCTTCGGCTCGCAAACCGTCGATTTCGGCTTCGACAACAGTGTTTGGTAGACGAAATTCGGGAATACCGTATTTCAGCACTCCGCCGATTTCATGGAGAGCTTCATAGACCGTAACTTCATAGCCTTTTTTTATCATGTCGCCGGCAAATGAGAGTCCGGCAGGGCCTGAACCGACAACAGCGATTTTCTTCCCATTTTTAGCGAGAGCCGACGGCTTGATTTCAATTTTGTTTGCTTTGTTGTTCTCACGTTCGAAATCAGCCGCAAAGCGTTCGAGATAACCGATTGCCACAGGCTGTTTTTTCATCTTGTTGTAGACACAGCGCGATTCGCATTGTTTTTCCTGAGGACACACGCGACCACACACAGCCGGAAGTGCACTTGTCTGTTTGAGCACCTTTGCCGCCGTCAAAATCTCGCCACGTTCAATGTTTTTTATGAATGAGGGGATGTTGATCGACACTGGACAGCCTTGGATACATTGCGGATCGGGGCAGTCGAGACAGCGAGATGCTTCGATGACGGCTTGTCCCTGAGAAAGACCTTGGTTAACTTCGTGGTTGGAACGGATTCGGAATTTCGGGTCAAGCTGAGGCATGACGGCACGCGGAATCGACGTGCGTTCTTTGGCTGAAAGTTTTGAGCGGAGTTCTTCGCGCCACTGAGAGTCGCGATTTATATCGATGTTCATTTTTTTTTGTAGTTTCTAAGTGAAGTTGAGAGGGGAAGATTAGTTGTAGGCTTTCAGACGCATGATCATTTCGTCGAAATCCACTTTGTGGGCATCAAATTCAGGCCCGTCGATGCAGACAAATTTAGTCTTGCCGTCGACAGTTACTCGGCAAGCTCCACACATACCTGTTCCGTCGACCATGATTGTGTTGAGCGAAACGATTGTCGGAATTTCATACTTCTTGGTTGTGAGTGCTACGAATTTCATCATGACTGCCGGGCCGATTGCAACAGCGAGATCTACTTTTTCGCGGGCAACGACAGCTTCAACTCCGGCGGTGACAAGGCCTTTTTGACCTTTCGAACCGTCGTCGGTCATGATAACGACCTCATCACTATATTTAGCAACTTCATCTTCAAGAATAATCAAGTCGGCGGTTCTTGCGGCAAGAATTGAGATTACTCGGTTGCCGGCTTCTTTCATTGCCTTAATGATAGGCAGAAGAGGAGCTACTCCTACGCCGCCTCCGCAGCAAACAACTGTACCGACCTTTTCGATATGCGTTGCCTGACCGAGCGGTCCGACTACATCCGTAAAACGGTCGCCGATTTCAAGCGCGCAGATTTTGCGAGTGCTGTCGCCCACGGCTTGAACGACGAGTGTAATCGTTCCTCGTTCGATATTGGCATCGGCTATGGTCAACGGGATGCGTTCGCCTCCGTTGCCGACGCGGACAATGACGAAGTGGCCCGGACGACGCGATTTTGCAATCATCGGAGCTTCAACTTCGAGCTTTACCACTTTTTCAGAGAAATATTCTTTGCCTACGATTTGAAACATAGCTATTGTATTTGGAAAGGGGGGGGATATTTTTGATGTATTGTTTTTTCTATTGTTTTGCCTGATTTTGATAGATTATGTGGCGCGTTTGAGCTATAGTTTGGTCCATAGAACTCAGCTTTTCGAGACGTTCTGTCCAATTTCCATGTTTGTCGAATTTTAGATAGACGTATTTCAGCGTCTCGTCTTCGTCTGCGCTGTCATAGCCTCGTTCTTTCAACAATCCTCTTTCATCGTAACGATATATTTGCTCCCACGTTTCGTCTGCGGATGTCGAGCGTACTTTGGTGACACGTCCGGCGTTGTCGTATGAGAGCTGCATTTTGATTGTGGTGAAGACGTTTTCATCGTCTTCGACGGCATCTTCGACTGAGATCGACGCGATGCGTCCCTTTGCATCTCGTTTGCAATCAAATTCGTTGTCATCGATGCGGATGAGCTTGCCGTCCTTGTCAAACGAAAATTCAGTCTGCCATTCAAGACCGGCATCATTCATGATGATACACACCGAATCGACCGACCCTTTCAAACAAAACATTTTAAGATCATTTGCGTTCGCAAAAAGACTGCAAATAGAAGCTAATAGTAGTAATAAAAGTTTCATATCTGTAAATGAAATTCGGACGTCAACAAACACATTTCGTCCAATACAAAGTTAGGTATTATCTCTGAAAAAATCTAATGAAAGCGGATAAAATTGGTATCTGTTGGCTCGTTTTTTGCTGCTCAGGAACTTATAAAAAAGATAATTGAAGTGTTGCGGAATTAAGGTAATAGAGTTGTGCGACCCATATCGCCATCAGAATACTCGTGAAATGAGTAGTGCCCCAGCACCACCAAAATGATACCTATAACCTGAAGATAGGTTTAAAGTACTGTTTGTTTTGCATTATTTGCTTGTGAATCTTCGCTCATGAAAACTGTAGATGAATGTTAATGACAATTGATAAATCTTTGATGCAAATGTATGAAAAAGTATTCGCTTGCGCCCAAAAAATAAATATTCTTTGATTTATTTAAGGGATATGTACTAATTATTTGAAATTTAATTTCGTTTGGGGAGGATACTTGTTGTCGTTGTGCGACCTGACAAGTTCGTTCGGATGGAATTATTTTACAATAACGGCTTAAAATTAATCTATTTTGACTAATTTTGCTTCGCATTTTGGCGATTGAGGCAATTTTATCTCAAATTAGCGATTTGCAATAAAATATTTATCAAAAACTGCTCAAAAACATCATGAGTTTCATCTCAACATCGTCGGCTATCGGTAAAAATCCGTTTGGCAACGGTCTTCGAGACCTTGCATTCATAACCTTAGGCATAATAATCTATGCTATCGGCTTTACTGTGTTCATACTTCCTCATCACATCGTTATTGGTGGTATGGCAGGATTCAGTACGTTGATTTACTATGCAACCGGTGGCTTATTGCCGTTGGCTGCAATCATGTATGGCACAAACATCTTGCTTTTGATTTGCGGTTATCGTTATCTCGGGCATGGATTTGTGTTGCGAACCATATTCGGAACGACGCTTCTGTCGATGTTAATAGGCTTGGTTGAAGGATATTTCACGACTCATCCGCCGATTGTGACCAGTGCGCCGATGAGTGTGATGATCGGAGCCGTTCTTCTCGGTCTTGGTATCGGAATATATTACAGTCATCACGGAACTACCGGTGGCACCGATATTGTTGCTGCAATCATGGAACACATCAGTGACATCAGTATGGGGCGCGTCATGATGATAATCGACGTAACGATTGTAGCATTGTCGTTCTTCCTACCGTTTGACGGCGACATGGAAGCTCGAGTGCAGACTCGTTCGCAGACCATCATATTTGGTTTACTTTCAATCGTCGTTTATTCGTGGTTGGCGGACTACTATATAGCCCAAGGCAAACAAACAATTCAATTTATAATCCTATCGGAAAAATGGGATACGATGGCTCATCGTATCACGCATGAGACCGGTCGTGGAGCCACGGTTTGGGATGCGCAAGGCTATTGGACGGGCGATCAAAAGAAAATGATGCTTGTTTGGTGTCGACAGACTGATGTTGATAGCATTCTGCGCATTGCTCACGAAGTCGACCCGACAGCCTACGTCACCACGTCGATCGTTAGAAGTGTCTATGGCAACGGCTTCGATCGTCTGCGGATCAAGAAACGTCAGTGACGATTCTAATGAATATATGATATTGAAAAAGATAACATCGGGTTTGGAATTTTGATTCCAAACCCGACGTCTTTTTAACCAATTAAATAATTTTACTCTGTCTAATGTTTGTGACTTGTAGCATTATTGATTGTCGAATCAGACTCGGCAATTTACTTTCCGGCTTTGAGTTTTTTCAGAGTACCCTTGTTAATTTTGACTTTGTATTTCTTGCGGAGTGATTTGACCCAATTTTGATCGAGTTCCTGCTGATAGTCGCTTGTAACGATTCCTTTGACATCGGTTGCCTCTTCGGGGGCATTGATTACACGCCCGTCGTAAGCAAACCAAGCAACCCATCTTCCGGGAGCTTCGGGCTTCTCGCCGTTGAATGCAACGTTGTCGACGATTGCATTGTCGCCTTGTGCAGTCACCACTCTTTCAACCTTGATGTCGCGACCGAATTTTTCACGAAGATTGCCGACGAGAGAGTCGCTTTCAACAGTGTTTGTCGACAGATATGTTTGAGCGGCAGTGGCAATAGAGTCTGATGTCGCGAAAATCACACAACCTTTATAGTGAGGTTTGTCCCAAGTATATTTCGCGCGATTTGATTCAAAGTATGCGTTGAGACCGTCGGCGTCGGTAGTAGAGCGTTCCCAAACGTTACGGTTGCTGATTTCAAACAGCAATATGCCGTCGCGATACTCGTTGACAATATTTCTATATTCCGAATTAGTGTCGGCGAGACGTTCGCGGACCACTTCGGTTGTCGTCTTGTTGATGAGAGTGTTCATTCGAGCGTAGAATGTCGTGAATGCGTCGTTTGAGCCGTTGCGAACATTCTCGGGAATGTCATTGAATACGTCAGCCGCCGTAATTTTCCTGTCAGCCACTTTTGCAATGATTTCATTGCAACTTGCGGCGGTTGCAAATGCAGTGGGAACATTGTTGGCTTTTGCCATCTCTGCTTTCAAGGCGAATATGGCAGTAGAGTCAACGGTTACGCCGATTTGACGTTTCATTTCGTCGAGATATTCTTTTTCGGGAAGCGTTGATCGCGAATCACGTTTGATAGCCGCTTGGATACCCGGAAGTTCTTCTTCAAACGACCCTATGCCCTTGTGAGAGAGCGTTTGGACGATGTGGTAGCCATAGGTCGTTGCAAACGGTTTGGAAATCTCGCCGTCAGCCAAGCTGAAAGATGTTTCCTCAAACTCCGGAACCATCTCGCCCGGACCGAACAACCCGAGTCGACCTCCTTTGGCAGCCGAGCCGGGGTCTTCGCTTTCTGCGCGAGCGATAGCGTCGAAATCACCCCCGTTTTTAAGCAACGTATAGATTGAATCTATCTGAGCTTTCTTCACGGTAGCTTCTTCGGGGCTTAAGCCTTGGGTCAGTTTAAGAATATGGCGAGCCTCAATTTTTCCTGGATTCGGACGCTCGGCTTCAACTTTGATAATATGAAAACCGTAGGGAGCATCGTCAATCACTTGTGAAATTTCACCGACCGGAGTATTGTAGGCTGCATATTCAAACGGATAAGGGAAACGGTTGACCGAGATGAAACCCATCGAACCCTTATTGCGCACCGCCGAGCGGTCTGACGAATATTTGACCGCCATTTCACCGAAATCGGCACCGCCTTCGACGATTGCGGTTCTGATGCTGTCAAGGCGCAATCGGTTGGCTTCTTTCTCGTCGTAAGTAGCTCCGACGGGGAGCATGATGTGGCTGACAAGGCGCGACGTAGCCATTCGGCAGTAAGCCTCGTCAAGCAGACGTTTCTCGACGAGTGAATCCGTCATGTAGGGGCGCGAAAGATCCGAGCAATAGCTTTCAAATTCTTTTCGGAAATTATCGGTCAGATGCAAGCCTTCGTTTTCAGCCTCGGCAACTTTAAGTTTGTAGTCCACAAACATATCGACATATTCATCGAGCGTCTGCGGTGCGAGTTGCTGTCGGTTGTTTTTATTGTAGAGATATTCAAATTCACTGAGTTTGATGTCTTTCCCGTTGACAGTCATCACTACGGGGTCATTGCTTTTAGCTGCAACCGCAGTGAAAACAGCCGATGCTGCCATAGCTGACAGGATAAGATTTTTTTTCTTCATGTCGATTTGGGTGAAGTCTGGTCAGATTGTTTTTGGTAGTTACACTATGTATCTCTCTAACGGAATTTTTCCGGCTTTATTGCATTGATAGGTAAAATGCCTGAAAACAACGAAAGCATCCGATTCAAATTTTCGGATGCTTTCGTTGGATATATCTTTGTTCGTTGAACGTCTATATGTAATACATATAGGTGTATGGGGGTTACGAACGAGTTGCACTGTAGTTCGGGGCTTCCGATGTGATGGCCACGTCGTGGGGATGGCTTTCGGCAACGCCTGCATTAGTGATGCGGGTGAATTGAGCCTGATGGAGATGGGCAATGTCGGGTGCACCGCAATAACCCATACCTGCGCGAAGACCGCCGAGCATTTGATAGACCACCTCATAGAGAGAGCCCTTGTAGGGAACACGAGCAGCGATTCCTTCCGGCACGAGTTTCTTTGCGTCTGTTTCGCCTGCTTGGAAATAGCGGTCTTTTGAACCCTTTTCCATTGCGTCGAGCGAACCCATGCCACGATATGACTTATACTTACGACCGTTGTAGATGATAGTGTCGCCGGGCGATTCTTCAACGCCTGCAAGCATACCGCCGAGCATGACTGAATAAGCACCGGCAGCGAGAGCCTTGACGATGTCGCCCGAGTAGCGGATACCACCGTCGGCAATCAGAGGAACGTCTGTGCCTTTGAGAGCCTTGGCAACGTCATAGACTGCGCTGAGCTGCGGAACACCTACGCCGGCAATGATGCGGGTTGTACAGATCGAACCGGGGCCGATTCCGACTTTCACGCCGTCGGCTCCGTTTTCGACGAGATATTTGGCGGCTTCGCCTGTCGCAATATTGCCGACAACAACGTCGATGTGGGGATACTTGGCTTTGACTGCTTTGAGCACACCGATAACGCCTCTTGAATGACCGTGAGCAGTATCGATCACGATAGCGTCGACACCGGCTTCAACAAGAGCATCTACGCGATCCATTGAATCGGCAGTTACACCGACACCGGCGGCTACGCGCAGACGACCGAGTTTATCCTTGCAAGCATTGGGCTTGTCTTTTGCCTTTGTAATGTCTTTATATGTAACGAGACCGATCAAACGATTGTCTGAATCAACAACCGGGAGCTTCTCGATTTTGTTTTGCTGAAGAATTTGAGCGGCTTCTTCGAGGTTTGTCGACTGATTGGTGACGACGAGACCGTCTTTGGTCATTACTTCGTCGATCAGACGTGTCAGATTTTGTTCGAAGCGCAAGTCGCGGTTTGTCACGATTCCGACGAGTTTACGGTCTTCGTCGACAACGGGGATACCGCCAATATGATACTCTTTCATCATGTTGAGCGCATCGGCAACGGTGCTTCCGCGCTTAATGGTGACAGGGTCGTAGATCATACCGTTTTCGGCACGTTTCACCGCGTGAACTTGTCGAGCTTGTTCGGCAATCGACATATTTTTGTGAATTACGCCGATACCGCCTTCGCGAGCAATGGCAATAGCCAATGCCGACTCTGTCACAGTGTCCATTGCAGCAGAGACGATGGGGACATTCAGCGTAATGTTGCGGGAAAATCGTGTGCTAAGGTTAACTTCGCGTGGAAGCACTTCCGAATAAGCCGGAATGAGGAGGACATCATCAAATGTGAGTCCGTCCATTTTTACTCGATCAGCAATAAATGACATATCAATGATTAAAATTTATTGCGTGCAAAGTTAATCATTTTTTTTAGATTAACAGTTATGACGCCGTTTAATTTTTGACAAGTTTAAAATTTGATTTCCTCTTTGAGCGGTTACTCTCTGTAATATACGCGCTTGACTCGTTGAGAAATCGAGGTCAATACTTCGTAGGGGATTGTTCCGAGCGTTTCGGCAATGGTGTCGACCGGCATATTGTCGCCGAAAACTTCAACGCGGTCGCCGACTTTGATGTCGGGGACATCAGTGACATCGATCATGCAGGCATCCATGCAGATACTGCCGACTGTCGGACACTCGACTCCGCGGATGACCATGCGAGTGTTGCCGTAGCCGAGATGGCGGTTGATACCGTCGGCATATCCGATCGGGACGGTTGCAATAATCGAGTCGCGTGTAAGTTTTCCTCGGCGATTGTAGCCGATAGTAGTCCCTGCACACCAATGTTTCAGCGAGATTACGACCGTGTGGAGCGACGAAACCGGGCGCAAGTCGTCTTGCGAACCGTCGTGCATCGTTTTGATGCCATAGAGCCCGATTCCGAGTCTGACCATGTCGAGTTGGTGCTCGGGAAAACGAGTGATACCCGTTGAGTTGAGAATGTGGCGCAAAATTTTGCGGTCGGGGAATGCCGAAGTGAGCGTCGCACAGCAGTCGTCGAAATATTCAAACTGCTGTCGGGTGTAGTCATCTTCCGCCGGGTCGTCGGCAGCACAAAGGTGTGAGAAGATCGAACGCGGAGCCACAGCATCGGTGCTTTTCAGAACTTCAATCAACTGAGGCAAGTTCTCTTTGAGGAAGCCGAGGCGGTGCATACCGGTGTCGATTTTGATATGTATGGGAAAATCCTTGACTCCGTAGTGTTGAGCGGCGGCAATCAACTCTTTGAGAAAGTCCAAACTGTAAATCTCAGGTTCGAGACGGTTTGAAAAGATTGCGTGAAAATTTTCAACAGTCGGGTTGAGGACGATGATAGGCATCGTGATGCCCGCCTGACGAAGTTCCGCGCCTTCATCGTGGACGGCAACGGCGAGATACGTCGCGCCTTGTGCTTGCAGACTGCGTGCGAGTTCATGCGAGCCTGCGCCATAGCCCGAAGCCTTTATCATGCAGACAATGCCAGTCGTCGGTTTGATGCGTGAACGGAAAGCATTGAAGTTGTCGACGACGGCATCGAGGTTGATTTCGAGGACGGTTTCGTGCTGACGTGCTTCAAGAAGCTCGCAAATCTTTTCAAAATGAAACCCCGGCGCACCTTTTATTAGAATCATTTCACCGGAGAAGTCTCCTGCCGAAGTTTTAGCCAAAAATTCATCTGTCGACAAGAAAAACTCTTTTTTCATGTCGAAGAATTTCTCGTGACGCTTGATTTCCTGACCGATGCCGACCATTCGTTTGATTCCGGCGCGTGAAAGCAGGTCGGCTATCAGCTCGTAGTCTTGCTCGATTTCGCCGCTTCCGCAGATCAAATCACTGATGATGACAGTCGGGCTTACGTTAGCCGTGCTTCGGCGACGCATGAAGTCGAGAGCGGGAGCGAGTGAATTGAAATCGCTCGTATAACTGTCGTGGACGAGTTGACAGCCGTTGATTCCCTCGATGACTTCAAGTCGAGTCCCGACAGGAGTCAGTGACGCCATTCGTTGCGCGATGACCTCGGGATTAGTGCCGAGATAGAGCATTGTTGCGAGACAATGGATTGCATTCTCGATGTCGTGAGCGGAGGCAAACGGAATCTCGATTTCTCGACAGTCGCTTCCGCGATACGAATAGACGATGTGCGTCGACTCGGCAGCCGATTGGCAGATCTCTTGAATGAACAGCGGCGACTCGTGGTCGGTGCGCGACCAATTGATGACAACCGGCGCGCTCGGGACACACGACTTGATGAGTGCATCGTCTCCATTGTATATGATACACTTGCATCCGTCGAGCAGCGAGGCCTTTTCGCGACACTTTTCTTCGAGCGACGAAAAACCGCTGCTGTGTGCAAGACCTATGTTTGTGAAGATACCGATTTCGGGTGCAATGATTTCTTTGAGCCTCGCCATCTCGCCCGGTTGTGAAATCCCGGCTTCAAAGATGCCAAGTCTGGTATGAGAGTCCGTTTCCCACACTGAAAGCGGCACACCAATCTGCGAATTGTAGCTGCGTGGGCTGCGAGTGATTGAA
This sequence comes from uncultured Staphylococcus sp., assembly GCA_964497255.1. Classification (GTDB taxonomy): domain Bacteria; phylum Bacteroidota; class Bacteroidia; order Bacteroidales; family Muribaculaceae; genus Duncaniella. The sequence continues at coordinate 19,304 of CAZCCI010000017.1, forward strand.
ATATCATTGTGGAGGAGTTGGTTGAGCCACTCTTTGACCGTAGTTTTGCCTCTACTGCCTGTGATAGCGATCACCGGAACTGAAAATCGGTTGCGGTGATGAGCGGCAAGGCGTTGGAGCGACTCTGTCACTGACCTGACGGCAAGAAAGTTGACATCCGAGAGAGTCGACATCTCGTCGGGGATGTTTGTCACCACAAAATTTCTCACCCCCTTGTCATAGAGTTGTTTCATATAGCGATGACCGTCGCCCGACGAAGTTTTCAGAGCAAAAAACAGAGACTTTGCAGGGTAGGTGAGCGAACGGCTGTCGGTCAGCAAACGCTCGATTTTTAAATCCGGGTTTGAAATCTTTGCATCATCTTCCAAACCGATGATTCGGGATATTTCCGAAATGCTGTATTCCATCATTTGTTTAGATACTGTTGAGGTATGAGTTGCAAGCAAATTGCAACTTCGGATGGCGATTGATGAAATCGTCAGCCAATTTCGATTTATGGGTTAATTCGTTGGAGATAGCGTCGGGAGCGGTTGTCATGGTGCGGTGTGACAATCTGCGGGTCAACGCTCTACACTCCGTTGCGAGCACCTTCGTCGGGTCGTCGCAGTAAGTGTCTTTGAAAAGCTCGTAGATATAGTTGACGGCTTGCGGAGTCGGGTGTTTCATGTCCTCGGCATAGAAGCGATAGTCTCGCAAATCGTCGATCATCACTTCAAAAGCCGGAAAATATGTAATATTGCCGTCCCCGACACCGTTTGACGCTTTGCTATTGACAATCGAATCGACGGCGAGCAGAAGCGTTGACTTTGCAATCTGATTGCCGTGTGCGCCTTGCTCCGTGTAGCGCAGAGGGCTGACGGTGAACACGATTGACGCTTCCCTGTTGACCGACCGTATGATTTCGACCGTCTCGCTCAGAGCCGTTGTAACCTCGTCGAGCGACAGTCGTTTCACGTCAAACCTGTTTCCCGGGAGTTTGTGACAGTTGGCAACCGTCTCACCGTCCTCGCGATTGACAAACGTTCGCGTTGTTCCGAGCGTGATGATTACCATCGAGGCATTTTCAAGACACTCCGCCGCCGCATTGATTTGGCGATTCATCGTATAGGCAGCCTCGTCGGGAGTCACGCCCGAATATCGGGAGTGAAACAAAAAACTGTTCCATCGCTCGGCGGATTCAAACAGCTCATCAAGCCCGACGCTGTGTCGCGTAGCCAACACTTCAAACGCTCGGCAAATCGACAGCGGATTGTAGAGCGGACCGAAAGGATTGACATTGACCTCAAACAATTCGTCGCGCAGACAAGCCCCGATATTGTCCGAAAAACAAGAGCCGACGAGCAAAATCGGCTCGCCGTGCCTGACGAGTCCCGTCAGTCCTGCTTGTGGAGTTATTATCGTGCGGAAATCCATTGCCGAGCCTTATATATTATATTAGGTGTGTCTGTTTAAATATCGAGTTCAAGCCCCGGGCGTTTGACAATCTTGATTATATCGGCAGGCGAGTCAACAATATTGTCGGCATAGTTATCGCGCAGCTCCTTGACAGGACGGAATCCCCATGTGACGCCACACGAATCGACACACGCTCTTCGAGCCGTCACCATATCAACGCCCGAGTCCCCGACATAGAGCACCTTCGACTTCTGAGTAGGGCATTTGGCAAGAATTTCAAAGACAATCGACGGATCGGGCTTTGTCGGGACGCCCTCCTTCTGACCTTCAATGGCTTGCCAATCGACGTAGGGAAAATAATGCTTGACCAGCGAGTCGACAGCCGCCTGATACTTATTGGAAGCGACAGCCATTTTTATGCCCGCCTCCGACAACTCTCGCAGAAGTTCGGGAATCCCGTCATAGGGTCGAGTGAGGTCGGCTTGGTGTTGGTCATAATATTCTTTGAAATAGTCACGCACCTTTTCGATCGTCTCGGGCGAACGTTCATCTTCAGGCAGAGCGCGTTCGATAAGTTTCGTCACGCCGTTGCCGACAAATTTCGGATACGCCGCAAGATTGTGGGTCGGAAAGCCACACTCTTTCAGAGCATGGTTTGTTGCAGCTCCGAGATCGGAAATCGTATTGAGCAGAGTACCGTCGAGGTCGAAAATTACGAGTCGTTTCATCTGTGTATCGTTTTTTAAGAGTCAAAAAGCAGTCGGGAATCAGAACGGATAGCCGACGGCAAAATGAATGGTTGCGTCGCGTCCCCATTTCGGATGGATGATGGGCCAACGCTCCTGACCCTGCGCCGGATTGTGGGCTTTCAAGCCGAGGTCGAGACGCAGCAGGAAGTATGAGAAATCAAAACGGAGACCAAACCCGTAGGCGAGAGCGATTTCCTTCCAGAACGAATCGAAATGAAACATTCCGCCGGGTTGGTTCTTATAGTTGTGGATAGTCCAGATATTGCCGGCATCGATAAATGCCGCACCTTCAAGCACCCAAAACAATTTTGCGCGATATTCGAGATTCAAGTCCAAACGGATGTCGCCGCATTGATTGATGAAGCTGCTGACAGAGTTGCGCGAGTCATAGCTACCCGGACCCAGCGTGCGGACGCCCCAACCGCGGACACCGTTTGCACCTCCGGCATAGAAACGCTTCTCAAACGGGAGCACCGACGAATTGCCGTAGGGGATTCCGATGCCTGCGCCCGTATGGAAAGCGAGCGAATGACGGTCATTGATATTGCGAGTGATCGAATAGTCGACCTCCGTCTTGACATATTGCGAGTAGTTGATACCGAACACACTGTAAGCCCCTTCGTGACGTTGCCCGTTTGACAGCGACGAGATGGCATAGAGCAGATTTCCGGCAGTTTCGATCGACGCACGGAGAGTGTAGACGGTCGGTTGCAAGCTATAAGTCTTGCCGATCGACGACGGGATACGTTTGTTCGTGTTATAGAAGCTGTAACCCATGCTCATGATGAAGTGGTCTTCATAGCTGTAACGAAGCAGAGGGTTGTCGGGAGCAATCATGTCAAGGAAATTATTGGTACTTTCGGGGAGATAGACATAGTTGATGTCTATCAGATCGAAATAGTGGCGGCGAGTGTTGTTGCGGTTCGCCCACTTATATTTCCAAGCCGCGCCGGCAATGATTCGGGTATACTCCGGGCGCTCCTGATAGTTGAACGACACGGCAAACTCCGTGCTGACGTTCAGACGCTCGCGCAGACGTTGCGGAGCAAACGGAAACTCGAACTTGGGGAAGGTGATACCGACCTCGCTCGCATACTCCGTGTATCTGTCATTGATCAGTCCGTCAAACGCCCCCGACAAACTCTCGTAGTTCATGCGCAGACGAGCCGTCAGCAATTGAGAACCTTTCGCAAGATTGCGGTGTTGATACGTTGCGCCGAGACCGAACCCGAGATCACCCTCCGAGTTTGTGCCCTCGACGTCAAACGTGATTGATTGCTTCTTGTTGCGCGACAGAAAAATATAAACATCGAGCATATTTTTGCCCTCGGACTCACCGGCCGATTGCAACTCGATATTGATTGATTTGAGGATGCCGAGACGGGAGAGCGACTCGTAAGTGCGGTCGATGTCGGCAGCGTTATATATCTGTCCGGGAAGCAGATAGCACTTCTCACGCAGAGCGCTGGGTTTCAGATATTGATCCTCACCGTAGACCACCGTAATATCCTGATATTCCACCGTATCGGCTGGAATACCCTCGGACTTTACGCCCGGAGTCGACCCGTTCGTAATAAAATATATACGATTGATGTAGAAACGCTTGTGTCGGCCGAGCGAATCGGCAACCATCTTTCCGTTGCGAAGCACCCTCGGCGGACGGACATTGAGCGTCAGATCAACAGCCTTGGAATATTCCGACGTGTCGGCATAAAACGTGATATACTCCTTATTGAAAGCATAGTAACCCTGATTTCGCAGACGCTGCGTGATCAAAGCCCTCTCCGTGTCGAGAATGTCGCGGTCGAGTCGGCTGCCGGATTTGAGAGTGAACAGCGACGAATCTTCGAGTATGATTTTCTCGATGAGAGTGTCAGGAATCTCGTAGGCAATCGACGAGATACGTCGCGGCTCGCCGGTCGTGATTTTATATGTGACATTGATTTTCTTCTTCTCCGGACGCATGACGGTGTCGACATCCACTTTGGCTTCGAGATAACCGCGATTGACGAGTGCTTGGCGCAACTGTCGGGCAGAAGCGTCGGTCAACGCTTGGGAATAAATCTCGGGAGCTTGCCCCATGCGCCGCACCCAACGGTTATACCACTTTGTGGAGTCTTTCCCCGACAGGTTATAAGTCCCCAATTGCAATTTCCAAAAGCCCAACACCTTGTGGTTGGGGATTTGTTTCAGATAATTGTCAAACTTTTCCTTTGAAATCTCCTCATCGCCGGAAATCTCAATGTGCATCTCGTCAAGTAGATAAGACCCTTGCGGGACATGGCGCGTCGACTTGCACCCTGCGAGCAGCAGGATGATTGTCACACATATAATATAGGTAGCATAACGCTTCAAAATGCACATATCTGACAACAAAATTACTCAACCATTGTCAAATAACCAAATAGAGAGGCTTAAAATATGTTCCGACTACTCGCCATCGGTCTCTAATTATTCTTTGTAGCTACTGCATCAAGCAGTTCTTCATCGGAAACTTTTTGCATCGATTGATGTTGAGCAAATCGAAATAAGAGTTGAGAGTAATATAAATTTTTTCATTAGATTTATA
>CAZCCI010000017.1:24116-41884 GCA_964497255.1 uncultured Staphylococcus sp.
GAAGCCCTTAGAATGGCGAAAAAGGAGCGAAAAATGCAAAAAATGAAAAAAAATTCACCAAGTTTTACATTATCGCACCTTTTTTGCCTGTTTCGTGTATTATCTTTGCAGAGAAATTCTGAAAGATTGTCAGAAGACCGTTACCGGTTTCTCGGCTCGGATAAACCTTTATTTACCTGAGTTTGAGCGCAACGACGTTCTCTACGTGTTGCGTGTGAGGGAACATATCGACCGGTTGAACGGCTTCAATGTCATATTTTTCATGAAGCAATGCAAGGTCGCGAGCTTGAGTCGCGGGATTGCAGCTTACATAGACGATGCGCGACGGCGATGCGTCGAGGATGACTTTCACAACGTCTTCATGCATTCCGGCGCGTGGCGGATCGACGACCATCACGTCCGGACGTCCATGAGACGCAATGAAATCGGCAGTCAAGACGTTTTTCATGTCTCCGGCATAAAACTCCGTGTTATCGAGATTGTTGACCTCGGCATTGATTTTGGCATCTTCAATAGCCTCGGGAACATATTCGATACCGATGACGTGGCGAGCGTTCGACGCGATGAAGCAGGCAATAGTGCCAGTGCCGGTATAGAGATCATAGACGAGCTCATCGCCGGTAAGTTTCGCGAAGTCGCGGGCAACACTGTAAAGTCTGTAAGCCTGTCGGGAATTGGTTTGATAGAAAGATTTTGGCCCGACACGGAATCGCAGATTTTCCATTGCTTCCTCGATATATTCGCGACCTTTGAAGAGGATGATTTCCTGATCGCCGATTGTGTCGTTGACCTTTGTATTGACGACGTATGACAGCGATGTGATTTCGGGAAATTCTGTCGCTATGGCGTTCATCAAAGTCGAAATCTTCTCTTCATCGTTCTCGCCGAAGACCATGACCGTCATCACTTCGCCGGTCGACGCGATTCGTATCATCATGGTGCGGAGGAGTCCGTGCTGTTCGCGCAGGTCATAGAAGCTGTAATCATTGTCCATGCCGAATTGTTTGACGAACAGTCTCAGCCTGTTGCCGAGATCGTCTTGCAAGTGGCAGCGATTGATGTCGAGCACCTTGTCAAATGCTCCGGGGATATGGAATCCTGCTGCACGACGTTCGGGAAATTCTTCGCCCGAACGAAGTTGGGCAAACGTCAGCCACTTCTTGTTGGAGAACGTATATTCCATCTTGTTGCGATATTCCCAGATGCTTTCCGAACCGAGAATCGGCATGATTTCGGGGTAGGGGATTTTCGCAATGCGTTGCAGCGCGTCTTCGACCTGCTTCTGTTTGCATTTCAATTGAAATTCATACGGAAGGTGTTGCCAGCGACATCCGCCGCAAAGGGTGAAGTGTTCGCAGCGAGGCTCCACGCGGATTTCCGACGGTTTGGTGAGCTTTTCGATGTGACCTTCGGCATAGTTGCGTTTCTTGCGGTCGATTTTCACGTCGGCAACGTCGCCGGGTGCGCCAAACGGGATGAAGACGACCATATCGTTGACTCTCGCGATGGAGTTACCTTCGGCGGCAACGTCGAGGATTTCAACATCGTTGAGCAGAGGGAGTTCTTTCTTTTTTCGTGCCATATTCACTTGGATATAGGTGTGCTATGTTTGTAGTATGTTTATTATCTGATGATTATGCCGTTGCATGGTTGGCATCGCGGTGCATCTTGTAGAGGATGCTGCCGGTGAGGATAAGAGAGGCAATGATTAGAGCGGGGGAGTCGACACCCCAATCGTTGAGCGATTCGAAGGCGTTGTCCTGCTCGGCTTCGGCTTTTTCGAGCCACATCGAGTAGACAACGAGCGAATTGTTGAGGATGTGCATGATAATCGGCAACCAAAGCGACTTGGTCCAATAGAACAAGTAGCCGAAGAAGACGCCGAGCAGCAAACGGGGGAAGAACCCGAAAAATTGCAAGTGGAACGCGCTGAAAACGGCTGCCGTGAGCCAGATTGCAACGTGTGGACTCATGTTGCTGCTCATGAACAATCGTTGAAGCGAGCCGCGAAAGAAGATTTCTTCGCTGAACCCTGCAAGCACGCCGACAATCAAGAGGTTGACGATGAGCGAGCCGACGCTCGAAGTGCCGAGTAGAAGTTCGACCGTCGATTGGGCTTGCATCTCGGCATTTCTCATCCACTCTTCGAGCCCCGACAGAGCCGACGGCAGCGAGAGCCCTTCGTTAAGACAGACGAGGGCATTCATTGCCGGAATCGAGAACGCAAACGCCAGCACCGCCAATGCCAATTGTCGGACGCTGAATCCTCGGTCGATGCCGAGAAAGTTTGCGGCGTAGGGAGTGACGACGACTGCCGAAATGACAGCCGGAAGAACGAAAATAATGCAATCCTGCACGACGGATGAAATGCGTATCGTCTGTGTAGTCATGCCGTTGCGCACGATTATGCCGACGATGACCGAGCCGATAACCGTGAATAGCAGCAGCAAAACCGATAAGATTATGATGCGCTGACCGGGAGTGAATCGCAGATTATGATTTTCCATTTCAGAGTGTCTGTAATTGATGGTTATGATAGTTGTTATTTGTCGAGATAAAAATCCGAGGTGAGCGATTGGTATTGAGGCGTGAATCGGTTTGCCTCGTCGCGGATAAACAACTCGTCGCGAACCAGACGGCGAGGTGATGCCGACGAGTCGCGCCCGACTTGCCAAAGAGTGCGTAGCGAGGGCTTGCCGGCGCGTGAAAAGACCGTCGTGATGCGTCGAGCCGAGAGGCGGTTGAGCGACAGAAGAAACTCGATTTCGTCTGCCCGCGATGACGGTGCGATGAATGCGAGCGAATCCTCGTCGGAGCTGAATTTTGAAGCCGCGAGTCGGATCAACTCTTCAACTCCAAACTCATCGCCGTGGCGGGCGAGCGCACGAGCCGCGTCGGGCGAACGGAGCGTTTCGTTGAAAAACGGAGGGTTCGAGACGATCAGTATCGGCGACTCTGCCGAGGCGAAAGCTGTGGCGGTGGTGACATCGGCGTTCATGACCGTAATGCGCTCCTCGCGATTGGCCGCCTTGACGTTGGCTTCCGCATCTCGACAAGCATCGTCGTTGATGTCGATAGCGAAAATCTTGGAGTCGTTGTTGCTCCGCTGAGCCAACATGAGCACAATCACTCCCGAGCCGCATCCGGCATCGACAATCGTCCTCGCGTCCGAGATGTCGACCCACGCTCCGAGAAGCACGGCATCTGTGCCGACCTTCATCGCGCATCGTCCGTCGTCGACGCTGAATTGTTTGAAATGAAACACACTCATGTATTAATTCTAAATCTTTATTTTAATTATGATAACGTAAATTTTTTTGAAATCTTTTTCTCATTGACGAAAATCGTCAAGCAAAGAGCGCACGGAATGCCTCTTCGACTTTCGCCACTTCAATGATTTTGATTTTCAGTCCTGAAAGGTCGATTCCTTTGAGATTGTTTCGAGGAATCAGTATGGTGTCCATGCCGAGCTTTTCGGCTTCGCGGATTCGCTGTTCGATGCGAGTGACGGGGCGCACTTCGCCCGAAAGTCCGACTTCGCCTGCCATGCAGATGCGGTTGGGGATAGTCATATCGACGTTCGACGACAGTATTGCGCAGATCACAGCCAAGTCGAGAGCCGGGTCATTGACCTTCAATCCGCCGGCAATGTTCAGAAACACGTCTTTGGCGGCAAGTTTGAATCCGACTCGTTTTTCGAGCACGGCGAGCAGCATATTCATTCGTTTCGAGTCAAAACCCGTGACGGAGCGTTGAGGTGTTCCGTAGGCGGCTGTGCTGACCAACGCTTGGACTTCGATCAAAAATGAACGGATGCCTTCCATCGTGACTCCGACCGAGATTCCTGTGAGATCTTCGTCGCTCTGCGACAGAAACATCTCCGAGGGGTTGGTGACTTCGCGCAGACCTCGCTGACACATTTCGTAGATGCCGAGTTCGGCAGTCGAGCCGAAGCGATTTTTAATCGAGCGCAAGATTCGGTAGATGCCTTGGCGGTCGCCTTCAAATTGGAGCACGGCATCAACGATGTGTTCCAACACCTTCGGGCCTGCGATGCTGCCTTCTTTCGTGATGTGACCGATGAGGATGACGGGGACGGCTGTCTCCTTGGCATATTTCAGCAGTTGTGCAGCACATTCGCGCACTTGCGAGACGCTTCCGGCAACCGACTCGATGTCGTCAGACGCTATTGTCTGAATCGAATCGACGACGAGCAGTCCGGGCGACACTTCTTCAATGTGGTCGCGGATGTTTTGAAGCGACGTTTCGCAGACGATGAAGACGTTGTCGTTAGGGCGGCCGATGCGGTCGGCTCGCATTTTCAATTGTCGGGCACTTTCTTCGCCTGAAACGTAGAGGATGCGACGCGAGCGAATCGAAAGAATGTTTTGCAGGACGAGAGTCGATTTGCCGATTCCCGGTTCGCCGCCGATCAGCACGAGGCTGCCGGGGACGAGTCCGCCGCCGAGCACTCGGTTGAGTTCGGCACTAGGCATTTTGATGCGAGGTTCTTCGTCGGCGTTGATTTCGTGGATGAGTTGCGGGCGTGTGCGCGTCGGTCGTGTCCCCGACGGCGAGAGAGTTTTTGCTTTCTTTTCGGGAACGATGCGCTCTTCGACCATCGTGTTCCACTCTCCGCAAGCCGGACAGCGACCTTGCCATTTCGGGGCTTGTGCGCCGCAACTTGTGCAGAACCATGCTGTTTTTGCTGCTTTCATCTCTGAGTCTCTTTGTTTTCGATTCGGGTCGGTGGTGGTAGGAGGGGGGATTAATCTTGTCAGTGATTAAACGCCTCGGAATTTTGCGAGCGTGATGGCTGTGGCGATAGCTGCGTTGAGCGATTCGCCTGTTTCCTGCCCGGGTGGATATGAGGGGATGAAAAGTCGCTTGCTGACGATGCGTTCGATCTCTTCCGAGATTCCTTTGCCCTCGTTGCCGATGACAATGATTCCTTCACTGCCGATTTCGGCCTCGGTGATTGTCTCGCCGTCGAGAAATGTGCCGTAGACGGCTGTCGGTTTGATTGATTCGATCATCTCCGACAGGCTGCCGTAGTGGAGTTTTACGCGCGAAATCGACCCCATTGTCGATTGGATGACTTTGGGCGCGTAGCAGTCGGCTGTCTCCGCGCTGCAAATGATGTCGCGGATGCCGAACCAGTCGGCTACACGGATGATTGTGCCGAGGTTGCCGGGGTCTTGAATCGTGTCGAGCGCGAGTATCAGTCGGCTGCTCATGGCTGCGAAATCCGGCTCGCGATGCGGAATCTCGTAGACGGCAATCACGTCGGAGGGCGTCGTCAGGCTTGACAGACGCGACAAGTCGTTGCGTGTCACTTGGGTGATACATTCCGAGTCTGCCAAACGATCGACCACCGCCGTGTTGCGGTAGTGTTCGAGCCAATCGTGAGTGGCAAAGAGGTGACGCACGTTGAAATGTCCGATCGTGTCGAGGACACATTTGGTGCCCTCGGCTTTAAATAAGCCTTCTTTACGGCGAACTTTGCGTTCGTCGAGCGACTTGATCGTGCGACATAGATTTTTTGTCAGTTCAATCATAGGGGTAATGCGGTAAACAATTGTCAAAATTACGCATTTTTGCAAAAATATACAAAAGCGTCGACCGCCAAGCTCTTTCAACATTAATATTTTCGCTATTTTTGCAAAACATTTTCACAAAATACAGCTTCGAGATGTTAACCAAACTATATGAATCAAGATTCGGGACGCAGCCTGAGGCGGTCATCCCTTTGACTCCGGCAGGGAGCAACCGCCGTTATTTTCGATTGACGGGGGTGCAGACTGCTGTCGGTGTGATCGGTAATTCGATTGATGAGAACTCGGCGTTTATATATTTGTCGCGCCATTTCAAGTCAAAGGGGCTTCCCGTGCCGGAGGTCTTTGCGGTCTCGCCCGACGGGCTGTCGTATCTTCAAGAGGATCTCGGTGATTGTCAGCTTTTTGATGTCCGAGACTCGGTGGAGCTGCTTAAAAAGGCTGTTGCCGTACTTCCGGATTTTCAATATCGTGGAGCGGAGGGGCTTGATTTTGCCAAGTGTTATCCCGTCAGTGATTTCGATGCTCAGGCAATGCTCTGGGATTTGAATTATTTCAAATATTGTTTCCTGAATACGTCGGGGGTGGCATATCGCGAGGATTTGCTCGAAGCTGATTTTCGAAAAATGGCGACCCGACTTGCCGACGGCGTTGGGCAGACGTTTATGTATCGCGATTTCCAGTCGCGAAATGTGATGATTAAGGACGGAATGCCTTATTTTATTGACTTTCAAGGCGGTCGTCGAGGCCCGGCGGAGTATGATGTGGTGTCGTTCGTGACGCAGGCTCGGGCGGCATTCTCCGAGGAGATCCGACGGGAGTTGGTGGCGACGTACATCGACAGTGCGTCGCGCTATGTCTCGATCGACTCCGAGCGTTTCGACGAGCGTTTCCGTGAATTTTCGTTGCTCCGCAGTCTTCAAGTCCTCGGGGCTTACGGTTTTAGGGGACGGTTTGAGCGTAAGGCTCATTTTTTGAAGAGTATTCCGCCGGCGTTGAAAAGTCTGGCAGCGTTGCTCGAAAAGCCGTTTGCCGAATATCCGTATCTCAACTCTGTTGTCAGTCTGATGCTTGAAAAGGAGTTGCAGGCTTGTTCGGACGATGTTTCGTCGTCGTCGTCGAGCGCGGACGACAAACGCAGTTCGCTGACGGTAACAGTTGCCAGTTTTTCGTATAAAAAAGGTATTCCGACCGATGAGTCGGGCAATGGCGGCGGATTTGTGTTTGATTGTCGGGCAATGTTAAATCCGGGTCGCTACGACGAGTATAAAACTATCACGGGGCTTGATCGTCCGGTGATTGATTTTCTTGAACGTCAAGGCGAAGTGCAGCCGTTTTTGGAGCATTGCTATGGGCTTGTCGATCCGGCAGTCGAGTGTTACGATCGTCGAGGGTTCACCTCGCTGTCGGTGAATTTCGGTTGTACGGGCGGTCAGCATCGCAGTGTCTATTGCGCTCAGCATTTGGCTGAACATATCAAACGGAGATTTCCAACGGTCAACGTCCATCTTATTCATCGCGAACAAAATATTGACAAATGTCTATGAAAGCTATGATTTTTGCCGCAGGGCTTGGCTCGCGGTTAGGGGCTATCACTCAGCATAAGCCGAAAGCACTCGTCGAGGTTGGCGGTGTCCCGATGTTGAAACGTGTGATTTTGAAGCTCAAAGATGCGGGTGTTTCGGAGTTTGTCGTCAATGTCCATCATCATGCGTCGGATATTGAGGACTATCTTTCGGCTAACGAAAATTTCGGCGTGGACATTCGTGTCAGCGACGAGCGTGAATTGTTGCTTGATACGGGCGGCGGATTGCTCTATGCTCGTCGGTTGCTTGACGGAAACGAGCCGATTATTGTCCACAATGTGGATATAATGACTGATTTCGATGTTGCCGGTATGGTTGCTGCTCACGAGAGGTCGCGTTCGGATGCTACTCTGCTCGTGGCTCAACGCAAGACTTCGCGCTATCTTTTGTTTGACAATCGGATGAGGATGGCGGGGTGGACTAATGTCAACACGGGGGAGGTGCGCAGTCCGTGGGCTGGCGATGTCGAGCCGGGGACGCTGAGGATGTTGGCATTCGGAGGCGTTCACATTGTCGATCCGTCGTCGGTGTTCGATGTGCTGTCGGAGTATGGCGGTGGTGAGAATCGGGTGTTTTCAATCACGCCGTTCTACACTGATTCGTGTCGACGGCTGAAAATCAACGGATATATCCCCGAGGAGGATTATAATTGGATCGACATCGGGAAGCCCGAGTCGCTTATGGCTGCTGAAAGTATTGTCGCAAAACTTCGGCAGACACTGTCGGAGGGGTGAAGACTGCCAAAATTGCAGGGCGATCGTCGGTCGTGGCAAATGATTTGAATGCCGATCGGAGTTCGTCGAGGTCGTGGGCTTCGTGGTAGGAGAACCCGAATCCGTCGGCTAATTGGCGGAGCGGCAGGCGAGTCCCGACGGCAAAGTATTTTTCCATTTCGGGGAGCGTTGAGGTTGAGGATATGAATCGGAATATGCCTCCGCCTCCGTTGCACATCACAATGATTTTGAATTTCGGTGTGATGAGTGTCGATGCTAATGCTCCGAGGTCGTATTGGCAACTCATGTCGCCTGTTATGAGCAGGGTAGTGGTCTCGGGCGATGCGACCGATGCTCCGACGGCTGTCGAGGTGCATCCGTCAATGCCGCTGACTCCTCGGTTGCAGTCGCAGCGGTTGATATGGGAGCTGTCCATCAGTTGGGCGTAGCGAATCGGAGTGCCGTTTGAGAGGTGGAGGTTCCAAGTCGACGGTATGTTGGGGATGATGTGGGAGAATGCAATCATGTCGGACCACGGTGAGGAGTCGATGTATTGTTTGTGGTACGTTTCGGCTTGCTCGACTTGTTTGCGCCACGATTGTGAGTAGCCGTCGGGCGATGTGGTTGGCTGCATTTCTGCTGATAGTTGCTTGAAGAAGACCGATGGTTTGATTTCGATGCGGAGGGCGAGGTGCTTGAAGCAGTCTATGGTCGTGTGTGACAGTCCGACGTGCCAATGTTCGACATTGTTGAGCGAGCGCACCCATTCTTTGACGAATCTCGACACGAGTGCTCCGCCGGCTGTGATGACGATGTCGGGGGCGAGTTTGCTGCGTTCCGGGGCGGATATGCGGCAAAGTGTGGAGTCTATTTTGTTGATAAACAGCGGCGAACTGACGTTGGCTATGGTTTCGGTCATGACGGCGATGTTTGGCTGTCGGGCAAGACGTTCGAGGGCGTCGCGGAGGTCGCTGTCAGGCTCGTGGAAGCCGACGATTATCAAGACTTTGCGCGGCGATGAGATGCGTGATTTCAGTTCTTCTGTTTTATCGGTAGGGAGTTCAACCGAGGGGGAGACCATTGAGATGACGCGGCTTCTGTCGGGAGTGAATTTTTGAATTTTGTTGAGCGGTGCGTCGAGGCGGACGTTGATGTGGACGGGGCCTTTGCGTCCGGTTGCGGCTTCGAGCAGAAGGTCGTTGATAAGTCGGTTGCAGACCCATTCGGCATTGGCAAAATTTGTGTGTGCCGGGATGTCGCAACTGCGTTTGACGTAGGGCGATAGCGCATTTTGCTGCCAAATCGTCTGCGAGTCGTCTTGGTCAATCCATTCTTCGGGTCGGTCGGCTGAGATTACTATCAATGGGCAGCCGCGATAGAATGCTTCGGCGACAGCCGGCGCGTAGTTGAGTAGCGCAGTTCCGCTTGTGCATACGATAGCTACAGGTTTGCCGAGCTGAATCGACATTCCCAGTGCAATGAATGCGGCAGAACGCTCGTCGACAACGATATGTGTTTCCAATTCATTCCGTCGAGACAGGGCTACGATGAGTGGCGTGTTTCGACTGCCGGGCGAAAGCACTACGTGGTTGACTCCGTGAGCTACGAGGAGATCTGCAAGTATGTTACACGAAAGTTTGTCGGTTGAAAGCATCGGTAGGATTGAAATAGTTGTGAAAAAATGAAGTGTAGATGCAAATTTACGATAAAAATGTAAAATACGGAAGAATCAGTCAATGGAGGTTGCACGGAAGTGACAATATAATATAAAGTGGGTGGTTTTAGAGTGTTGGAATCAGGTAGTAAAATCAATCGTCAAAAAAATGTGAGATTGAATTGAGAATGCCTTTATGTGTATATTGTTGAATAATAACCGTTTATATGTCGGACTCGGTTTTGCCAATAAAATTTATTGAAAAAAAGTTGCTTAAAAATTTGCACGGTATAGAAAAAGTTCATAACTTTGCACTCGTCAAAAGGAAATAAGCCACACAAAAAGAGGTTAAGCGAAACTTCTCGGCTGAAACCGAATAATATTGGAGAGATGGCAGAGTGGTCGATTGCGGCGGTCTTGAAAACCGTTGAGGGTCACACCTCCGGGGGTTCGAATCCCTCTCTCTCCGCTGAGTAAGAGTTGAGCTTTAATGCTTGACTCTTATTCTTTTGTAAGTGAATGATGTTTGGTGACGTTGTAATAAAAATAAAGCAAACGAAAAGAATATCTTATCGGGTTATCTATTCGTTTGCTTTTGTCGAGAGTTTGATTATCTAACAGTGGGGGATCAATTTAATATGAGTGTGTTATTGTTTCTTGATGGTAAATTCTAATTTTTGAAGTCCCTTTTTGTGGATATTGGCGAGGATGAGAGCATAATGAAGTTCTTCGCCTGACTTCATGGATTGAGTAATATGGGTAAATTCATTTTCCGGGATTACATCCTTGAACATCGGGCCGTGTGATTCGTTTCGCACCATGTGTATTTCCGTCGTAAGTGGTGACAATACAAATGAATATATTGCCATATAGGATACGCTTTGAAATTTAATCCAATTTGGGTCTGCTTTGTCGAGAGTGTTTTCTAACCAAATGCGGGCGTTGTTATAAGACGGTACAGGTGAGCCGTCGGCATAAAAAATTTCTCCATTTTCACTGACGATAAAATTCGTGTGTATTGAATACTTGTTGAAAGGGCACATATCGTTATACTCAATGTCTTCCTCTGAATTGATTTCTTTGTCAGCCGGCATCTCCGGTTCTGTAACAAGACGGTCGGAAAGAATCCTCAATAGAGAATAAGTGCGGTCAGAGGCATCCATCGGCGGATTGGCAAGGATTGTGCGTTTTACTGAAAGATAATATTCGTGCCCTCTTTCGTATGTAAATCCTTTAATACTATTAAATTCAAGCGGTATCCATTCTCCAGGGGTGTCTTCTGACGACATAACAAGCATACATTCGATGGGCTCTTCGCTGCCGAAAATATACTTGAAGCCAGTCTCGGGAGAAACGGACATTCTGATTTCTTTTACAGAATCTTTGGGCTCATCATCGCTACAACCATATAAGTTAAAGAAAGCGATGATTAGAAGGAATGGAATAATAAATTTATTCATAATTGTAATAGGATTGAATTTATAATGAAAAAGCGAGAGCTAACTAAGCTATCTCTTGCATCAGCCTGTGAATTTCATGCGGTTTAATCTACAAGATAAGCTTAACGTTTTTTCTCTCAGAAGTGTTAGTAAAGAGCGTTTCAATATGAGTACAAATTTAATTATTTCATTGATATTATATGCTAATTTTGAATGAAATTGTAACTTAAGTCATCGTTTTTTTTATAAAAAGATGAAGTTTGGTAAATTTTGGCGTTTCACTACTCATAAATCGCGATTTTTGATTACTTTTGTAAAAAATTAAACAAACAAATCTTTACTCACATCTGTTGAACATCAATTTTACACGATATTATGAGTGATCAGCGATATAACCTCCGTGGCGTATCTGCCTCAAAAGAGGATGTGCACAATGCTATCAAGAATGTAGACAAGGGTATTTTCCCTCACGCATTTTGTAAGATTATCCCCGATATTCTCGGTGGTGATCCCGAATGGTGTAACATCATGCACGCCGACGGAGCCGGAACCAAATCATCTCTTGCTTACGCCTACTGGCGCGAAACCGGCGACATCTCTGTTTGGAAAGGTATCGCTCAGGATGCGTTGGTTATGAATATCGATGATCTGCTTTGCGTTGGTGCTACGGACAATATTCTCGTTTCGTCGACTATTGGTCGTAACAAAAATCTTATTCCCGGCGAAGTGATTTCGGCTATCATCAACGGCACTGAGGAACTTCTTGCAGGTCTTCGCGAAATGGGTGTCGGAATCTATTCGACCGGTGGCGAAACAGCCGATGTCGGCGACCTCGTCCGCACAATCATTGTCGACTCGACCGTCACTTGCCGTATGCGTCGCGCCGATGTCATTAATAACGCTAATATTAAAGGTGGCGATGTCATTGTCGGGCTCGCATCGTTCGGGCAGGCTAAGTATGAGTCGCGCTACAATGGCGGAATGGGTAGCAATGGTCTTACATCCGCTCGCCACGATGTTTTTGCGAAATATCTCGCTGAGAAATATCCTGAAACGTTTGATGCGGCCGTGCCCGATGAGCTTGTCTACTCCGGCTCTAAGAAATTGACAGATCCGGTTGAGGGTACTGGTCTTACTGCCGGCGAACTCGTTCTCTCGCCGACTCGCACTTACGCTCCCGTCATCAAAAAGCTTTTGAGTGAAATGCGTGGTGAAATCGACGGTATGGTTCACTGTACGGGTGGCGCGCAAACCAAGGTGCTCCACTTTGTTGAAAATAAACACGTTATCAAGGATAATCTCTTCCCGATTCCGCCACTCTTCGATCTTATTCAGAAAGAAAGCGGAACTCCGTGGAGCGAAATGTATAAGGTCTTCAACATGGGACACCGTATGGAAATCTACGTTCGCCCCGAAGCTGCCGCCAAGGTTATGGAAATAGCCGAAAGTTTCGGAATCGAGTCGCGCATCATCGGTCGTGTAGAAGATGCCGACGCAAACCACTTGACAATCAGGTCGGAAGCCGGAACGTTTGAGTATTAATAATATTCCTCGCCCCGATGTCTGTTTCTCTCCATAAAAACAAATATTAAACAAAGAATCAATCCGTTACACATTTAATTCATTTACATCCGATGAAAAAACGTTTTTTACCTGTTGCTCTCGTGGCAGCACTCTGTGGCTCTATGCTCATGTCGTCGTGTGTCGGCAGTTTCGCTTTGACCAATAAGCTCCTTAGCTGGAACAGGCAGGTTGGCGATAAATTTGTCAACGAACTCGTATTTTTTGCATTCTGGATCGTGCCCGTTTATGAGGTTTCGGCTCTTGCTGACGTTCTCGTCATCAACTCTATCGAATTTTGGAGCGGCGAGAATCCCATTGCTTCCGGCAAGAAGGTGATCGATGGCAAAGACGGACGCTACATCGTTGAATGTGACGGCAAAGGATACACTATCACATCAGAAAGCGACAATTCAATCGTTCGTCTTGACTTCGACAAGGAAGACAAGAGTTGGAGCGTGGCTCTTCCCTCGGGTGAAAGCTATGAATTTATGACTTTCGTTGATGAAAACCATGTTTCGCTTCCCGGTGTTGACGGAACTCGCAATGTTGTCGAGCTTTCGGAAGACGGTCTTATGGCATATCGCGAAATGGCTACTGCCGGTCTTATGGCTGCGAAATAATTAGCGTTTTTTTAATGAACAAACTTAAATGGATACCGATCGGTCAACTAACGTTGGCGGTCGGTATCGTCATTCTCTATCTGACTATCCTGCCAAAGCCGTTTGAGGAGAATATTCCTCTGTTTCCGGGCGCAGATAAAATTGCCCACTGTTGTATGTTTGGTGGGCTTGCATTAACCCATATTTTTGAGCACAAGAGAGCAGGGCGGGCGTTGACGTTGCGTCAAGCCTTTGTTGCTTCGGTTGTTGTGACCGTCTTCGGAATCTCGATAGAGTTTATTCAAGAACTTTGCGGGCTCGGACGTAGCGGCGATTGCTTGGATGCCATTGCCGACACGGTCGGTGCATTTGCCGCCATCCCTTTGTGTCTCCTTCTACATTGGATCGACATCGTAGTAGAGAATCGCTCCTGACAATAGTTTTCGATTGACCATTTCAATTCTGACATCGTTGAGCAACGTTTTGACTTTCGACATTGATGCGTTGGTCTCGACTTTCAACATTATTCGTCTGATATATAGCGACTGAATGCGTGAAACTAACGGCTCGTCGGGGCCGCTGACTCGATTGCCGAGGAGCACACGCAGGCGCGAGGCATAGTCAAACGCCATTGCTGACACCGCTGCGTTGTCGCGATGTTTTAGATATATGTATATCACGCGAGCAAAGGGAGGGTAGGTGTATTGCTTACGTTCGGCGAGCTCGTGGTTGTAGAAGCCGAGGTAGTCGTGTTGTAGCAGATATGAGAGGACGGGGTGTGACGGATTGTAGGTCTGAACTGCGACGATACCGTTGTCGATTCGACGTCCGGCGCGTCCGGCAACCTGTTCGAGCATATTGAACGCTCGCTCCGAGGCTCTGAAATCGGGGAAGTTTATCACGCTGTCGGCATTGACGACTCCGACTGTGCTGACGCGGTCAAAATCCAAGCCTTTGGTGACCATTTGTGTCCCGACGAGAATTTGTGCTTTGCCTTTTGAAAAATTGTCGATGATAGTCTCGTAGCCGTTTTTGTTGCGAGTCGTGTCGAGGTCCATTCGTGCGATTGTTGCATTGCCGAAGAGGGATTCGACTTCTTCCTCGACTCGTTCTGTTCCGTAGCCGAGCACTTCAATGCCGGGTTCTTTACAAGCCGGGCAAACGTCGGGGACGGAGTAGGGGGTGGCGCAATAGTGGCAAACGAGCTTGTCGGAATGACGATGGTAGGTCAGCGAGACGTCGCAATTGTGGCACTTGGGGACGTAGCCGCACAGTTTGCATCGCGCAATCGGGGCATATCCGCGACGGTTGATGAAAAGTATGGCTTGCTCGTCGCGCTTCAACGATTCGTTGACCAAGCGTTCGGTTTCGTAGGCGAAAGTTCCGTTGACAATACCTTTTTTTCGAGCGTCGGACATATCGATTAGGCGCATCTCGGGCATTTTCATGCCTTCGTATCGCTCTGTGAGTTCGATGAGTCCGAATCGTCCGGTCGTGGCTTTGTAGTATGATTCGATTGCCGGCGTTGCACTTCCGAGCAGAGTCTTTGCGCCGTGCATCGATGCGAGCACAATAGCAGCGTCGCGAGCATTGTAGCGCGGGGCGGGATCTTGTTGCTTGTAGGCACTTTCGTGTTCCTCGTCGACAATCACGAGTCCGAGTGAAGAAAAGGGTAGGAACACCGACGAGCGAACACCGATGATTACACATGGTTCGGACGAAGCAAGTAGTTTTTTCCAAATGTCGACGCGCTCGTTGTCGGAAAACTTTGAATGGTAAATTATGACTTTGTCGCCGAACACACGTTGCAATCTTCCTGTCAATTGTGTGGTCAGCGCGATTTCGGGGACGAGGTAGAGCACTTGACGACCGTTGCGAATCACATAGTCGATCAAATGTATGTAAAGCTCTGTCTTTCCGCTCGACGTGACGCCACGGAGGAGGGTGATGTCATGGTCGAACCATGATTTGTGAATTTCATCGAGGGTTTTTGACTGCACGTCGGTCAGTTTGGGCAGAGTCCCTGCGACAAGCCCAGAATAACTGAAACGGTTGACTTCCTTGGTGTAGATTTCAACGATTCCTTTCTTTGCCATTGCTGCAATGACCGATGTGGTCACGGCGGCACGTTCAAGCAACTCGGAGCGAGTGACTTCCTTGATGTCGACACCCTGCTTCATGAAGTCGGAGAGGTCGAGCAGCGCGAGCAATGCCCGCTCTTGCATTCCGCCGCTTTTAACGCAGTCAAATGTCCGGTGGAGAGCGTCGGAATCGCCTTTTGCTGCCGTAAGTCGGACATACGTCTCTTTGCGTGAGCGGTATCTTTCGACGAGATTTTCCGAAATCATCACGGCATCTTTCGCTAAGAGCGAATTGACGACGTTTACGATGTTTGAAAATCCGGTTTTCTTTGAGATTGCATCCAAGGGCTGTTTTTTGTCGCTTGAAAGCAGCATTTCCATGACTGCAATTTCGCGTGCGTTAAGCCGATTGGCTTCATCCTCCTCGTAGTCGGGGTTGGGTTGGATGAATGTTTCGCTTTCGACTTTCAGTCCTGCCGGCATTGCCGCCTTCATCACTTCGCCGGGCGAGCAAAGGTAGTAGTCGGCAATCCAGTGCCAGAATTTCAGTTGCGGATGTCGGACAATCGGTTCGGCATCGAGCTGAAACGCAATGTCTTTGACCTCATAGTCTTTCGGAGCTACGTTGCCAAGTCCGGTGACTATGCCCGTGTAGAACTTTTTCCGACCGAAGGGGACGATCACTCTGTGGCCTACACGGAGTGATTCGCTCATTTCTTCCGGAATGTGATATGTAAACGAACCTTGAATCGGAACGGGGATAAGAACATCGGCAAATGTCATAGCTAAACTTTGATTTTTTTATTTTGTAAAAATACAATAAATCCGGCGTAGCAACAAAATTTCTAAGAAATTATTTGTAACTTTGTCAGCATGTAGCAGGACGCTTGTGTCGCTTGCCGATGGACGTTGATTTCCGGAGCGGCAAGAGGAAAGTCCGGGCAACACAGAGCTCCATACTCTCTAACAGTGAGCTGTCGGCGACGGCAGAGTAACGTGACAGAAAATAACAGCCGGGATTCGATTCCGGCAATGGTGAAAAGGTGGGGTAAGAGCCCACCGGATGTCGTGGCGACACGATATGCCGCACGTCTTATGGGTTGCAAGGCCATGTATACCGGCGCGGGAATCCAATAGTCCTCCTTCGTGGAGGCTTCCCAATGGGTTGCTCGCCCATAGCCGGGGGGTAGGCTGCTCGAGTGCCGAAGCAGAGCGAGGCACCGCTTAGATAAATGACACGGGCTCTGTGGCAACCTTCAAGGCTTGACCTTGACAGAAGTCCCACAGTGACATAACCCGGCTTATAGTCCTGCTACATTTTTTATTTTTTTTGTTGTTACACCTCCTTTTAAATTTAATAATTAAGATAAGCCTTCAAATCTAAATAAAGATATGAAACTCAATCTCATAAAACATTTTATTCTTTCGACAACGATGTTGCTGACATCGTCGGTTGTTGCATCGGCTCACGATGGTCACACTCACGCTTCCATGGTGGATGTTCCGGCATCTGACATCAATCTTTCGACTCCCTGGCAGGGCAAGCGTGTGGCATTCCTCGGCGATTCAATGACTTCTCCGAAGAATAAGTCGACAAAACGACATTATTGGAGCTATCTCGAAACGCTTATTGGTATTGAGCCTCATGTCTTTGCAAAAAGTGGCTACCAATGGGATGGTATCTATAAAAAAGCCGAGGAGATGAAGGCTGCGCTCGGCGATTCAATCGATGTGATCGTCATCTGGGCGGGCACAAACGATTACAATCACAGCAAACCGATCGGTCGTTTTTTTGCGGAAGATACTGACAGTGTCAATGTCAACGGAAAAACGGAGTTGCGCAAGCATCGCCGATTTCTTATGAATGACTCGACATTTACCGGGAATATAAACCGTGTGATGGCGTTTCTCAAACACAATTATCCCTACAAACAAATTGTCTTGATGACTCCGATTCATCGCGGTTTCGCTCGCTTTAATGAGCGAAATGTGCAACCCGACGAAAATTATGCCAATGGGCAGGGGCTGTATATTGAAAGCTATATTCAGACTCTCCGTGAGGCTGCTACGTTTTGGGCTGTGCCGCTGATCGATCTCTACTGTGACAGCGGATTGTTTCCGCTCGAAGAGAATCATGATCGGTATTTTCACCACAGTGAAACAGACCGTCTGCATCCCAACGATAACGGTCACTACCGTATAGCTCGCACGATTCAAGCTCATTTCAATGCTATCCCGCCAACATTTTGATTGAAGGACGGAATTGGAATTTATTATTATAATGTATTGCTACTTTTTCTATAAAAAAAATAAAGGTGGCAATACTTTTTATTGTTAATATGTAGTTATTTCATTGTATTTGTGATGTATTTTTATGTAATTGGTGAATTAAATAATAAAACGAAAAGTCGAATTAAAATGGTGTTTAATAGTTCGGTGAGCGAGTTCGCGATGTTTGCGCTGTTGTGCTGCATGATCTCGACAATTGTCCCTATTCAATTGAATGGTGTGTGGACTGATTTAGCCGTCATTTCGAGTTTGGCTGGTGGAATAATTCTGCTTGCATGGTTGGTTTGGC
>CAZCCI010000017.1:41984-45003 GCA_964497255.1 uncultured Staphylococcus sp.
GGGTTTAAGTTTAACAAAAATGATAATTGCGGAAGTTGAAAATATTGTTTCCGCCTGCAAAGATAATACATGAAATAAGGAAAAAGTTACCATTTTATCCAAAGCACTAATTTTTTTTCAAAAAAATTGCGACCTTCGGATTTTTGAGAGTCCGAAGGTCGCAAAATTTTTATTGGAATGTGTTGTTCGTCAGTGATTTTACTTGGCGAAAGCGTTGCGTAGAAGTTGGAATGCATCAACGATTCCATCTTTGTCCTTGCCGCCGGCTTGGGCAAATCCGGGTTGACCGCCGCCGCCGCCCTTGATTGCTTTGGCTGCTTCGCGGACGATTGTCGAGGCGTTGTAGCCTTCTTTGACGAGGTCGTCGGTGAGAGCTACGGTGAGCATGGGTTTGCCTGCCATGTCGACAGTGGCTGCGATGAACGCTGTCTTTTCGGGAGACTGTTGGCGCACTCCGAATGCGACACCCTTAATGACTTCGGGAACACGCACACCGACTGCTGATGTGAGTTTAATACCGTTGACGGTTTCAGCTCTTTCGATGACTTTTGCCGTGAAGTTGCGGATGCGCTCTTGCATATATTCTTCCGCCTGCTTGCGGAGATCAGCGTTTTCTTCGATAGATTTGCGAATAGCAAGAGTGATGTCGGGTGCGTTGTGGAACATTTCTGCAATATTGCGCATTTCGTCAGCGGCTTGGTCGATCAGGTTTTCGGCTGCTTCGGCAGTGACGGCTTCGATGCGTCGGATGCCGGCAGCGATGCTTGACTCGGAAATGATGCGGATCATACCGATGTTGCCGGTATTGGGGACGTGAGTACCGCCACAAAGTTCGACAGAGTCGCCGTATTTCACCACGCGTACTTCTTCGCCGTATTTTTCACCAAAGAGAGCCATTGCGCCGAGTTTGAGAGCGTCGGCGATTGGCATGTGGCGATGTTCATCGAGTGCGATTGCCTTGCGGACGTTGGCGTTGGCGATGCGTTCGACTTTGCGGAGTTCTTCGGGTGTTACTTTCTGGAAGTGAGAGAAGTCGAAGCGCAGGATTCCGGGCGAAACGTAAGAGCCTTTCTGTTCAACGTGTGTTCCGAGTACTTCACGGAGAGCTGCGTGGAGCAGGTGGGTTGCCGTGTGGTTGCATTCGGATGCGCGACGGTCGGCTTCGTTGATTTGGGCAAGGAATTCGGCTTCGATGTTTGAGGGAAGTTGCTTTGCGAGGTGTACGGCTTGACCGTTTTCTCGTTTGGTGTCGTAGATCTCGATTTTTTCGTCGCCGCAAGTCAGCCAACCGTTGTCGCCGACCTGACCGCCCATTTCTGCGTAGAACGGAGTGGTCGACAGTACAATTTGATAGAAAGTTTTGTTTTTCTGAGTGACTTTGCGGTAGCGAAGGATGTTGGTGAGACACGAGGTGGAGTCGTAGCCTACGAATTCGGTTTCGCCTTCGTTGACAATGACCCAGTCGGTAGCTTCGACGGCTGCGGCGTTGCGTGCACGAGTTTTCTGAGCTTCCATTTCAACGTCGAATCCGGCTTTGTCGAGAGTCATGCCGTTTTCCTTCAAAATCAGTTCGGTGAGGTCGAGGGGAAAGCCGTAGGTGTCATAGAGAACGAATGCTTCCTTGCCCGAGATTTCATCTTTGCCGTTTTTGCGAGCGTTTTTGATTGCTTCGTCGAGAATTGCAATGCCTTTGTCGAGAGTGCGGAGGAATGAGTCTTCTTCTTCCTTGATGACTTTCATGATAAGTTCGCGCTGAGCGGCGATTTCGGGATAAGCCTCGCCCATTGAGTCGATGAGCGTGTTGACGAGCTTATACATGAATGCTTGTTTCTGGTCGAGGAATGTGTAGGCGTAGCGCACGGCACGACGGAGGATGCGGCGGATTACGTAGCCTGCTTTGGCGTTGCCGGGAAGCTGGCTGTCGGCAATGGAGAATGAAATCGTGCGGACGTGGTCGGCAATGACGCGCATTGCAATGTCGATTTTTGCGTCTTTGCCATATTCTTTGCCTGAAAGCGATGCAATGCAGTTGATGAGGGGGGTGAAGACGTCGGTGTCGTAGTTCGACTTTTTGCCTTGGAGTGCCATGCAAAGACGTTCGAAGCCCATGCCGGTGTCGATTACTTTTGCGGGAAGCGGTTCGAGCGAGCCGTCAGCTTTGCGGTTGAACTGCATGAAGACGAGGTTCCAGATTTCGATCACGAGAGGATTGTCATGGTTGACGAGTTCGGCTCCGTCGATTTTTTCACGTTCTTCCTCGCTGCGGAGGTCGATGTGGATTTCAGAGCAAGGACCGCAAGGTCCGGTATCGCCCATTTCCCAAAAGTTGTCGTGCTTGTTGCCGTTGATGATGTGCGATACGGGGAGGTGTTTTTCCCAATATGATGCGGCTTCGTCGTCACGCGAAAGCCCCTCGTCGGGTGCGCCTTCAAAGACTGTTGCGTAGAGACGGTTGGGGTCGAGTTTCAAAACGTCGACGAGATATTCCCAAGCCCAGTCGATTGCTTCTTTCTTGAAATAGTCGCCAAACGACCAGTTGCCGAGCATTTCAAACATGGTGTGGTGGTAGGTGTCCATGCCGACTTCTTCGAGGTCGTTGTGCTTGCCGGAAACTCGGAGACATTTCTGAGAGTCGGCGACGCGCTGATATTTGGCAACTTTATTGCCTAAGATAATATCTTTAAACTGATTCATGCCCGCATTTGTAAACATCAATGTCGGGTCATCTTTGATTACCATGGGGGCTGACGGTACGATGTGGTGCCCCTTTGTGCGGAAAAACTCTTTG
This sequence comes from uncultured Staphylococcus sp., assembly GCA_964497255.1. GTDB lineage: Bacteria > Bacteroidota > Bacteroidia > Bacteroidales > Muribaculaceae > Duncaniella. The sequence goes on from CAZCCI010000017.1 coordinate 44,773, forward strand.
AAAGATTCGCGTATTTCCTTAGCTGTTAGCATAATATATCGGGTGATTTTATAATATTTTTCGAGTGGATGATCAAATAATCCACAAAGTTAGCAAAAATCTACGAGCAAATACAAGTGTAAAGGTGTCAAATTTTGCGACTGAAAATGAGCCGGAAGAAAAATAGCTTGATTATTTATATAAGAGGTGGCGTTTCGCGCGTGTCTATCAAGGTATCGAGCCGAAATTTTC
>CAZCCI010000018.1:0-43833 GCA_964497255.1 uncultured Staphylococcus sp.
GGGGGAGCTTACATAGCTTTTTTAGCTAAGGTAGCTTTTTTAGCTTTCTTTGTTTGGGGGGCTGATTTGGCGGTATTGGCTTTGGGTTAGGTTGAATAGGGCTGATAGGTCAAATATGGGCTCAGTAGATTTTTAGTGGGGATAAGCGTAAAGATTGGCGATACGAAAAAGGAAAAATCTACAGGGTCGAATGCTGTGTTTTCGACTTTGTTATTTTGGCCGAGAGTCTTTTGATATTTGAATCCACTAAAATAGAAGAGCCCCAAATGTTTTGCATCAAACTTTTGAGGCTCTTCTGAGGGGGGGATACATTTAGCGGCTGTGCTTGTTAAAATGTGGATTTTAGATTGATAATGATTCTCTTTTGGGGATTGTTCAGTTTTTGTATTGAGATGAATTGATGTGTTATTTTAAGTTTAAAGTTATGCTTTTGGTTGTATATTTATTTTTTGCATTGATTATATAGATTCCGGTGGGCAATGATGACAGATCGCGTTTGATGTAGTCGCTTGATTCGTTTAATTTCATAACGCAAATTCCTGAAATGGAATATATGTTTATTGATACAGGAATATTGTTGGTTTGTGTTACGCTTAGCATTTTGCCTGACGATAGATTGATTGTTAGTCCGGATTTGTTGCTTTCAATGTCGTCGATTGAGGCGTTTGAGCTGTTGAGTGAAATGTTTTTAAGTGGTATGCGTGTGTATTGGACGTCTTCTTTGTTGGTGGCGTATGCGACGTAGAGATAATCTCCTGCGACCATTGATTTCGGGTAATGATAACCCGGGCGTTTGGCTTTTCCTGAATATTGAGGTCCGAGTTGCATTTTTTCATCGTCGAGTCCGTTGCGCAGGATTAATGATGTGTCGAAGTAATTTCCATCTTTGCTTAGTGTTAAGACTAATGGTCGGCGAAGTACTCTGGTCTTTCCGTCGCTGATGTCGTATGATTTGGTGTCGACGGGATTTCCTACCATGAATGCTGTTCCGTCGGGCAGGTTTCCGGCACTTTGTTTGGTGCGGGCATCGGGCATATTGTCGATTAAAACTGATGATGTCCAATTTTCACCGTTGTCTGTGCTGATTGATGCCATTTTTCGATATGTGGTTTGTCCTTGGTCGCGGAATATCATTACGATTGAATTGTCGGATTTAGTAAATTGGCTCGGTTCAAGTTCTCGAGATTGTGAGCCTGTCCCTTTGTGGGTGAAATTGCCTTTTTTCCATCCGCTGATTCCATATTTGTCGTCGGTGTATATCGGACAGACTTTCAGCCCCGGTTGGAAGTGTGCGGAGTTGATGATTCGTCCGTTTTTCAGTTTGTATGGGTCTTGCTCGAATATGCCGTTGAGTTTGCTGCCGTCGGCCATTTTGACGTATTCCGGTTGTGTCCAAGTGAGTCCGTCGGTGCTTGTGACATAGCGGGTGTAGCCTCCTTTGGGGTTTAGATTGTCGGGCCATGTGTTGATAAATCCGATTAATTTGTCGTCGGTTGCGATCCATCCGCCAGACGATGTGTAGCCGTTAGCAATTGTTTCGGCGAGAACCATAGGTTCTGACCATGTGAGTCCGCCGTCACTACTTCTGGCATAGGCAACGAATGTGTCGGCGGCGTCTTCGTCTTTGGATGAGCTTTGCCACATGCAATAAAGTGTGTCTTTAAATTCACATAAGACTATGCCGTTACAGAATTTTTTTTGGGAAGTGGCGGTGGGAGAGTAGACGGTGAATGTTTCTGCGCCGATGGCCGTACTTAGTCCGAGTGTGTTTTGATCGTTTTGATCAAACATTCCGTTTTTGACTGAAAATGGGGCGTCGGTGGTCGCATAAGCCTGTAAACAGGTTAGGCACAATGTTGTTAAGATTAATTTACGTAACATTATATTATTTATTGCAACAACTCCGACCAATTGATGACAGTTGACCGGAGTTGTTTGGATGAGATGAAATGCTGTTATAGTTTTCTTGATCCGTTAAATTCAAAGTTGTATGTTTTGGTGTTGCGTCCGCTACGAATTTTCATGACGAATTTTGTTGTTATTTCTCCTTGTTCGGAAATAATGCCTGAAAATTTATTTTTAAACATATTGGATTCAAGGTTGTTATAGAAGATGTATCCGCCGTTGGCTCTGGCAATATTGACCGGGCCTTTGAGCGAATCAATTTTGAAGCTCGAATCAAAACAGTGGAATATCATGTCGGCGATATAGGCTGAGTCTGTTGCGAGGATGCTTACTTCGGCTTCGGCGGTTGAAACGTCTGTTTTCCCGTTTTCAACTCTATATAATGTTCCGGCATATCGGACTATTTCTGCAAAATCTTGTTCGGCGGATTTTTCAAATTGTGGTTCGTTGTTGTTGTCGTCATCGCTGCAAGAAACAAATGTTGTTCCGATTGAAAGTAGGCAGATGAGTATGGATAGCATATTTTTCATGTCGATATATATGTAATGCTTGAAGTTTAGTTGTTATTAATATCCGGGATTTTGATCGGCTTCGGTTATGGCTGTATTTGTTTCGATTTCTGCGGCAGGAATCGGGCGAAGCCAACGGATGTTGCCATAGACGTCGCTCATGTCGGCTGCGGTGTTGATGTTTTCGTTGAATGCTATGTTGTATCTGACGAGCTGACGGGTGCGGTGCAGGTCGACCCATCGGGTTGTTTCGGCAAAGAGTTCGCGAGCGCGTTCGTCTAGAATTACGTCAAGCGGTGTTATAGTTCCGAAGCTGTCGTCGGTTGTGTAATTTGCTTTGTAGTCGGCGAAACTTGTTAATGTTGATGCTTTGGCACGAGTGCGAACTTCGTTGACATACGAAAGTGCCTTCGTTTCGTTGCCAGCCAACAGATATGCTTCAGCGGCGACAAGATAAAAATCACTGAGGTGGAACATTACGATGTCGCGATAACCGTTGCTGCTTGACGATTGCTGTTCGCTATTGGGGTCGTCGAATTTTTTGCAGGTATAAGTCGGGGCGGTGTATTCTTTGCAATATGCTATGTAGCCTTTGGTCGCTGTTTTGTTTCTGTTGACTGTGCCGTCGTCATTAAATTCCCATTTGGTGCTTTCGTTGGCAATCAATTGAAGTCTGACGGCGTTTGCGCCTTTGACAAGACGATGTTGGTTGGCTGCAATAAAGTTTTCGACGTCTTGTTTGGTTTGCCACCATGGGAAATATTTAGAATAAATCGGCATTGTTTCCAATGCGGACTTTGAGGCTGTATAGTAGGCATAGTAACCTGTCGTCGGCCAAATGCCAGTATAATTATAGATTGTCGTCATGAATGTTCCGTCGAGGCGTTCGTCTCCTTTGTCCCAAAGATAGATGGCTTTTTTCGACGGGCAGAGAGAGCCGTTGCATGATTTAAAACCTGATGTTTCAGGGGTGCCAAGCTGACATCCGTAAGTGTTTTGGCGACCGTGTCCGCCAGTGAGAAGATCGCCGGGGTAGGCTCCTCGATCATATTGTACGGATAGGATTTCTTCTTTGTTACCTTCGTTGTCGGGCGACCATTTGTCTTCAAACGACATTGTCAATTGTTGTCCGTCGATGACTTTATCTGCCCATTGAGCGGCTTTTAGAAAATATGTGTCGCCTGTGACGGAATATGTCCCGGCAACAGCGTCTGTTAAGGTCGTTTCACAATCCCATCCGGCTGCAAGACAAATTTTTGCCAACAAAGCTCTGACGGCTCGTCGGGAAATGTTGCCTTCAAGATCTCGTTCCGGTAATTCTTGGCAATCGGCGATGCTTTCAAGTTCGGCAATCAGTGCGTCATAGATTGTTTTTACGTTGGTTCTTGGAAATGACATTATTGCTGAATCAATGTGGTCGACAACGTAGGGAACGGCTCCGAAATGTTGCACCAAATGATAGTAGCAAAGAGAGCGGATGAATTTTGCTTCGGCTGCATACTTTTGATTGCTTTCACTCATTTTCAGAGTATAATTGGCTGTGTCGATAATCTTATAGAAAGATTTGTAGAAACTGTTTACACCACTTGTTTCCGGGGTGATTTTATATGTGTCGTAGTCGTTGACCGATGTCGAACGGGTGACGATATATAAGTCGGTCCCCCATTCGGTAAAATCTGTATTGTTTACGATGTTTTTGAGTCCGGAATACATTGCAATGCGTAGTGCTGCCAATCCGTCGTCATCGGTAAAGTATTTGTCGGATTCGATAGCCGCTTTATTGTCTGCATCGAGGAAGTCGCTGCATCCGGTGGTAAATGTCAGTCCGGAGGCAACAAATAGGGCTTTGAATATAATATTTTTCATGATTGTCGATTTGTTGATTAAAATTTGATATTTGCACCAAACATCCATGTTACGAGGCTGGGTGAGTCGTTAGACGATGATGCTGCCGCCCATTCGGGGTCGTAACCTTTATAGTCTGTAAACACAAATGGATTTGTTACAGTTCCATATAGTCGAAGGCTTTGACCTCCGATTTTTTTCATCCATTTGGCGGGAAGCGTGTAGCCGAGAGTGATGTGTTTCACTTTGACATAGGAACCATCGACAAACGAGTTTGTCGAACCGTGCCAGTTTGGAGTCCCAACACCGCCGTTGCTCATGGCATTGTTGGGGAAGGGGTATGAGCCATAATGAGTCGTTTCTTGATATTTGGGATTGATCATTGTTCCGTCGGGGTTTTGTCCGTCACAGTCAATCAATGTTCCTGCTGGGATATACCAATCCATTTCAAGGCGAGATTGTCCGCGGTTGCTCATGTTGAGGTAGTCGTTGTAGAAACTTGAATAGATTGTGAAGTTTTGTTTTGCATAAATTGAGAAAGAGAAGTCAAGATTTTTGTATGTCAAGTTAGAGGTAAAACTACCAGTCCAGTCCGGGTCTGATTTATAGATTTTTTTATCCGCTTCTCCGTAGCGTCCGTCGCCGTCAACATCGCGAATGATCGGGTTGCCTTCAATCAGACCGTAACATTTGTTGTAGTATAGTGCTTCTTGGACTTTTTCGCCCGGAGTAAATCCCATTGCTTTGGCTATTTCATGGTCGGGAACAATCATGTCTCGATCTGAAACGATGCCACACCATTCGTAGCCGTAAATGTTGTGGTATGGTTGACCGATAAATAGGTTGCCTGTCGAACCGCCGGTGTAAAGATTGCCGGTGCCATTGATTTCGAGCACTTCATTTTTATTGTGGGCGAAGGAGAAGGTGGTGGTCCAATGCCAATCACGGTTGACAATGTTTTCAGTAGTCAGAGAGATTTCGATACCTTTGTTTCGGACTGAGCCGATGTTTGTTTTCATAGATGCGCCACCTGTTTCAAGAGGAAGCACTACGTCGTAGAGTAGGTCGGTCGATTTTTTGTTGTAAACATCAATGCTGCCTCTGATGCGTTCGCCTAAAAATCCGAAGTCCAAACCGACGTTTGTTTCGTGAGCTTTTTCCCATTTGAGGTTTTTGTCAATGATGCTTCCTAGGAATACTCCTTGCATATAGACAGAGCCAAAGGGGTAGTATGTTGAACTGCCGATTGTTTGCTGTGTGGCGTAGTTGCTGACGTTGTTGTTGCCTGTCACACCGTATGAGAGACGAAGTTTTAAGTTGGATAGCCAATCACGGGTATTTTCCATAAAACTTTCTTCTGAAATACGCCAAGCAAGAGCCATGGATGGGAATGAGCCCCAACGATTACCTTGGGCAAATTTTGACGAACCGTCCCAACGAATTGTTGCTGTTGCCATATAGCGACCGAGAAGAGTATAGTTGGCTCTGAGGGCGTATGACAATAGGCTGCTTTCGGCGTATCCGGTATTGGAATTGGCATAGTTGTATCCTTGGTCAGATGTTCCGAGTGCCCACCAATATGTGCCGTCGAGGACATTGTTGTAGGTCAAGTTCTCACTTTCGTTTTTAGAGGCTGTCGCACTGATCAGAGCCATCACGTTGAGGTTGTGAATTTTGTTGAACGTGCGGTTGTAGGTGAGCATATTGTCCCATGTGTATGAAAAGCCTTGATTCGTGTTGCGTTTTGCTGTGTTTTGGGTTTGTCCGGCTTCGGTTCCTTCATAAAATCCGTAACGAGAGTAGTTAAACGTTGGGGAGAATGTCGAACGGAACGATACTCCCTCCATCGGTCTAATTTCTAACCAAACGTTGGCAAGCGCAAGCCATTCGAGAGTATTAGACGTTTGATCTTCAAGATAAATCAGCGGGTTGATTGCGCTCGTAAATTGGAATTCTGGAGTTTTTAATTCCTCAACATCTTTGCTGCCCGGGTAACGGTTGAGATTTCCATTTTTGTCGTAGGGTTGCATATAAGGATTGCAATGGAACGCATTTCTGACGGCGTTGTCACTCGCATAGTCCTTGTTGATTCGGGCAAGATTTACATTTAATCCGGCAGATACATGTTTCGACAATTTTGCGTCAAAACTACCTTTGATTGTAAATTTGTCCATTCCATCGTTTTTAAATGTGCCTTTTTCGTCAGTGTAGCCGAGTCCGATGTGATAGTTAGTTGTTTCGGTGGCTCCGCTGATTGCAAGGTAATGATTTTGTTGGCTTCCGTCTTGAAGAACCAAAGAGGGCCAGTCGTGAGTCAAGCCTTTTTCACGAACTTCTTTGAGACGATAGATGCCGGAATTTGTGTCAAGAAGCATGCATCGTCCCAAGTCTGTATTTGTCATTACCGGGCGTCCGTCGTTGATATTTGTCGGGTCGGCAAATTCGAGGAATTTCATGAAACGATAACTGTAAAATTCATCTGCATCTTGAAATTCGGGCATACGTGCAACTTTGCTGACTCCATAGTAGCCGTCGTATGAGATAGTTGGTTTTTGAGCTTTGCTGCCTGTCGACGAGCCTGTTTTTGTCGTCACCATAACGACACCGGCGGTAGCTCGCGAACCGTAGATGGCTGTTGATGAGGCATCTTTCAATATGTCTACTCGCTCGATGTCTTGCGGATTAAGGAAATCAATGTTGCTACAAACAATTCCGTCTACAACATATATTGGAGATTGGCTGCTAATCGAGTTTTTACCACGAATTTCAATCTCGATATTTCCGCTTGTACGACCTCCGGCGCGAGTAATGTTTACACCCGGGACTGAGCCTTGTAAGTTTTCCAAAACGGATGTTGCTCCCTTGGCGTTGAGTTGCTTCGTATCGACCGAGCCGACAGCTCCGGTTAAGTCATTGCGTTTCATTGTGCCATAGCCGACGACTACAACTTCGTCGAGTTGGACATCGTCTTCATTAAGAACGATGTCGATAATATCGTTGTTTCCAACTTTGACGGCTTGTTTTTCAAATCCGATGTAGCTAAACTCAATTTTAGAGCCGGATTTTGCTCCGCTGATTGTGTATTTGCCATTTAAATCCGTGACGGCAACCGATTTGCCGTTAAGCATGATGTTTACACCGATTATTGGTTCGCCGTTCGCATCTTTAACCGTTCCCGAAACTTTTTGCTGTGCGAATATTGAGGCTGACAGCAGACAGATGGATGTGGTTAGAATGGCTCTTTTAAATTTTAGAGTCATGATAAAAATTCTGGTAGTGATTTAGGTAAATGAAAATAGTTTATTTAAATAAAGAGGGGCAACCGAAAGCTGCCCCTCATGGATTTTAGGATCACAATCTATTATTTGGGGAATATGAATATGATCGAATGTATTTTGTTCAAGAATTTAGCGGTTGATATATTTTTTACCATTCTTGATTACAATGCCTTTATAAGACTCGTCAACTAGTTGACCGAATACATTATAAATCGGGGCATTTTTGTCGACTGTATTATTGATTATGTTTTCGATTCCGCTTGTGGGGTTGTCAGCGGCGGCGCGAGACAGATAGAGAGTAATGGCTGCACTTTCTTGGTTGTTTCCGCTGAATATAAAGGGAAATTCTCCTGTATAGGGTTCGTTTCCGAAGTCAATTTCTGCAAACTTGTAACCGGGAGTTGCAAATGAATAGTTTCCGTTGACTTCCGTTTTCATACACGGATCAAGAGGATATTTAGCGGTTTCGTGGATCACTTTATTGTCTTTCACGCCACTACCAATCGGATCTGCCCATTCATAGCCTTCGGCAGCGTCTCCGAATCCGTAAGCATAGAGATATGTCCAGTTGTCACCTTGTGAGAAGCCTGAAAACTCAATGCGGTACAGACTTGTTCCTTCGGGGAGTTTGATGATATTTTTTGCATTATTTTTGAAGTTCAACCCATTTGCCCACGATGTTGTTCCGTCGGTCCTTTCGACGCCACCTTTATTAATGTCTCGATTTCCTCCACTTGGAATCATAGAAATGTTAGTGTTAGAGAAGAACCATTCGGCAGTTGTTGAGTTGGTCTTGTCGGCGGTCGCAAATGAGAGTTCGACTACGTCCTGAGCGAATGTGGCGGTAGTAATACAAATAGATGCAATAAGAGTAAAAATTTTCTTCATGACTACTTAGATTTTGTGATAAAATATTAAGTTTTTCAGTTGATTTTAGGATAAAATGATGTTATTGATCGCAAAATTAAATAAACTTCGAGAATTTACCCCCCCAATTTATTAAAATGTGTTAATATTTAGTTAAATTTCCGTAATAAATTTCGTAAATTCGAATAGTTATTGTATTTTACTCAACTTTAAAATTGGTGTGGTATGAGTGTTGGTTTAAATGTGAAAAACATGAAAATAAAACACTTTAAATAAGGCTTTGAATTTCATAGTAAGCCGTGATTTATCGAAATTATATTTGTATCAAATTGTAAATCTATTGTAGTCGAAGAAAAAATTACCTGTTTTTGCATTATAGCACCTTTTTGGGAAGATTTGTGTCGTAATTTTGTTGCGGAGATTTGTGAGATGAAAAAATCCACCGTGTTTGATTCCACAAGGGTGGAGGTGGTACACGGTGGATTGGTGTTTTTGAGGTTTACGTTTTTTTTGCTATCGCTGTCTTCAAATGCGTTTGAAGCGGTAGACTGTTGTCGAGCCGTCGGGGGACAGGGTGTATGAGCCGGTGATTTTGATTCGTTTTTTGACGATTGTTTCTTCGCCGGTTTTGGGGTTGATGACCGATAGTCGGTATTTGCCGGGTGTGAGGTTGATGTTGATGTCGGTTGTGCCTTGATTATAGATGATACAGCCGTTTTCGTTGCCGAGGATTTTGTAGTCGTCGCTCGGTGTGTCAATGATGTTCATTGTGGTTGCTTCGGTTAGGATGTCGGCATCACTGACGGGGATTCCTGCGAGCGAGCCTCCGCCCATAAAGACTGCCCACGACATTTGGGGGTAGTTTTGAGCGTAGTAGGTGACGGCTTTTTCGGGGTATTTGCTACGATATTCGCTGACGGCTTTGTAGGCTTCTTTGAATGTTACTTTGCCGACTTTCATTTTGCGTGCGTGTTGGCGTGGGGCGAGGTTTTTGCCTCCTTCGGGTGCGTAGATTCCGTCGGTTTTGTAGTGCCAGTAGCGGATGTCGATGATGTCGACGATGTCGGCATATTTGGGGTTGGAGAGGATAGCATCCTGAACGTCTTTGGTTGCGCTAAGGGCTACTTTTACTTTTGTGCCGGTTTCTTTTTCCCATTCACCGATGATGTCGAGCCAAAATTCCATGAAGTGTTGCGGTCCGGTGTATTCGGCACTGATTAGGTGGACGACGTTGGGGTTGTCGGCAAATTGGTCGAGGTTCATGCGGATGTAGTTTCGGTGGAGTTCGCGACGGGTCGGGTGGTTGACGTCGTAGAACATATCGGCTACGAATATGCGCTTGTCGCCGGCAAAGTTGACGGGTTCGGGAAATCCGGTCGAGTTGATGTTGTTGGCACTGCGCCAAGGTGAGTCAACCCAATGTGCGCCGGCTTCGATGATGTTGTGTTGGAAGTAGTGTTGGTTGAATAGGAGTTTGCCGAGGGTTGCGCCTTTTTGGGCAAATTCGTTGAGGCGATTCCAATACCATGCGTTGGGGCGTGTGAGGTCATATTTGCTGAGTCCGTCCCAAGCGGTGCCTTTGCCGCTGCGGGCAAACGGTTGTTCGTAGAAGGGTGCCCAGACGTCGCCGTTGCGTCGGCGGATGCGTTCGTGGTCGTCGCGTCGGCGGTCATACCAAAGTCCGTAGTTATGGTCGAGGACGGCAATGTTGTTTTCGACCATGAATCGGAGCGTTGAGTCAATGCGGTCGGTGAGTCCGAGTCCTTCGCGTTCGGGGACGAAGCGCGTCACGTGGACCGAGGATTTCGGGAGGTAGGAGTATTTGATTTTCCCGCTCCACCAACGGACGTCTTGGCGTCCGCCGGTCAGCATTTGTCCGTCCATGACGATTTTGCCGTTGACGATGGCGAAGTCATGGCTGTCGGCCGGGGCGACAGTGGTTCGTTTCGATTGATGTTTCACGTCATCGATGCTTTTCACTCCGTCGGGATTGACTGAGGGTGAGAAGGGGGAGTCGGAAATCCACTGTTTCAATGTTAGTAGCGGTTGGTAGGCTTCTTTTGAGAGTTGCATCGCCATTTCGACGGTGGGGCTGCTTGTGGCGTTGGTGGCGAGCGGTCGGATGCGCGATTGGGATTCGGGCACGTTGCCGATGCGTTCGGTCAGTTGGGTGTAGAATAGGCTGCGAGGGTTGACGTGGTTGTTTGACTCGCCCCACTTGCCGTCGCCTGAAAATTGTGCCCAACAGCCGTAGGCTGCGTTAATGGCATCGTCGGCTGGCGAGTAGTTTTCGATTTCGGCTGCCGTGCATTGCCAGAGCATTGAGTTGCCGGTGTTCCAGCCTGCTCCATTTTTGTCTTGTCCGAGATTTTTGAACGAGAGGTTGTGACCGTCAATGTTGACAATATCAAATAGGAGTCCGGGTGCCCAAGCGTCGGATGCGCCGCTGAATCCGAGTGCTTCGTCTGATTCGCATTGGACGAAGGCGTTCGGTCCGGGGGCAATTATGCCGGCTGAGAATGCGTGGATGCCGTTGCGGTCATAGCAACGTTGGAAGAGGTTTTGCTGTCCGAGAGTCAGGAATGTCGAGCGGCGCATTCCTCCGATTTCCGAGACGTGGTCGGTTGCGATGCAGTCTTCGACGGTTGTTTTTGTTGCTGTCGATTGGAGTACGACGGCACTTCCGGCGAAGTGACGGAAGTCAACTTTGCGCACCCAACAGTTTTCGGCGTTGGCTATGTAGATGCCGTTCCAGCAATGGTCTTCGTCTTTGGGATAGTTGTGGTCGTAGTCTGATTCGAGGGTGATGTTTTCGATGCCTACGTCGGCAATGCGTCCCGTCCATGAGTAGGGGAGCACAATCGAGTTGCCCCACTTGCAGTCGAGTGCCATTGTAAGCGGGCCGTCGATTGTAATTTTGCCGTCGGCTGTCGATGTGACGGTTCTGTCCCAATGGAGGTCGATGTCGCCCGGTTTCCAACCGAGTGCATCGATGCCGCCGCCGAAGATGTTGCATTTCATATCGGCAATCCATTCTTTGGTCGACGGTCGGATGATCATGACTCTGTCGCCGATATTGAGTTTGCCATCGGAGATTGCAATTTCGGTTGCGTTGACGGGTAGATATGCGTCGGCTATGCGGAGTGTGTCGGCAACGGTCGGGTTGTAGATTCCTTCGACATATATGAGTGAGCCGCGATCCACTCCTTTTTTGCGGATTACGGTGGCTGATTTGTCGCTTCCGCGGAGGACTATACCTCCGGTCGAGATGCGGATTGCTTCGTCGATTTCAAATTCGCCTTTATCGAGAAGAATTGCACCTCGAAATCCGTTGGTATCGGTCGGCAGGGAGGCTACATAGTCGATAGCTTTTTGAATGCGCGATGAGTTGTCGCCTGCTTTCCACGGGATGAATACGACGTTGGCAACATCGGGGATCGGGCGAGATGAATTGCGGTAGCCGCAGGTCGAAAAATCGATCATTCGGTTGCCTCGAGCATCGGTTTTGTAGGTCACTTTGCCGTCTTTGACTGTCAAAGGGAAGTCTGTTGGTTGACCTGCGTTGACCGTCGTTGAAAGCATTCCGGCGGCAAGGCTGACGAATATGAATTTTCTTTTCATAAGGGCGATTTGAGTTATTGTTAAGAGAGTAGAAACCGGGATTTTAGATTTTGCCTCCGCGAGCTTTGATGCGTTCATACCATGCTTCGCGCTCTTTTTTTAGGTCGTAGCCGCGTTTGGCGAGGTAGTTGTTGATGCGGCCTTTGTATTTGCCGAACATTTCGTGTTTTTTCTTTGAATTTTCGGCATCGATTGCCAATTCACGGGCTTCAATCAGCCAAGCCATGATTTGGGCTTTCTCCTCGTCGGTCAGCGTCGGAATCATGTCGATATGAGAGTCGTAGGTGACTTTGACTACGCTGTAGGTCATTCCGTCTTTTACGGCGTCGATCTGTTCGGGCGTAAGATATAGCGACAAGTCGGCAGGAAATTCAAAGTGGCAACGATAGAGAGCTGCGTCTTTCTCGTTTTGGGCTTGTTGGATTGCTGAGTTTTTGGCTTCGCCTGTGAGACTGTCTTTGGCTGCTTTGATTTTGGTGTCGCGAATCTCGTAGATGTCGTTGAGCTTGAAATAGCGATTTGCTATGATTGTGGTGACTTCGTCGGCTTCTTTTGAGCCGGATGTCAGCCCGAGTTTGTCGACGATTTTTTGCGAGCGTTTTACAATTGATTCAACGTAGGCGGAGTCGCGTCCTTCGGAGTTGAGGTCGACTGCGCCGGCGTTCAATGCGAACGCCGGAAGCAGCAGACCGAGTATGTAAGATTTAAATGTCATTTCTTTATAAAATGAGATGAAAGAGCAATGAGGAGAGATAAATGAATGGGATTACATCAGTTTGCCTTTGGCTACAAGGGTGTCGTAGTTGTTTCGGAGATCCTTCCAGTCGACAAAGTTTTTGGTGTTGATGCCGTTGATATATTTTTCGATGTTAGTGTAGCCGTCGCCGTTGATGTCACCGTTGGCATCGGTGGGGTCGTGGGGGTTGAGTCCGTTGGCTATTTCCCATTCGTCGGGCATTCCGTCGTTGTCGGAGTCGACGTAGGGTGTACCTTCATATTCGGGATAACCACCCATTTGCATCGGGTCGGTGATGATGCCTATTTTATAGGAGTCGGCGGGCAGACGACGATATTTGAACGAGCCGTCTTCGGCTTGTGATTTGGGTGCAAGACCGGAGGTGTCGCCGTTGTGGTTTTTGGCAAGTTTTTTGTCGTAGTAGGGGACACCGGTGCGGACTTCTTCGATGATACGTTGGTCGACGATGTCGCGTGAGGGGATTGTTGCACCTACGTTTTTGAGCACGTAGTCGTAAGCATCGTTAGCCGACGAAATGTGGACGTAGGGCATCTCAAACGGAGAGCGTGAGCGCATATAGTCGGTGAACTCGCCCGTGTCGGGGTCGGATTCGATTTGAATGCCGCCAGCCCAGTTGTTGGCTGTGATTTCGGGGTAGCCTTCCATGATGTTGCCTTCGGCGTAGACGCGACCATAGACTTTGTGGTCGAGTTTGCTGCGTCCGGATTCGGGTTTGAGGATTCGGTGCCCGATGTTGGTCGTCTTGGGGGTTGCGGGACCGGGTTTGTAGTAGTTGTTGATCATGTTGAACTTGGCAGTGTAGTCGCCGCCGTCAGACGAGCGGTGTACCCAGTTGAACACGACGTTGTTGACGAAGTTGAAGACTCCGTTCCAACCGATCGAGGGGTTGCGTCCGGAGTTGCTTGCCCAAAGGTTGCGGACAAACATATTGTTTTCGCCTCCGAGAGTCGAGCCGAAGGCGTGGTTGTAGGTGTCGAGAGCTTTTGCTGAAATCGTGTTTTGGATCGTGACGTTGACTGTCGGGAGTTTCAATGCTGTCGTCTTGTATTGACCTTCCGAGGGGTCGTACATGTGGCGATAGAAAGAGATGTTTTCGTCGAGACCCCAAGTTGCGGAGCAGTGGTCGATCATGATGTTGCCGACGGGGTTGCCTCCGAACGAGTCTTCACGGTTGTGGACGCGGGTGTCGCCACGGCGGAAGCGCATGTGGCGGATGACTACGTCGTGGGTGTCGACTTGGAATGATTCGCCTGCGATGCAAACGCCGTCGCCTGGGGCTGTCTGACCGGCAATCGTGACGTAGGGGGCACGGACGTAGATCGGAGTTTTGAGAGTGATGATGCCTGCTACGTTGAAGACGATGATTCGCGCGCCGCCGGTTTCGCAGGCTTCACGGAACGAGCCGGGGCCGCTGTCGTTGAGGTTGGTGACGGTGATAACCTTGCCTCCGCGACCTCCGGGCGAGTACATACCTCCACCTTCCGCTCCGGGAAATGCCGGAATTGTGGCTTTCAGTAGATCGTCGGGGCGAGATGCCCAAGGCACATACGGACGACCTTCGCGCGCTTCTTTTTCGACTATCGGAAGTGCGACTTGCCATGCCGAATCAGCGTGGGCTCGAGCGGCGGTGATCATCGTTTGGTAGTCTTCTTTCGCTTCGGGAGTTAGTTGGGGATATTGCGCCATGACGGTTGCCGGCAATGCCAAGACCGTTGCTGCCAATATTGAAAGTTTGCGGTTCATTTATTTTTATGTTTAAGGAGTTTGAGGGTTTCAAAAAATCGTGGGGAAACACATTTCGGCTGCTCCCCCACGATTTTATTAGATTTGTTGATTTTTATTCGGCAAGCGGGTCGAATGTGCCCATTGCGCCACCGTTGTTGTAGTCAAACCAACCGATTGTCTGAGCAAGACCTTCGTTGTTGGTCTGTACGCTTTGGGTGAATCCGAGGATGTAGTATTGCGGACGGAATTTGATGAAAAGTTCCGTGTGGTTCGAGTCGTAGGAGTCGCCTTTCTTTGTGTTGCGTTCGAGGTAGGTCTGATACCATTCTTTGAGTGTCAGAATTTGCTCGTTGAGATTATCCTTGCGGAGGTCGAGCGCAGTCGGACGTGCAACGTCGGCAAGCGGGTCGGGGTTAGCTCCGTTTGAAGTCCATTTGTCGCCACCGAGACCGTTGTTGAAGTCAGCTTTGACACGGAATTCGAGGTTTTCACGACGCTGATCGTTCATGGGTTTGAAGCCGAGGTAAGAGCAAGTGTTGCCGCTCCAGCCGGTGAGAGCCCAAGTCGAGGGAGCTCCGTTGGGAATGGTTGTACCGCCGTCGAAGAGCATCCAGCGACGCATATCGTCGAAGCGTTTGCCTTCGTAGGCGAGCTCGATCTGACGTTCGTAGATGATGGCTGCCATACAAGCGGCTTGATCTCCCGATAGATTGGCTTGGAGACCGCAGTCGCCGGTGTAGCCTACGCGCTGACGAATCTTTTTGAGTTGTTCGACTGCAACACCCATTTTGCCTGCACCGCAAGCGGCTTCGGCATAGTTGAGAAGAACTTCGGCGTAGCGGATTTCCATGTAGGGAGTGGCCGATTGCTTAAATCCGTTTGACTGGTCGAAGACATAGCGGGGAGCTGCGATGTCATAGTCGTCAGTGCGTTTGCGGATGTAGAAGCCTTTGACGTTGCCGAGCAAGCCGTCAGGGCCATAGTTGGCTCCGCTTTCAATGTTTTCGCGGTCTTCGGCGTTGGCATACCATACGTAGTTCCAAAGTTCGTAGTCAGCACCTTTGTAGGCGTTGTGGTTGCTTTCGTTGGTGGGGTCGCCGTTGAAAGCCCAACGAACGCCGGGGAAGGCGAATGTGCGATAGAAACGCGGGTCGCGGTCAACGAAGGGATATGATTCGTCGTAGGTGATCGATGAGCCGTCGAGGATTGTGTAGGCTGTGCTTGTTGCGGGGCGTTTGCCGTCTTTCATCGGGAACATATCGACGATCATTGCCGAGGGAGTTTTGCCGCCGCCGCCCATTGCGTTAGAGGGACGGATGCCGTGTTCCCAAGTGTTGTAGTGGCGATAGTCGGGTGCGCCGGGACCGGGGCTTTCGACTGCATTGTAGAGCGAGATGAAGACTCCTTCGGTGCTGGGGATTTCGGTGAACATCTTAGCCCAGTTTTCTGCATTGTTTCCGGGTGTGCCGTCGTAGGCAAGACCGTAGCCGCAAGAGTTGATGACGGGAATTGATTTTTCAATTTCCTGATAGGCATTTTCCCAACGAGATTGGTCGTTGGCACGGTTGAAAATCGGGCTTGCCCAGAGAACGAGCACGCGACCTTTGAGTGCGAGTGCTGTTCCTGAGGTCACGCGACCGTATTGATCGGATTTCTGCCATCCGCCGTTGGTTGTGAACGGGGCGAGGAGTTCGGCCGATGCGTCGAGGTCGGCACAGATGAAGTCGATGCAATCTTTGGTCGACGAGCGAGGTGTGAATGACGACTCGGCAGGTTCGAGAACTTCGGTGATGATGGGTACACCGCCATACCATTTAACGAAGTTGTAGTAGCACCAAGCGCGGAGGAAGTAGGCTTGACCGAGAATTTCGTTTTTCTCGCTCTCGGAGAGTGTGCTTGCCTTGACACCGCGGATTACGTCGTTGATGTTGCGGATGCGACCCCAAGCGTTGGTCGAGATACTGTTGGCTTGACCTTGGAAGTAGTCGGGAATGTCGTAGTTGCCGTTTGTTCCGGTGGCTTTCTGAGGGTCGACAAAGTCGCCGAAGCCGCTATATTCTTCCGTGCATTTCGATTGACCGTCGGCAAGTCCCGTGCTGCTGTTGCGGTGTCCGGGGTTCGTGCTGATGTCGGGGAGTGACCAAGCGTAGATGTCGGACAAACGTCCGATTGCACCTTCGTAGTAGTTATATGCGTCCTCGTTTACGTTGTCAAAGCTCTTTTTGTCCTGCAAAAAGTCGTCGCTGCACGCTACGAGCGATGCGGAGGCTAAGAGTACGAGGCTTAAATTTTTTATTTTCATTTTGGCGTTGTTTTAGAATGAAAGGTTAAGACCGACAGTGAATTTTCTCAGAGTTGGATATGATCCGTAAGTTCCTGACATGGGATCAATGAAGTTGTCGGGATAGGGATTGTAGAGGCTGAGGAGATTCTGACCGGTTACATTGAAGCGGCAAGTTCCTACACCCAATTTCTTGGTGATCGATGAGGGAAGAGAGTAGGCAAGAGTCAAACGGTTGAGGTTGACACGAGTCCCGCTGACGCGCCAGAATGTTGAAGTCACTGAGTTGACGCCAGAGTAAGCGAGGTTCGGGTAGTAGGCATCGCGGTTGGCTTCCATGAGGAGGTTGCCGGCTGCGTCGTAGATGTCTTGGTAAACGAACATATTGTCGGGGTTCCAGAATGACGGCATGTTGGTGTATTCAAGCGAGTTGCCGGGTTTGAGCGCGGCGGTGGGGACGAAGCTGTAACCGCCCCAGCTTGTAGAGATTTGAGCCGTTACGGAGAATCCTTTCCACGAAGCGTTGAGGTTGGCTGTCACGTGGTAGGGGTTCGAGCGGTTTGAAAGCTGAACTTGGTCGTTTTCTTTGTCGACGATACCGTCAGGGCCTGCGTAAGTTCCGTCGGCTTGGAGAGCTCCTCGGACATCTTTGTAGATGAGCATACCGGGACGAACTTTGTCTTTTGTCATGCCCATATATGATTTGATGCCGTATTTTTCAAAGTATTCTTCGATGTCTTGGAAGCTGCGGAACATTCCGATACATTGCATACCCCAAGTGCCCATGTCGGAGCGGTGTCCCTTGGTGATCTGCATGTATTTCTGATCTTTTTCCCAGTCGATGAAGAGAACTTTGTTGTCTGAGTAACCGGTGTTGATGTTTACTTTGTAGCTGAAATCTTTGCCGATGCGGTCGCGCCAAGTTGCGGCAAATTCAACGCCCCAGCTATCCATCTCGCCGACGTTCATCTTGGCAGAAGCTGCGCCGACAGTGCCGGGCACTGATGCTTGATAGTTGATGAGCATTTCGCGATCCCAGTTGTAGTAACCGTCGATGTTGAATGCAAGACGATTGCGGAGCACGTTGAAATCAAGACCGAAGTTTGATTTGTAGCTCTTGTCCCAATGAGCATCGGGGTTGATAGCTTGGTTGTTTTTGTTGAGCGCGAGGTGGCTGCCGGCATTTTCAGTTGTTCCTGTGCCGAAAACCGGGCCTTTGTCCTTGTCGGCACCGTAGGTTTGAAGCCATGCCCAATAGGTGGTGTTGTCACGACCTGTGATACCAAACGATCCGCGGATCTTCAAGTAGTCGATCCATGTGATGTTTTTCTTGAACCATTCTTCTTGTGAAGCGACCCAGCCGAGTGACACCGAGGGGAATGTGCCCCAATAGTTTTTGGGTGCAAATTTGGTTGAAGCGTCGGAACGAAGGAGGAATTCAAAGAGATATTTGTCTTGGAATGCGTAGTTGACACGTCCGATGTAGGAGAGTGTTCCGGACTCAGCGCGGAAGAAGTTGGTTGAGTTTTCGCTGTTGATGCCGACTGCGTTTGATTGCAGACCGCCGAATGAGAGGGGATCGGAAACTGTGCCGAAGAGGTATTCGCTTTCAAATTCAGATTTTTCGATCGAGAAGAGTGCGCCGACGGTGTGGTCGCCGAATTGACGATTGTAGGTCAACGAGAGGTTCATCTGATAGTTGTCGGCACGGCTCATGTTACGAGAAACGTATGACGAACCGCTACCGTTGTAGACGGGTGCACCGTTGTTGCCGAGGAGGAAGTTTTCTTCGGTCATGAGTGCATTGTAGGCATCTTCTTGTCCGGCGATGGGGGTGTAGAGGTGAGAACCGCTACCTGAACGCTGCGACATATAGTAGATGTTGTACTGCGAGCCGTATTGGTTGTTCTTGTTGTTGCTGATGCTCTTGGCGTAAGAGAAGCGGACTTTCAAACCGTTGAGATACTTGCTCCAACCGAAGTCATATTCGAGAGCAGTGTTGATGTTGAGGTTTGAATTGTTGGTGCGGCTGAAATCGCCCGAGTTTTGAAGAAGGGAGAATGAGTAGTCTTGGTCGGCGTTTACGCGCGAGTTGCTCGGACCGTAGGCTGAGATGGCGTATCCGTTGACTGTCTCGGGGATGTAGCGCGGGTGAGTGAGCAGGAGATTGTAGTCTTTCTCGGTGCTTGTTCCTCCGACTTTCACGTTGGGGGTGTTCTTTTTACTGTAGTCACCGGAAATCTGTACGCTTGCTTTGATCCACTTTTTGAGTGTCACGTCGACACCTGCACGGTAGTTCCAGCGATCGTAGTCGAGGTTGCCGAGATTACCTTCTTGATCGAAGTATGAGATGCTTGCATTGTAGTTGGCTTTTCCGGTTGCACCGCTGACGCCGACGCTGTGTTTCTGAGTGTAGCCTGTTGACCAATATTTGTCGAGAAGGTCATAGTTGAGGCTGCGCATTGCATTGAGCTCGTCGGTTTGGAAGAGGTCTTTGAGGGGATCGAGAGTTGTGCTTGTCGGGTCGGCTGCTGAAACGGCATTCCAAAGACGACCATATTGGTATGCGCTGAGCATTTTCGGACGGGCAACTTCGTCGGTGATACCTACGGAGCCGCTGTAAGTGATGACCGGTTCGCCGATTTTGCCTCGTTTGGTAGTCACGAGGATTACGCCGTTGGCTGCACGCGCACCGTAGACGGCTGCGGCTGCGTCTTTGAGCACTGAAATGCTTTCGATTTCAGAGGGGTCTAGGTTGTTGAAGGCAATCGAACCTGAGTTTTGGTTTGAGTTGCCGATGCGAACGTCGTTGGGGTAGATGAATCCGTCGATGACGAAGAGGGGTTCCTGTGAGCTTACGCCGATGTCGCTGAGATTGTCTGATCCGCGAATCGAGAGGCGGGCTGCTTCACCGGGACGACTTTCACCGCCGCTGACTCCGAGACCGTTGACCAAGCCGCTGAGCGAGCTGGCAAGGTTGCCGTTGGCAAGGTCTTGGACATCGTCCATGTTGACGGTTGAAATTGCGCCTGTCAAATGGGCTTTTTTCTGAACGCCGTAGCCGACAACGACTACTTCGTCAAGGGCTTGAGCGTCTTCGTCGAGCACGATTTTTTTCTGATTGAAATCGGTGATTCTTTTGGTCGTGTAGCCTATGAACGAGATTTCAACAGCCTTGCCTTTGGGAACTCTGATTGAAAAGTCTCCGTTGAGGTCGGTAACAATTACGTTTTTTGTGTCAGGCACTTTGACGGTTGCGCCCATTAGCGGCTCGTCGGCAGCGTCGACGACGGTGGCTTGATACAGAATCTCGTTCTGAGCCAATACCGGAAATGCGACGAACAGAGCCAACAGTGCGAAACATATTTTTAAGATATTGTGTTTCATTGTGTTGTTAATTTTAGATTTGAGGTTGATTATTCATACCAGCGGGGGTCACCGATCTGATTGGCAGTTGCGTAGGGGGCTGTCGGTTTGAAGTTTACGCCTCCGAGCTTCTGAGTGAGGTCGAATTCTTGAAGGAATGGACCGACGAATTGCGGGTCTTCTTCGGTTGCGTAGGGGTTGCCGTCCTTGTCTTTGCGTCCGCCGATGTCATTGTTGTTGGGTTTGCCGCCGTCAACGCCGAAGATTGTGTTGAATGGAGTAGAACGCTTGGCGTTGTTTTGGAGATATTGATAGAGACGGAAAACGTCGTAGAAAATACAGTGGTCAACGGTCAGTGACACTGTATTGGTGTTTGACATATTGTTGGCAAAGTCTTTGTTTGAGAACGTCTTGCAGAAGGTGCAGTGTGAAATCACGTGGGTCGACGAGTTGTTGCCATTACCAAAGATTTTTTTCGGGTTGGCGTTACTTGAATTACTGTAACGGAGGAAGTAAGCCGAGCCGTTTTTCATAAGATTGTAGAATGTCGAGTTCTCGATACGCATATCTTTGATGAGACCGTTGCTTGCACCGTGGAGGTTGAGAAGACTGTTGCTGCCTTCGTGGTTGAGCTGAACGATGCAGTCGTTGATGCGGAAGTCGAGGAGACTCCAACTTGTCTTGTTGCCGTAGAGAAGACTCTTGGTCAGACCTTTGACGTTACATTCTTGAATGATAACGGGTTCGGTAATGACGTAGCCGTTTTGGTTGCCGCCGTCGGCTTTGTAGCCGAGGGCTTCAGTCGAAATGGCTTCGTTGGGGGTATCGCTGAGGACGAGGAGACCGCCCTGAGTTGCTGTCGAGCAGTCGAAGTTCATGAATTTAAGTTTGAGACCGGATTGGGTCGAGATGCAGCCTTCCGGACCGACGATGACTGTCGGGCGATTGGCTTTGTCGCCACGGAATGTCACTTTATTCATTCTGAAGTCGAGAGTTCCGTTGAGGTTGTAGGTTTCACCGGCTTTAAGTTCGAACCCGATTTCTTCGGTGCTTGTCGATTCGGAGAGTTGTGCGTTGATCCACTCTGAAATTTCTGCACCGACAGGAACAGTCAAGGCCGGTACGAGTGTAGAGTAGGCAAACACGCTGGGCGACTGAGCTTCGGTGTTGTTCAGCTTTTCGTTGCCGAGGGTTTTGAGGCTGAACTCATACTTTGTGTCTTCCTTGCGGTCGAATGTCACTGAACAACCGTCGATGACGCTGTCGGTGATCAGTTTGACCGGATTGGTCGGGTCGTCGACAATGGCTACATTGCAGAGATAGCCACCGGCACCGTAGACAACGGGCCATGTCACTTTCACGCTTTCCGAACCGTCGGGGTTCATCATGGTCGCAAAACAATCGTCTGTCAGTTCTGGCGATTCAAGCTGTGCATTTGTAACGCCTCCCGAGAATCTCTCATTGTCTTCAATGCCGTCGGCACATGAAGCCGCCAAGAGCAGTAGCAGAGACGCACTGCAAGTTAGGGTGATTTTTAAATTCATGATATTAATTTTATAGATGTGAGTAGTTTATTCAGTTTCTGTGGATTGAAATATAGTTTTAAGGTAGTGGATATTTGTTCCGAAGTTCTTTTTCACGTTGCGTACCTCGTCTTTGTTTCGAGAGCGTTCGACCACGAGCCATCCGCTCCATCCCATCTTGTCGAGGGTCTTTTTGACGGCAATCATATCTATCGCGGGATCTTTGTCGAGGGTGAAGCCATCAGTGTTAGAGCAATGGATTTGGCAGATGCGGTCTTTGCCGAGTGTGCGAAGTTCTTTGCAGATGTCGCGACCGTATTCGACGGCGTTTTGAAATGAATAGTAAATTTTCACGCCTTTCGAGTCGATTTCTTTGAGCAGTTTGATCTCGTCTTTTGCCGAAAGGTGGGTGCGAATGCCGATGACTGCTCCGTCGGCATCAGCCATTTCTCCGGCAACGTGTAGGCGTTTGACGAGTTCTTTACGAGCTGTGAGGTCGTTAGCCCAGTCTTCTTTGATTCCACCAAGAGGAAGATAAGCAACTCGTGCGCCCATTATGCGCATGGTTGTGAGGCAGTCTTCAACGAGGGCTTTGTATTTGCGGTGGGTGAGGAATGATTGTCCGTAGAATCCCGACATTGCTACCGAGGAAACTTCGATAGAATGTTCAAGAGCGGTTTCTTTGAATAGCTTTTGGAAATGAGTCTGATGAAATTTGTTGTCGAAAGTGTCGCGAGTACCCAAGCCGCCGACATCCATTTCAACTCCGTCGCCTTTCAATTCTTTCATTAGTTTGAAAGAGCCGATTTTCTGTCGCTTGAGCATCATCCAGTCACACGCTGCCACTTTGTAACGGTGGTCACGATTGTTATCTGCCGTCTGCGCAAGAGCGGGTAACGCAAGCAGCATTATCAATATATAGCCTAAAAGACGTTTGGCGTTCATCTTCGGTTCGACGAATTGATTGGTATTAGGATTTTAAAAATTATGATTTCATTTTATAAGATGGTGACTGATAGTTGTGCCGTCTGAAATTTATAAAATGAAGATGGTTGCAATATGGTTAGTTTTCGATTGCAAAGATAATGTATTTTTGGAAAACAACGCTATTTTTGCAAATTAAAAGTGTAAAACCTACACTTTTGAGGCTATTTTCTGAGATTTCAGACTGTTTTAGGTCTAAAAAGCGAGTGAGGATAGTGTCTTTTCTGAAACTTTTGAGTTAATTTTGCACTGATGCAAGTGATGTGTCAAATAAAATGTAAAATAGGAAGTTTCTCCATATAATTTAAGGTGTAAAATTTAATGGAAGCTGTGTCTAAACGAGAGAAAGAGATTTTCAAGGTGACATGGGTGGGCAGTGCCGTAAACTTATTACTGTTGGTGTTTAAGTTTGTTGCTGGCATTGTCGGGCATAGTGCGGCAATGATAGCTGATGCGGTCCATTCGCTGTCGGATTTTATTACGGATATTGTAGTCGTGGTTTTTGTGCATATTTCAGGTAAGCCGGCTGATGAAGACCATGATTACGGGCATGGCAAGTATGAGACTTTGGCGACTGCTATCATTGGTGTTATACTTTTCTTTGTCGGTGTCGGAATTTTTGTGAACGGTGTGACTGATATTGTTGAGTCGATTGGCGGGAAGCAATTAGAGTCGCCAAGATTATTGGCGTTGGCGGCAGCAGCAATGTCGATTGTTTTCAAAGAGTTGCTTTTCAGATATACTATATATAAAGGCAAGAATCTCAATTCGCAGGCTGTGCTTGCCAATGCGTGGCACCATCGAAGCGATGCGCTATCGTCGGTGGGAACGTTTGTCGGTATCGGAGGCGCGATTTGTTTGGGAGAACGGTGGCGCATCCTTGATCCGCTTGCGGCGGTCGTTGTCAGTTTGTTTATAGTTAAAGTTGCCGTCCAGTTGTTGAAACCGTGTGTCGACGAGTTGTTGGAGCGTTCGCTGCCGGTCGATGTCGAAGATCGAATCCGCGAGATAATTCTGTCGTATCCTGATGTCAGCTCACCGCATCATTTGCGCACACGTCGTATCGGCAGTCATATCGCAATCGAAGTCCATGTCCGTATGGACGGCACTACGCCGCTCGCAAAGGCTCATTCGGTTGCGAGCGAGATTGAAAGGGGTTTGAAAGATGAGTTTGGAAAGGATACTCATATCGGAATCCACATGGAGCCGTTGAAATAGATCTGTTATAATACTTAAATCTGTTAGACTTGGAATGATTACGAAGTTTGGATTTCGAGGAATATTCCGTTTGAGACTGTTGAAGTCTATGCTTTGCTGTTTGGCGGCTGTTGTGCTCGGTTGCGTGTCGGCTGAGGGTCGTTCGCCATTGTCGGATCGGAAGTATTTCCCAACACCTGTTTCGCTCAGTGATTCGTGTGTCGAAGTGCGGCTTGACGATGTGTCTGGTGTTGTGTTATTTAGGATTGATGTTCGTGGAGCAATGGACGGGATAGGGGAGCGACCGGGGCTTGCCAAAGCTTATTGGGGCATTGATATTGTTTTGCCTAACGATACTGTTCGATTGACTTTGCGGCACGGAAACACGGCGTTTGGCGATATTTTTGACCGTCGGCAAAATCTTCTCACGCTTAGCCGCGGAAGCAAAAAAATAAAGGAAGTCGATGCCGATGGGTTTGAGTCGTCGGACGGTGTTTACAATACGCTTCGTCTTGGCGTTGATTATCCGGATGGTAAGGTCGTTATTTCGGGTGGCGGACGGCGAGTGGAAGACGTTTTCAACGTGTTTGTGCCTGACGTGAAATCGGCTGTTGCATTGAGGGTGTGGAGTAGGGGAGAGCTTGCAGTGTCGTCGTTGTCGCTCGAAACCGTTCGCTCTCCGCAAGTTGAATTGTCAACGAGTTGGACACAAGAGTTGTTGACCGCACATTTTAGAGAGTCAAATGATCCGATTGAGGGATATTGGCAATATCTTGACCGAGAGAATGATCCTGCGTATGCTCGTCCGGGCGGGCGTTATCTGCTTGCGGTTGTCAGAGCTGAATCAGGTGGCTATGACATCATTTATGTGGATGGCGCGGAAAAGATGCGTGACGAGTGGAGGCCGATGATGCTCAAAGGTCGATTGAAGCCGACTATTTTTGTCGATCACTTTGATTTGGAGTGGATTGACTCAACATTTGAGCCGATTGAACGAGATATTCATGCGACCGTAACCGACAAGGCGATTCTCACGCTGTCATTCCCGTTGTTTAAAACGGTGATGCGCTTCTCGCGAGTGCCTACAAGCTACCTATCACAAGGAATGTCAGACCGATAAATAGAAGTGTGAGGTCGATGAGTTTGAGCTTGATGTTTTTCTCGTGGAGAGCTATGACTCCGTAGAAAAACGATACGATTACACTCCCGCGGCGAATCATCGACACTACGGCAATCATCGAGCCGTCGAGCGACAGGCTGTAAAAATAAGCTATGTCGGCAATCGTCAGAAAGACTGAAATCAGAGGTATAGTCCATTTCCAACGCAAAGGAGTCTTGTTTTCGTGACCTCGCGTCAATATACCGATGGTTATGCCCATGATAATCATTTGATATAGAGAATACCACGCTTGGACTTCGAGTGGCTTGTACTGTCCGAGCAGATATTTGTCGTAGAGCGCGCTGACTGCGCCCATGATCGTAGCTCCGATTGCCATCCACACCCATTTGTTGGATTTGAGTGATATGCCCTCTTTGCCGCCTACGCGACTAATGAAGTAAAGCGACATGAATCCGAGTATCACTCCTGCCCATTGCCAAAGGTTTAGTCGTTCACCGAAAATTATGAGAGCGCCGACGAGCACCATGACCGGGCGCGACGCATTGACCGGCCCTGCAATGGTCAGCGGAAGGTGTTTGATGCTTGCATATCCTAGAAGCCAAGACGATAAGACTATGCCTGATTTTATTAAAATTGCTCCGTGACCTGCAAATGTGTTCCCGAGTCCGAAAATTCCGTCTATTACTCCGGTGATGATGACCGGGAGCATGAGGAGTGAGCTGAATACGGTGTTAAGAAACAGTACGCCGAGGATGTTGTTGCGATCCAGCGACAATTTTTTCATTACATCATAAAATCCGAGGCACAGAGCCGATGTGATTGCAAGTACTATCCACATAGAGAAACAAAACAAAATTCTTTAATTGTACACTTTCTTGGAAAAATTGCACAAAGGTAGTGAAAAAATGCCGACTGACGGGTCGGGTAGTCGTTGAAATGAACAATAAAATCCGTAATTGGACGAAAATAAGATTTCTTATTGGTCGTTGCGAAAAAAAACTGTAACTTTGTAAAATAAATAATTCAAAAAAATCAGCAATGAAATTCACAGTTCCAAGCAAGACACTTCATAATTTTGCCTCATCGGTCAGCAAGGTTATCAATGCCAAGAATGCACTGACAATTCTCAATAATTTTCTTTTTGCTATCGAAGGCAATACGTTGACTATCACTGCGTGTGATGGCGAAAATATGCTTTGCGGTCGCATTCCCATCATGGATGTCGAAGGCGAAGGCGAGTTCTGTATCGACGCGCGTCGCATTGTCGAACTTTTGCGTGTCATGCCCGAACAGGAATTGAATTTTACTATTGACGACGCTACTCTCGCAATCGAGATGTCGCACCCCAACGGCTCATATAAATTCATGGGCTTGAAAGGCTCGGAATATCCTCATCCTGATCGTTCGAATGAATCGGAAAACATCCTCACGTTTAAAGCGCCCGGTTCGACTCTGCTCAGAGGTTTGGAATATACGGCGTTTGCAGCCGGTGCAGATATGCTCCGTCCGCAGATGATGGGTGTTTATTGGGATATTAAGCCCGATAAACTTGTGTTTGTCGCAACCGATACCCACAAGCTCGTCCGCTTTGAAGATTCGAGCATAACTCCCGAAATCGAAGGCTCGTTTATTCTTCCCAACAAGTCGACTAACGTATTCCGCAACGTATTCTCGAAAGATGAGGAAGTGACAGTCAAACTCGATCCGCAAATCGGCGTTACTTTTGAGTCTGATACATTCACGTTTGAGAGCCGTCTCGTCAAAGGTCGTTTCCCCGACTATGCACGAGTAATTCCAGAAAACAATCCGTTCTCGCTCACTGTCAACCGTCACTTGTTTACAACAGCAGTGCGTCGTGTCAGCCTCTTCGTTGATGAGGGACATGGTTTGATTAAGTTCAACATCACTCCTGATATGCTGACAATCAAGGCTTCCGACAATGAGTATAACACATCGGGTGTCGAAACTCTTGCTGTAGATTTCACCGGTAGCAATATGATTGTCGGTTTCAGCTCGTCGTATCTTTCGGAACTTGCCGGAGTGCTTTGGACGGAAGACATCGTGTTTAAGCTCGCCGACCCCTCTAAACCGGCAGTCATTCTCCCGACCGAGGACAAGGCAGACACTCGTCTGACAATGCTCCTCATGCCGATGAATGTATCTGATTTCTAATCAGAGAAAAATATAGCTGAAAAAATAGACGAATAGCCACAACTCTCTATCATCATAGAAAGAAATGCAACTGAACTTAAAGAAACCGATTGTTTTCTTTGACCTTGAAACAACGGGAGTCGACATACTCCACGATCGAATTGTTGAGATTTCATTAATTAAAGTGTTGCCCGGCGGGGAGGAAATTGAAAAAACTCGCCGAGTAAACCCCGAAATGCACATTCCGGAGGAGGCAACAGCCGTCCATCATATTACGGATGAGGATGTTGCCGGCGAGCCGACTTTCCGTCAGATTGCTCGTTCGCTTGCCAACGAAATGATCGGATGTGACATCGCCGGATTCAATTCAAATCGTTTCGACATTCCGATGCTTGATCAGGAATTTCAGCGTGCGGGAGTGAAATTTGATTTCTCGAAATCTCGTTTCATTGATGTTCAGACTATTTTTCATAAAAAAGAGCAGCGAACATTGGTTGCAGCCTATCGTTTCTATTGTGGCAAAGAGTTGGACGGCGCACATTCGGCGAACGCCGACACTCGAGCGACTTACGAGGTCTTGAAAGCGCAGCTTGATCGCTACGAAGATCTTCCGAACGATATGGAAGAATTGAGCAAATATGCTTGCAATAACCGAAATGTCGATTTCATGGGTCGAATCATCTATGACGACAACGATCGTGAAATCATTAATTTCGGAAAATATAAAGGACGTGCGGTCGACGACGTTTTCAAGAAAGATCCGTCGTACTACGATTGGATTATGAAAGGTGATTTCGCTCAGAATACGAAAGATTGCTTTACTCGCATCAAACTTCGCAACAAATAAAATAATATATATAACTATTACATATAATTATATAAGGTGTCTATGAGTGTGCTGTCCGGAAAGCATATCATTTTAGGTATTTGCGGAGGCATTGCAGCCTATAAGTCAGTGACTCTTCTTCGTCTGCTTGTCAAAGCAGGGGCAGAGGTGCAAGTGGTCATCACGCCTGCCGGCAAGGAGTTTATCACTCCGGTGACGCTTTCGTCGTTGAGCCAAAAGCCTGTTGTCAGCGAATTTTTTACTGCAAACACAGGCGAGTGGCATTCTCACGTAGATCTCGGACTTTGGGCCGATTGTATGGTCATTGCTCCAGCAACAGCATCGACCATCGGAAAGATGGCTAACGGAATTGCCGACAATATGCTCGTGACAACCTATCTATCGGCGAAGTCTCAGGTGTTCGTTGCGCCGGCAATGGACCTTGACATGATGGCACATCCCTCGACAACCGCCAATATTAACCGTTTGCAAAGCTATGGCAATATAATCATTGAGCCTGAAACCGGTGAACTTGCAAGCGGGCTCGTCGGCAAAGGGCGCATGGAAGAGCCGGAACGTATCGTAGCCGTTCTTGAAGATTATTTTGCCAAGAAAGCTGATTTGAGAGGGACAAAAGTGTTGATCACAGCAGGGCCGACCCACGAAAAGATTGACCCCGTCAGATTTATCGGCAATTATTCATCTGGAAAAATGGGCTATGCTTTGGCTGAGGAATGTGCTGCGCGAGGCGCGGACGTAATTCTTGTCAGCGGCCCGGTCGCATTGTCGATTGACAATCCCTCAATAACACTTGTGAAGGTTGAATCCGCTCGCGAAATGCTTGCGGCGTGTGAGAGTGTATTTCCGGAATGTGACGTAGCGGTAATGTGTGCCGCCGTCGCGGACTACGCTCCGAAGGTGACAGCCGACAAGAAAATCAAGCGTGAACATTCAGAAGTTCCCGTTATTGAGCTTGTCAAAAATCCCGATATTGCCGCCACGCTTGGTCAGGCAAAGAATCCGGGACAAATATTGGTCGGTTTCGCACTCGAAACAGATAATGAATTTGACAACGCCAAGGAGAAACTGTCGAGAAAAAATCTTGATATGATTGTTCTCAACTCGATGCGCGACAAAGGTGCCGGTTTCGGAACTGACACCAATAAAGTGTCGGTGTTTAAGGCGGACGGCTCGCGAGTTGATTTCGGATTGAAGCCGAAACGCGAGGTCGCAGCAGATATTGTCGATGCAATCGTCGCGATATGAAGCATCTGTTCTCTCTCATATTTTTGCTGTTACTGATTCCGAAGTCTGTATTGGCGCAGGAGTTGAATTGTCGTGTCGAAGTCAACACGTCGCAGATTGAAGGTACTAACAAAAATATATTTGAAACCCTTCAAACCGCTGTCAATGAATATGTCAATTCCACTCGATGGTCGCAGGCTCAATTTTCGCCGAATGAAAAAATAGAGTCGACATTGCTGTTCACGATAACCTCCTACGATGAAGCAACCGGAAAAATGGAGGGAACATTGCAAGTTCAGTCGACTCGTCCTGTCTATAATTCATCCTACACGACCACGCTTATCAACTTCAAAGACAATAATATATCGTTTACATATTCCGACGGTGAACCGCTCATCTACTCCGAAAATAATATGGAGAGTCAGTTGACTCAGATAATAAATTTCTATGTCTACTTGATTCTCGCTGTTGATTTCGACTCTTTTTCGCCTAATGGGGGAGATGCTTTTTTCGAGCGTCTCGAAATGATAGTCCAACAGGGGCAATCGTCGGGCGAAAGCGGTTGGAAAGCATTTGAAGATACCAAAAACCGATCGGCAGTTCTTGCGTCGTTCACCGATCCGTCGACTCGTTCGATTCGAGAATTGTATTACTCGTATCATCTTCAAGGACTTGATCAAATGTCGGTCAGTCCCGACAAGGGGCGCAAAACGATTGGTTCGTCGCTCGAAATTCTTGGTAAAGTATTCAGTGTTGCTCCGATGTCGGTCGGGTTGTCGATGTTTAAGGACGCAAAGATGGACGAGTTGGTCAACATCTATTCAAAAGCTCCGGTCGAAGAGCGAGAGAACGCCTACGAACTTCTGTCGCCGATTTTTCCGACCGAACAAATGCGCCTTGAAAAGATAAAGAAAGGCGACGAAAGTCGTTGACCATAGTAAATTGCAATAAAAAACTCTCAAATCAACCACCATATATTATAAATTGATTATTAACCGCCGTGCTTGAATCGCTCCACATATCAAACTATGCTCTGATTGACCTCATTGACATCAAGTTTCATGAGGGTTTCAACGTAATCACCGGCGAGACCGGAGCCGGAAAGTCAATCATACTCGGTGCGCTTTCGTTGCTACTTGGTAGTCGAGCCGACACCCGTGTCGTCACAGATCCGAATGCCAAGAGTGTCATTGAAGCCGTGTTTACGGTCGGAGCTTACACTTCGCTGAAAGAATTTTGTATTCGCGAAGACATCGAGTGGGACGACGAGCGGTGTATTCTTCGCCGTGAGATTTCTCCGGCAGGGCGTTCGCGAGCATTTGTCAATGATTCCCCCGTCCCGTTGAACAAATTGCGCGAAGTCAGTCTGCATTTGGTCGACATTCATTCGCAGCATCAAAATCAACTGCTGACCACACCTGAATTTCAGCTTGACATCATTGATACTCTTGCCGGAAACTCAACACGCCTGCGTGAATACCGTTCGCGGTTCAGTGCATTGCGTGAGGCGGTCAAACGGTTGAAAATCATGCGAGCAAAAGTCGAACGTTCGCGTGAGGATGAAGAGTTTACCCGCTATCAACTCGAACAACTTGAAGTTTTGGGGCTGAGAGCCGGCGAGCAAGCAGAGCTCGAACGCGAACGAGATGTGCTCACAAACCTCTCGTCGATCAAATCGGCATTGTCGCGAGCAATCGGTGCTCTCGATGGCGACGAATCCGGTGCGCTTCGTATGATTGAGCAAGCCTCGGATGCGTGTGAAGAAATCGACGAAATACTTGAAGCGTCCGACAATATTTCCGAACGATTGGCAACGGTCAAAATCGAGATTGCCGACATTGCATCAACCCTTTCCGGACTTGACGAAAGTCTTGGTGCGGATCCGCAAGCACTTGCAGCTATTGAGGAACGACTTGAATCCATATATTCGCTTTGTCACAAGCATCATGTCGGCGACGCTGACGCATTGATAGAGTTGCGCGATTCGTTGCGTGAAAAACTTCGTGCGCTCGATAACTCCGACGATGCTATTGAAGTCCTCGAACGCGAAGCTCGTCGGGCAAAGGCCTTGGCTAAGGAAACGGCAGCCGAAATCTCAGCGGCTCGTAAGGATGCTGCCGAACGATTCGGAAAACGTCTTGCCGAAGTAGCCATGCCTCTCGGCATGAAAAATCTAAGGTGTGAAATCCGTGTCTCACCTGCCGACATGACAGCGACAGGTATGGATTCGGTTGAATTTATGGTCGCATTCAACAAAAATCAGCCGTTGATGCCCGTCGGGACAACGGCTTCCGGAGGTGAAATCTCGCGCCTCATGTTGTCGATCAAGTCAATAATTGCATCGAGTATGCAATTGCCGAGTATTATATTTGATGAAATTGACACCGGAGTGTCGGGCGACGTCGCCAACCGCATGGGCTGTATGTTGCGCGACATTTCCAAGAATATTCAAGTAACAACAATCACTCATCTTCCGCAGGTAGCAGCCAAGGGTGAACACCAATATCGAGTCTACAAGGAGGACGATGAACATTCGACCCACACGCGCATCGCTTTGCTCGACGACGAAGAGCGCGTCCGCTCGATTGCTGCAATGCTTGGCGGATCAGAGATCGACTCCGCAGCCATCGCAGCCGCTCGCAGCCTGCTCGCTCAGTGATGAGAGTGTGTGAATAATCATAATTTAGTAACCCCATTTATTTAAAATATAAATAACGATAACGTGGAAAAAAGCGATTACATCTATGGTATTCGTGCCGTCATGGAGGCAATCGAAGCCGGAAAAGAAATAGATAAAATTTTCATAGCCAAAGATCTTCAAGGCGACTTGGCATCGGAGTTGATGACCCTTGCGAGAGCCAATAGGGTAGTGATGCAGAGAGTGCCGGTTGAGCGCATCAATCGAATCACTCGCAAAAATCATCAAGGAGTGCTTGCAATGATGTCGGCAGTGACTTATCATCGTCTCGATCACCTCGTTCCCGAACTCTACGAAGCCGGAATTCTGCCATTTATTGTGATGCTCGACGGAATCACAGATGTTCGTAATTTCGGAGCGATAGCACGTACGTGTGAATGTGCGGGTGTGGATGCAATCGTGATACCGGAACATGGAAGTGTATCAGTCGGAGGCGACGCAATCAAGACTTCGGCGGGAGCGTTACACCACATTCCCGTCTGCCGCGTTTCGTCGATTGCATGGGCTGCAAAATTCCTGCGTGAAAACGGCTATAATGTTGTGGCGGTGACCGAAAAAACGGATTTGAACTACACCGAGGGAAAATATGTCGATCCCGTGGCCATTGTCATGGGCGCGGAGGATATCGGCATTTCACCCGAAGCAATGAAACAGTGTGAAACCAAAGTCGGAATCCCGATGTTTGGAAACATTGGTTCGCTCAACGTGTCGGTTGCCGCAGGTGTAATGATCTATGAAGTCGTGCGCCAGCGTTTGTCTGGTAATGTTGAAATCTGATGCGATAGATTTGAACTAGATCGGCTCATGCAAAGAGCCGTAGCCTGAAAAAATATCAAAGGGACAACCGTTGGATGATCATATTACAGCGGTTGTCCCATTTTTGTAACTATCAGCAGCTTCGAGCCGTCGGCAATGGTTGCGCCGAACAGCATATTATCGCCGCCGTCTTTTGTTTTAAGTTTCGCGGAGAGTTGAGGTGGCGAGAGTGGAAAATTGCGAGTCGCGACGTTGATTGTCGGGTATCTTTTTGAAATGTCTTTGATTGATTTTTTTGAAAACTCTATGATTTCGACAATTTCAAAGGCTTCGCCGGGAAATCCTGTCGGCAGAGGTGATTCGCAGGTGTAGAGATGAGTGTTGGGATGCAGTTTCCCGACTCCGAAACGACTTGATAGAAGTTTCATTCCGCCAGATTTCATGACAGCCGGATAAGGTTCAAGCAAAAATCCTCCAACACTTAATGTTGCCGATAAGGTTGATGCTGTCGACTCCTCGTCGGGCGAAAATTCAAAGCCGGATTGGTTGACGGTCAGTGAACTGATGCGTGTGATTGACGGGTTGTGTTGCCGTGGAGAATCGGCTTGAATTTTAAATACGACTTCCTTACATTCTTTTGCCGTCCCGATAGTGATGATTTCACAATCTCGGGTAAGTTCGCTGACTGCACTTTTGATGTCGATCATCGGCGACGCTTTAATTATCAGTGTTCGGCGACATTTTGAAAGGATGGTATCCAATGCCGGGACGATATTGGGAGAGCAGTCGCCGAGAGCAAAATGCCGACCGGCTGAATCTCGTCGGGCAGGGTCGACGAAGATGTAGTCGAAAGACTCGTTGTAATCGTTGAGGAATGCAATGCTGTCGCCCTCGATGACGTTGACGTTGTTCAATTCGAGAGCCGAAACATTGTGTCGCGCCGTTGAGCAGGCATGGCTGTCAAGCTCAATGCAAGTCACGGATTCAGCTTTGCGAGCGAAGTGAAAAGAGTCGATACCGAGACCGCAGGTCATGTCGAGCACCGTCGTGCCGTCGGCAATCATTTCTGCATGAATTTTGGCAACGGCATCGGAGGTCGACATCTCGGCGACGGCAAGCGAGGGGAATCTGAAATTTTCACAACGAAGAGTCACGGCGAGTTTCGACGCAGTTTTGTAGCGACACTCACGCTGCAAAATCTCGTCCATCATCGTCGGATCGCCGTGAAATTTCAGTCGGAGTTTGTTAAAATCCTCTTTCACCCGAGCACATTTTTCTTAGGAGTTGTAGCCTGAAAATCTTTGATATAGTTCGGGACGCTGTAAGCGAGATCTATGAAATCCTTATTGGCGTAGGCTTGCTCTGCCAAAGCAATCATGTCGATTGCGAGCGGTGCAACGTCGGGGACAAATGTGACGTTTGGAGCAGTGATGACATCGCGAGCTTTGTCTGAACCGTTGCCAAACATCACAATCTTGCGATTTGCTTCGATGATGTCGGCATAACTTTCTGGCGTGAGTATCAGAGCCTGTTGCGGCATCACCTCGTTGAGAGCGAAATCGTAGGCGGCGGTGTAGACTTCCATTCTACGGGCATCGATCATAGGGATGAAAATCTCGTTACCTTCAAGTTCTTGCGTAAACATAACGTTGCAAGCCATAATGCGCAGGGTATTTATGCCGATCAGAGGAATGTTGAGCGCGTAGGCAAGCCCCTTGGCTTCCGACAATCCGATGCGCAATCCGGTGTAGCTGCCGGGACCCATTGAAACAGCAACGGCTTCGAGTTTCAACTCTTTTTCGCGAGCGAAATCAAGACAATATTTGATGTAGTCGCTGAGCAAAGCCGCGTGATTGCGTCTGCCGCCCTCTTCCTGATGGGCGAGAACCATTCCTTCGGCGGTTAGAGCGACTGAACAATGGTCGGTCGACGTGTCGATATTTAAAATTACTGCCATATCTGTGAAATTATGGTCTATTTATGTTTGTATCAAATACTTGATTGTGCAATAGGCTAAAAATATATGACAAAGTTACTTGTTTATCGTGAGAAAATTGTAATTTTGTAGAAAAATAATGCTTGTTTACAATCTTTGGATTAAATAAAGAGAGCAAACAGCTTCTAAATCAACATTGATCATGCTATATTCAATGACGGGATTCGGGAAAGCCGTTTCGGAACTGCCCGGTAAGAAGATAACGATAGAAATAAAGTCGTTAAACAGTAAGCAAATTGACATTGCCGCACGTGTGCCGTCGTCGTTGCGCGCTTTGGATCTTGAGATGAGAAACCAAGTTGCGGCGATCCTCGAACGGGGCAAAGTTGACGTGACGGTCTACATTGAGAATGCCGCAAGCGAAGCCTCTGTCCGTCTCAACGTCGCGGCTTTGAAAGCCTATAAAGAAGATGTCGAGGCAACAGCCAAGTCGTTAGGAATTCCCGAACCGCAGGATTGGTATAGTATGCTCATGCGTTTCCCCGATGTGATGAAAAACGAATCGCCTGACGATGCTGATGCCGACGAGCAGGAAGCCGAATGTGTCATGGCAACGTTGAAGCAAGCCTGCGAGCAACTGATGAACTATCGTCGTGTCGAAGGCGAAAAACTCGAACATTTTTTTGCTAAGCGAATCGAACGCATCGGAGAGTTGCTCGCCATGATTCCTCAATTTGAAGAAGAACGCGTCGCAAAAATCCGTGCACGAATGGAGGACGGTCTCGCAAAAATCCACGGCGTTGACTACGATCGCGGCCGTTTGGAGCAGGAACTGTTCTTCTATATCGAAAAACTCGATGTCAACGAGGAGAAACAACGCCTCCGCCAGCATCTCAACTATTTCATGGAGACGATGCAAGGCTCGAAAGGTCAGGGCAAGAAGCTCGGTTTCATCAGTCAGGAAATGGGGCGCGAAATCAATACACTCGGTTCGAAAAGCAACCATGCCGAGATGCAGAAAATCGTCGTGCAGATGAAAGACGTCCTCGAACAGATCAAGGAGCAAGTGCTCAACGTCATGTAATACTTACCCCCCCCTCGTTGTTTCTCTATGACAGGAAAAATCATTATCATCTCCGCTCCATCGGGCACCGGTAAGTCAACTATCATCTCCGCACTCCTCGAACGAGGCGAAATTGATATGCAATTTTCGATTTCTGCCACAAATCGTCAGCCGCGAGGCGAAGAAGTCGACCGCGTCAACTACTACTTTCTTTCCGACGACGAATTTCGTCGATTGATTGCCGAAGACGCATTCGTGGAATACGAGGAAGTCTATCCCGGACGCTTCTACGGAACTCTCAAAAGCGAAATATCCCGTATCGTCAACGACGGTCACAATGTGATTCTCGACATTGATGTCAAAGGCGGAGTAAATGTCAAACGCATCTATGGCGACAATGCAATCAGCATCTTCATCAAGCCGCCGAGTCTCGAAAGCCTCCGTGACCGACTGACAGGGCGCGCGACAGATTCAAGCGACGCTATCGAACAGCGACTTGCAAAAGCCGAATACGAGCTTTCGTTCGCACAAGACTTTGACCGTGTCGTTGTCAACGACAATCTTGCGCAGGCAATCGACGAAGTAGACTCTGCAATCAAAGCCTTCGTCGTAAAACAATAATCAAAGAAAAATCATCATCCCTGCAATCGCGTTAATTCACTCTTACTAATCATGAACATCGGAATTTTGGGCGGATCTTTCAATCCTGTTCACATCGGACACATGATGCTTGCGAGTTATCTCCAACAAGTTTCCGACCTCGACGAAGTTTGGTTGACTTTGTCGCCGCTCAATCCGCTTAAAGCCGATTCTGATGAACTTATCCCCGACATTGATCGCTTGAAGATGCTTGAAATCGCACTCGGCGACACCAAAGGGTTGTGTATCTGTGATTTTGAGTTGACCATGCCCAGACCGTCATACACAATCAATACTTTGCGATTCCTTGCAAAGCGTTATCCTCGCCATAATTTCAAACTGATTATAGGTAGTGATAATTGGAGGATATTCGATCAGTGGAAAGACTCGGAGAGTATAATCTCGGAATTCGGAGTAATCGTCTATCCGCGTCCCGGCTATCCTGTGGGTAATATCTATGTCGACGGAGTCGATGTCGTCAACGCGCCTGTGGCTGATGTTTCTTCTACATTCATTCGCAAAGCCATATCCAAAGGGATGGATGTCACCTATTTCCTTCCCAACGGAGTGTATGACTATATCAAACAATATAAATTATATGGAGCTTAGCCCAAATTCGCTTGCATTCATTGCTCTCTGCAATGAATTTTGCTACGCGGTTGAAAACAATGGTGAGTCCACTCGTCGAGCGTTTGTTACATCTATGCTCAGACTCCTTCCGCGTATCTATATCTCTGCTTCCGATCTTCGTCCCGAACCCCTGCTCGACGACGATGACGCATATATTGAAAGCTATCTCGATGAAGATGGCTACGAAACGTTGCGTTCACGCATAGAGTCGCTTATGGGCGACGATGATGTCTATCTTGAAGTCTTTGAGGAGGATATGAAATATTCCGACACACCGATCGGAATGAGTGTGGCGGAAGGCATTTGCGACATTTTCCAAGTGCTCTACAATTTTATTGTAATGGTCAAAGATTCGCCGTCGGAGGTCATAAATGTCGCTTTGACTGCTGTCAAAGCAGATTTTGCTTCATATTGGGGGCAGCGAGTGTGCAATCTGATGCGCCCGCTCAACCATATTCGTTATATGTCGGGCGACGATGATGAAGCCGGCGACGAAGAAGAATTTGACGATGAAAATATCTAAGGTTAACCGATATATACATATACCTTAAAGAATATCCAACTAAGAAATAATTATCTCTAAACCTATGTCAATCTTAAAAGAAAACATCCCTGTCGGATTTTGCAGTGACCATGCAGGTTATGAAATGAAGATGGTGCTTGAAGGCTACTTCGAGTCGATGAACATCAAATACAAAGATTTTGGCACATTTTCGGCTGACAGTTGTGACTATGCTGATTTTGCTCATCCTTGTGCGTTTGCAGTCGAGGACGGCGAAGTTTATCCCGGCATTGCACTTTGTGGCTCGGGCAACGGTATCGGCATGACGCTCAATAAGCATCAGGGAATCCGCGCTGCACTTTGCTGGAATGTTGAACTTGCCGAGCTTGCACGTCGCCACAATAATGCCAACGTGCTCGTGCTTCCCGCACGTTTCATTGACAATGTGACAGCCATCCAGATTGTCGAAAAATTCCTTGAAACACCATTCGATGGCGGTCGCCATGAACGTCGTGTCGAAAAAATACCCGTACCCGAAAGCAAATAATCGACATTCTGTCAGTCGAAAGATTCTTATTCAGACTGATTAATGAAATAAAAACAACGGAAGCAATAAATGGCAGATGACCATTTATTGCTTCCGTTGTTTTTATGTTGCAGAGTAGGGGGCTTTTATTTCAAGCCGAATGCTTCTTTGACAGCGTCAACGGCATCGAGCTTTTCCCATGTAAATAACTCGACAGTGCGGGTGAACGAGGGTTCGTATTTCGAGTGGAATTCCTTGGTGATAACTTGCGGTTCGCGCCCCATGTGACCGTAGCTTGCAGTCTCGCGATAGATGGGGTTGCGGAGAGCAAGACGCTTTTCGATAGCGTAAGGAGTCATATCGAAACAAGGCATTTCGTTGACTTTCGCTGCAATTTCAGAGTCGGATAGACCGACTTTTGCAGAACCGTAGGTGTTGATGCAGAGGCTGACGGGACGTGCTTCGCCGATAGCGTAAGCTACTTGAACGAGCACACGGTCTGCAACGCCGGCAGCAACGAGGTTTTTGGCAATGTGGCGAGCGGCGTAGGCTGCCGAGCGGTCGACTTTTGAGGGATCTTTGCCCGAGAATGCTCCGCCGCCGTGAGCGCCATGACCGCCGTAGGTATCGACGATGATTTTACGACCTGTAAGACCTGTGTCGCCGTGAGGTCCACCGATAACAAATTTTCCGGTCGGGTTGACAAGAAGTTTTACGTCGTCGCCGATCATAGCGGCATATTCCGGACGGAGCTTAGCTTTGACGCGCGGGATGAGTATGTTGCGTACGTCGTCAGTGATGCGTTGTTGCATAGCACGGTCGGCAGCAAGTTGTGCTTCGTTAGTGTCGTCAGTGGGGAGTATGAACTCATCATGTTGGGTCGAGATGACAATAGTGTCGACGCGGAGCGGACGATTGTTTTCGTCATATTCGACTGTCACTTGGCTCTTGGAGTCGGGGCGGAGATATGTGTAGATGCGTCCGCGTTTTTCGTGGGTCATCTCTTTTTCTTCGCGACGGATTTCGGCGAGTTCTTCAAGCAGGCGGTGTGACAAGTCGATTGTCAGCGGCATATAGTTGGGCGTTTCATTGCAAGCGTAGCCAAACATCATACCTTGGTCGCCGGCACCTTGTGCTTCGAGTTCGCTGCGTTCGACACCGCGATTGATGTCGGCACTCTGTTCGTGGAGCGCGGAAAACACGCCACAAGCTTCGCCGTCAAATTTGAGTGCACTACGGTTGTAGCCGATGTTGCGGATGACGTCGCGAGTGACGTCCATGAGGTCGATATATGCTTCGCTTTTGACCTCGCCGGCAATCACAACCTGACCGGTGGTGACGAGCGTTTCGCAAGCTACTTTCGATTTCGGGTCGCGGGCGAGAAATTCGTCGAGTATAGCGTCGGAAATCTGGTCGGCGACTTTGTCGGGATGTCCTTCGGAAACTGATTCGGAGGTGAAGAGATATGTTCTCATTGCTGTTCTGAGTATATATGTAGATATAAAAATAAAATGTCGAAGTCGGCGTGAAAATGCGTGGATTGATGTGCGCTGCCTGCTTCAACATTTCTTCATTCCGGTGTCTGTCGTCCTCTCGGATGTCTGTGACACACATATATGAATCTCAAAAGTCTAAATCCTCAGAATAGACAGAGGAGGGGGCTTTGTTTTTTTCTATGCCCTCTGCTCTCGCGCCCCGACGATTGCTCTCGCTGCTGTGTTGCGAGTCGGCGGGTGCGGATGGGGGTGCAGTTTTAGCATTTTTTGAAGTGGTTGCAAGCAGCCAAATTTGTCCACTTTTATTTTCGACTGCAAAGGTAGAAATAAAAAGCGGTAATTCCAAGTACTTTTCGGAAATACCGCTTTTCAGGTCTCTTTTTATGACTTTTCCGATTAATATTCGGGTAAAGCCGACTGAGTCGATATGGCTGTTTATAGTTTAGGCTGTCAGAAAAACTCTGACAGCCTAAACTTATAGCAATTGTGTTATCCTTTGTCTTTGCGCGACGAATAGTAACTGTTGTAGTATGCGTAGCGACGATAGGGTGTCGTTGCTGAAATCGTGCCGTTGAGGATAAGCATGAAGTTTTTGTAGCGATGCGAATCGTAGATGCGGTCGATTTCCGGAATCATGCGACGATCGAGAAGTCCGGCGCGGATGATGAAGATTGTCATGTCGGCGAGCGGAGTGATAATCGATGCGTCAGCCACGATTTCAGCCGGTGGACAGTCTAAGAAGATGTAGTCATATTCCTGACGGTATTTCTCGATGAGGTTTTTCAAGCGATCTGAGTAGAGAAGCTCGGCGGGGTTCGGAGGAATCGAGCCGACAGGGAGGAGATAGAGTCCCTTGCAATCCGTCTCTTGGATGTATTGATCGCAATTGTCAGTAGCTTCAGAAAGGTAGTCGGCGATACCGCGAGAGTGGTTGGGAAGTACACGCGAAACCGATGCGCGACGCAAGTCGAGGTCGATGATGAGGACTTTGCGAGTCTTGTCTTTGAGGGCAAGAGTGGCGGCAAGGTTGAGAGAGATGAATGATTTACCCGAACCGGGGTTGAATGAAGTTACCATCATTACGCGGTTGCGACCGTTACGAGTCGAAAATTCAAGGTTGGAGCGCACCATACGGAAGGCTTCGTTGACGATGCTCTTGCCGTGTTCGTGGACGAGGAGTTGCGGAGCTTCTTCCATCTTTGAATTTTTGCCTGTAAGCTCTCTCCAGCGGCGACGGAATGAACGCATACGCAACGACATAGTGTTGTCGGATGCTTCTGGGATTTCGCCGATGAGAGGGGTTTTGACTCCTTCAAGATCCGAGCGATTGCGCAAGCGGTTGTCAAGACTTTCGCTGAGGAAGAGGACGAGAGCCGGAAGGATGAGACCTACAACGATGCTGATAAGAAGAATGTTGCGCGAAATCGGCGCGGTCGGGCGATCAGAACCCATCGGAGGAGTGATCACGCGAGTGTTGAACGGGGTGAAAGCAAGGGTCAACTCGTTTTCTTCTCGTTTTTGAAGAAGGTAGAGATAGAGAGCTTCTTTTACTTTCTGCTGACGTTCGACAGAGAGAAGATATTTGGCTTGCGACGGAGATGACGCAATCTTGCGATTGGTGGCACGGTCGTCGCGGATGAGCGAGTTGAGTTGAGTCTGCAATGTGCGCTCTTGATTTGCAAGCGATTGAATGAGCGCATTGCGCATACTGCGCAGACTCTTGTCGTAGTCCTGCATGATCGGGTTGTTTTCACCGGTCGTGCTTGCAAGTTTGTTGCGTTCGAGCTGGATTGTGTTGTATTCTTGAATCTGAGTCTCGATACCGCGGTTGTCGATGCCTGAATTTGCGGGGAGGAGCTGTCCGTGTTCGGCAGGATTCTTGGTGTAGTCGAGGAGGTATTTGGTGATTGCAATTTGAGTCGAAACTTCGAGTTGCAAACGGGTGTTTTCGTTAGAATTTTCAAGATACATCTTGGAAACGGCTTCAACGTCGGGCATGAGGTTTGCACCTTTGTAGTCGGCGATGTCGCTGTCGACGTTGCCGAGTTCATGTTCGATCACTTGAAGACGTTCGGCAATGAATTCCGATGTCTTTTTGGCTTGCTGAGCTTTGTCGTCGACCCACTTTTCGTTGTAGATGTCGATGAGGGTGTTGAGGAAGTCGTCGGCACGCTTGATATTCACGTCTTTAAACGAGAAGTCGATGACTGAGGCTTTGTCGTCGGCAAGGCTTGCCGCAATTTTTTCTTTATAGGCTTCGATTGCGTTGGGGAGGCTGTAACGGTTGACCTTAATCGGGTTGTCGAAGTCGGCAGAGTAGTTGGGGCCGTAGTTGACGGCTACATTGCCGAGATCGGTTTTGACGGTGTCGCCGATATTGACGATAACGGGTTCGGTTTCAAATTCTTCGAGACCGAGTTTCATATCGGATAGTTCGACTTTGCCTTTACCAATGATTTTGACAGTCATTGCGGCAGATTCCGACAAGGGAACGTCGATGAAGTTTACTTCGAGGGGCACTGAGTCGCCATAGAGTGTCTCTTTACGGAGTGTCTTGCGATAAGAGTAGTCGGTTTGGAGTCCGAGGCGAACGATGACTTCGCCGATGAGAGCTGGAGATTCAAATGCGAGAATTTCATTGTTGACGCTCGATGAGCTTTGAAACATGCCTATGTCGCTGAGAGCGTTTGCAACACTTTGTTTAGCTGCATCTTTGTCATCTTTAATCATTACGGCTGCCGTCCGTGTGTAGGTTTTCGGGGTGCTGAGAACGTAGAGCGCACCGATTCCGAGGCAGATGATGACTGATGCAACAAACCATCTCCAACGAGCAAGACAGAGGAATAGGAAGTCTTGGATATTGAATGTGTCTTCTTCGTCTTGCACGTTTTGCTGCACGGCGATTTGTTGAGTCGGCATAACCTGATATTGGTTACGTTCGTCGACAGGTTGATTGGGATTTTGTGTCATCGTTTTTTATCTGAGAGATAGTCTCTTTGAGTCGAGACGGTTGTTTCAGTTGAGGTTAATAATCTTATAATTAATGTGTATTGTGTCGTTCGATTGTTTATTTGATGATGAGTGCAGTGATGGTTGTAGCCAACGAT
Source organism: uncultured Staphylococcus sp. (assembly GCA_964497255.1). Classification (GTDB taxonomy): domain Bacteria; phylum Bacteroidota; class Bacteroidia; order Bacteroidales; family Muribaculaceae; genus Duncaniella. The sequence continues at coordinate 42,554 of CAZCCI010000018.1, forward strand.
GCAACCGAGATATAGAACGACGGCGTCAGAACGGTGTTGCCGTAAGCTGTGCTCTGACGGATGCGTGTGTCATTGGGGTCGACGTAGATAACGTCGTTTTGCTGGATGTAGTAGGCGGGTGAGTTTCGGAGCTGCTCGGCATCAAGAAGGCTGACGATATATGTCTCTTGCTTTTCGCCGAATGAACGAACGACTTTGATGTCTTCGCGACGACCGTAGATTGTGAGGTCGCCAGCAAGTCCGAGAGCATCGAGGATTGTCATGTCGTCACGGTCGATTGTAAATGAGCCGGGGCGAGTGACTTCGCCGAGTACCGATACGATGCCGTTGGTGAGTTCGACTGTCACGACCGGGTCACGAACGTAGTCCTTGGATACTAACATTTTTGTGATAAGATTGGCAACTTCAAGTCGGGTCATGCCTGCTACGTTAACTTTGCCGAGAAGCGGGAACTCAATATCTCCTTCGGGCGAAACGGTGTAAGTGCTGATACCTTGGCTCTGACCGCGATATGAGCTTGTGCCGGAGCCGAGAAGACGAGGTGTGTACGGAAGGTTAAAGAGGTCAACAAGCTGTTGGTCGCGTGAGTGAACAAGAATAGAGAGTTTATCGGCAGGTTTGATAGTGATTGTCTGCTGATAACCTTTGTAGGTGTTTTCGTTTTTTAAGTCTTGAAAGTAGGTAACGTTTTTAGGGGTCGAACAAGAGGCGGCAGCAACAATTAGGATGAAAGCTGCAATAATTTTGGTGATACTCAAATGTCGCATAATCAATTGATTCGGACTCCGTTTAATGGCGGATGCCGTTAGTTTGGAGTTAATGAAATTTGTGATGATATATGTAAAAACAGTAAAAAACAACGCGCCGTTTACACTTACGCAAGACAAAATTAATATTTTTTCGCAATATGAGCAAAACTTAGAATAAAAAGATGCAAAATTTATGCATTTTTTGTTGTATCTAAGGATAAACGTATAAATGGAATAAATTTGACCCTTGCTGTCTTTTTCGTTAATACTTTGCTAATTAGAAAAAATAGCGAAGCAAGCCAAAATTGGACGCATTCTTTCCAAATTTGGCTTGCTTTTATAAACATCGTCGAATGTGTTTACCTCCATATTGTTGAGGTAGTGATATGTATCTTGTATTGTGAGATCGATGTTTCCAAGTGAGGGGGTTAGCGTTCGGCACGCATGGGATTGGAGAGGAAGTCGGCGTAGGCGAGGCGGATGCCTTCGGCGAGCGGAGTCGAAGCTGTCCAGCCGAGGCGGGTGGCTTTG
>CAZCCI010000019.1:0-35691 GCA_964497255.1 uncultured Staphylococcus sp.
AACCCCTACGCATCGTCGCCTTGGTGGGCCGTTACCCCGCCAACTAGCTAATGCGACGCATGTCCATCCGTAGCCGGATTGCTCCTTTAAACCTCCCGAGATGCCTCGGAAAGTTATTACGCGGTATTAGACGGAATTTCTTCCGCTTATCCCCCTGCTACGGGCAGGTTACATACGTGTTACTCACCCGTGCGCCGGTCGCCGGCAGAAGTATTGCTACTTCCCCGCTGCCCCTCGACTTGCATGTGTTAAGCCTGTCGCTAGCGTTCATCCTGAGCCAGGATCAAACTCTTCGTTGTTATTTATCTTTATTTCTTTTCTTCTATTTTATAATAGAGCAAAAGTAAGTTTTAAAGATAACTATTGTTGTTTCTTTATTGTTACTTTCACAGAAATACCAACAAGAGAACGTTCCGTTTGTTTTACTCAGAAATGTCCGTTGTTATTGTGATTGTCGGTAGATTATTGACGGAGTCAATCTTTTAAAATTTTGACTCTTGTACTACTTTCAATGTCTATTGTAAATCTTTCAATGTACTCTTTTCGTTTTGCTTTCAGTCGGCAGCTCTTTTGCTGCGCTTGGCGGAAAACTTTGCAAAGTTACAACCTTTTATTGTTTCTCGCAAATATTTTCGAGATTTTAACTTTCGTTAACTTTTAAGCCTTTCGGCGTAAAAATCTTCTTTTCAGCATTTCACTCGTTCCGCGCTCGCCGCTGCGAGGCTTGCTTCTCAAAAGCGAGTGCAAAGGTAGGCACTTTTCTCATTCCCTCCAAATTATCATGAGTATTTTAACTGAATTTTAACAGAAAACGCACGATTTTCACAATTGTAAACAAAATTAGAGCAGTCTTAGGGTCTTTTCGGGCTTCAAAACGATGTCAAACGATTTTCCATCCGGGAGCAAGATTTTGGTTGCCCCACCCTTTTCGGAGAATATGGAGAGGGATGAAATTTTTCCATCGTGCCATTCGATATCGACCGAGAAGCCTCCACGCGCCCGAAGTCCTTTAACTTTTCCATCTGCCCACGCTTTGGGTAAGGAGGGGAGGATACGGATGGTTGTCGCTGTCGATTGCACTAACATTTCGGCTACGCCGGCTGTTCCGCCAAAGTTGCCGTCGATCTGGAATGGAGCATGAGCATCCAAGAGGTTGGGATACGTTCCGCCTCCCGAGCGTTTGTCGGGGCCCTTGTAGTTGTCGGGGCTGACATATTTCAACAATCGGCGATACATTCGATAGGCTCCATCGCTGTCGCGGAGTCGGGCGAGGAGGTTGACGCGCCAACCGGTGCTCCACCCGGTGGTGTTGTCGCCCTTTATATATAAGGTACGCGCAGCCGCACGCGAGAGTTCCGGATGGGTGTCGACGGAGATGTGGCGCCCGGGGAAGAGTCCGTAGAGATGTGATTGGTGACGATGTTGCGGGTCTTTGTCTGCCCAGTCGAAATACCATTCTTGGAGGTTGCCGTTTGAGCCGATGCGGTAGGGCAAGAGTCGGGTCATCACGTCGGCGACCTCGGTCCGGAAGTCACTGTCGACTCCGAGGGTTGCGGCGGCATCACGAGCGTCGGCGAGACATTGGCGAATCATGGCGAGGTCGGCTGCTCCGCCATAGAGCGTTGCTCCGACGTAGCCCGAGGGGGTGAGATATTGATTTTCGGGGGAAGTGGAGGGGGAGGTGAGCAGGCTGCCGTCTTTCTCCGTCAGCCAACCGAGGCAAAATTCTGCCGCGCCTTTGAGCACGGGGTAGTATTCTTTGAGAAATTCGGTGTCGAGGGTGAATAGGTAGTGTTCCCAGATGTGGCTTGCAACCCATGCTCCGCCCATGTTCCAGTTTGCCCATGTCGGGTCGCCGGAGTTGAGTCCGACGGGATTGGTCATCGCCCAAATGTCGGAGTTGTGTCCGAGACACCATCCGCGGTCGACTCCGTAGTAGTGGCGAGCTGTTGCCGCTCCGCCTTTCGAGAGGTTGGCTACCCATGGCATGAACGAGATGGCATGGAGTTCGCCAAGTCCGGTGACTTCGGCGGGCCAATAGTTTTCCTCGACATTAATATTGGTGGTGTAGTTGCTGCTCCACGGCGGAAGAATGTATTCGTTCCACAGTCCTTGGAGATTGGCGGGGACTCCGTGGGTGCGGGCACACGAAATCAAGAGGTAACGACCGTATTGGAAGTAGAGTTCTTCCAAGTCGGGGTTGACTTCGCGGTGGTCGGTGTAGCGTTTCAGTTGGACATCGGTGGGGAGAGCGGCTACCGAGTCGGGGGTTGTGCCGAGGTCAAGGCTGACGCGGTTGAAGAGTCGGTGATAGTCTGCGAGGTGGTCGGCGGTCAATTGCTCTATACCTTTGGCTTCTGCCTGACGGATTCGACGCTCGGCAAGATTGACGTAGTCGCGCCCTTCGGTGGCGGGGTTTCGGTCGAAGCCGTTGAAGCTGGTGACGTTCGTGACGAGCAATGTCGCGTCGGTCACGTCGGTCAAGGTTAGGGAGCCGTCGGGGTTAGCCGTGATTTTGCCGTCGGTCGAGAGGGTTTTAACAATTGTGCAGAAACGGGTGCCGCGGTCGGGGGAGTATTTCAATTTTTCGTCAAACGATGTGTAGCCGGGCAGGGAGAGGTAGGCAGCGTAGCCGAGCGAGCGGATTTTGCCGTCGGGCGTTGCGGTTGCTTCATGGGGGAGCTGCGAATCGAGACGGAGCTCTGCGGTCAGCGGTTTTTCGCTTTTTATCGAGTAGACGATGACGGAGTCGGGGGCTGACGCAAAGCATCGGCTCGACATTTCGCCGCCGAGCGCTGTCAGGAATCGGCGCGATGCAATGGCGTCGGCGATGTCAAGCGTCCGAACGTAGTCGACGGGGGTGGCGGCGGTGAGGGATTTGAAGGATATGGAGAGTTCGCCGAGTGGCTGATAGTTTTCACTGTAATGTCCCTGCACTTTGCGTTGGAGCGAGTCGGCGGCACGATAGTCTTCGCGGTCGAGGGCGGCACGGATTTCGGGTATGGCTTTGAAGGCGTCGGGGGTGGTGACGGCGGTTTCGGGTTCGCCTGTCCATAGGGTGATGTCGTTGAGCGAGATTCGCTCGCGGTCGATGCCTCCATAGAGAATCGCGCCGATGTTGCCGTTGCCGACAACGAGGGCTTCTTCAAAAAATTCTGCCGGACGGTCGTAGCGAAGCTGCAAGGGGCTGGCGGATGCATATCCGCCTAACGAGATGGCTGCGGCGGCTGCCACGGAGAGGATTATTGCTTTCATGGTCGGGGGGTATATGTGTGTGAGAGGGGGGGAGATGGGTTTGTTACTACTATATATTAATATATATAGAGAGAGTGTGTGAAAAAAAAGTCGGGGCAAACGTCTGCGTCTCGGATTCAGAATCCGATGCGACCCGCCGCCCCGACTTGAATATTGTGGTTGTGTCTTGATTTTTATTGTTAAGGTCTCGCCGTCAGTGTGCGCGAGACAAGCAGGAAATCAGACGTTGAAGAGGAAGTGCATGATGTCGCCGTCCTCAACGACGTAGTTTTTGCCCTCGATTGCCATCTTGCCGGCGTCGCGGACTGCGCTTTCGCTGCCGAGGGTGACGTAGTCGTCATACTTGATGACTTCGGCGCGGATGAAGCCTTTTTCAAAGTCGGTGTGGATTACGCCTGCACACTGCGGGGCTTTGCTGCCTCGCATGAATGTCCATGCGCGGACTTCGTCGGAGCCGGCAGTGAAGAATGTTTGGAGATTGAGCAGAGCGTATGCGGCGCGAATCAGACGCGCTACGCCCGATTCTTCCAATCCGATTTCGGCGAGAAATTCCTGACGCTCTTCAAAGGTGTCGAGTTCGGCAATTTCGCTTTCGGTCTGTGCGGCTACGATGAGAAGTTGGGCATCTTCATCTTTGATTGCTTCGCGGACGGCTTCGACATATTTGTTGCCGCTGATTGCCGAGCCTTCGTCGACGTTGCAGACGTACATGACGGGCTTGTTGGTCAGCAGGAAGAGGTCGTGGGCAAATTTTTGCTCGTCGACGGTTTCAAGTTCGACGGTGCGGGCGGGTTTGCCCTGCACAAGCGCGTCGTGGAATTTCTTCAAGACTTCGTATTGCAACTTTGCAACCTTGTCGCCACCGGTCTGCGCTTGCTTCTGTGTCTTTGCCATGCGGCTTTCGATGGTTTCGAGGTCTTTGAGTTGGAGTTCGTAGTCAATAATTTCCTTGTCGCGGACGGGGTCGACGGTGTTGTGAACGTGGGTCACGTTGTCGTCGTCGAAGCAACGGAGCACGTGGAGAATCGCGTCTGTCTCGCGGATGTTTGCAAGGAATTTGTTGCCGAGACCTTCGCCCTTGCTTGCGCCTTGGACGAGTCCGGCGATGTCGACAATCTCAACGGTCGCGGGGACGACGCTGCGAGGCTGACACATATCGACGAGTTTATTCAGTCGAGCGTCGGGGACGGTGATGACTCCGACGTTGGGTTCGATTGTGCAGAAGGGGAAGTTGGCAGACTGCGCTTTCGCGTTGGAAAGGCAATTGAAAAGCGTCGACTTGCCGACGTTGGGAAGTCCGACTATACCACATTGAAGTGCCATATATCTATGATGATGTTGATTTATTCGTTGGTAATTTACTTTATTTTGGGCAAAAAGGCGGGATTTTCGGCGGTTTTTCAGCCGCAAAGCCTCTTAGCCGATGCAAAGTTAACTAAAATCCGTGAATCTACCGAATCTGCGGCTGTTGGCTCGACGATTCGACCGATTGTCACAGTTCGATTTCCGTCGCGCCGACGAAGGAGAACCGCGGATGGCTGTGGAGGGTGAGCAGTGAGGCTACGTCATCAATGCGCTCCTCGGCGATGTCGCTTCCGAAGACCGTGACGGCTATGAGGTCGATTACGACGTCTACCCCACCCCATCGCGCAGACAGGTCGTCGACGACCCGGCTGCGTTTGGTTTCGTCGGTCGGGTCAAAGGGGTAGTAACGGCAGCCTTCTTTCTGCGCAAGCGGGGTCAGCGTGTGCGTGTCGACATGGCATAGGGCTACCTGACTGTCTATCTTCCGGAATTTTTTGACCAACGCTGTGACGAGGGGCAACGCGCCGCCTATCACGAGGATGCGCATTGGGGGAAATTCAACCACAAAGTCGCCGGGGTTGCGCTTCGCCGCCGCGTGGACGACGACTCGCGATTTAGGTGCAAGCCGCCCGGCTCGATAGTCTTCCATCCGCTTTTCAAGATAGTTGTCTGCCATAGAATGATTTAGTTATTAAATTCAATCCAATTAATATATTTAAACAAGTCATCAGCCGTGATTTCATTTTGAATCATGCTCCATTGCTCATTATGTTTAACTCCACAAACTGTAACAAATGTCAGATGAATAGCTTTTTTCGTCTTAGTATCCTCCCTAAATTGCTCTGCCCGTTCATTCAAATGTGTCAAATAAGCGGAAGTTATATCATACGGATTAATTGAATATTTCATCTCACACAGATTTATCACCTGATCACGTCGATCAATCAACAAATCTATTTGCCAGCCCCTCTTTCCATCCTTTTCTCCAATCCATGAAGATACAGACGATTGAACGCCCAATATACCTAACGCAGACTTTATCTGAGGAATATGATGAAGACAAACTTGCTCAAAAGCATAGCCACTCCACGCCCGATGAGCAGGAGAATCAATACTTGTTTTCCAATAATCTTCACCTTCATTATTATCTTTTACTTGTTTCAGATAAAACAACGTGAATAAATCAGTCAGTTGAAATAGTTTGTCTCGCTGCTTTTTACCAAACGCTCTATATTCCCTAATGAAATCACATGTTATCAAATTTTGAATAACTTCCGTTAATTTTCCTCCCGGATTCAATTTTAAAGAATCCATTATTTCTTCACGAGTCAAACCAACGGCTTTTTTTGCCAACAATTCAACAACTCGTTTATATATTTTTGAATCCTTAAAAAGTGATCTAAATAATATATCAGTGGCGCGGCGGGGGATTACGAATAAGGTGTGACGGATGTATCAGCGTCGGCTGATACATCCGCAAGATGGGTGAGAGAGGGGTTATTTCGACGTCATGATGCGGAGCACCAAGCGGTCGGTTTCGTTCATTGCGTCTCGACCGATCATGGTCAGGTTGCGAATGGTTGCGTCGACATCGTCGCTGATTATGCCTTCGGTCGAGGTGACACATTTGCCGTTCATCGCAAGCATTGCCGACATCATTGCCGTCGAGACTCCCGAGGAGATTTTCATTGCACACGAGGGTTTGGCTCCGTCGCAAATCATGCCGGTGATGTTGGCCACCATGTTCTTGACCGCTGCGCTGACTTGCTCGAATCCGCCTCCCATGAGGTAGGTTATCGCCGCAGATGCTCCGGTCGATGCAACGACACATCCGCAAAGGGCTGACAGGCGTCCGAGGCTTTGCTTGATGTAGATGCTCGTCAAGTGGCTGAGGATGAGGGCGCGAATGGTCTGTTCCTCGCCTGCTTCCATGTCGGCGGCGAAGCTGACCACGGGCATTGTCGCCGTGATGCCCTGATTTCCGCTACCTGAGTTTGACATCACGGCTACGGGTGCTCCTCCCATGCGTGCGTCGCAAGCGGCAGAGGTGTATGAAATCATGTGTTCGACGGGGGTGTCGCCGTAGTATTTCATGCCGTAGCGACGAATCGTTGCGCCGAGCGAGTGGCCGTAGTCGCCCGCAAGTGCGGTCTCGGCGGCTGCAAGGTTCAGACGCTTGGCTTCCATGATGAACGAGATTTCGTCGACCGGCGTTTCGAGAGCAAATTCATAGACGGTCGCGAGGTCGAGCTTTTCGTCGGCGTCGGTTTCAGCGACTGTGTCGGCTGAGCCGCTGTCGCTCATGAGCGTTTCGCCATTTTTTTGGAGGAGGATGAAGTGGGTGTGTTCACACGAGATGACGGCTCGAACGGTGTTGCCATTGTCGTCGGCAACGGTGACGTCGATATGGAGTTTCGAGGGGGCTTTCTCGTCGTGGGAAATCGAGATGCGGCCTTCGGAGATGTAGCGTTTGCCAAGTTCGACGGTTGCAGGAGTGACATCTTTGAGCACTTCAAGCCCGTATTCCGACTTTCCGGCTATCGCTCCGAGTGCCATCGCGATGGGCAAGCCGATCATGCCGGTGCCGGGGATGCCGACTCCCATGGCGTTTTTCAACATATTGCTGCTCAATGCGGCTTCAATACGCGTCGGCTGACAGCCAAGCAGTTCAGTGGCCTTGGCAACACAAAGAGCCACGGCAATCGGTTCCGTACAGCCGATCGCCGGCACGACCTCACGCTGAATCAACGCGATGATTTTCTCTCTCTTTGATTGACTTAACATATATATATCTTCTATATTTGCGTATGTGTGTGTGGATGATGTTAGCTTTAAGGATTCCCGGGCGAGGGGGGCGTTTGTCGTTGCGGGGTCAGGATTCGATGTAGCCGAACGAGCGGAGTTTGTTTTCGCGGTTGCGCCAATCGGGTTCGACTTTGACAAACATTTCAAGGAATATATTTTTTTGGAAAAATGCTTCGATGTCTTTGCGCGCTTCCATGCCGACTTTCTTAATCATTGCGCCACGATGACCGATGATGATGCCCTTTTGCGAGTCGCGTTCGACATAGATGACCGCCATGATGTGGATAGACTTTTCTTTTTCCTCAAATTTTTCGACGAGCACTTCGACCGAGTAGGGAATCTCTTTGTCGTAGAGCGTGAGGATTTTCTCGCGGATGATTTCGGTGACAAAGAAGCGGGCAGGCTTGTCGGTCAGCGCGTCTTTGCCGAAATAGGGGGGCGAGACGGGGAGCAGGTCGACTATGTGTTTGAGAAGATTGTCGACATTGAATTTTTCTTTTGCTGAAATCGGGTAGATTTCGGCTGTGGGGAGTGTCTTCTGCCAACGGTCCATCAATTCTTCGAGCTGTGACTGCTCTTTGATGAGATCGATTTTGTTGATGACAAGAAGTACGGGAATCGTCTTTTCTTTCGCAACTTTTTCAAGAAAATCGGAGTTTTTCGACGGGTCTTCAACCACATCGGTGACGTAGATGAGAATGTCGGCGTCGACCAATGCGCCTTCGCTGAAATTCAACATACTCTCTTGAAGTTTGTATTTCGGTTGAAGCACTCCGGGGGTATCGGAGAAGACGATTTGATAGTCGGGCGCATTGACAATACCCATGATGCGATGGCGTGTGGTCTGCGCCTTTGAAGTGATGATACTGATTCGTTCGCCGACGAGATAGTTCATCAGAGTCGATTTCCCGACGTTGGGGTTTCCGACGATATTGACAAAACCTGCTTTGTGTTCCATATCGCTGATTTCCGATTTGGTGAAAAAAATTGTTGTTTGGATAAGAGATTCGCTGTTGAGAAATAAACAAAAATAGCACCTTAACAGATGCTATTTCCGTTTAAAATTCCATAAAGTCATGCAACTGACTTAAATATCCCATACGATATACATCGCACCCCATGTGAAGCCGGCACCAAACGCCGTGAGGACGATACGGTCGCCCTTCTTCAAGCGGTCTTGATATTGGTCAAGACAGAGGGGAATTGAAGCAGCCGATGTGTTGCCAAACTTCTCGATGTTGACGAGAACTTTCTTTTCGTCAATGCCGAGACGCGAGCCGACGGCTTCGATGATTCGAAGGTTTGCCTGATGAGACACAAACCAGTCGATGTTGTCGACCGTGAGGTCATTGCGCTTCATCACGTCAAGTGTCGATTCGAGCATGTCGGTCACGGCGTGCTTGTAGACGTAGCGACCGTCTTGAATCACATAGTGTTGCTGAGCGTCGACAGTCTCGTGAGATGCAGGGAGCACCGAGCCGCCTGCGGGCATCCAAAGATGCTCCAAACCGTCGCCGTCGACGTGGAAAACGCCGTCAATAACACCTACTTTTTCCTCAGTCGGTTCGAGAAGCATTGCGCCGGCTGCGTCGCCAAAAAGCGGACAAGTCGTGCGATCCTGATAGTTTGTCATCGACGACATCTTTTCAGCAGATACGACTACCACTTTTTTATACATCCCCGAACGGATATATGCCGCACCGCTCTGCAATGCTACGAGGAAGCCGGCACATGCGGCTTGAAGATCGTAGGAATAAGCGTTTTTCATACCGAGCTTGTGAGCAATAATCGAGCCGGTAGAAGGGAAACGGAAATCGGGGTTGCAAGTAGCGCAGATGAGCAAATCGACTTCATCAGGCTTGGTGCCGGTGCGTTCGAGAAGTTTCTCGACCGCCTTCGCACCGAGATACGACGAACCCGCTCCGGGTTCGCGAAGGATTCGACGCTCTTTGATGCCTACGCGAGTGGTGATCCACTCGTCGTTGGTGTCGACCATCTTCGACAGCATTTCGTTGTCGAGAATATCGTCAGGAGCATAAGAGGCGAGTCCTGAAATTCGTGCATGAAGCATAAAAATTCTGAGTTTAATTAGGCGGAGAGTTCACCTATGTATATAAGACCACACGCGAATCTGACGGACTCTGCGAGATGGTCAGGTTGAACGCTCCGTTCAATGATTTCATCCCGCAAGTCTGCCGGAGCCGCGCGAGATTCTTACTTGTCGGTCCGCCGACGCCTTAGACAGCAGCAGTCTTTTCGATTGCGATGCGTCCGCGATAGAAACCGCATTCGCCGCAAACAGTGTGATAGAGATGCCATGAGCCACAGTTGGGGCAGAGGGCGAGGGTGGGAACTACAGCCTTGTCATGAGTACGACGCTTTGCTGTACGAGTCTTTGATTGTTTTCGTTTAGGATGTGCCATGATTTATTATTATTTTTTGTTTTGCTTGATGATGAATATATTTTTATTGTCTCTTTTTATTCGTCAGATTTGTTGTCGGCGAGCTTTTTCAACGCATCCCAACGCGAATCGGTCGGTTGTTGCGACGTTTCGACTTCGTCGGGTGCGGTCTCCATCTCGTCCATTTCATCCATCAGAGAGTCGGCGAGCTCCATATCATCGTCGTCGATCTTGGTCGCACGGTGTTTGCGAAGCAATGCGCTCATCGCCTTGTTGCATTTGCCGAGCGGATGGACGTGCTTGACCGGGATGGCAAGCGATGCGGTGTCGAAAATCATATACGATACGTTGAGCCAATTCTCGCTTTCGGGGATGACGAGAAGTTCGTCGGTCTCCGAATAGTCGTCGCCATACTTGACGGCAATTTCATAGGTTGCGTCAATCGGCTGAATCAGATCGTCGAGACATCTGTCACACAATAGCGTAACATTGCCGGCAACACTAAAAGCAAGATCGTAAATATCGTGCTTGTGAGTCACCGTCAGTTTGACCGTCAGATCGGCATCGTGTATGTCTGCACTCTCCATATCCACGAAAAACTGCTTGTCCAAATGATATTCAAACTCGCGTACTCCTTCGGGAATGTTTTTCAATGGGAGGCGAAATTCAGAAAATTTTCCCACAACAATATTGGTTGAAAAAACTGCGCAAAGGTAGGCAAAATCTTTTAGAAATCAAAACAAAACTCGTCAAAACCCTATTTTTACGCAAAAAGATAAGTTAAAGTAAGTGTAAAATTGAAACACTCGTTGCCTGCCAATTGTTTTTGGCAACCCGAAAATTCGTTGTTTCAACCCCTTGCAGAGTCTTTTCAATGCCCGATGACGACTAAAATCCGTCGGAATGATTCCGATTGCAATATAATAATCATCGATTTCAATCGTTTTATATAAGAAGTACAAACAACTATGTCAACACTCCGCCACATCAACAGCCATGTCCGCTCCATGCTCGTTTCGGCAGCTTTGCTGACCGGAAGCATCACTGCCGCATGGGGTCAAGACTCTCCGACGGCCTACAATTTCCTGAATATCCCGACTTCTACCCTCGCCTACGGCCTCGGCGGCATCAATATCACCGCTATCGAGGACGACATCAACAGCATCGACCAAAATCCCGGTCTTCTCGGGCCGGAAATCGAGATGCAGCTCGGCGTGAATTACATGCGTTACATCGGCGAGAGCGATTTTGCAGGCATCAAGTTCGGGAATCGTGCCGACGACCACAGTGCATGGGCTGCCGGGATTCAATATTTCGGCTACGGGACAATCAAAGGCGCGGACATCAACGGCATTCTGACTGGAGATTTCTCGCCCAAAGACATGGTTTTCAGCGGGACATACGCTCGCGACATCAGCGATCGCTGGCGCGGCGGCGCGACGGTCAAGTTTATCTATTCAAGCTACGATTCATACACCGCGCTCGCGCTTGCAACAGACCTCGGCATCAACTATTTCAATCCCGAGAGCAACACATCGTTTTCGGTCGTCGTCGCCAACCTCGGCGGACAGATCAAGCGATTTGACGAGGCTTACGACCGCCTGCCGATCGACATCCGAGTCGGAATCTCCAAGCCGCTCGGCTCACTGCCTATCACATGGTCGATCACGGCGTGGAATCTGACCAAATGGCATCTGCCATTCTATGACAATGGCGACGGGACGACAAACAGTTCGCCGGCCATCAAAGACAGTTTCGGCTCAAACCTCATGCGCCACCTCGTGTTTGCCGCCGACTTCGTCCCCAGCGAGAAATTCCACATCGGCATCGGCTACAACTACAAGACGCGCACCGACATGTCGACCTACAAGCGCAGCCTCCTTTCAGGTTTCTCGGCGTGTGCAGGCATCACTGCCAAAAACTTCGGCATCGGTGTGGCTCTCGCCCAGCCCCACAACGGCGCGTCGACAATCATGCTAAATATTTCAACCAAGCTATATGAATTCCGATAAAATAATCATAGCCATCGACGGTTTTTCATCGTCGGGCAAAAGCACCATGGCTCGCCGCCTTGCAAAAACAATCGGCTACCGCTACATCGACTCGGGCGCAATGTATCGCGCCGTCACGCTCTTCGCCATGCGCCACGACCTCATCAACCCCGACGGTTCGGTGAAAGCCGATGAGCTCCAAAACGCTCTCCCCGACATCCATATCGACTTCAAGGTCAGCAACGACGGTCAGCTCACCACACTCAACGGAGAAATCGTCGAGACGGAAATCCGCTCGCTCGAAGTGTCGAGCCACGTTTCGCCCGTAGCCACCATTCCCGCCGTCCGCCACGCGCTCGTCAAGATGCAACGCGAGATGGGCGAGAGCAAAGGCATCGTCATGGACGGTCGCGACATCGGCACAGTCGTCTTCCCCGACGCCGAAATGAAAGTGTTCTGCAACGCAACCCCCGAACGCCGTGCCGAACGCCGCTTCCGCGAACTTTCCGAGAAGGGTGTCACCGTCAGCTACGACGATGTCCTTGCCAACGTCATGGAGCGCGACCATATCGACATGACTCGCGACGAAAGCCCATTGCGGTGTGCCGACGATGCCGTCAAGCTCGACAACTCGGCTATGACAATCGACGAGCAAAACGAATGGTTGCTCAACCTCTACAATTCAATCATAAAGCAATAATTTCACTCCTTTAATATTACACAAGCCACCGAAAGCCTTGGACCGAAATTTACCAATAATAGAAATAGACTCTCGCTCCGGATTCTGCCACGGCGTCGTGACAGCCATCAAGAAAGCGGAAGAAGAGCTCGAACGCAGTGACCGTCCGCTCTACTGCCTCGGCGACATCGTCCACAACAGCGACGAGGTCGAACGCTTGGAGCGCAAAGGACTTTCGACTATAACCCACGAAGATTTGCGCAGCCTCTCGTCGTCGAGAGTACTTCTGCGAGCCCACGGCGAACCGCCGTCGACCTACTCGCTCGCCCGCGAACGCAACATCGAGATCATCGACGCAACCTGCCCCGTCGTGCTCCGACTGCAACAGCGCATCAAGCAGACCTACGACAACTCGTCGCCCCGTCCGCAGATTGTCATCTACGGCAAGGCCGGTCACGCCGAAGTCAACGGACTCGTCGGGCAGACCAACGGCGAAGCAATCGTCGTCGAAAACCTCGACCAACTTTCGAGGATTGATTTTTCGCGTGACATTGCCCTCTATTCTCAAACCACGATGTCGCTCAACGGATTTGCAGCAATGGTCGACGAAATCAACCGCCGAGTGACGCCGGGAGTGAAATTCGAGTCGTTTGACACGATTTGCCGACAGGTGGCAAACCGCGTCGACCACCTTCGCGACTTCGCCAATCGCCACGACGTGATTCTATTCGTAGCCGGCGCAAAAAGCAGCAACGGAAAGGTGCTCTACAACGAATGCCGGAGCATCAACAGCCGCTCACACCTCGTCTCCAGCCCGTCGGACTTCCGCAGCGAATGGCTCATCGGAGCGAAAAGCATCGGCATCTGCGGAGCCACATCGACCCCGCGATGGCTCATGGAGAACGTCCGCGACGCAGCCTCGGCAGCCATCGAAAGCCAATCGGAAACGATATGACACAGTTCTCTGACACCCTTAAAAAGAAATTGTCGGTCACTTCCGTCGCCATAGTTCTGCTTCTCCTGCCGACAGCGACGGCGCTTCAATCATGTTCGTGCAGCGACGACGACAATCGTCAACCCGAAAAAGTGTCGTCGCGCGTCACCGACCGCAAAGCCTACAATCTCGGGCAGGAACACGCCCGACTGCTCATCGAGCACGCCGACGACAACGATTTGGTCGAAGACGGGCTGCTCGACATCCGCTCACGCATGAGCAACATAGAGTCGAACCTCGGCAAGCAATCAGCCGTCGACTACGAACGCGGATTCACCGACTATGTCCGCGCCAACTGCGATTCGCTTGCAAGGATTATTTTCTAATCTTTTCGTCTAATTTAACGGACGACCTTTGCAAATCACTTCAATATGAGCTAAATTTGTTTGACGCTATTCCCCGACAATAACATCATGCAATTTTTAAGCACTAACAGACAATGCCCGCCCGCTTCGTTCAAAGAAGCGGTGATGACCGGACTCGCCCCCGACGGCGGACTGTATATGCCCGAACACATCCCGGTCATCCCCCGTGCATTCTTCAATAATATAGGTGAAATGTCGATCGGCGAAATCGCCTACATCGTAGCCACCACCGTCCTCGGCGAAGACATCGACCCGGCGGAGTTGAAACAGATTGTTTTCGACACATTCACATTTGACATACCTCTGCGTAAGCTCGACTCCGAGATCCACGCACTCGAACTCTTCCACGGCCCGACACTCGGATTTAAAGACGTCGGTTCGCGATTCCTCGCCCGCATCATCAGCCACTACACCCGTCCGACCGACAAGATTGTCAACGTTCTGATTGCAACCTCGGGCGACTCGGGCGGAGCGGTCGCGTCGGGCTTCCACAAAGTGCCCGGCGTCAGAGTCTTCGTCCTCTATCCCGAGCGCGGACTCTCCCACGCCCAACGCAACCAATTTTCATCGCTCGGCGACAACATCTACCCGATTGAAATCATCGGGACGTTTGACGACTGCCAGCGAGTGGTCCGCGAAGCCTTCGGCGACAAATCGCTACGCGATGAAATCCGTCTGACGTCAGCCAACTCGATCAACGTCTGCCGTCTGCTGCCACAGATGTTCTACTACTTCTATGGTTACAGCCAGCTCCTACGCAACGAAACCGTGCCCTCCGACGGCATTGTCATCTCCGTCCCCTGCGGAAACCTCGGCAACCTGACCGCCGGACTATTGGCAATGAGAATGGGACTGCCCGTCAAACGATTCGTAGCAGCCAACAATGACAACGACTCATTCACGCGCTACCTCACGACCGGCATATTCTCGCCCCAACGCCCCGTCCACACCATAGCCCGAGCCATCGACGTAGGCAATCCGGCAAACATCGACCGCATCACCGACCTCTACGGAGGCGACATCAAAGCCGCCGAGCACGAAATCCACGGACTGTCATTCACCGAGACAGAGATTGCCGATGCGATGCGCGATGTCTACAATCGCAACGGCTACATCATGGACCCGCACGGCGCAACCGCCTATGTAGCCCTCCGCGAAGACCTTGAAGAAGGTGAAAAAGGCATATTCCTCGCAACAGCCCACCCGGCAAAATACCCCGTCGTCATCAGCCGCACGCTCGGCATCGACATCGAGCAATCAGCCCGCGTCTCGACCGGCGAGCCCCCGCGCCACAGCCCCACTCCGCGCATCAGCCCCTCACTCCCGGCATTAAGAAAACTGCTTCTGCAAACCGCATAGCGAACCCGACGCGCCAACACCACTGTCAATGAACGACTTTTAACATTCTATATAGATACTCGGCGAATTAACATCAATTTTTTCGACCGAACTCATAATTTTTGAGTAATAATTAATTTGTCTCACCGATTTTTATCATTAAATTTGCAACGGTGAAAGGATCGAGCTTCGCAAGCCGCCTTTCACCGTTAATCACATTCATGTTTCACTGAAATAATCAAACAATCAACCCAATCTCTATCATGGATATTTCACACATCGAACACGTGGGCATCGCAGTGCCCGATCTCAAAGAAGCAATCGCATTCTACGAAAACACCCTCGGCTTGAAATGCTTCGCCATCGAAGAAGTTGAAGATCAGAAAGTGCGCACAGCATTCTTCAAAGTCGGACAAACCAAAATCGAGCTTCTTGAAGGAACATCACCTGAAAGTGCCATATCCAAATTCATCGCCAACAACGGCGGTCGCGGAGGCATCCAGCACATCGCATTCGCTATCGAAGACGGCGTAGCCAACGCTCTCGCCGAAGTCGAAGAAAAAGGCTGCCGCCTCATCGACAAAGCACCCCGCAAAGGTGCCGAAGGTCTCAACATCGCCTTCCTCCACCCGAAATCGACTTGCGGCACTCTCATCGAGCTTTGCGAAGACCCCAACAAGAAATAATTTGCAGGCGTCGAGCACCCCGATTCGAGAGTTCTAAAACCAACGACTCTTTACAAAACAGAACAACAATCCACTTTTCATTATAAAAGTAAACGATGAGTAACCAACTTGAAAAAATAAAAGAGCTTATCGCTCTTCGCGAAGAAGCTCGTTTGGGTGGCGGCGAAAAAGCCATCCAAAAACAGCACGAAAGAGGCAAATACACAGCTCGCGAACGTATCGCTCAACTTCTCGACGAAGGTTCGTTTGAGGAAATCGATATGTTTATCCGCCACCGTTGCCACAACTTCGGTCAGGAAAAGAAAAGCTACCTCGGCGACGGCGTCGTGACCGGCTACGGCACGATCGACGGACGTCTCGTCTATGTATTCGCTCAGGACTTCACCGTGTTTGGCGGCTCTCTCAGCGAAACAATGGCACTCAAAATCTGCAAAGTCATGGACATGGCAATGAAGATGGGTGCACCCGTCATCGGACTCAATGACTCGGGCGGTGCTCGTATTCAAGAAGGTATCAATGCCCTCGCAGGCTATGCCGAAATCTTCCAGCGCAACATCCTCGCTTCGGGTGTGATTCCCCAGATTTCAGGCATCCTCGGCCCGTGTGCCGGCGGCGCGGTCTACTCTCCCGCCCTCACCGACTTCACAATCATGGCAAAAGGCATCAGCTATATGTTCCTCACCGGTCCGAAAGTTGTGAAGACCGTGACAGGCGAAGACGTCACGCAGGAAGCCCTCGGCGGCGCAACCGTCCACTCGCAGAAGAGCGGCGTAGCCCACTTTGCAGCCGAAGACGGCGAAGACGCCATCAGAATCATCCGCAAACTGTTCAGCTACATTCCCCAAAACAACCTCGAAGAGCCCCCGTTGGTTGAATGTAACGACCCGATCGACCGTCTCGAAGACTCGCTCAACGAAATCATCCCCGACTCTGCAAACCGTCCCTACGACATGTATGAAGTCATCGGAGCAATCGTCGACAACGGTGAATTCCTCGAAATCCAGCGCGACTACGCCAAGAACATCATCATCGGCTTCGCACGCTTCAACGGTCAGGCAGTCGGCATCGTAGCCAACCAGCCCAAAGTCCTCGCCGGCGTGCTCGACAGCAACGCATCGCGCAAGGGTGCACGCTTCGTCCGCTTCTGCGACGCATTCAACATCCCCTTGGTGACACTCGTCGACGTCCCCGGCTTCCTTCCCGGAACAGGTCAGGAATACAACGGCGTGATCCTCCACGGCGCAAAACTTCTCTATGCCTACGGCGAAGCAACCGTGCCCAAAGTGACGGTTACACTCCGCAAGAGCTACGGCGGCAGCCACATCGTGATGTCGTGCAAGCAACTCCGCGGCGACATGAACTACGCTTGGCCCACCGCCGAAATCGCCGTCATGGGTGGTGCAGGAGCTGTTGAAGTCCTCTATGCCAAGGGCGCAAAAGAAGCCGAAGATCCCGCAAAATACCTCAAAGAAAAAGAAGACGAATACAACAAACTCTTCTGCAACCCCTACAACGCAGCTCGCTACGGCTACATCGACGATGTCATCGAGCCGCGCAACACTCGTTTCCGCGTAATCCGTGCGCTCCAACAGCTTGCCACCAAAAAAGTGGTCAACCCTGCTAAGAAACACGGCAATATACCCCTCTAAAAGAGTCACACCGTCAGCACCGTCGCTCCCGATTCGGGCGGCACATAGCCTCCGCGAAAAAGGACTGCGACGATGCCTTGACAGCTAAATCAAACTAATCATCTCAACACAGATTATGAAAAAAAGACTTCTAACGCTGCTGATGGTGACTCTCGCTTGCGTCGTTGCCGTGTCAGCCCAAGGGCGTCGCGGTCTTCGCATCAACGAGGTGATGATCGTCAATGACTCATCAAGCGTGATTGACGACTTCGGACGCTACTCAGCTTGGATCGAGCTCTACAACTCGACCTACGCACCTCTTGAAATTTCAAGCGTCTTCCTCACCAACGACCGCAACAACAACACGCTCTACCCCGTGCCCCTCGGCGATGTCAACACCGAGATTCCCGCTCGCCAACACATCCTCTTCTGGGCCGACGGCGAACCGAACAAAGGCACGTTCCACACCAGCTTCACTTTCACCCCCGGCGAAGACAACTACATCGCCATCTATGATGCCAACGGCAAAACCCTCATCGACGAGATCGTAGTCCCCGGCAACCTCCTGCCCGGACAATCTTACGCTCGCAAAGTCGACGGCATCGGCGACATCAACAACCCCGCCGACTGGGAAGTGCGCGACGGCTCGGATGCCCACTACATCACCCCGTCGAGCAACAACATCATCAAAAACACCAACAACAAGGTTGACAAATTTGCCGAGCACGACTCCAACGGCTTCGCCATGACCCTCATGGCGATGGGCATCGTATTCTCCGCACTCATCATCCTTTCGATCTGCTTCTACATCATCAGTTGCATCGGCGCAAGCGTTTCGCGCAAACAAAAAGCCAAAGCCCTCGCCTCTGACGGCACTGTTGCAGCCGACGAAAAGCACGACGATGATTCAGGCGAAGTCATTGCTGCCATTGCAGCCGCTCTCGCCGAGCATCTCGACGCTCACGACCGCGAAAACACTATCCTCACAATCAACAAAGTACGCCGTGCTTACTCGCCGTGGAGCTCGAAGATCTACAATCTTCGCGAACTTCCCAAACGTCGCTAAGCCAAGGAAGCGTCACCCCCAAAAAACTCACCATTCAATTCACTGACACAATCCAATTACAGAAATGAAAGAGTATAAATATAGAATCAACGGAAATCTCTATACGGTGAAAGTCGGCGACATCGACAACAATCTTGCACAGGTTGAAGTCAACGGTGTCCCCTACAAAGTGGAACTCCAAAAAGAAGAAAAACCCGTCACCATCGTCAACTCACCCCGTCCAGCCGCTGCACCCCGCACCCAATCAGGCGCAAAAGTGGTCAGCAAGCCGCAGGTCAATGCCGGAAGCTATGCAGTCGAAGCACCCCTCCCCGGCGTAGTAGCCTCGATCAACGCAAAAGTCGGCGACACAGTCAAAGCCTCTGACACCGTCATCGTCCTCGAAGCCATGAAGATGGAAAATGCAATCCACGCCGGACGCGACGGCAAGATTGCATCCATCAACGTAGCCCCCGGCGACTCAGTGCTCCAAGGTGCAGTTATCTTCACGATTGAATAAAAAACGAGTGAGCTAATCAATCCCCCGATTTTTTGAAAACCTCACGTTCAATTCTAAATACTTATGTTTAGCGATTTCTTAATCCAAAACCTACAAGAGTTCTGGCACTTGACAGGTTTTTACAACGCCACCGGCAAGCACTTCCTAATGCTTGGCATCGGCTTGTTCTTCATCTGGCTCGCTATTAAAAAGAACTTCGAACCGATGCTCCTCGTCCCGATCGGCTTCGGTATCCTCATAGGCAACATCCCCTTCGACACGACTGCCGGACTCGAAATCGGCATCTATGAAGAAGGCTCCGTTCTCAACATCCTTTACAGCGGCGTGCGCTACGGTTGGTATCCGCCGCTCATCTTCCTCGGCATCGGTGCAATGACCGACTTCTCCGCCTTGATAGCCAACCCGAAGCTAATGCTCATCGGAGCATCAGCCCAGTTTGGTATCTTCGGAGCATACATGGTAGCCCTCAGCCTCGGATTCGCACCCGACCAAGCGGCAGCCATCGCAATCATCGGCGGTGCCGACGGCCCGACAGCCATCTTCCTCTCGTCGAAACTCGCCCCCAACCTCATGGGAGCAATCGCAGTGTCGGCATACTCCTACATGGCACTCGTCCCCGTCATCCAACCCCCGTTGATGCGACTCCTGACCACCAAAAACGAGCGCGTAATCAAGATGAAACCGGCTCGCGCCGTCTCGCAAAACGAGAAAATCATCTTCCCCATCGTCGGCATGATTCTCACCTGCCTCGTTGTCCCCTCGGGTATTCCCCTCTTGGGCATGCTCTTCTTCGGCAACCTGCTCCGTGAATGTGGTGTCACCAACCGCCTCGCCAAGACCGCAAGCAACGCCCTCACCGACGTTGTCACCATCCTCCTCGGCATGACAGTCGGCGCATCTACCCAAGCATCCGAATTCCTCACGACAGAAACAATCTTCATCTTCTTCCTTGGCTTCATGGCATTCATCATTGCCTCGGCAAGCGGCGTTATCTTCGTGAAATTATTCAACCTTTTCTTGCCGAAAACCAAGAAAATCAACCCGCTCATCGGTAATGCAGGCGTATCGGCAGTCCCCATGTCGGCACGCATCTCCAACAACCTCGGTCTCGAATACGACCCGAGCAACTACCTCTTGATGCACGCCATGGGCCCGAACGTAGCCGGCGTCATCGGCTCGGCAGTCGCTGCAGGCGTCCTCCTCGGCTTCCTCGCCTAATCGACACCGAAACAATCAAAACCTCTCTCCCTCACACCGTTCCGACTCTCGATTAATCGAAACATCTCATTGCAGGAGCATAAAATTTCACGTTTTGAAAATGAAAAATTTTATGCTCCTGCAATTTTTTTCGACTCGACACGAACATTTCCGAAAACTTTTCGCCCCGATCATTGTTGATAGATTACAGAACAACATTCATCCGAAAGAAAACATTCATTCTTAATACTCCCCAACGTCATTCCCCAAACATCAATCCCCCCTTTCATCGGCATGATTACCAAACAAACAATCGACAACATCTATCGGAAATACAACCGTCCGCCCTACTCGATCGAACAGCTCAACATCGGATTGCTCATCGACTACGTTCTCGAAAAGCACGACATTGCAATCGACGACGAAAAAATCACAATCGGAAGTCTCAAACCCGAATCACCGTTTTCGACCATCGCGCTTCGCAACATCCACGAGATACTCGAATTTGACAGCTCGGTAGCCATCGTCCTCCCCCACTCGATCATCTTCCTCAACAAAGACAACTCCGATGTCAACATCCACATCAATATGTCGCGCCCCTCACTCCTCACACGCCTGAAAATGCTCTTCTCAAAAAAATAACCCTCCCATCGCCCCCCACGCGCGCGCACACACACATTTTTTTTAAACGTTTCACATTCCCCTCCCCCATGCCCTCACGTCTCGAAACATTCAACCGCACCGCCCTCTTGACAGGCATCTCGACCCTCGAACACTTCAACACAGCCCGCGTCATCATCTTCGGCCTCGGAGGCGTAGGCAGTTGGGCAGCCGAAACACTCGTCAGAAGCGGATTCACCCATCTGACACTCGTCGATGCCGACCGCGTAGCCACGTCAAACATCAACCGCCAGCTCCCCGCCACCTCACTCACCGTCGGCGAAATCAAAGTCGACGCAATGAAAAAACGACTCCTCGAAATAAACCCCGACGCCGAAATCACGGCAATCCACGACTTCTACAACGCCGCGACTCAAGACTCCTACCCCCTGACCGACTTCGATGTCATCATCGATGCCATCGACTCGCTTGCCGACAAAGCCCTGCTCATCCTCAACGCCACCCGAGCCGTAGCCGAGACAGCAAACGCCCCCCGCAAAGTTCGCTTCTACTCCTCGATGGGAGCAGCCCTCAAAACCGACCCCTCACGCATCGCCGTAGCCGAATTTTGGAAAGTCAAAGGCTGTCCGCTCGCAGCCGCCCTGCGCCGCAAATTCAAGAAAAGCGCAACATTCCCGGCTAAAAAATTCAAATGCGTCTACTCCGACGAACTCGTCGCCAACCACCCCGATGCCACACAGTTAACCGACAACTCCGGAGCGATGACCTTCAACAAAGTAGCCGTCAACGGCGCATTCATGCACATCACCGCAATCTTCGGCATCACCCTCGCATCGCTCGCCATACGCGACCTGATAGACTAAGGCTATCCGCCTACAAATTAGCATATTAAAGAAATATTTCATTATTTAAAATTTTGTCGTCAAAAAGATAATTGCGACCTTTGTGTCCGATTAGACCATTCAAACCGCTCCGGTCAACTACCTTACGGAGCGGTCGGGGACGCAACCTCTCGGCGAGAGCTGACACGACGTTGCGCTCCGACTCTAAACCACGAAATAAACTAAATCTCAAACCATAATCCATGAAATTGATTTAAACAAATGGTAACAGCAATCGTTTCTATTTTCATCATCGGCTACCTGTGTATAGCCCTTGAAAGCGTACTCAAAATCAACAAAGCAGTACCCGCACTTCTCATGTGCGTAGCGTGTTGGACAGTCTATGCCTGCGGCTACGCCCCACAAGTGGGAGCCGACACATCCTCACAACTTCTCGAACACCTCGGCGACACCTGTGAAATCCTCTTCTTCCTCATGGGCGCAATGACAATCGTCGAAATCGTCGATGCCAACGGCGGATTTTTCTTCGTCAAAGACGCCCTCGCCACGACAAGCAAACGCAAACTCCTCTGGCGCATCACATTCATGACATTCTTCCTCTCGGCAATCCTCGACAACCTCACAACGTCGATCGTAATGATCATGGTGCTCCGCAAACTCGTCGAAGACCACGACGACCGCATGATCTACGGCGGCATGATCATCATTGCAGCCAACGCCGGCGGCGCATTCTCACCCATCGGCGACGTCACCACAATCATGCTCTGGATTCGCGGCATGATCACCACCGGCGGAGTCCTCTCGCAACTCTTCATCCCCTCAGTCGTAGCAGCAATCGTCTCCGGACTCGGCGCACAGCTCTATCTTAAAGGCAACCTCCCCACAATCGACCGCATCAAAGAAAACGTCCCCGTTTCGTCGGAATCGGCATCAGTCGGCAATCGCAAACTCATGCTCGTCATCGGAGTCGGCGGACTCATCTTCGTCCCCATCTTCCGAATGTTGACCGGACTCGCACCCTTCATGGGCATACTCCTCGCCCTCGGCGTCCTCTGGCTCGTCAGCGAATACTGCTGCAACCGCAACGCCCTCCTCAAAGAAAACTCCGACTTGAAAGTCACCGCCCTGCTCTCGCGCATCGACATGGCAACCATCCTCTTCTTCCTCGGCATCCTCATGGCAGTGGCAACGCTTCAAGAAACGGGCGTACTCAGCTCATTCGGCGCATGGCTCAACGAAGCCTCCAACGGCAACAACTACCTCGTGACCGGCGTCATCGGTGTCGTATCGAGCATCGTCGACAACGTACCCCTCGTAGCAGGCTGCATGGACATGTATGAAATCGCCCCCGCCGGCGAATACGGTATCAACGGACTCTTCTGGCAACTCCTCGCCTACTGTGCCGGCATCGGCGGCTCGATGCTCATCATCGGCTCTGCAGCAGGAGTCGTAGTCATGGGACTTGAAAAAATCAGCTTCGGTTGGTATCTCAAAAAATTCACATGGATTGCCTTCATCGGCTACATCGCCGGCATCGCAGCCTACGCCCTCGAATCGCTCTTCATCGGTTAATATTTATATATAGGTAAGGACTGACCGACACCTCATCGTGCCCGCCACGACGAGGTGTCGGTTTTCTTTCGTCCACTCATGTTGAATCTTCATCTTTAATAAAAAATTAATAAGTTTCATTTGTTGAAGACTTGCCGATTAAATAATTTTGTAACTTGAATAATAATCTTCATTTAAAATTTCAAGAAACCTCTCAAAATTATGCAAAACAAGGCAACGTCGACCCACCGCGGACTGACTCAACAGCAAGTTGAGGAAAGCCGTCGACTCCACGGCGCAAACATCCTGACACCGCCGGCCGAGGAATCATTGTGGCGACTATTTTTAGAAAAATTCAAAGACCCGTTAATCATAGTCCTGCTCATGGCAGGCATATTGTCGGTCTTGATTGCTTGCTATGAATACTACGGACTCAACGAAGGCCCTACCGTCTTCTTCGAGCCGGTCGGAATCTTCGTAGCCATCATCCTCGCAACCGGACTGTCGTTCTACTTCGAGAAGAAAGCCGAAGACGAATTTAAAATCCTCAACCAAGTCAACGACGACGAACCCGTCCAAGTCATTCGCGACGGCAACCCGACCGAAATCTCGAAGAAAGACGTAGTCGTAGGCGACATCATCATCCTCAACGCCGGACAAGAAATCCCCGCCGACGCCCGACTCCTTGAAGCAACCCAGCTCAACGTCGACGAATCGACCCTGACAGGCGAACCGATGGCGTCAAAGACCACCGACGAAAACCACTTCGACCCCGAAGCAACCTTCCCCTCCGACCACGTCATGCGAGGCACCCGCGTCATGGAAGGTCACGGCATTGCCGAAGTCTACGCCGTCGGCGACGCCACCGAAAACGGCAAAGTCTACGAAGCAGCCCACATCGACGACGGCATCAAGACTCCGCTCACCGAACAGCTCGAACGCCTCGGCAACGTAGTCACCAAAGGTAGCTACATCATCGGCACAACCGTCATCATCGGACGCGTCACCATGTATCTCCTTCAAACCGAAGTCTTTGAATGGATGCCATTCATCGCCCACGTCCTCCAAAGCCTCATGATAGCCGTGACACTCATCGTCGTCTCCGTCCCCGAGGGACTGCCGATGGCCGTCACCCTCAGCTTGGCTTACAGTATGCGCCGAATGCTCCGCACCAACAACCTCGTCCGCAAGATGCACGCCTGCGAAACAATGGGCGCAACCACCGTCATCTGCACCGACAAGACCGGCACACTGACCCAAAACCAGATGCGCGTAGCCGAAACCAAATTCTTCGCCCTCCCCGAGCAGCAACTTGCCGACGAACCGACAAGCCGACTCATCTCGACAGCAATCGCCGTCAACTCGACAGCCCAACTCGACCTCTCCAACCCATCGCGCCCCTCAGTGCTCGGCAACCCGACCGAAGGCGCACTCCTCTTGTGGCTCAACGACAACGGCTTCGACTACCGCACAATCCGCAGCGAAGTCCACGTCATCGACGAACTCCCCTTCACCACCGAACGCAAATACATGGCGACAGCAATCGTCGCTCCCGACGGCAGCCGCCGCCTCTTCGTCAAAGGCGCGCCCGAAATCGTCCTTGCGATGTCGAAGACCGTCACAACCGACATCGACCGCAACTCCATCGAGCAACTCCTGCTCGGCTATCAGGAAAAAGCCATGCGAACCCTCGGATTCGCCACCTGTCAGCTCGGCGACAACGAAACAGGCATCGGCGACAGCGGTGTCGACGCAGCCAATCTTGAATTTATCGGCGTTGTAGCCATCGCCGACCCCGTGCGTCGCGAAGTCCCCGACTCGATTCGCGAATGTATCGACGCCGGCATCAACATCAAAATCGTCACCGGCGACACCCCCGCGACAGCTCGCGAAATCGGACGTCAGATCGGACTGTGGCAACCCTCCGACAGCGACCGCAACATCATCACCGGCCCCGAATTCGGAGCATTGACCGACAGCGAGCTTGACCAACGCGTCTACGACCTGAAAATCATTGCCCGCGCACGCCCGATGGACAAAAAACGCCTCGTCGAATCGCTCCAAAAGAAAGGGCAAGTCGTAGCCGTCACAGGCGACGGCACCAACGACGCCCCCGCCCTCAAAGCCGCCAACGTCGGACTCTCGATGGGCGACGGAACATCCGTAGCAAAAGAAGCCAGCGACATCACAATCGTCGACAACTCGTTTGCATCGATCGGACGCGCCGTCATGTGGGGACGCTCACTCTTCCAAAACCTCCAACGCTTCATCCTCTTCCAGCTCACGGTCAACGTCGTAGCCTGCCTCGTAGTCCTCGCAGGAGCATTCATGGGCACCGAATCACCCCTGACCGTCACCCAAATGCTTTGGGTCAACCTCATCATGGACACCTTCGCATCGATGGCACTCTCATCGCTCCCGCCCTCGCGCAGCGTCATGGACTCCAAGCCCCGCGACCGCCGCAGCTTCATCATCACCTCATCAATGTGGCAATTCATCGGCGGAGTCGGACTCATCTTTGCAGCAATCATCCTCTCGTTGGTCTACATCTTCGAGCACGCCGACGTCACCTCGCTCTCTCAGCTCGCCAACATCCGTCTCGGCGAAGCGCAAGGACTCAGCCCCTACGAACTCTCGATAATCTTCACCACCTTCGTCATGCTCCAATTCTGGAACATATTCAATGCACGCGCCTACGCGACACACCGCAGCGCATTCCATTTGCAATCGTGTGGTGAATTTATAATGATTTCCGCAGTGATTTTCTTCGGACAAATATTGATTGTCAACATCGGCGACGAATTTTTCAACGTCGTACCCCTCCGACTCGAAGACTGGCTGATCATCATCGGCGGCACATCTCTCGTCCTCTGGATCGGAGAAATCAGCAGAATCGCAGGCCGAATGTTAAAAAAATAAAAATTTAGTCGATGCTCAAAAAAATTTCAGAGCGTCGCTAAAAACAGATAAACCACACTACGCCAACGGCTTGCAAGCACAAAACTTGCAAGCCGTTGTCATTCGAACAAAAAAAATTTTGTGCGTTCGGATAAAATGGTCACTTTTCGGGCAAATGTCGTCGTAACTTTGCAACGGTGATTGGTTGACACCCCACCATTCCAAAACCTTTATTAAATCTTTATCTACACTTTATCAACTAATTTTCAAACCTTTATCAAACACATCTGATTCTTATGAACGAAACCACCCGCCTCAACGCCACTCCTCGCATCGAGCAACCTGCCCTCAGATTTTCAATATCCGGAACGGGCGAGAACATCCTGAGCATCATAAAACGCCTGCGACAGCAACATCCCCACCGTAAACTCATCATTATTCTCGACAAACGAAACGACAATCCGGTGACCGACAAAGCGACCGACACCGCCGGGAACTTCACGTCCGATAACCGACGTAAACGGAGCCACAGCGATAAGCGACGCAACAATCTGACTATCAGACGAAAAAAGCCACTCCCTGCCGACAATCGTTTCCCAAACAGCCCGCTCATTATCGGCGAGCCACTTCATCTGCGCCGCATCATAGCCGAGCACCTCGCGCTCGCCAAGCCCCGTCAGCTGCATAACAGCCTCGACGACAGCCCCTTCGTAGAGCAGTCGCGAAACCGTCGTCGGATAGTCCGTCGTCGGCACATAGGGAAAATTGCGTCTCACCAAAGCCTCAGCCACGTCAGCCCCGATTCGCTCCGGAATCTTCCGACAGCGAATATAATCGGGAAAATAAGCATATGCCGGATAATCCCTGCCCAAATAGTGATTCAGCCCGACGAAAAGCATCGAATCAACCGTGATAACCGACTGATTGAAAGGCGAAACAATAGCATAGACCTGCGGAAAAGCGCAGTCGGGAAACAGACGGTCGAAATTAGCCTTAATCCGCCCCATCGTCAACTCCAAATCGTCGAGACTCTGCCAAACGGAGTCGACAGCCCCCTCGTGGAAGACAATCGACGGATTCTCACGATAGACAGCCAGCGACGAATCAGTCAGCTCCCCGTAGCCCGAAACCGCAAAAAGCGACCGAGCCGGAGTCAGCATTGCCGAATCGAGACGCCCGACGCACTCCGAACAGCGCATCGCACTGTCGAGACGCCCGACAGCCACACGCTCGACATCGCCGCCCAAGGACGACGACGACGACGAGGACGACGAACACGCTACGCTGACAACCGCCACCGTCAAACCGACGACAATCAAAGGCAGCATTGACAAACCGCCGCAAACCGTTTTTCTCAGAAGCTGTAACAAAATTTTATGAGTATTTATTAGGATTCAGTTGTCCAAAAGTAGCCATTTTTTGGCATTTACGCACAAATTTCACCTTAATAAATGGCATTTAGGGATAGAATTGCTAACTTTGCCTAAAATTTGGACAAATATTTTTCGCCACTTATCCTAAAAAAAATGCTTCGCATCATCAGAATACTCGTCATCACCATGCTCCTGCTCACTCCGTCAGCCTCACAAGCCGGAGCGAACAAAGACTTTGTCGTAGTGATCGACCCCGGACACGGCGGAAAAGATGCCGGCGCACTCGGCCGTCGCGCCAACGAAAAGACAATCAATCTCAACGTCGGCAAAAAACTCCGTGACCTGCTCAAATCAAACATGCCCGACGCCAGCGTCGAAATGACTCGCGACGACGACCGTTTCGTCACCCTCAAAGAGCGTCCGAACATAGCAAACAAACGCCACGCAGACATCTTCGTCTCCATCCATGCAAACTCCATCGACAAAAAGTCGCCACTTCGCAACTCCATCAACGGCGCAGCCGTCTACACCCTCGGACTCCGCCGAAGCGACACCAACCTGAGTCTTGCAATGCGCGAAAACGAAGTTATCAAACTCGAACCCGACTACACGACATCCTATCAGGGCTTCGACCCCTCGTCGGCTGAAAGCTACATCGCATTCGAGATGATGCAACACACCAACATGGACCAAAGCATCGAGCTTGCCGAAGCCGTCCAAAACGAACTCGTCCGCACCGCCGGCCGAAAAAACAACGGCGTACGCCAAGCCCCCTTCTGGGTACTTGTCGGGACAACGATGCCAGCAATCCTCGTCGAACTCGACTTCATCTGCAACCCCGCGATGGAAAAATTCATGGCATCCGAAAGCGGACAAGACAAACTCGCGTTGGCAATCTATCGCGGCATCGAACGCTACCGCAAAAACTCGACCAAACAGCCCGCCGCCGCCGCCACCTCAACCCGCACAGCCGCCGCAGCGCAAACCGAAAGCACTCCCGCCGCAGCCAAGACGAAACCCGTCGCCGACGAGCCCATCGCAGCCGCAGCATCTGACCGCCCCTCATCGAAAGTCGAAAAAACATCGACCGCCGACAACTCCGATAAAATCATCTACAAAATCCAATTTCTAACCTCTCCGACCAAACTCAAAAACAACGACTCGAAACTGAAAGGACTCTCACCCGTCGACTTCTACAAAGACGGAGGAGTCTACAAATACACCTTCGGCGAATACTCCTCACAAGCCGAAGCCATCGCCCGAATAAAGAAAATCAAACCGCTGTTTCGCGATGCGTTTGTCATCAAGACTCGCAACGGGAAACGCATCAAATAAACGACGACCAAACAGTTTCTCTTTAAATTTATGAAAAAACTATTCTCCAAGGAAATGATCATCGGCGCAAGCGTATTGCTCTCGCTGCTCATCCTGTTTTTCGGAATCGACTATCTGAAAGGCATCAACGTCTTCAAATCAGCCAACTACTACTCATCATCATACACCAACGTCGCAGGCTTGGCACAGTCAGCCCCCGTCACCCTCAACGGTTTCAAAGTCGGGCTCGTCCGCGACATCCGGTATGAGTATGACAACCCCGGACACGTCCTCGTCGAATTTAGTCTTGACAAAGAGCTCAAACTCCCCATCGGGTCAAAAGCCGCAATCATCACCGATATGCTCGGCACATCGACCGTCGAACTCCGCATGGCTGCCGGCGACCAATACTATGAAGTCGGCTCTCACATCGAAGGCATAACCCCCGGCGGAATGATGGACAAAGTCAGCAACGAAATGCTGCCCTCGCTCATGACAATCGCCCCCCACATCGACTCGCTCATCGTAGCCCTCACAGCCGTTGCGACCGACCCCGCGCTCGTCAACTCGATCAAACGCCTCGACAACATCATGGCCAACCTCGAAACCTCGACCGGACACCTCAACGAAGCAATGCGCGGAGTCCCCGCTCTCGTCAACTCGACCAACTCGACGATGGCAAACGCCGTCACAATCTCCGAAAATCTCAACAAGATTTCCGCGTCGCTCGCCGAACTCTCGGACGACTTGAAAGATATGCCCCTCGACTCGACGATGCGCAACATCAACCGCATCACTGCCCACCTCGACCTCGCCACCGAGCAACTCAACTCGACCAACTCGACCCTCGGTTTGCTCCTCAACGACCCGTCGCTCTACAACAACATCAGCAACAGCACAGCTCACCTCGACAGCATCTTGATCGACCTCAAAAAGCAACCCAAACGCTACATCCCGCCGATCAAAATCTTCTAATCGGACAGATTTATATTCCCCCCCGAATATATCACAAAAATAAATCCTGACGATTTCAACCGAGTGAGGTCTGAAAATCGTCAGGATTTATTATATATATATATATTCCAACCGAGTCGGAAAGAAGATCAAGCTCGATTAAGCCTTTGCATAGAGCTTCTCGCGAGTAGCGAGAACCTTTTCGTCGGTGATATAGTCGTCGTAGTCCATGAGCTTGTCGATGATACCGTTGGGCGTAAGCTCGATGATACGGTTGCAGACGGTCTGAATAAACTCGTGGTCATGGCTCGAAAGGAGCAGATTGCCCTTGAAACTTTGGAGCGTATTGTTAAACGCCTGAATTGATTCGAGGTCAAGGTGGTTGGTCGGCGAGTCAAGCACAAGAGTGTTGGCATCGGTCATCATCATGCGGGCAATCATACAGCGCATCTTCTCGCCACCGGAGAGCACCGAAGCCTTCTTCAAAACCTCCTCGCCCGAGAAAAGCATCTTGCCGAGGAAGCCTTTGAGATAGATTTCAGAGCTGTCGTTGGAATATTGCGAAAGCCAATCGACGAGATTCAGATCCGTATTGAAAAACGCCGAGTTGTCGAGCGGCAGATAAGCAGTCGTAATCGTCTGACCCCACTCAAACGTACCCTCGTCGGCTTTGCGATTGCCGGTGATGATTTCAAAGAGAGCAGTCATCGCACGCGGGTCGTGGCTGAGGAACGCAATCTTATCGTCCTTCTCGACTTGGAAATTCACATCCTTGAAGAGAATTTCACCGTCGACCGAAGCCGTCAAGCCCTTGACTTCAAGAATCTTGTTGCCCGGCTCGCGCTGCGGAGTGAAAATGATGCCGGGATAGCGGCGAGACGACGGTTGGATTTCCTCGACATTGAGTTTTTCGAGCATCTTCTTGCGCGAAGTGGTCTGCTTCGACTTCGCAACGTTCGCGCTGAATCGCTGGATAAATTCAAGAAGTTCCTTGCGCTTCTCCTCCGCCTTCTTGTTGGCCTGCTGCTGCTGACGGAGAGCCAACTGCGAAGACTCGTACCAGAAACTGTAATTGCCGGCAAAGAGAGTCACCTTATTGTAGTCGATGTCAAGCGTATGCGTGCAGACCGAGTCGAGGAAGTGACGGTCGTGGCTGACGACGAGCACCGTGTTTTCAAACTTCGAGAGATAGTCTTCAAGCCAAGCAACGGTGTCAAGGTCAAGGTCGTTGGTAGGTTCGTCGAGCAGAAGATTGTCGGGGTTACCGAAAAGAGCCTTTGCAAGAAGCACGCGGACTTTCTCGTTACCGCTCATGTCGCGCATCAGCGAATAGTGCTTGTCCTCTCTGATACCGAGACCGCTCAGAAGAGCCGCCGCATCGCTTTCGGCATTCCAGCCTTCAAGCTCGGCAAACTTCTCTTCAAGCTCCGACGCACGAATACCGTCGGCATCCGAAAAATCCTCCTTGGCATAGAGCGCATCCTTTTCCTGCATAATATCCCAGAGGACGGTGTGACCGCGAAGGACGGTTTCCATGACCGTGCAATCGTCAAACTTGAAGTGGTCCTGTTCGAGCACGCTCATGCGTTCGCCGGGGCCCTGCATCACAGAGCCGTGGGTCGGAGCGAGCTGGTCGCTGAGAATACGCATAAGGGTCGACTTGCCGGCACCGTTTGCCCCGATTATACCATAGCAGTTACCCGGCGTAAATTTCAAATTCACGTCCTGAAAGAGTACCCGCTTGCCAAATTGAATTCCTAAATTATTAACGGCTATCATTTCGTATCTATTGGATTGAAAATTTTATAAGCGATTCAAAATATTTTGCAAAGTTACTAAAAATTCGGCAATTATTCATAGTCCGCCGCCTCCGCCCGTCTCCGAAAGCGATACAATTTGACCAAAATGTAACACATTCCGTTCTTTTTGCCTTTTTTTAGGCTAAGACCGTTGCGAAGTATTTTTATATTCGTTACTTTTGCAATGATAGAAATCTATACCTGTCCAACATCACGACACCGTAAAAAAACACAGATTTATACATCATGAAAATACAAACCGTTCAATCTCCAATCGGAGAAATCACTCTCTATACGCTGACCAACGCCGCCGGTGCGTCGGTCACTCTTTCGAGCCTCGGAGCAGGCATTTCGGCTGTCCGTGTGCCCGATGCCGACGGCAATATCGCCGATGTCGCACTCGGTTATAAAGACCCGGCATCGTATCTCGCCGACGGTCCTTGTGCCGGCAAGATTCCCGGTCGCTTTGCCAACCGTATCGCTCTCGGAAAATTTTCGCTCGACGGCAAGGACTATTCTCTCGCCATCAACAACGGGCCTAATGCTCTCCACGGCGGCCCGACCGGTTTCATGAACCGCGTCTGGGAGTCGAAAGCCGAAGGCAACAAGGTGACGTTTGCCTACTCGTCGGCCGACGGCGAAGAGGGCTATCCCGGCAATCTTAACGTCAAAGCCGAATATACTTGGGACGACGATTGCAAACTGTCGCTCCGCATCACTGCCGAGACCGACGCTCCGACCGTCGTCAATCTCACCAACCACGTCTATTTCAACCTCGACGGCGAAGGCTCCGGCTCGGTGCTCGACCACGAGTTGAAACTCAAAGCCTCGCGCTATCTCCCGACCGACGACACTCAGATCCCGACGGGCGAACTCGCACCCGTGGCAGGCACGCCGATGGATTTCACCGAGTTTAAGGCTATCGGCAAAGACATCGAAGCCGACTTCCACCCGCTCAAAGTGGGCAAAGGCTATGACCACTGCTGGGCTATCGACGGATATGCCAAAGGTCAACTCCAAGAGGTAGCCGAGCTCCACGCTGCCAAATCGGGTCGCAAGCTCGTCATCGCCACGACTCAACCCGGAATGCAGGTCTACACCGGCAACTGGCTTGCAGGCTGCCCCGAAGGCTTCTCGGGCAAGGCTTACAACGACTACGACGGCGTGGCTATCGAATGTCAAAACTTCCCCGATGCGCCCAACAAGCCCGAGTTTCCCTCGTCAGTGCTCCGTCCGGGTGAGAAATTTGACGAGACTATCACTTTTGAATTTAAAACAATCTGAATAATACACTGATTCAATGAAACCCACACTTTTTGTACTCGCTGCCGGAATGGGCAGTCGCTACGGCGGTCTGAAACAACTCGATCCCTTAGGCCCTCAGGGTCAAACCATCATGGACTACTCTATCTATGATGCAATCCAATCGGGATTCGGCAAAGTTGTTTTCGTCATCCGCAAAGATTTTGAACAAGATTTCCGCGAAAAAATTCTGTCGAAATACGAAGGTCATATTCCCGTCGAAGTTGTCTTCCAGTCAACCGACAAGCTCCCCGAGGGCTACACTTGTCCCGCCGACCGCTCCAAACCGTGGGGCACTAACCACGCCGTCATGATGGGCAGCGAGGTGATCAGCGAACCGTTTGCCGTCATCAATGCCGACGACTTCTACGGTCGCGACGCTTTCCGCGTGATGGCTGAAGATCTCATGCGTCCGCGCAACGGCAAGGGCGACTATTCGATGGTTGGTTTCCGCGTGGGCAACACGATGACCGAAAACGGTTCGGTGTCGCGCGGAGTCTGCACCAAGGGTGCTGACGGCAACCTCACCGGTGTGGTCGAACGCACGTCGATTTCCTACGCTGCCGACGGCTCGATCGTCTTCACCGACGAAAACGGCGCAGAGCAGACTCTCGACCCCGTCACTCCGGTTTCGATGAACCTTTGGGGCTTCACTCCCGACTATTTCGAATATTCCGAACGCGAGTTCCGCAAATTCCTTGACAAGGATCTCAACACTCCGAAATCAGAGTTCTTCATCCCCCTCGTCATCGACTCTCTCATCCACTCGGGCGAAGCTACTGTCAAGGTTCTCGACACGGATTCGCGTTGGTTTGGCGTCACTTACGCTGCCGACCGTCCCGGTGTGGTCGAAAAATTTGCCCAGCTCCACGCCGACGGCATCTATCCCGAAAAAATGTTTTAAAAATCCCATTAAGCATCTAACCCCATGGAATTAAAAAATAAAATCCACGAAGCGTTTGCCTCGCATTTCGGCGGCAATGGAACGCTCTACACTTCTGCCGGTCGAATCAACCTTATCGGCGAACATACGGACTACAACGGTGGCTTCGTCTTCCCCGGCGCTATCGACAAGGTAATCATGGCTGAAATCCGCCCGAACGACACCGAGAAAGTCAACCTCTACTCGGTAGACCTCGACGATTCGTCATCGTTCGGTCTCAACGAAGCCGACGCTCCCTCTCAGCAGTGGGCACGCTACATTTTCGGCGTTTGCCGCGAAACGATCAAACGCGGCGGCTCGGTCAAGGGCTTCGACGCTGTGTTTGCAGGCAATGTTCCCCTCGGCGCAGGTCTTTCGTCGTCGGCGGCTCTCGAATCGTGCTTTGCTTTTGCTGTCAACGACCTCTTCAACGACAACAAAATCGACAAATTCGAGCTTGCTAAGATCGGACAGTCGACCGAACACAATTATTGCGGTGTGAAATGTGGCATCATGGACCAATTCGCTTCTGTTTTCGGTAAAAAAGACTGCCTCATCCGTCTCGACTGCCGTTCGCTTGAATATGAATATTTCCCCTTCAAGATTGACGGTTACAAACTCGTGCTCGTCGACTCGGTGGTGAAACACGAGCTTGTCGATTCGCCCTACAACAAACGCCGCGAATCGTGTGAGCGCGTTGCCGCTCGCCTCTCGATCGAAACTCTCCGCGATGCGGACATCGATATGCTCAACGCTATCAAATCAGAGATTTCGGAGGAGGATTATATGCGTGCAAAGTTTGTCATCGAGGAGAAGGAACGTGTGCTCGACGTTTGCGACGCTCTCAATCGCGGCGACATTGCTACGGTGGGCCAACGTATGTATGAAACCCACGCCGGTTTGTCGAAGGACTATGAGGTGTCGTGCGAAGAGCTTGACTATCTCAACGACATTGCCAAGGAATGTGGTGTCACCGGTTCGCGAATCATGGGCGGCGGCTTCGGCGGTTGCACAATCAACCTCGTCCCCGACTCGATCTACGATAGCTTTATCGCTACCGTGACTGAGAAGTTTAACGCTCGCTATGGTCACAATCCCAAAATCTACGACGTTATCATCTCGGACGGTGCTCGCAAACTCGAAGATTGATATTCTCTTCTCTGATTTTTATCCAAACTAAATAGAAAGAAGTTGTGTCGAAAAAAGAATCGACGCAACTTCTTTTTTTATATAGTAATATTTGTTGGCGGAATTAGACGGTGGGGTCAGCTTGACGGTTGCTGTGTTGCGATGCGATGCATAGCGTTTCGGCGGTGGGGAGGCGGCGGTAAGTGAGGGCGTAGCGACGACATGGGGCTGCGGTGGCGGCTGACTCTGCGGAGGGTGAGGTGGCGACGGTGGCGGTGAGGAAGTCGCGGTCGGTGACGATTGCGGCGAGCGGCAGTCCGGGGGTACGCGCGGCTTTGTAGACGGCTTCTTTTGCCGTCCAACAGCGCAGGAGGAAGTCGATGCGCTCGGCGGGGTCTATGAGCGTGGCGAGCCGCGATTTTTCGTCGACCGATAGGAAGCGCGAGGCTGTGCGTTCGAGTTGCCGGCGCGGTGCTTCGATGTCGATGCCGATTGTGACCGATGACGAGGTGGCGACGGCGAGGGCGAGGGTCGACGACGAGTGTGATATGGATATGGGGCGCGCGGTCGCGGCGGTCGATGGCTGTGGCGTGGCGGCTGTTGGCTGCGGGGCGGAGGTCGATGGCTGTGGCGGGGCGGCGGCGATATAGGGTGCGCCGTCGGGGTGGTGGCTGATTTCGACTCCGTTGCCAAGGACGGCGGCGACGAGGCGGCGACGTGCGGATTGTTCGCGCTCGCGACGCGATTGTGGGGGCGACGTAGGGGCGGCGGTCGACA
>CAZCCI010000019.1:35791-43213 GCA_964497255.1 uncultured Staphylococcus sp.
GGCTGACGAGGGCGGCGGTGGGGAGGTGGAGGGCGATGCCGGAGATGTCGGTGAGGGTGTAGAGCGGCGCGGGGGTTTCGATGCGCGGGTGTCCCTCGGGTTTTGGGACGGGGCGATCGGCGGCTGGCGATGTGTGGCGGCGGCAGGCGATGATTAGCAACGACGACGCCACAACCGCGAGGATTGTGGCGACTATGGGGAGGGTGTGAGTTCGGATGTTCATTTGGAGGCGTGACTACGGGGAGGGTGGTGTGACGGGGAGAGGGGGCTACGCGGTGGTTCAGACGGGTGTCGCGGTCATTTGGTCGGGCTGGACTTCGGACATGACTTTGACTCGGACGTTGACGATGCGGTGTTGGCGCACGGAGAGGACGAGGAAGCGGCAGCGTCCGTAGACGATTGATTCTTTGTCTTTCGGGAAGTCTCCTTTTATGGCGAGCAACATTCCGGCGAGGGTGTCGCAGTCTTCCGTGACTTCTTTGTAGTCATTTTCATCGAGGTCGGTGATGCGGAAGAAGTCGTTGAGGAGTGTTTTGCCTTCAAATATGTAGGTGTCGTCGGGGAGGCGACGATAGGGTTTCTTTTCGTCGTCATATTCGTCGTCGATGTCGCCGACGATTTCTTCGAGGACGTCTTCGAGGGTCACGATGCCTTGTGTTCCGCCAAATTCATCGACTACGATTGCGAGGTGGACGCGACGGGTTCGGAAGTCTTCGAGGAGGTCGTCGATCATTCGCGATTCGGGGACGAAGTAGGGTTCGCGCATGAGTTTGCGCCACTCGAATTTTTCGTGTGTCTTGCCTACGTATGGGAGGAGGTCGCGCGAGTAGAGTACGCCTTTGATGTTGTCCATCGAGTTTTCATAGACGGGGAGGCGGGCAAATCCGCTTTCGATGACTACGTTCATGACTTCGGCGAAGTCCATCTCGACATCGAGTCCGGTGACGTCGATGCGTGGGGTCATGACTTCGGAGGCGGTGGTGTCGCCGAATTTCAAGATGCCTTCGAGCATGTCTTTGTTGTCTTCGTCGCTGACGTGGGCTATTTCGAGTGCTTGCGAGAGGTCGTCGGCGGTGACGGAGGTTGTTTCTTTGGTCACGACTCGCTTGACGATGCCGCTGCTCTTGACGAGGATTGACGAGAGTGGGTAGAAGAGTTTGACTCCGCCTTCGAGGAGTGGTGCTGCCATGAGTGCCCACGTCCGATTGTTGGATTTCGCGTAGAGTTTCGGGAGGATTTCGCCAAAAAGGAGGATTAGGAACGTCAATAGGACTGTCTGCAAGATGAAGCTCCATACGGCACTCATGCCCGAGAATATGGGGCCGAGGGCGAAGTTACAGAGGATGACGATTGTGACGTTGACGAGGTTGTTGATGATGAGTATCGTCGCGAGCAGTCGCTCGGGGATTTCAAGCAGTCGCAACACGCGGCTGCCCGACGATGAGGTTTTCAGTTCGTCGCATTGTGCCGACGATAGGGAGAAGAATGACATTTCACTGCCCGAGACGAATCCTGAGATTGCAAGAGCCAACAATGCCAATACGAGGGCTGCGATTTGTGCCGTCGACATGGGGGGGATGGCTGCGAGCGGGGTGTTGGTGATGATGTCGAGAAGTAAGTTTGCCGCTTGTTCAGTGGCCGGTAGAGGGTCTGTATCCAAGGTTAAGAGTCTAAATTCAACATTCTCCGGTCAGTGTGTTTGCCTGCCCGGTTTATTTTCTTTCTGCAAAGATACAATATTTTATCTAATATCACAAACTCCAACAAGAAAGCATCAAGTCTCGATCGCCGAGGCTTGATGCTTTCTTGTTGGTTGAAGTTATAAAAGTTGTTTTCTCTACTTCATTCTTTATTTCGATGTTTCGGGAAGAATTACGGTGTACTGATCTTCTTCAAGAGTTCGGTCGAAAAGACTGCCGTCTCTGTATTCAAGCATTGCGCAAAGGGTATTGGGGAACCAGATCTTTCCGTCTTTAAGAATGCCATAGTTATCAGAGGCGCTCTCCATGTCACCTTGTTTAAGGTAATAAGTAACGAGGTTTGTCATTACAAATTCGCCATAGCCCCAGTTCATGCCAGAGAAGAAGTGGGCAGGATTGCCGTCACGATCACTGAAGAACACTGCATTGGGGTCAGATGCGTTGATATACAAGTAGTGGTCTTCAGTTGTGTCGTAATCACCGGGCTCATTGTAGAGGTATGCTGCGCCGTAGGGATTTACGAGACGATACAAACCGGGCATCTGCGGATGTTCCTGAATGGAAACTTCATAAGAAAGATCCTGAACACCAAAGAATGTGCTTACGAAATAGTCGGTGTAGATACATTTGCCAAGGTCAGACCAAGGAACGTATGACACGGCGTATTTTACAGAGTTGAGCGTGTAAGGAGTTTCCTTTCCGTCGGCGATTGAGATTTCGAGATTGTAGACAATCATCGGAGTCATATCAGCGACATTGAACGAAACCGGAATCATAGCCGTGGTTTCACCGTCGGCAAACGCTACTTGTGAAGGAATCGAGAAGACATTGTTATTGTCGGACTCCGAAGCTACGGTAAACGCGATGTTTGCAACGCCTGCACCCTCGCCGTTGGCACGGC
Source organism: uncultured Staphylococcus sp. (assembly GCA_964497255.1). Lineage (GTDB taxonomy): Bacteria > Bacteroidota > Bacteroidia > Bacteroidales > Muribaculaceae > Duncaniella. The sequence continues at coordinate 38,393 of CAZCCI010000019.1, forward strand.
TAACGGGGACTTCAAACTGAGAATCAGTTTCACCGAGCACTTTTTCGCTGTCATACTGAGGTTTGAAATAAGCTCCGGGCACTTCAAATTCGTCACCGAGAACGTTTACATCGTCATCATCCGAGCAGGCGGTAAATGTAGCCGCCAAGCCGAGAGCAACGACAGACAGTATGGATGATTTAAAAATATTCATTGTTGAATTTCAAATTTAAAGTTTGGATAATGCTTAAATCACAGGAGTCGGTTTAGAAGCCGAGGGGTTGTTGTCGCTCTCTGAGATTTGCTTGTTGGTCTGAATTTCGGAGTTGGGGATGCAATAGAGCATCGCGTCAGAACCGTAGGGGATGTTGTAAGTCCAAGCAGAGGGGAATGCAGCACCGACACGGTTGATGTCCTTTTTGAGACGCATGATGTCGAAGTAGCTGAGACCTTCACCCCAGAATTCCATGCGGCGTTCGTGCCAAATTTCTTCTTGGAGTTCGGCAGCAGTCGATGCGCTTGTCGAGTAGCCGGGGTTACGATATGCCTTGACAAAATCTTCAAGGAGTGATTTTGCAGCCGGTACATTGCCACCCATTGCGGTTGCTTCGGCGTTGATGTAGTACATTTCTTCAACGCGCATCAAAGGAATGTCGCAAGCGTTGGTGGTCTGTCCGAGGACGTTGTTGTAAGGAGCAAATTTCACCTGAGTGTAAGGCATGATGTAGTTTGAGTTGTCTTGCTCATAGGTGAGTTTGTCGGCATTAACATAGTTGTCCAAGTAAGCCTGCCATTGAGTCGGGATGTTGTTGCTCAAATAGTCTTCGTCAAGGAACCATCCTTTGCGGACGTCGCGAGTCGGGATTGATTCGTAGAGTGTTTTAGAGCACCATTTCCATGCACCGTAGGTGATGTAGCCTGAGCTGTTGAACGAGCCCATGAATGAGGGGAAGTTACAGATACCGGTGGTCACGACGCGGTCGGTTTCAGCGATTGCGAAGCCCCACATCCAAGCGTCGTCGTCGAGTGTGTTGAACGAGGGATGAGATACTTCAGCCATGGTGTAGGGACGACCATCGAAGTTTTGGATTGCGTTTTTGGCATCTTCTGCTGCCTCTGCCCACTTGTTCATCACAAGGTTGACGCGAGCACGAAGACCGTAAGCGACAGCAAGGCTGACCATACGTTTGGGTTTGGAGTCAATGACATCTTCGGCAGTGACGGGAGTCGAGCCAAGGAGGTCGATTGCATCATTGAGGTCAGCGAGAATCTGATCATAGACTTCCTGAACAGTTGCACGAGGAGCACCGTTGGCTGCACATTCAGCAGAGTTAACGTCTGTGAGAATGGGCACACAGGGCTTATTCTCATTGCCGACGTAGGTGAACTGATAGGTTTGAGCGAGGTTGAAGTAACCGAATGCACGCATCGCGAGACCTTGTGCACGATAGTATTTCAAGTCGTCGTTTTCAGTTTCAGGCGAGATTGTGGCAAGAAGGTCGTTGACAACCTTGAGATTTTTATAAACATGATACCACATCATGCTTGTCGGGACTCCGTTGGGGTTACAAGCGGTGAAGCCCTCCCAATAAGCCATCCAGTTGTAGCCGGAGTTTTTGCCTGCCATGTCCATGCCTTGGAGGTCGAGACCCATCATGATTGCCGGATAACCGAAATCATAGTGGCTACTGTAAACCAAGCCGTATTGGTTGTAGTTGGAGAAGATCGCCGTAACACCGGCAAACGCCATATCGGGGTTCTTTTCAAGAGTATTCTCTTTCTGGTCGGTTGTTACATATCCGCCGAGATATTCGGTGTCGAGGTCTTGGCACGAAACCGCAGCCATCGCACAGAAAGAACCAACCAAAAATTTATTTATATTTTTCATATTAATCTTTGTTTATATTGTCAATCAGTTATGCGTTTGATAATTGATTAGAACTGTACGCGCAGACCTCCGGAGATTGAGCGGATGGCTGAATAAGTGTAGTTTTCGGATGATGTATAGCCCTGACGAGGATCGAGACCTTTACGGTTGCTCCAAAGAGCGAGGTTTTCACCTGCGGCATAGATGCGAAGCGATGATAGTCCGAATTTGCTGACGAATTTTTCGGGGAGAGTGTAGCCGACAGTTACGTTGTTGAGCGAGATGTAGTCGCTTGAAGTCAAGAAACGAGTGCTTTCCGAGTTAGAGTAGCCGTAGTAAGCTCCTGCGGTTGCAAGACGAGGAACGTTTGAGTTGGCGTTTTCGGGAGTCCAAGCATTGAGGATGTCCTTGTGCCATGCACCGCCGATGTTGCTACCGCCTTGCATCAAATCAGCATAACCGTAGTCCATGATTTTACCGCCAAACTGATAAGCGAACTGAGCGGAGATGTCGAAACCGTAAGCAGAAATTGAAGTTCCGAAACCGCCGTAGGCAGTCGGCATCAAATCGCCGGTCGGTTTACGGTTGGTGTTGTATGCCTCAGAGTAGTTCGGAGTAAGGTATTCAGCTCCGTTGTCGTCCTTAGCCCAGTATTGAGCCCAACCTGTTTTGGGATCTACGCCACCCCACTGCACGATGTAGAGGTTATACATAGATTCGCCTTCTTTGAAGTAGCGAGAACCGCTAAGCCACTTGCCTTCTTCGTCGAGGATTTCGGGAGAGAGTTCAAGAATCTTGTTCTTTTGGAACGTGATGTTTGCAAAGATGTCCCAAGTGAAGTTTTTGAGGTTGATCGGACGATAGTTGAGGTCGATTTCAAAACCGTTGTTACGCATTGAGCCGACGTTCATAGGCATTGAAGAGTAGCCGTTTGACGGAGCTACCGGAATATTGAAGAGCATATCCGATGTCTGACGCTGGAAGTATTCGGCACTACCTGAAAGTTTGCCTTGCCACAAGCTGAAATCGAAACCGGTGTCAAATGAGTTGGATGTTTCCCAAGTGATTTCTTTGTTACCTTTGTAGTAAAGAGTTCCGTCAGAGAAAATGCCGTTGGCACCTGTCATTTGATATTGATCGGCATAAGCGATGTAGTTTGCACCGATAGCATCGTTACCGTTCTGACCGAACGAGATACGATATTTCAACATATCGAGAACTGACTGTTCCTGCATGAAGTTTTCTTTTGCAAGATCCCATGCGCCGGAAACTGACCAGAAGTTACCCCAACGGTGGTCGGGATGGAAGCGTGAAGAAGCGTCGCGACGGAAAGAACCCATGAAGAAGTAGCGACCGTCATAGTTGTATTTCAAGCGAGCTACGATGCCTTGGTGAGTAAGGTTGCCTTGTGCGCCATAGCCACGTTTGTCATCAATAGTATTGTCTACAGCCCAGTTGCCGGGATTGTAGAGGTTGCTACCGATTGCTTCAACATATTCTTCTTGGAACGACTGCGATTCGTAGCCTGCCATGATGCTGAAATTGTGGATATCGGCAAATGTTTTCTGATAGTTTACAATACCTTGGTATTGGAGTGAACGAATACGAGATTGGTATTGAAGAGCCTGACCACCTTGATCGGCAAACTGACCGTAGAGACCGTTAGCAATGTAGTGAGAGCGAGTATTGTCAACGTGATAACCGATAGTACCGGTGATTGAAAGACCTGCAATCGGAGTCAATGTTCCATACCATTTGCCGTCAAATACGTCGGCGAGGTAGTCTTCAGTATCATATTGGAGCTGACCCGCGGGGTTGCCGGTCGGGGTACGAGTCGAGCCGATAAGACCATTGCCATAGTCGGCGCCGTCGCCATAGTCGTAGATGGGTTTGTTGTAGGTCTTGTTCATCATGATTGAGCCGTCGGCATTACGAACGTACATAGGATAAACCGGGCCGAGAGCGTTGATGAAGTAGAAAGCGTTGCCTGACGAAGTGGCATTGTCAAGATCCTGTCCGCCGGGATAACCAGAGTTGGTGTAGGTGTAGCTCATGTTTGCACCGACTTTCAACCAAGGTTTAGCCTGATAGTCGACATTAAGACGAGTAGATGCACGATTGAAGTGAGATCCTTCGATCAAACCTTCGTCGCCAAGATATGAACCTGAGAAGTAATAGTTAAGTTTTTCAGTTCCACCTGCGATTGATGCGGTGTATTCTTCGCGAAGACCGTGGATAAGAGTTTCTTTTTCCCAGTCATCACCCTTAAAGTAGTAGCGACCGTTAGAGTAGCCGGGTGTTGCATTGGGGTTGAATTTGCCGTCTTTGCCGATAAGAGCCTGTCCCTCGGGAACAGTCCAAGTCTGATAGCCCAAAGAGTTCCAAATCGAGTTGTTGGCATAAACCCAAGGATTAGCCTTGGCAGCCGAACCCAAGTCGCCATTCTGAGCTGTCATATAGAGGGCGTTGTAAGTAGTGGTCAAGAACTGACGCTGGTCGGAAATGACATCATACTGAGGAATTGCACGAGCGTTTGAACCCCAACGCACGTCAACAGTGATTTTTGCATTGCCTTCACGACCGCTCTTGGTTGTAATAAGGATGACACCGTTGGCACCGCGAGCACCGTAGAGGGCGGTCGACGCAGCGTCTTTGAGGACGGTCATCGATTCAATATCATTTGCGGAAATCGTAGCAATGTCACCGTCAAACGGCATACCGTCAACGACATAGAGGGGCGCAGATGAAGCATTGATTGATCCGACGCCACGGATGCGAACCGATGCGCTTGTGCCGGGCTGGCCGTTCGAGCTGAGTGTCTGAACACCTGAAACTTTACCGGAAATAGCGTTTGTTACGTTGGAAACAAGCGCGGTTTCGAGCTGTCCGGCATCAATGACACTTGCAGCACCTGTATATTCTGATTTTTTAGCCGTGCCGTAGGCAACGGTTATGACTTCGTCGAGCATTGTCGA
>CAZCCI010000020.1:0-39444 GCA_964497255.1 uncultured Staphylococcus sp.
GTGCCGTCGGGCATACAGTAGAAGTCGGGGTTGTGTTGCACGTTGTCGCCCCAGCTAAGTTCGGTGAGACGCACGCGGATGCCTTCACTGCCTTGGTCGGTCAGGACTCGATTGCCGGTTTTGACGTCGACAACCTCTCCCCAAATGGTGCAATCCGGTTCGTCATAGTTGTCTATCTCAAACACATCACATGAGGTGATGGAGAGCATGGCAAGCATCAAACCATATATTTTAAATTTTTTCATAATAATCTATAAATCTTTTATTTGTTAACGTAATATAATCTCTCTTACTTATCGGTTGGGCTGCTGGTCGATATAAGCGCTCTTGCTTACTTCGCCCGAGGGGATTCCGAAGTAGTAGTCGATTTCATTGTATTCAAAGGCTTTTTCACCTACCCACTGGAAGTGGACGTCAAAGAAGTATTTGCCTTCCTGAGCTGAGTAGAAGGGGTAGACGCCGCGGAAGCGGTAGCGAGAGTTGTCGCTGAATGCGCTCTTGTCGCGAGTTTCGCCCCAGAAGCCGTCGCGGTTGTCGTAGTGCTGAACGCGCCAGCGACGGAGGTCCCACTTGGTGATGTTGTCGAATGCGAGCTCTTTGCGACGTTCTTTACGAACGATGTTGCGGCTCTCTTCGTTGCCTGTGAGGTTTGAAGTCAGGAGTTGTGCACCTGCACGACGACGAATTTTGTTGATTGCGTCGGTTGCAACTTGGAGCATCGATGTGCCGTCGGGTGACGATACGCCGTCGATCGAGAGTTCGACTGCTGCTTCGGCTGCGTTGAGCAATACTTCGGCGTAGCGCATGAGGATGAAGTGTTGGTCGCTGTTGCCTTCGCGTGCTGTGAACGAGGGATCGTCTTTCAACCATTTGCGGCCGAGGATACCTGTCATTGCTGATTCGGCAAATTCATAGAAGGGGCCGTTTTCGCCTGCTGCGTTCATCTTAGTTCCGTCAGGAAGTGTAACTTCTGTCTGGTTGCTGGGGGTCGATGAGAGGAAGAGTTTCTGATCGTCGCCCTTTGCGATGTCGAGGTGCTGATAGAATGTCGTAGCCGTGTTGATCGAGTAGTCGTTGAAGAAGGGTTTGATGGGAGAGTTGCCAGTGTAGACACCGCCGCGGATTTCGATGACTTTGCCTTTGAAGCGGTCGCCGGGGGCAATGATGTAGGAGCGGAGACGGGGCTCTGCGTTGGCGTAGAATTCCTGCGGGTCGTTAAACATGATGTAGGAGCCTTCGGTGTTTGAGTCGCCTGTTGTCACTTTGAGTGTTCCGTTGGGGTAGCGTTCGAAGCCGTCGAAGAGTTCGATGAAGTCGGCTGTCGGGCAGACGCCGCTGCTCAACGGTGCACGGAAGATGTAGGGGGCGTTGTAGGCATCGTAGGCGTGGGTTGTGGTCGGGTAGAGATATTCTCTGACAAAGATGTTTTCGGGGCTTGAATCGTCGGTCAACATATCAAGCATGTTTTGATACTGTGCGTCTTTGTCGCCTTCCGCCCATTTCTTGGTGTAGAGGTCGTAGACTCCGTCGGTGATGATTTCAGAGGCTGCTTTGTAGGCTTCGGAGAAGTATTTCTGAGAAGCTGCTTTCCAGCTGCCTTCGTCAAAACCGATGACGCGAACGCCTGTTTTCTGACCGAGACCTGTCAGACGCGAGGGGATGAGCTCGTTGTATTTTGCAACCGAGCCTGCATAGAGCATGGCTTCCGATTTGTAGGCCAAGGCGATGTATTTGTTGCATTGACCGGTTTTCGGGCTTTTGGGTTGCAGGAGTTCGATTGCGGTGTCGAAGTCGGCGAGGATTTGATTCCAAGTCTCTTCTTCCGATGAACGGGGCACTTCGAGATTTTCGGACGAGTCGGGATATTTGATGACTCTTGTCACCAAGGGGATGCCGCCGAAACGTTTTGCCATCGCATAGAATACGAATGCGCGAGTGAAGTAGGCTTCGCCGAGGTAGTGGTTGTAGGTGATGGTGGCGAAGTTGCCTTCGTATTGCGGAAGGTTTTCGATGAGGAAGTTTGCGCTGTTGAGCAACACGAATGCGTCGCCCCAATAAGCGGTGTTTTCACCGGTGAACGCACGGCAGATACCGTCACGGTTCATTGCTTCACCCGTGCCTTCGATACCACAGGCGTTGAGCCAACCGCTCTTGTCATGTCCCCATTCGGATTGGTATTTAAAATCCTCGACGGGGAGTTTTGCGTACATGGTCGCAAGATATACGTCCATACCGGATTCACTTGACAGAAGGTCATCTGAAGTGACGATATTTTTAGGAGCAATATCGAGATCAACACATGAACTCATTGCAAGTGATGCTCCTAAAAGAGCTGATATAAATATTTTTTTCATGTTTAGAGCTATTGAATATTAGAACGAAACGGTTAAACCTAATGTGTACGTTTTGTTGAGGGGGTACAAGCGACCAAGTTCATCGTCCGGGTGTTCGGGGTCAACAAAGTTGACGTCTGTGAGGGTCAAGAGGTTGTAGGCGTTGGCATAGACGCGGATTGAAGTGTTGGGCGTGAGCGATTTGGGGAGAGTGTAGCCCAGCTCGATGCTCTTCAAACGCAGGTAGTCGGTGCTTACGCGGTTAAATTCGGAGTTGCCCTTCGGAGAGTGACCGGTGTAGGCGTAGTAGCCGGAAGTCCATTTGGTTGCCGGGTCGTAGGGGTCGGCAGTGGGATCAACCGGGTGCCAGCGGTCGGTGAATTGCTCGAGGATACCGCCACCCATTTCGCCCCAAATCGAGTAGAGGGGTTCTTTGTATTCCATCGAACCGAGAGCTGAGCCTTGGAGGAGTGCGCTGAAGTCGAAGTCGCGCCATTGAACGCCGAGGTTGAGCGAGAAGTTCATCCAAGGAGTCTGGTCGAATGCAAACGGGTGTTCGTCTTCGCCATTGATTTCGCCGTCGCCGTTCCAGTCTTCGTAACGATAGTCACCGGGGAGGACGTCTTTTTCGTGGTAAATTTTGTCTGACCAGATGTCGTTCCAGCTATTGTAGCGTCCGTTGCTTGTGTAGCCGAACTGTACGCCTTGGTAACGGTCGTTGAGGTTGTCGTTACGCCAGCGGTCATAAGAGTTTGCGTAGTTGCCATTCTGAACGGCTGTGAGGTATTTGTTGCGGGTAACGGTTACGATACCTTTGAGGTTGTATCTCACGTCGCCGATTTTGTTGCGGTGGGTCAATTGGAGTTCAAGACCGAAGTGGCGGTCGCTGTTGAGGTTTTCGCGGGGTGCGGTCGAACCTACGACTGTCGGGAGGGCTGTTGCGCTGCGAGCGAAGAGGCCTGTACGGTGACGGTTGAAGTAGTCGAACGACATTCCGAAGAGACCTTCGCGAGTTTCAAAGTCGAAACCGATGTTGAAAGTCTTAGATTTGAACCAAGAGATGTTTTGGTTGGGGAGTGCGAGGGGGTTGGCTGCAGAGGTGAAGCCGCCGTTGAAGACCCAACCGGGTGAGTAGCCGTTGTAGTCACCGTTGACCATGTTGCCGCTGGTTGCGGGATAGGTGTAGCCGGTTGCCCAGTCATATTCGAGGCTGCCGTCGTCACCGAGGACACCGTAGCTTGCACGGATTTTCAATTGATTTACGAAGTCGAGCCACTCGATGTTGCGGAAGAAGGGTTCTTCCGACACACGCCAGCCGGCTGACACTGAGGGGAAGAAGCCCCAACGGTTGCCTTTGGCAAATTTTGAAGAGCCGTCGTAGCGGAACTGTGCTTCAAAGAGGTAGCGGTCGTCAAATGAGTAGTTGACACGGCCGATGAGGGCTTCGTTGGCTGTTTCGTAGATGTCGTTGTTGCCGCTGTTCATTGCGCCGATCTGGCCTTCGGTCACGCCGACCATGAGGTAGGGTTTCGAGAAGGCGAGTTCGCGATAGGCATAGAAGTTGTCGCCGTTGCGTTTTTGAGTTTCCCAACCGATGAGGGCTCCTACGTTGTGAACTTTGTTGAACTTGCGGTTGTAGTTGAGTGTGAATTGTGAGAGAATCTGTGATTTGTCATAGAATTCTCTGCGCATTGTGCTGGGTGAGCTTTCGTTGTAGATTTTCTGGTCGTAGCCGCCGGTCAATTCGTTGTAGGCATACTGATAGTATTCTTTGCGGTATGCTTCGTTGTTGTCCATGCGATAGTCGTAGCTGACCATTGCTTTTGCGGTAAGACCTTTGAGGGGTTTGAAGTATTCACCGAAGTCGAAGTTGACGACTGCTGCCGATTCCAAGTATTTCTGACGGTATTTTTTGTAACCGGAGATGTCGGAGGTCATCATTGCGATGGTGTTCATTTCGAGGTCGAGACCTTCGTAGTTGAGCATCGTGTTTTCGGGGTCGGCGTATGCGGGATAGAGCACACCTTGCTTCCAGTAGTTGCGGATGATGTCGACTGAGCTGAAGTAGGGGGTGTTGCGCTGGTCAACGACGCCGCTGAGGTTCACGTCGAATTTCAAGCCTTTGACGAGTTCCATCGAGAGGTTTGAACGGAGGTTGAATTTGTCGTAGTTCAAGTCGCCTGATTGGAAGATACCATCTTGGCTGAAGTATCCGAAGCTGACGTAGTATTGAGCTTTGTCGTTGCCGCCTGAGATGCTGATGTCGTGTTGAGTCTGGGGAGCGACGTCTTTGAAGATGAGGCTGTTCCAGTCGGTGGTGCGACGAGTGCCGTTGCGGAATGCTTCAAAGTCGGCTTCGGTGAAGACGATTGAACCGCCGTTGACGTTGTTCATCTTCATTTCGTTGAACACGGTCATTGCGTCGTAAGCGTTGGCGAGCTTAGGCATGCTTGACGGCTGTTGGAGTGTGTAAGATCCGCTGTAAGTCACTTTTGTTTTGCCTTTTGAGCCGGCTTTGGTGGTGACGAGGAGGACACCGTTGGCAGCGCGCACACCGTAGATGGCGGCCGATGCGTCTTTCAGGACTGAGATGTCTTCAATGTCGTTGGCGTTGAGGCGTTGGAATTCTTCGGTCGTACGGGGTACACCGTCGATTACCACGAGGGGTGCACCAAGACCACGGATGTCGAAGTTGTTGTTGAACGTACCGGGCTCGGAGCTCTTTTGCCAAACGCGGACACCGGGGATACGTCCGGTCAACATATTCTGCGGGTTTTCGTTCTTTGTCTGAATCATTTCGTCACCCTTGATTGCAGCGACTGCACCGGTGACGGAGCCGCGGCGTTGCACACCGTAGCCGACGACTACGACTTCGTCCATCATTTCAGCGTCAGTCACCATGACGACGTTGATAGTAGTGCGGTTGTTGACTTTTTCTTCAACCGGCTTCAAGCCGATGTAGGAGAAAGAAATCACTCCGTCGGGGCTGACGTTGATGGTGTAGTTACCATCGATGTCGGTTGCTGTAACCGCGCCGGTAGCGGGCACCATGACGGTTGCGCCGATAAGAGGCTCATTGGCTTCATCTGTAACAGTTCCATGCACTTTGATGGTCTGTTGGGCAAAGGCTTGCAGCGGTATCATGGCTACAAAGAGTGCCACGATCGTCAGCGCCAGTCTTTGACTGAAATTACTGATTTTACGCATGTGGTATTATTTTTCAAGATTATAATGCTTTGTTTTTATTTTGCTGCCAAGATGGCATATTCCGCAGCGAATGCGAAGGTAAACATTGCTTCGACCTTGTTGTTGTTCGGCTCTCGACTCCAACCAACGAGGAGACTCGGGGGAAGCATGTGTTTGTAGAGATGACGGTCATAAGAATAGTCCAAATTGCTTTGGAAAGCATTTGCATAGGCATCTGCTGCCGGATAGAATTCAGACGCTTCTACATAGGAGCGCATCAAGACACCGTTAAACCAGTTGCTGAACCCTGCGATGTTGAAATTGTAGCATCCGGGACGCGAAGCATCGGCTTTTGCAAAGTGAGCGAAGCTCTTGTCGGCAAGAGTCTGCAAGTCTGTGAGATAGGAGCTTTCGCGAGTCACACGATAGAGGTCGGAAGCTCCGGAGAGCATCGAGCCGCTGTTGTATGACCAGAAATCGCCTACTCTGTCGCGAAGGTTCGTGTGACGACGGTAGTTGACTCCGTCGATTGTTTCGTAAACGACTCTACCGCCGGTGTCATCGCCGCCCATCATGTCGGAATAGACGCCTGTTCCGGGGTCATAGAGGTTGTCTTTCTGCCATTTGTAGATTTTCTTAGCCATTGAGAGATAGTAGTCCGCTTTCTTTTCGGTGCGGGTTGCTCTTCTCTTGTCAGATTTGATGTAGCCATAAGTGATTTCGTCGGATTTGTCCTTGTAAATCTCATAGAGCCACACTGACGGGCTGACCATCGGGCCATTGCTACAAGCGTGTTTGGTGACGTAGCTCGGACCCCAAGTGATGCCGCCATATTCGTTGCCGCGGGAGTCGAGTGTGCAATCCCAGCCGTCGTAGACATAGCTTGCAAGGTATTCCGCCTGTTCGAGGTATGTCTTTTCGCCTGTGATATGGTATGACTCCAACATTTCACGGATGAGCCACATCTGGTCGTCGTAAACGTTCTGGTCGCCTTGCACATTGGCTGCGCCCTTGCCACTGCCTCGGTTGACGGCATAAACAGACCATGTGTTGGTGCCGGTGTAGGAGGTGAGTGTGTAGGTTCCTTTATAGAATTCGAGGTTGCTATAAAGTTTGGTGAGCAATGTGCGGTAGCGATCGAAGTTTGCATCATAGAGAGCCGACCGACCTTTGTCTTTCAAGGTCTTCATGCCTTTCATTGCGGCATTGACGGCTTCAATGGAGCTGGTGTACATCCAAACACTTCCGATTTCGGTCAAACGAGTGTCGGTGTAGGGGTTGTAGTAGCGTGCCATCGTCGAGACGTCGCCTTCGAAGTATTTTTCGACAGCATTGTCGATCAATTCAATCGAACGGCTGAGGCTTTGCTCTGCACTACTACCGACTATGGGTTCTTCCTTGCCGGGTTTGTCCGGTTCTTTGCCCGGCTCGTCGTCAGACGATGAGCAAGCTGTGGCAAAGGTGAGCATTGCGGCTATCGGAAGGATATATTTAAATTTCATTGGTTTATTGTTATTGTTGTTTCGGGGAGAATGTCTGATTCAAGACCTGAGTCGATCTTGAATCAGACGTTGATTGTCGTTTCGTTGATTAGTTGACAGCGACCTTGTAGACAACGAGTTTGTTTTCGTCGTCGTTGGCTTCGCCCTTGAAGACACCGAGGATGATCATGACGTCTTCTCCGTTGAATGCCGAGAGGTCATAGACGAAGTCTGCGTATGCATTGGGTTCGCCCGGATTGCCTGCTTCGTGGATGAATTTCCAGCATCCGTCGGCAGCAGCTTCGGCGAATGATGCCGTGTTGGATACCGGTGAAAGGTGGGTTACTGTTCCGTCATTTTTAACTGCTGTAACTTTGAAGAATGTGGCGTTGGTGCCGCTGAAGTTACGGGTGGTCAATGTCAAGTGGTCGTTGCCGGGAGCTACCGAGAATTTTGCATAGAAGTATGATTCGGGTACTTTGGTGCTGACATTCTGTCCGCCGCGAGTTTTGAGCACATATCCTTCGCTCGGGAAGACTTCGGGGTCTTTGGTGAGCGGCATGTATGACCATTCGGCTGCGAAGTGGTCGACACCGCGCCATGAGCGGTAAGCATCGACGTATGCGTCACGGTTGCCGCTGACGGGGCTGATACCGGTGAAGAGTTTCTTGGTATGGGGCATTGTCGAGCGAACCATTTCCATTGTCATTTGCCAGCCTTCGAGACCTGCAACGGGTGTGCCGGGGAGCCATGCCCAGAGTTTGGAGATGGGTTCGGCGGTGAAGGCGATACGACGGATTACGAATTGCTTCCAGTAGTCGCCGGTCTGCTGACGGAATGTACCGATGGCAATGATGATTTCTTTACCGATATATTCGCTGAGGTCGGCTGTGATGTGCTTGTAATCTTCAGAGTTGAGAGTGCGGACACCACCGATGAGTTTGGCTGTCGGCTCTGCTTCGCTGAGGTCAACGACTTGGATGCCGAAGTAAGCGGGAGCATCGTCGCTTGCACTGTGAGTGCGCGATTCGAGAGTCATCAAGTAGTTGTCGGCTGTGATGAACTTGCTACCGAATACGAATGAGTCAAACATTTCCATGTCGACGGGGTTGTTGCGCTGATCGTCGGAAGTGTTGCGGATGCGGAGGGTTGTGCCTTCGTTCTGCTCTTCCCAATCACCACGGAAGTCGAGCGTACACATATAGTTACATGCCCAGTCCCAGTGGGGATAGTTTTCGGCGTTGCGACCGCCGCGGTATTCGTTGTAGTACCATTTTTCAGCGTTTTTGAGGTCGTCCTTGGTGAGACCGCGGAGAACTTCGGGGTTGCCCATGTTCACTTCAATCGAAGCAACGCCGTCGTTGAAGTCGTCAACCGAAACCTTGCGAACAACTGACGAGTAACCTTCCTTGGAAACAGTCACGTTGTAGGCTTGGAGAATCAATCCTGAGAGTTCAAACTTACCGTCGCTTCCGGTGACAGTCTGCTGCGATGCGCTGACGCTGACAGTTGCGCCTGCCATCGGAGCACCTCCGGCGTTGGCATCGTAGACAGTGCCGACGATGCGAGCGTTGGCATAAACGAGCTCAACATCGACTGTCGCGAGACGGTCGTCGTTAAATTTCGAAGCAACGACGGTCACACTTGCAGTCTGGTAGCCGTCTTTTGCAAATGAAATGATGCCCGATGTCATCGGCACACCTTCGAGACGATAGTTGCCCGAGATGTCGGTTGTCGTAGCGATTTCCGAGTCAGGCATAGAGACAGTAACTCCTTCAATCGGGTTTTGCTGCTCGTCGGTCACACTACCGGTGACAACACCGATGCCAACATAGCCATCCGACGAATCATCGTCGGAACAACCTGTGGAAAAGACGGACATCAAGCCGACCATGGCGGCAAGTCCGAATCCTTTGATTATTTTTGTTAGTCGCATAAGATAAATAAATGTGAATTTATGATATTGATTATATTTTCAGATGTATTAAAATTTTACGAAACCTTTAAAACAATCTTTTTCACTTTAAAAATCTTTACCTTTGAAACTGAAAAACTACCTTATATTACCTTAAATCGCTATATATTTATTATACCTATGTGTACTCATTTTTTTCGAGTACAAAGAAAACTTAAAATGCGTGAAAAGGTGTAACCAACTACCGCCAAATCTGTATACAAATATATGCGTGTACAGATTTGGCAAAGATAAACACATCGGAGCGCCCCGAGATTGCGTAACTTTACATTGTCAAAAAATAAACTCATCAGTCATAAATTCATAATGAAACAATCAAAAAAATTCATCCATTCAGCCGCGCTGATCGGAATCTCGCTCGCAGCGTCGTTCCAAGCATTTGCTGCTGATTCGTCGCCGACATCATACGTCAGCACGCTCGTCGGTACACAGTCGAAACACTCACTGTCGACCGGCAACACCTATCCTGCTGTTGCCCTCCCGTGGGGTATGAACTTTTGGACTCCGCAAACCGGCAAGATGGGCGACGGTTGGGCATACACCTACGATGCCGACAAAATCCGAGGCTTAAAGCAGACTCATCAGCCGAGCCCGTGGATCAACGACTACGGTCAGTTTGCAATCATGCCGACTACAGGCGAAGTCGTGTTTGACGAAGACAAGCGTGCAAGCTGGTTTTCACACAAGGCTGAGACGGCACGCCCTAATTATTATAAGGTGTATCTCGCGGACCACGATGTCACAGCCGAAGTGACCCCGACCGAGAGAGCTGCGGCTTTCCGCTTCACTTTCCCCGAAAACGAAAGCTCGATGGTGGTCATCGATGCCTTCGACAACGGTTCGTCGGTGACAATTATCCCCGAACAGAACAAAATCATCGGCTACACGACCAAAAACAACGGTGGCGTCCCCGAAAACTTCAAAAATTATTTTGAAATCGTGTTCGACACCCCGTTCACATACTATGCCTCGGTTTCAAACGGCAATATTACTCCCGGCTCTAAAAACGCCGAATGTAACCACGCCGGAGCAATCGTCGGCTTCAAGACTCGCAAGGGTCAGATCGTGAATGCCCGCGTCGCATCGTCGTTCATCAGCCACGAGCAGGCTTCGCTCAACAGCAAGGAACTCGGCGACGGCGATTTCGACCGAATCCGTCGCGAGGGTTTGAAGCGCTGGGACGACATCCTCGGTCGCATCGAAGTTGCCGACAATAATCTCGATCAACTTCGCACGTTCTACTCATGTCTCTATCGCTCAGTGCTTTTCCCGCGCAGCTTCTATGAATTTGATGCCAATGGCAACGCGGTTCATTACAGCCCCTACAACGGAAAGGTCTGCTCAGGCTATATGTTTACCGACACCGGTTTCTGGGACACTTTCCGCTCACTCTTCCCGCTTCTCAACCTCCTCTACCCGTCTCAGAATGAGATGATTCAAGAGGGTCTCGCCAACACTTATCGCGAGAGCGGATTCCTCCCCGAATGGGCAAGCCCCGGCCACAGAGGATGTATGGTCGGCAACAATTCGGCTTCGGTCGTAGCTGACGCATGGCTCAAAGGCGTGAAAGTTTCGGATGCTGACATGGAAGTGCTTTGGGATGCAGTGGTCCACGGTACAACTGCCGTACACCCCAACGTCCCCTCGACCGGTCGCCTCGGACATGAGTATTACAACAAGCTCGGCTATGTCCCCTACGATGTCAACATCAATGAAAATGCTGCCCGCACTCTCGAATATGCCTACGATGACTGGTGTATCTATCAGCTCGGCCGCAAATTAGGCAAATCGAAGAAGGAGCTCGCTCCTTTTGCCAAACGTGCGATGAACTACCGCAATCTCTTTGACCCCGAGACAAGATTGATGCGTGGCAAAAATGCCGACGGCAAATTCCAAGCACCTTTCAACCCTCTCAAATGGGGCGACGCGTTCACTGAGGGTAACTCTTGGCACTACACTTGGTCTGTGTTCCACGACCCGCAGGGTCTCATCGACCTCATGGGCGGCGACAAGGGCTTCAACGCCATGCTCGACTCTGTCTTCACCGTTCCGCCGATTTTCGACGAAAGCTACTACAACGCTGTCATCCACGAAATCAGAGAGATGCAAATCATGAACATGGGCAACTATGCTCACGGCAACCAGCCCATCCAACACATGATTTATCTCTACAACTATTCGGGCGAGCCTTGGAAGGCTCAATATTGGGTGCGCGAAGTCATCAATCGTATGTATAACGCCAACCCTGACGGCTACTGCGGCGACGAGGACAACGGTCAGACTTCGGCTTGGTATGTATTCTCTGCGCTCGGCTTCTATCCCGTATGCCCCGGAAGCGGTGAATATGTGCTCGGTGCTCCGCTCTTCAAATCTATTAAGCTCAACCTTGAAAACGGCAACACTATCAGCATCAATGCTCCCGAAAACAGCGATGAAAACCGCTACATCTCGACTATGACTCTCAACGGTCGCAAGCATGACAAATGCTATTTCACTCACGACGAGCTTAATAACGGCGCTGTAATCGACTGCAAAATGTCGGCAACCCCCAACACCGAAAGAGGCACTGCAAAAGCCTTGCGCCCCTATTCATTCAGCAACGAGTCAGCCAATTAACACTGAAACTGTCCCAATAATAATCTAATAAATTCTGCATGAAGAAAGCCGGACGAATCGATTCGTCCGGCTTTCTTTTGCATTATAAATATTTGAATAACTATGAGTGTCGAATGTGAATGTGAGAGTGAGGAGTGAGGAGAGAGGAGTGAGTGTTTTTTATTCAAATATAATTGTTGGCGGCTCTTACTTATTCAGTCTGTTGTCAAGCATCTTGATGAAGTAACCTCCGACAACCGAACGAGCTTGGAAGCCACGCTGATCGGCACGGTCGGTGTAAACCCAGTCGCTCATGGGGACACGGTTGTGGGTGTCGTTCATAAACTTGTGGACCGGAGAGATAAACTTCATGAATGTAGCTCTGTCGGGCGACATTGTTGCCGTCCACATAATCCAGTCGGTCTTCGTGTAAGTCTCGCGGTTGTCGAGCGGAAGTCCGTAGACATTCTGTTTGCCAAGATAATATTTGATTTCCTTTTCGGCAATTTGCTGCGGGAAGATGTTGAATCCGAGCATCTTGTCCCAAACGAGATTGTATTTCTGGCTCCAAGTGCCGGGTTTGTCGAATGTGAGCTTGTAGTGGTCGCCGTCGTTGGCAAGTTTTTCCCATTCGGCAGCCATTTCGCGAGCTTTTGCAAAGTATTTTTCTGAAACATTCTTTTTGCCAAGCATATCGGCAAGGCGAGCATAGGATGCGATACCGAGGATTGCTTTGATCGAAAGGTTGGCATTATGGGCGAAGTGTCCGGCAAAGTCATCCGTACACAATTGGTTCTCGGGGTCGAGACCGTGCTGCGCAAGGTAATCAGCCCATGTCGACAACACATTCCAGTGGTTTTCAGAATAATTCGCATTGCCTTCGATCTTTGCGAGAGCAGCGCAGAGGATGAGCATATTGCCCGATTCTTCGATAGGCATATCGCCGCCGTAGGTCTGACCGTTGGCGAGAGGATATGTGCCGACGTCGTGAGCAGCGAAAGGTTTGTGCCACTTGCCGCTTTCAGAATAATAGAAGATGTGGTTCATCAAACCCTTGACGAGCTCGGGATTATAGAGAAGATAGAGCGGAGCGGAGGGATAGGTGATGTCGACCGTACCGATCGAGCCGTTGCTGAAATTCTCTTTCGAGAGCCAAAGCAAATCGCCTTGGGGTGATTCGACGAGCTTATGAGCGGCAATCGACTGACGATAGGCAAGAGCGCAAAGTTCGGCATAGTCATCGCCGCCGACTGCGCTTGCTTCTGCCATGAGTGAGCGGTCAAATTCGCGAGTAGCCGCCATCAATTCGTCGTACTCGGCAGCCGCGAGTTTCAACTGAGAGATGATGTCGGAGTCATTGTTGCGATTCCAGTAGGGACGAAGGTTCTGTTTGAAATATTGAATTGAATAGATGTCATCATAGCCGATCATAACGAAGCCTGAGGCATCTTTGCATTTGCCTTCTGCAATCACAAGCCCTGCGCCTGTACCTGTTGCCGACGACTTAACGATTGATTTAGAAGCAAACGACTTGCGTGCAGCACTCGGCTCGGCTGTCCAAGGAGAGCTCTTGTCGGATGCCGACGCAATGTAGAACGTACCCCAATCGATGCGCACGCCGTCGCCGCTCTTGCCGAGGATGCTCTGCTCGTTGCTCGACATTGTAGCGGCTTTGATGCCGTCGGTCTCCACGACTGCCGCGCTCGATTCCTGAGAGATGGCGTCGATACACCATTCGCGACCGGCTTCGATGTAGAGATTTATCTTGTGTGCTTTGTTGTCGTTGCTTGTAACCTTATAAGAAATGTAGTTAACAGGGCGACTCAAAAGATCAAGGTTGTCAAGGAAAGAGGGTGCTGTAAATGTTAGGTCAAGGTTAACAGGTCCACATTCAAATTTGTAGTGTGTGTTCATCGGGAGCACTTTGCACGAGATTTGACGAGCGTTTTTCGTCATGTGGCAAGAGGGTTTGTGCTCAATTTCGAGACCGAAATCAAGGAATGCAAGACCGCCGCGGTCGCGACACCATGCTGCAATCATATTCTTGCCCGGACGGAGCGACTTGCGAGCTTCGCCGGTGAGAAGATGACGCACGCCCTTGTGACATTCGTTGCCCGTGTCAACAACCTTTATTCCGTTGACATAGACTATAATATCATCATCATGAGAGTAGTTCAGATAGATGGGCTTGTTGCCGATATTTGAGGGGAGGTTAACCTCGCGTCTTACCCAGATTTCTTCCGTGTTCCACATTGTCTTTGCCAATCGCTCGGCAGGAACGGTGCCGAATGCACCTTCCGCAGTCGTCCACGACGAAGCGTCGAATGCAGGTTTATACCAATCGGCAGAAGGAGTCGAAGTGGTGTACTGTCCGATCCAAGCCTCGGCGTTGGCTGTGGGAACGAGGGGCGACAGGAGGGGCACTTCTTTGCCCATAAAACGATAGTCGACACCGTCGACGCTCACCACTCCGAGAAGCGGAAATTCCGAGCCAGTCCAGTGGGTGGTGACATTGTCGTAGAGATTATCAGCCGTCGACCAACAACTCGAATAGGGGTCGATCGTGATAAGCGGCGTAGCCGGAGCGCGAAGCTCGCCCGATGCGGACGCTGCGTTGAGCAATCCGACGCCTGCTAGTAAAAACGATAACAATCGGTTCTTTTTCATAAATCAAAGATATTGTAAATTATTTTTCAAATACAAAAATAAGATACTTGAACTTAACTGTTGTCGCGATACTTGTCAGATTGATATTTCAAGACAATATTGCACGGATACATACAATTTTGTCAATATTCAATACTATTTTAATTCAAATATAGTGGTATTATTTGCCGAATACACGAGATTTTCTGTACCTTTGCATACAAAAATAACGGACCAATCCGACCATGACATTCACAACCAAATTTAACCTTAAATACAATAAGCCTCAATGGAAACCGACCCTCAGGCACAGACTCCCCTACCTGCTGATTGTGTTTCTAATAGTAGCCATACAACCACTTGTCGGATTCGCCTACAATATGAGGCAAACCTCCAATAGTGACGGACTATCGAACAGTGCCATCCTCTCGCTTTGTTGCGACGACAACGGCTATCTGTGGGTGGGCACGTGTGACGGCGTAAATATAGCCGACGGAACTTCCATCAACCCATTCTCTTCGATATATCCGGGGCAAACACTTTCGGGAAACATCATCGAGAACATCCACAACGGTGGCGACGGTCGAATTTGGGTGCTCACAAACTATGCCCTCGACCTTGTCGACACAAAAAATCGAACTGTCAACACATTTCCTCTGTTTCACGGACAGGAATTGATGTGTTCCGATGCCGATGGTCGCCTCTATGTCCTTGCAGAAGACTCCAAACTCTATCGCTACGACTCGCGCGAGTCTGCCGATTTCGTCTGTCTCGGCAGCCTCGACCAAACATTCACCGATGTTATATGCCTGACAATTCGCGGCAATTCGCTTTGGCTTTCGGCAAAAGACGGCATTTCGCTCTATGACACAGACAAGCTGCGCGAAGCGTCTCGTGGAAAAATCGAGCCCGACCGAAAACTCGCCGAAACGTCGGCAGTGTTTTCAAACGCACAAAACGGCAAATTCTTCATCATTACCCCCGACGGTTTCATTGCCGAAATTTCCACTGACGGCTCTATCAATAAAATAACTAACATTTCATCAACTCTTGCAAGTCACGGACGAGTGTCGAGCCTGCTCCGTGATCGACAAGGTCACTTCTTCATCTCATTCAGCACCGACGGCGCAATTCGCGTAGGCCTAAATACTGACGGCGAATATGAGGTCGTCGACCTCGGGCTACAAGTCGGAGTGTTCTGTCTCGAACAGTCGCCGGACCAAAACGTGGTGTGGATCGGCTCGGATTGCCGCGGTGTCTACACCTATTGGGATGATATGTATAGCATTCGCTCGTATGATTTCACTGCTTTCAACAAGAAGATTTCCCACCCGGTGAGAGCAATCCACATCGACCGTCAGAAAAATCTATGGCTCGGCACCAAGGGCGACGGTCTTCTCAAAATTTCAGACATCAACGAGTTTTACCCCGACCCCGACCTTGACAACGGTCTCCTTTTCACCTCCGCCAACAGTTCGCTGCGCCACAATTCGGTGTACAGTTTCTGCGAAAGTTCGCGCCCGGTTCTCTGGATCGGCACGGAAGAGGGGCTGAACTACTATAACTACAAAGACAATCGCCTGCATAGCATCAACAACCATCCGCAGATTCGATACATCCACCGCATTTATGAAGAGAATGACTCGACGCTTTGGCTCTGCACGCTTGGCAACGGTGTCATCAAAGCCTCAATCACCGGAAGTCAGGCCTACCCCGTCATCTCTCATTTAAAATTCTATAAAACCGAGGACAAGGCAATCTCGTCAAACAACTTCTTTTCGATGACAGTCGATGAGAATGGCAAACTTTATTTCTGCAACCGCGGATTGGGAATGTTTGAAATCAAAGATGACAAACTCACGTCGATACCGCTCAAATCAGAAATCGGCGTCAATGCCGTTGCCGACGTTTTCGATGCACACAAAGAGAACGACGTTTTGTGGATCGGCACAGGCTACGGACTCATAAAGTCGTGGAGCGAAGGCGAAAAGCATATCTTCGGTTTAGAAAACGGCTTTGCCAACAACACAATCCACAAGATAATCCGTGTCAACGACGGAGATATATGGATGTCGACCAACAAAGGTCTCATCCGATTCAACCCCAATAACGACGAATCGGAGGCCTACGGACGCAACTACGGTCTGACTGTGACCGAATATAGCGACGGAGCCGGCTTCTATACCGGCAACACACTCATTTTCGGCGGCATCAACGGCATCACTTTCGTCAACACCAAACACAAATATACCGAGCCGAACCCATTCATCCCGCAACTGTCGCTGCTGAAACTCAATGTCATGGGACAAGGAGTTTCGATTGTCGACCACCTGAAATCAAACAACGGCAAAACGACATTGACATTCAAAGCCAATCAAAATCATTTCTCGCTGACATTTGCGGCTCACGATTTCATCAACGCTTACAACTATACATATTATTATACGCTCGACGGTCAAAAGTGGATCAACAACGGCCCGAACCCGACAATCTCGTTCAACGAGATGACATACGGGAAATATAACCTCGCCGTCAAATACATCAACCGCGTGACCGGCGTCGAAGGCGTGCCCTACTCACTGGAAATCGTAGTCCAATCACCTTGGTATCTCAGCACCGTCGCCGAAATCCTCTACCTTCTGCTGTTTATCGCCATAATCGGCTTTGGGGTTTACAGCTCGCTGCGTCGTCAGAAGAAAAAACAAGAAGAAAAGATGATGCGACTCGAACAAGCCCACCGCGAGGACGTCTATGAAGAAAAGTTGAAATTCTTCACCAACATCACCCACGAATTTTGCACGCCTCTGACTCTGATCTACGGCCCTTGCGAACGAATGCTCACATATTCAGGTTCCGACGAATACATCCGCAAATACGTTGAGCTGATTCGCTCAAATGCCGAGCGGCTCAACACTCTGATTCAAGAACTTATTGACTTCCGCCGCATCGAGACAGGCAACAAGGTCTTGAAACCGGTCCGAGTCGGAGTCAGCGAGCTATGCAACGACATCATGCACTCATTCTCGGAACTCGCCGAGCGCAACAACGTCAACTTCATCAACGAAATTACTCCCGACTTGGCTTGGAACTCCGACTTCGGATGCTTGCGCAAAATCCTGACCAACTTGATTTCCAATGCGTTTAAATACACCCCGACCGAGGGAACTATCAAGGTAAACGTAAGAATCTGCGACGACAATCTGAGAATCAGCGTATTCAACACCGGCAAAGGCCTCCGAAAAGAGGACAAAGAACGGATTTTCAACCGTTACAGCGTGCTCGACAACATCGAGAAAAATGCCGTCAAGGGACTTTCGAGTCGCAACGGACTCGGAATGGCTATATGCCACAGCATGGTCGACTTGCTCAAAGGCTCGATAACAATCGAAAGCGAAGTCGGACGCTTTGCCGACTTCATCATAACATTGCCCGGACTCGAACTCCCCGACAACGCGACGACCGACAACGCGAAAATCGACACTGAAAGCCAGCCGAAAGCAGTCAATATCACCGACATAGCCGCCACCTCCCCCATCGAAATTTCAACCGAAAGCGTAACGAAGCCCACTAATAAATCAGTTGAAACAATCCTCGTGGTCGACGACAATAAAGAGATTCTCTTCCTGCTGCGCGACTCGATGACCGACTACAATGTCAAGACAGCCGAATCCGTCGACGAAGCATTGAGCATCATTCGCCAAACGCCGCCCGACATCATCATCTCCGACATCATGATGCCAGGAACCGACGGTGTGACTTTCGCACGCATGATCAAAAGCAACAAGCACACGATGCACATACCGCTCGTGCTCCTCTCGGCTAAGACAAGCAACGAAGAGCGAATCGAGGGTCTCGAATCGGGTGCCGACGCCTACATCGGCAAGCCGTTCAGTTTAAGATACCTGAAAGCCGTCGTCAAACGTCTAATCGACAACAAATCGCATCTGCGAGAGTACTACAACACTGCCGCAAGCACCTATCAATACAATGACGGTCGCCTGCTCCACAATGAAGACAAAGACTATCTTGAAAAAATCGTAAGTTTCATCGAAGAAAACATCGACAACAGCGAACTTTCGCCTGAGCAGCTTGCAACGCACATGAAAACAAGCGTCAGAAATCTATATCGAAAATTCAAAGAACTCGACCAACCTTCGCCCAACGACTTCATCAAGAATCTGCGCATAAATTTCGCTGCAAAACTCCTTCTCACCACATCAATGACGGTACAGGAGATCATCTACCGCAGCGGCTTCACAAACCGCTCGCATTTCTACAAAGAATTTGACAAGCGATTCAACATGACACCCAAGGATTATCGAACCGCAAACTCCGGCAAAGACACGTCGCTCGATTCAAATTCCGAAAAATAAGCAGCCTAACTTCATATCGACAGTGTAACTCTTGCTGTGTCGAATCGCGACAGAAATGTTTTATTTTCTGCCACGAATCGCACGGCAACAATATTGTCGCCACTTCATACAGAATACTTATTTCATTATTCTAACTTTGTTGCTAAGCCGATATGCAGCCCTGTCGACAGGGCTCACACGCCGACATCGGTCACATCGAATCTAAACCAGAATTAATTAAACAGCATCTAAAATATCGTTAGAAAAATGAAGAAAGTTATATTTGCCATAGCAGGAGCTCTCTTTGTCGCCGGCGAAAGCAATGTCTTTGCCGCAACCTCCGAACCGTGCCCAGCAGATAATATAATTGGAAAATCACCCGACCTATATCTCACCTCAAATCGTCCGCAACCCTCGCAGCGTCTGTTCCACTCACTCGCCGTCGAAAAGGAAATCATAAGAATCAAATCCATGCTCACAAACCCCAAACTTGCATGGATGTTTGAAAACTGCTTCCCAAACACAATCGACACCACCGTCCACTACCGCATCGGTGACGACGGCAAAAACGACACGTTTGTCTACACCGGCGACATCCATGCAATGTGGCTTCGTGACTCTGGAGCACAAGTGTGGCCCTACATTCAGTTGGCAAACGACGACCCGCGCCTCAAAGATATGCTCGAAGGTGTAATCCGTCGACAATTCAAATGTATCATCATCGACCCGTATGCCAACGCATTCAACGACGGCCCGACCGGAGGCGAATGGATGAGCGACTTGACTGATATGCTCCCCGAATTGCATGAACGCAAATGGGAAATCGACTCGCTATGCTACCCCTTGCGTCTGGCCTACGAATATTGGAAAGTCACAGGTGACGCATCGATTTTTGACAGCGAATGGCTCCTTGCAATGGAAAAAGTCCTCGCCACATTCCGCGAACAGCAACGCTACAACGGTGTCGGCAAATACAAATTCCAGCGCAAGACGGAACGCGCCCTCGACACAGTCAGCAACGACGGTCTCGGAGCACCCGTGAAACCCTGCGGCCTCATCGTGTCGAGCTTCCGCCCCTCGGACGACGCAACGACATTCCAATATCTTGTCCCCTCCAACTTCTTTGCAGTTTCCGTCTTGAAAAAAGCAGCGGAAATCCTGCGCGAAGTGAACAAACGCACCGACATCGCCGACGAATGTCTGGCTCTTGCCTCGGAAGTCGACAACGCATTGAAACAATATGCAGTCTACAACCATCCCACCTATGGCAAAATCTACGCTTTCGAGGTCGACGGCTTCGGCAACTACCATTTGATGGACGACGCCAACGTCCCGAGCCTGTTGGCACTCCCGTATATCTCGGATGTCGACGTCAACGACCCGATCTATCAAAATACTCGCAAATTCGTTTGGAGTGAAAGCAACCCCTACTTCTTCCGCGGGACTGCGGGCGAAGGAATCGGCGGCCCCCACATCGGATATGATATGGTGTGGCCCATGAGCATCATGATGAAAGCATTCACCAGCACCGACGACAAAGAAATCGCCGAATGTGTCAAGATGATCATGAACACCGATGCCTCAACCGGATTTATTCATGAATCATTCAACAAAGACAATCCTTCAAACTTCACTCGCGCTTGGTTTGCATGGCAAAACACGCTCTTCGGCGAACTCATCCTCAAACTTGTCAATGAAGGCAAAGTCGATTTGTTGAACAGCATCTGATCTCCCCTCGGACTGTCTACGAAATTAACTTTTAAACTCTATATATCATGTATAACAACGATAGTAGAATCGTAATCACCCTTGATGCGGGAGGAACCAATCTCGTGTTTGGCGCAATGCGCGGGTGTGAATACATAATTGACCCCATCACCTACCCTGCCAATGCCCATGACCTCGATCTCTGTCTCGACACCATGGTCAAAGGCTTCCGTGAAGTGATCGCATCGCTCGACAAAGCCCCTGTTGCAATCAGCTTTGCCTTCCCCGGCCCGGCCGATTACCCCAACGGCATCATCGGTGGCTATCTCCCCAACTTCCCATCGTTTCGCGACGGTGTGGCACTCGGCCCGTATCTTCAAAAAGAGTTCGGCATCCCGGTGTTCATCAACAACGACGGCGACCTGTTTGCCTACGGAGAAGCCCTTTGCGGAGCACTCCCCGAATTGAATCGTCGTCTCGCCGAAGCCGGAAGCAACAAACGCTACCATAATCTGCTTGGCTACACGTTCGGCACAGGTTTCGGATTCGGTTCGGTCATCAACGGCAATCTGAATTGTGGCGACAACTCATGTGTCGAGACATTCTGCCTCCCCCACAAGACAAAGAGCGGAATCATCGTCGAAGAAGGTGTAGCCGTTCGAGCCATCAAGCGAGTCTACGCAGAGGCTTCGGGTGACTTTGACCACAAATTCGAACCGAAAGAAATCTGTGAGATTGCCGATGGCAAACGAGAGGGCGACATGGTTGCCGCTCGCAAAGCATTTGCCGAATTTGGCGAGATTGCAGGCAGCGCAATGGCTGTTGCCGCTCAGCTTATCGACGGCATCATTGTTATCGGCGGCGGTATCACAGCCGCTCGTCACTGGATTTTGCCGTCATTGTTGAAAGAACTTCGCGGCGAATATTCAACTCTTGGCGGCGAATCGGTGCGTCGCGTCCAAATGGACGTGTTCGACTTGGACAATCCCATCGAATTTGAAAAATTTGCCAAGGGCAACGCCAAGACAATCAAAATTCGCGGCACAAACGAGACTGTCGAATACGACGACATGAAACGCATCGGCGTCGCCTTCTCAAAACTCGGAGCAAGCAAGGCAATTTCGGCAGGAGCCTACGCCTTTGCTCTGTCAAAAATTGATAACGAAAACAATTCCTATTAATTACATTCTCTAACAATATGTTGTGTTACGCCGTTTCTTGATATTTGCTCAAATATCAAGAACGGCGTTTTTAGCCTATCAAATTCTTCAATCTTTGCCGAATCTAATAAATAATATAATAATGATGAAAAACAAATTTTGGAGCATCGTTACCGCAATTGCAACACTTTTGCCTATCGGTGCGAATGCTCAAGAGGTTATCACGAGCACATTTGACGCTCAAAAGGTATTGCTTCCATCGTCGCAATACACCCCCGGCGAGCCTTACAGTGCCAAAGTCTGGGTATTTAACGAAGGTCGACGCTACAACGATGCCGACAAAAACCGCATTTGGGCTACACCCGAATCAGATGCCGCCGGACGCGAGTGGTTTCAACCCGGCTACGAATTGACTGATCGCAGCAACGTGAAGTGGCAGGACGCAACAGCTCCGTTCAGCTCCGACGAATATTATGGCGGCAAAAAATCATTCAGATGGACGACGGTCGACATCACCGCCGAAATCTATATGCGTCGCACGTTCACACTGTCGTCAATCCCGGTCGGAACCATATTTTTGGCTTGTGGCCACGACGATGCTCCCGCCGAATGGTATATCAACGGAACTTTGGTCCATAGTGTAGCCGACGGATGGAACAATGACGAATACATTCTTCTTTCCGACGAACACAAAGCTCTACTCAAAGCCGACGGCTCGGAAAACGTGCTTGCCGTCCACGTCCATCAAAACTATGGCGGTGCGTTTGCCGACTGCGGACTCTACGAAGCAAACATGTCAAAGACCATTACTCTGCTCCCGACAGTCGACGATGGCAAATGGCCCTGTCTCTACTATCAACTCAACTATAACGACGACATCAGCGTAGCTGAAAAAGCCGAGTGGTATGCCCTCGACGAAGACGAGTCCGACTGGGTTAGCGGCGTCGGGCCGTTTAGCAACGACGAAAATAAATTCTACATCACCGAATGGGCAAGCCAAGTGCGCCCGATACTCGTCCGTCGTCATTTCAACCTTTCGGCAGATGTCATCGACGCTATCGACGAAAGTGACCTCACTCTCTTGTGCAGCTACGACGAAAATCCTAAAATATGGCTGAACGGCACATTAATTTGGAGTGCCGGAGGCTGGAACGACAACAATTATGCGGAAGTCAAACTCTCTGCCGATCACAAAAAACTCTTGCGCGAAGGCGACAACGTGCTTGCTGTCTCAGTGATGCAAGGCGGCGGAGGCGGTCACATAGACTACGGACTGCGACTCTCTCGCCCCTACAACCCGTCGGACGACACCAACGGCATCTCAAATATCGAAACCGAAAAGGTTACGGACAACCGCGTGTTTAACATCTTGGGACAATACCTTGGCACATCGACCGAAAATCTGCCTCGCGGCCTCTATATCGTCGGCGGCAAAAAAATAATCACCGGAAAATAATTCAGACAACAAAATCATATCATAAAATTTATGAAAAACTTTTCAAAGAAGATATTGCTTGCCGGAACAGCATTGGTGCTTGGAACCGTATGCGCGATGGCACAGACAAATGTGTCGGTCGTTGAGCGTCCGAATGCAGGAGTCAACAACAGCTACCCGAACTTCCGCGCTCCGCTTCAACAAGCCCCATTGTTGAAACTACCGGTGGGCAAAGTGCAGCCCAAAGGCTGGTTGAGAAAATATCTTGAACTTCAAAAAGACGGACTCAACGGACATCTCGGCTCCGTCAGCGCATGGTTGGACAAAAATAACAACCAGTGGCTCAGCGACCAAGGCGATCACGGTTGGGAAGAAGTCCCCTACTGGCTTCGCGGCTATTGCAGCCTCGCCTATATCCTCGACGACGACGAGATGAAAAAAGAAGCTCAAGTTTGGTTCGACGCAGTGTTTGCCAACCTGAAATCCGACGGATTCCTCGGGCCGCGCAACTATGAGGGCAACAATCCCGAATTGTGGGCACAGATGGTAATGCTGTGGGCAATGCAGACATACTACGAAAGTTCGGGCGACCAACGTGTGCTCGACGCGATGACCAACTATTTCAAATGGGAAATGACCGTCCCCGACTCGCAATTCCTCAAAGGTTTGTGGCAAGAAAAACGTGGCGGCGACAACCTTTGGAGCGTCCTTTGGCTCTACAACCGCACGGGCGACGAAAGCATTCTCCCGCTGATCGACAAACTCCACCGAAACACCTCCGACTGGACACAAGACGGACGCCTACCCAACCTTCACGGTGTCAATGTGGCGCAAGGATTCCGCGAACCTGCCACATATTATATGTATACCGGCGATGAGAATATGCTCAAAGCGACCTACAATAATTTCAACGTCATGCGCGAAGAATATGGTCAAATGCCCGGCGGAATGTATGGAGCCGACGAAAATGCCCGCTTCGGCTACTTCGACCCCCGACAAGGAGCTGAAACTTGCGCGCTCGTCGAGCAAATGGCAAGCGACGAAATCCTGATGGGTATCACCGGCGACTCGTTTTGGGCAGACCACTGCGAGAATGTGGCGTTCAACTCATTTACGGCTTCCATGATGCCCGATATGCGCTCGCTCCGCTACCTCACGTCGCCCAACATGGCAATCAGCGATGAAAAACTCCACGGCCCGAGCATCGACAACAACCTCCGCGGAATGCTTTCGATGAGTCCGTTCAGCAGCCGTTGCTGCCAGCATAACCACGGCATGGGCTGGCCCTACTATGCCGAACACCTCATCATGGCTACTGCCGACAACGGTGTCGCAACAATGCTCTATGCAGCCAACGTGACCACCGCCAAGGTTGCCGACGGCAAAGAAGTGACAATCACTGAAACCACCAACTATCCATTCGACGAAACTGTGAGCCTCACCATCGAAACGCAAGGAGAAGTCTCATTCCCCCTATATCTCCGCATCCCGGCTTGGGCAAAAGACTGCTCGGTAAAAGTCAACGGACAGTCTCAACCGGTGGGCGAAGCCAACGGTAAATACATTCGCTTGGAACGCGCTTGGGCTAACGGCGATGTCGTTGAATTGGTATTGCCGATGACTGTCAGCTCACAAGTTTGGCAGCAAAACAAAGCAAGCGTAAGCGTCGACTACGGCCCGTTTACCCTCTCGCTCAAAATCGACGAACTCTATGAGCAACACGACAGCCGCGACAAAAACTTCGTGCAGGATGACTCTCATTGGCAGGAGGGTGTCGACTCTTCATTGTGGCCCTGCTACGTCATCAAACCCAACTCGGAATGGAACTACGCTTTGAAAGTCGACGAAAATAATATGCCTTTGAATTTCAGCGTAACCAAAAAGGCTTATCCTGCCAACGATATGCCCTTCACCCTCGAAAACGTCCCGTTTGAATTCTCGGCAGTAGGCGTTCAGATTCCGTCGTGGGGCTTCGACGGCACGGGTATGACCGACCAACTTCCATCAAAATTCGCAGAGAGAAGTGCTGAAGAAACCAAGCTGACACTCGTCCCGATGGGAGCAGCACGTCTGCGCATCGCTTCGTTCCCTCGCGAAGTAGTCAAGAAATAAGTTATTGATTGGGATAATACTGATAGATAAAGCAGTCCGACAAAGAGCTTTGCCCTTTCTGTCGGGCTGCTTGCTTTTGTAAGCGAAAGATTTACAACAAATTCATCCCTCTCCCTCTCGCGCGCAATAGAGGGAAGAATCAAATAATAATTCAACCGGTCGTAACGTTATATATTAAATAATGTTATTACTATTTCCTGTCACTGATTTGAAGTAAAAAAAAATATGATTGAACGACCGACCATTGATACCGAACGCCGGATTCCGACGGTCAAAGGGCTGTTGGCGTTGTCGCCTGTCGCGGTGTTTCTGCTGCTCTATGTAGCAGTCTCCGTGATTCTCAACGATTTCTATAAGATGCCTATTGCCGTTGCTCTCGTCGTTGCGTCGATGTGGGCAGTCGCTATCTATCGCGGCAAGTCGCTGACGGAGCGCATCGAAACGTTTTCGCGTGCGGCAGGTCATTTCAACATCCTCTATATGATATGGGTGTTTGTCCTCGCCGGGGCTTTTGCATCGATTGCCAAGGAAATCGGGGCGGTCGACGCGACGGTCAACCTGACGTTGCAATTGTTTCCTCCCGAATTTGTTGTCCCGATGCTGTTTTTTGCCGCCTGCTTCATCTCGCTGTCGATCGGGACTTCGGTGGGGACGGTTGTCGCTCTGACTCCGCTCGCCGTTGAAATTGCTGATATGGTCGGGGGAAATGTGCCGTTCTATGTCGCCGTTGTCCTCGGCGGAGCTTTTTTCGGCGACAATCTCTCATTTATCTCCGACACGACGATTGCCGCAACCCGTTCGCAAGGATGCAATATGAACGATAAGTTCAAGGCTAATATGTGGATAGCCCTCCCGGCTGCAATTGCAACACTTGCCGCCTACATTATAATAGGTCACGACAGTCCGACTATTCCGTTAGTCAAGGATTGCAACGCGATTCTCATCCTGCCATATATCGTCGTGCTTGCTACGGCTATTGCCGGTATCAACGTGTTGTTAGTCTTGTCGGCAGGCATAGCGACGGCGTTGGTCATAGGCTCGGTCAACGGCTATGGGCTGATAGATATGGCATCGTTTGCCGGAACAGGCATCAACGGCATGGGCGAACTCATCATCATCACGCTTTTAGCAGCCGGTATGCTCGGACTGATTAAAGCTGCCGGAGGTATTCAATTCCTGCTCCAAGGGCTGACGGCACGCATCTCCGGTCGGCGCGGAGCGCAGGCAATTCTTGCCTTTCTCGTGGGCATTGTCAACCTCTGCACTGCCAACAACACGGTTGCCATCATCACTGTCGGAGGTATCTCGCGCGACATTGCCGAACGCTATGGCATCGACCCTCGCAAGACGGCTTCACTGCTTGACTCCGCGTCGTGTGTGGTCCAATGTCTCATCCCCTACGGCGCACAGACTCTGCTCGCCACTTCGCTTGCCGGAATCTCACCCGCCGCTCCGTTTCCATATCTCTACTATCCGTGGGCACTCGGGGCGATGATTATCCTCTCGATAATTTTCCTGTTTCCCCGCCGCCTCAACTGACCGCCGAACAATCCACCACGTTATATATATATAAGGAATCTTTGCCATGTCACGCAATCTGCTTGCCCGATATATTTGGATTATTGATACAATCCGCCGCTACGGGGCTGTCACTCGCGACAAATTAAATGAATTGTGGGCGCAGTCGCCATATTCCGACGGTTCGACGATGCCACGACGCACATTCTACAACTATCGTCAGGCCATCGAGGAGCTTTTCAATATCAATATCGAGTGTAACCCGACTACCTACGAATATTATATCGACTCCGGCGACTCGCATCAGGAGAGCGTCACCGACTGGCTTCTAAACTCGGCAGCGATGAGCGACGTGCTCTCGTCGGTGCGCGACGTTTCCGAGTGTATCTTCCTCGAAGATGTTCCCTCGGCGCGACTCTATCTCTCGCAAGTCATCTCAGCATTGCGCGAACATCATCCGCTGCATTTTACCTATCGCCCCTACACTCGTGTCAACCCGACGACGGGTGTGGTCATCGAACCGTATTTCATGAAAATATTCCGCCAACGCTGGTATGTCACCGGTTTTAACACTCGCGACGGGATGATCAAAACCTACGCTCTCGACCGCATGGAGGACGTGGCTGTCGGCAGCGAGACGTTTAAACCCGATCCGGATTTCAATGCCGAGAAGTTTGTCAGCGATTCGTTCGGAATCGTGTTCACTCAGGCAGAGCCTCGCGACATCGTGATTCGGTCGACTCAACGCCAAGCAAAGTATCTCCGCGCTCTCCCGCTCCACCATTCGCAGCGCGAGGAACTCCACGACTCGTTTTCCGACTTCCACTATCGTCTGCGCCTGACCCCCGACTTCGTCCAAGAGCTTCTCTCGCTCGGAGCGGACATCAAGGTGGTCTCGCCGCCCGAGCTTAAAGCCATGGTGACGGAGTCGCTTCGCTCGGCTCTCGCGCAATACGAGTAGCTCGGACTCAGACTTTATTTTGACAATACAAAAAACCGACGAAGGTGTTTCGGGGTGGAATGAAACCCGCATAACCTTCGTCGGTCTTTTATATGAGAGATAAATCTATTTTCTATTACTGCTTGTTGCTTGAATTGTCGTAGAGGAGATAGCGGAGCGATGCAGTGACATCATATTTGCCATACTCATCGAGGTCGCTGTCAAAGGAGATTGTTGCGCCGGATTTGAGCGTAGCCAACACTGAAATGTTGCGGATGCTCATCTTCTCTTCAACTACGTTAGAGTTGTTCTTGATCTTGTAATCTTTGTCGATTTCGGTGTTGATTCTGTAGCCGCCTTCGATAAGAACTACGGGGAGGTCTTCAACATAGAAGTTGTAGCGTTTCATCTTCTCGGAATATTTTGCACCGTAGACAAGGAGTTTTGCCGTCATCTTCTCGGGGTTGATCACGATCTGATAGTAGGTCTCAACGTCGTTTGTGACGCTATACGTTGCATTTTCCGACTCCTCGGCGTTGGTCTTGACAGCCGAAATCGAACCGAAATAGACGGGTGAGGTCGGATAGGTGGTCACAACGTAGCGATTGTTGACGGTGTAGTTGATGTTGTAGACCGGAATCGAGGCTGTGCCAAACGCACGGAACGGGCTGAAATGAAGGTCAAACGAGTTAAACATGAAGTTTGACGAAATCTGTCCGAGGGGGGTCAGATTTGTGCCGCTTGCCACATAGAAAGCGTCGCTGCTGTTGATTTTCAAAGGCAATTCGGGGATACGGAACGAGAAACCGCTGTTGAGGTCGCTCGACAGTTTCACATTGCTCATGTCGATGTTGACAGTCTGAGCTGTCATATTCATCTTCAAACTGTAAGTCGGGTTGAGTCCTATATAATATTCGCCTGTTTCGCTGTCAAGGACACGGTTGAAGCAATCCGACGAGCCGTAGTTAAACGTGTAGGTCTGCTCATTGTTGTCTGATTCGAGACACGATGTGAACGAGAGGCTTGCTGCAAGAGCTACGCCAATCGAAAGAAGATACTTTTTCATAAATTTTATTGATGAATTTAAATGTGCTTAGGTTATTGATATGATTGTTTCAAAATTCCAAACGACAAAGTTACAGTGTTATTGTCAAACGTTATTCCGTGATTTAGTTAAAAAACTACAAGATTGACGCTACGCCTCAGAGCGAACGGAAATCGACACGGAGAGTGACGCCGCCACGTGCCGGAAGTCCGCGCTGATAGAAGACGTTTGACATTGATTCGTAGCGGAATGCCGAAAATTTCGTGTCGGTCAGATTCTTGCCCCAAATGTCGAGGTTGCCCCACGGAAGTTCGAAACGGAGGTTTGCGCCGAGTTCGGCGTAGAACGGCTGCTTGTAGGCATTGGCTTCGTCCCAATAGATTTTGCCGGTGCCGCGCATATCGGCTGTCAGGCTGACGGAGCGGACAAACGATGAACGGAGCGGCTGACGATAGGTCGCGGCGAGATAGAGAGTGTTGGTCGGCGCGTAAGGGAGGTTGTTGCCCTTATATTCGTTGCCGTTGTAGGCAAAGCGGCGGAATGTTGCGTGAGTGTAGCCGTAGGCAAGGTTGAATGCCCAATTATGGGTCGGGGTGTAGCTGAGCGTAAATTCACCGCCTTTGCTGCGAGTGCGTTCGGCATTGACCATCATTCGGCCCGTCGTGGTTCCCTCGGGGAACATTGTCAACTGCTGATTGCGACAGTCGATGAGGAAGAGGGCAAACGATGAGTAGACGCGACCTTGGTCGACGCTGAAATGACCTCCGATTTCGTAGTTCCACGACTCTTCGGGACGATAATTGACGAGCTTGCCGACGGTCGACGCTCCGGATGCGGCTTCAGCTCTGCCACCACCTCCGCCACCACCGGGCATCGAGCCCATCATCTCGGATTTCAGGCGCTGTTGAAGGTATTCGGAGAACATCTGTGTGTTGTAGCCTCCGGCTTTGTAGCCCTTCGACACCGATGCAAAGATTGCAGAGTGGGGAAGATTGTAGGTGACGCTGAATTTCGGGAGAAGTTGGAGGAAGTGTTGCGAAAGGCGATCGGCTTCATCAATTTTTACGGGAACACTGCCGAGGGGTATTTGTCCGCGATACATCGTGCACGACGCTTCGGCAAAGCTGTGGTAGTCGAGTGCCGTATGCTCGTAATCGAGTCGCAATCCGGCGGCAAACGAGAGATTGCGCCAGTCGTAAGAACTCTGATGGTAGACAGCCACGCCTTTGACTTGGTTGGTGAAGTCTGAGCCGAAGAAAAGTTGCTCTTGATCCCAGCCGAGACTCATCCCGCCGGGGAGCATCGAGTTGACATTGCCGAGAATCAGATTGTTGATGCCGTCTTCTTTGAACACAACCGGGGCATTCATGTTGAGATACTTATAGAATCCGAAGACTCCGGCAAGCCAATGATAGCCGCTGCTGCTCTGACGGTTGTCGCGGATGACGAAATCTTGCGTCACACTGCGGTCGTGCTGCTTCTGTGTCAACGTGAAGTAGCTTTCGGGCAGGAAGTCATTGTCGAGCGTCATGTTGTCGTCGACGTATTGAAATCCGGTAATCGATGCGAGTGTGAATGTCGGAGTGATCCAATTGACCGTCAGACCGTCGGTGAACGATGTGCGCTTGTAGAAACAAGTGTCGTTGTAATTGATTCGATCTGTCTTTTCGTAGGCGTAGGGATAGCCGCTTTGACGCGAATAGCCGTAGGATGCCACGTTTTCGATTTGCAGATTGCCGAGCGGACGCCACGAGGTCTTCCATCTCAAAGAGTTGTTGCGCTCGCGGTCGGCACTTTCGCCGTTGAAAGCATTGCGAAAGTAACCTCCACGATAACTGCCGTAGGCACTCACCGACATTCCGAGGTCAGACGTGAGCAGACCGTAGACCGATGCTCCAACTCGATAATTATTGCCCGTCGAAGCCTCGGCAAGCCCTCTGACACCTTGATAATATAGTGGCGACAGACTCGTGATGTTGATGAGACCGGCAATAGTGTTTCGCCCATAGAGTGTCGACTGCGGACCGCGCAACACTTCGATGCGCTGGATGTCCTGCATATCAAAATCAAAAGCATTTTTATTGAGATAGGGGACATTGTCGACATTCAATCCGACTGCCGGCTGATCGATACGAGTGCCGATGCCGCGGACGTAGATCGACGACGTCATGCGCGAACCGTATTCAGGCATATAAAAGTTAGGGGCAATATCCGAGAGCCCCTTTACGCCCATGACGTTCAGTCGTTCGAGTTCGCCTTGGCGCAATGTGGTCACTGAGACGGGTTGACGAAGCAGCGAGCGTGCCTGCTTGATGGATGTAACCGTAACCTCTCCGACGGCAATCGTATCGGGCCCGACATCAATGCGAGGCGAAGCCGTCGACACCGTTTCTGAAGCGTTGACTGACATCACACCGAGACAAATAGAGAATAATGACAACGTTGATTGGCGTAAAAACATAACTCTGTGGTTGATAATGATTTGATGTTATAAGCGAAAAATGAGCCGCAAAGTTAAGCAATATTTATTCCAAAACACCAATATATTCGTCTGTTTAGAAGATTTAACAAATCACATCGAATTTTGAATTGTAGATATATAGAAATTCACTACCTTTGCGCCCACAAAAAGAAATCTTATCAAGCAACTAACACAATATACACATATCTAACACCTTACAATCATGTATTGGACACTCGAATTGGCGTCGAAACTTGAAGACGCTCCTTGGCCCGCAACCAAAGAAGAATTGATTGACTATGCAATGCGCTCCGGTGCGCCTATGGAAGTAATCGAAAACTTACAGGAAATGGAGGACGAAGGTGATACCTACGAATGTATCGAAGACATCTGGCCCGACTACCCCCAAAAAGAAGATTTCTTCTTCGACGAGGAGGAATATTGATTCCGCAAAAAACAGAAAATATTAAAAGTGGGACGAGTTGAAACAAACTTGTCCCACTTATTTTTATATATGCCTTAACAATACTCAAACTACTTGTCAATGGTCTTCCTATCCCCGATGAAAATAGACCGCATCAGTTAACCGGCAATTACAAAGGATATATGGAGTGTCATGTGGAAAGCGATACTCTGCTTATATGGTGGGACAAGGATACCGGTGTAATCAAACTTGTACGATTCGGCTCTCATTCCGAACTATTCTAAGCATAAAGTCACTGCGTCTTATTTTTAGACGCAGTGACTTTTGAGGTTATTCGAAGTTGTTTCGATTCGGGGGGATTAGCCGACGACGATGTTGACAATCTTGTTGGGGACAACGATTATCTTGCGGATTGTCTTGCCGTCGAGCCATTTGGCTGACGATTCGTGGGCGAGGGCGAGTTTCTCGACTTCGTCTTTCGGCATATCGGCAGGTACTTGGATGGTGAAACGTGCCTTACCGTTGAACGAAACGGCATAGTTGGCAGTGTTTTCCTTCAAGTATTCTTCGTTACATTCGGGCCACTGTGCGTCGTTGACAGTCGTGTCGTGACCGAGTGCCTTGTGCCAAAGTTCCTCGGCTACGTGAGGTGCGAACGGCGCGAGGAGGATGACTACGGGTTCGAGTGCTTCACGGCTGTGGCTCTTCAACGATGAAAGTTCGTTGACACAGATCATGAATGCAGCAACCGAGGTGTTATACGAGAAGTTTTCGATGTCGCCGGTAACTTTCTTGATGAGTTTGTGGACGGCTTTGAGTTCGTCGGCTGATGCTTTCGAATCGTCAACAGCGCAGTCGTCGCCCTTGAAGAAGAGTCCCCAGAGTTTCTTGATGAAACGGTTGACGCCGTCGATGCCGTTGGTGTCCCACGGTTTGCTCTGTTCGATCGGGCCGAGGAACATTTCGTAGAGACGAAGAGTGTCGGCTCCGTAGCGTTCGACGATGTCGTCGGGGTTGACGACGTTGAACATAGATTTCGACATCTTTTCAACAGCCCAACCACAGATATATTTTCCGTCTTCAAGAATAAATTCGGCATCATTGAATTCCGGACGCCATGCGCGGAATGCTTCGAGGTCGAGGACATCGTTGCTGACGCGATTGACGTCGACACGGATAGGAGTCGTATCGTATTGATCTTTCAGACCCAGCGAAACGAATGTGTTGGTGTCTTTGATTCGATACACGAAGCTGGTACGACCCTGAATCATGCCTTGGTTGATGAGTTTCTTGAACGGTTCTTGCTCGACAACGTAGCCGAGGTCATAGAGGAACTTGTTCCAGAAACGAGAGTAGATCAAGTGACCGGTAGCGTGTTCGGTACCGCCGACATAGAGGTCGACGTTGCGCCAATATTCGTCGGCTTCTTTCGACACGAGTGCATCATTGTTGTCGGGATCCATATATCGGAGATAGTATGCCGACGAGCCTGCGAAACCGGGCATTGTGTTGAGTTCGATGGGATAGCCCTCGGGAGTCTTCCAATTTTTAGCGCGTCCGAGCGGCGGTTCGCCGGTTTCGGTCGGAAGATATTTGTCAACTTCCGGAAGGAGGAGCGGAAGAGCCGACTCGTCCATCAGACAGGGGATTCCATCCTTATAATATACGGGGAAAGGTTCGCCCCAATAACGCTGACGGCTGAAAATAGCGTCGCGCAGACGATAGTTGACCTTAACTTTTCCGATACCCTTTTCGGATATATATTTCTTGGTGGCAGCGATTGCTTCAGGCACTTCAAGACCGTTGAGCGAGAAGTCGGCAGACGCACTGTTGATCATCTTTCCGCTCTTAGCCTCGAAGCTCTGCTCGCTGACGTCGCAACCTTCGATAAGCGGGATGATCGGAAGATTGAAGTGGCGTGCAAAAGCGTAGTCACGGCTATCGTGGGCGGGAACAGCCATGATTGCACCCGTTCCGTAGCCGGCGAGCACATAGTCGCTGATCCAGATAGGAATTTCTTTGCCGGTCAAAGGATTTTTGGCATAGCTGCCGGAGAAGACACCGGTAACTTTCTTGTCAATCATGCGCTCGCGCTCAGTCTTGTGCTTGATGCTGTCGAGATATTCGTCGACTGCTTTGCGCTGCTCGGCAGTGGTCACTTTGTCGACATATTCGCTTTCGGGAGCAAGCACCATGAATGTCACACCGAAAACAGTGTCGGCGCGAGTGGTGAAAATTTCGAGTTCGATGTCCGAACCGATGATCGGGAAGCGCATTTCAGCACCCTCCGAGCGACCGATCCAGTTTCTTTGAGTTTCTTTGAGCGAGTCGGTCCAGTCAAGGTCGTCGAGACCGTCGAGCAGACGCTGAGCGTAAGCCGAAACTCGAAGACACCACTGATACATCAATTTTTGTTCAACGGGATAGCCGCCGCGAATCGACAAACCTTCGCTGACTTCGTCGTTGGCAAGAACTGTGCCGAGTTTCGGACACCAGTTGACCATCGTGTTGCCGAGATAGGCGATACGATAGTTCATGAGCACGTCGCTCTTCTCCTTTTCGGTCATTGCGCGCCACTCGTCGGCTGTGAAATTAAGTTCGTCGGACGACGCTGCGTTGACACCCTCCGAACCATTCGCCTCAAAGTGTTCGACGAGCGAAGCAATCGGCATAGCCTTGTTGAGCTTGGTATCATAGTAGCTTTCGACCATCTTCATGAACGCCCACTGTGTCCACTTGTAGAATTTTGGGTCACACGTGCGCACTTCGCGATCCCAGTCGAAGCAGAAACCGATGCGGTCGAGCTGCTGACGATAGCGAGCAATGTTTTCGGTAGTGGTTTTCTCGGGATGTTGTCCGGTTTGGATAGCATATTGCTCGGCGGGCAGACCGTAGGCATCGTAGCCCATCGGGTGGAGCACATTGAATCCGCACAGACGTTTGTAGCGCGAATAAATGTCGGATGCAATGTAGCCTAAGGGATGACCGACGTGGAGTCCGGCACCGGAGGGGTAGGGAAACATGTCGAGCACATAATATTTAGGGCGCGACGTGTCGATAGTGGTCTTGTAGACCTTATTGTCACGCCAATAGTTTTGCCAGCGCGACTCAATTTCTTTATGATTATATTCCATGATTGCGTGTGGATAATGAAGTTTCTATGATTATAATAAATGATTAGCTGAGTTCGAGCATTCGAGTGATCGGACGACGGGCGGCATCGATGATCTCCGGGTCAACACTGATTTCAGGCAGCTCGAAGCGCAGAGTGTTGTAGAGCTTTTCGAGAGTGTTGAGCTTCATAAACGAGCAATTGTTGCAGCCACAGGTCGAATCGTTGGGAGGCGCAGGGATAAACGTCTTTGACGGGCAACGGCGACGCATCTCGTGAAGGATTCCGCTCTCGGTTGCCACGATAAATTCATCGGCATCGTCACTGACGGCAAATTCGAGCAGGACGGCTGTCGAACCGAGCTTGTCGGCGACCAGACGGACAGGCTTCGGACACTCGGGATGGACGAGCACTTTGGCTGCCGGATGCTGCTTTTTGAGTTCGAGAATCTTTTCGAGCGAGAACTGTTCGTGGACATGGCAAGCTCCGTCCCAAAGAATCATTTCGCGACCGGTCTGCGAGTTGATGTAGTTGCCGAGATTGCGGTCGGGCCCGAAGATGATTTTCTCATCGGCAGGGAGCGACGAAACAACCTTCATTGCATTGCCCGAAGTCACGACGATGTCAGTGTGAGCCTTGACCGCAGCCGACGTGTTGACATAGCTGACCACGGTGTGATCCGGATGAAGTTTGACAAACTCGGCAAACTTGTCGGCAGGACAACTGTCAGCCAACGAGCATCCGGCATTCATGTCGGGAACCAACACTTTCTTTTCCGGGCAGAGAATTTTGACAGTCTCGCCCATGAAGTGAACGCCACACATGACAATGATGTCGTTGTCGAGTTTTTCGGCAATCCGCGCAAGAGCGAGAGAGTCTCCGACAAAGTCAGCCAAATCCTGAATTTCGCCAACCGTGTAGTAGTGGGCGAGGATGACTGCATTCTTTTCCTCTTTGAGTTTTTTAATTTCCGAGCAGAGGTCGAGATTCGGATCGACGGGGACATCTACGAACCCTTTTTCAACATTCATTTATTTTATGTTTTTATTTAATTGGAAAAAAATCTTTTCAAAAACTCTCAATAAGTAGAAGTATAGTGGATGTTAATAACTGCAATAACTTTCCGAGGCTTTTCTTGCATTTACGGGTTATTGAAGTCTTATTGACATTATCATCAGTGTTATTAACACCTTAACTTCCGATTTTTCGTCTACTTAGCTGAGTTATTAACATCGTGTTAATAAAGTGCAAAGTTAAAAACTTTTCGTGTCATATACAACCGTTTTTTGTTGAAAAGCATATTGAAAACCGTTTGAGAGATTTATGATAACTTATTTTGAGAAAACAACATAAATCATATTCCTCAGACTATTTGTCAAATGCAAGATTAATCTTTAAAAAGTCATTGAAATGTTATTGACAGTTTTCAACATAGTTTTCAACAGTGTTAATAACTTCCGAAATCTTGGTTATAACAACCATAATCGAGGTGTGTGAAGTAAGGCTAAAAGACTTATCTTTGCAATTGGATTTTCATTGAAAAAACATCTTATGAAAGATATAAAATTAGACACTATTCAAGACGTCAACGACTACTACGGCGCGACGACTTTTCATCCGTTGGTGACGGTGGTCCATCTCGATCGCTCGGAATTTGAGACGGCTTTGAAATATCAAATCAACTATGGAGTCTATGCCATTTGGTTGAAAGAAACCAAGGGGTGCAATATGTCGTATGGTCGCACTCCCTATGACTTCGACGAGCAGACGGTGACATCGTTCGAACCGGGGCAGACGGTGACAGTCGAAATCATCGACAAGTCTGTCCGTCCGCGTTGTGTCGGGCTGTTTTTTCATCCCGATTTCCTTCGGCGGACAAACCTCGGGCGAAACATTCAGCGTTATGAATTTTTTTCTTACAGCAGCACCGAAGCATTGCATCTTTCCGAGACGGAAGTCATGGTCTTCAAACAAGTGCTCGAAATGATCGATGCGGAACTGAAACACCCGATTGATAATCATACGCGCGAACTTATCGTTTCAAACATCGAACTGCTTCTCAACTACTGTCTGCGCTTCTACGATCGTCAATTCATCACTCGCGAGGAAATCAACCACTCGGTGGTGAAACAATTCGACCGGATGTTGAGAGATTTCATCAAAAACAAGGCTCACGACGAGGGCTTGCCGACCGTCGGTTATTTCGCCGACAAGTGTTGCCTTTCGACAGCCTATTTCGGACAGTTGGTCAAGACCGAGACAGGGCGCACGGCAAAAGATTTCATCAACGACCGACTCTTGGCGGCTGCAAAAGAATATCTCAACGATGCCCGATTCGCCGTCAACAGAATCGGCGAAATGCTCGGCTTTGAGTATCCACAACATTTTGTCCGCTTCTTCAAGCAACACACCGGGATGACACCCAACGAATATCGAAAAGCAGGCTGATTTCTGCCAATCCGAATTTTTGGTTATTTCTTCAATAATTCGGATAATGTGATTGGATTTTCAACTTTTTACCTTTGCTGTTGTAAAATTTCAAGCATCAAAAACAATATGAACATCCGAACAATTTTCTCCTCGATCGGGCTGTTAGTCCTGATGTCGACGACAGCGACAATTGCCAATGCTCAACAAACAATCTCAACCACAACAATGGAAAAAGAAAAATTAATCATGACCGAAGAATGGGACAAGACTTTCCCGAAAAGCGACAGAGTCGACCACCGAAAGGTGACGTTTGTCAATCGTTTCGGCATCACGCTTGCCGCCGATATATATGTCCCGAAAAACTCCGCCGCCTCTCTGCCCGCCATTGCCGTGAGCGGCCCCTTTGGAGCGGTTAAAGAACAGGCAAGCGGACTCTACGCTCAGACTCTTGCCGAGCAGGGGTATCTGACTATAGCTTTCGACCCCTCGTTTACGGGCGAAAGTGGCGGCTCCCCGCGCTATTCGTCGTCCATGGACATCAACACCGAGGATTTTTGTGCCGTCGTCGACTTCCTTACGTGTCTTGAAAACGTCGACTCCGAGCGCATCGGCATCCTCGGCATTTGCGGTTGGGGAGGCATAGCTCTCAATGCTGCCGCTCTCGACCCGCGCGTAAAGGCAACCGTAAGCGTGACGCTCTATAATCTCACTCGCGTCACTCAGCGCGGCTATTTCGACACCCTCGACGAAACCGGACGCTATGAAATGAAACTCCGCTTTGCAAAGCAGCGCACCGAGGAATTTCGCACCGGCGAGATAAAGACCATCGGCGGACTGCCTGCACAAACAGCCGACGATGCCCCCGACTTTTTCAAACAATACGTGGCATACTATAAATCTGAGTCGCGAGGCTACCATCCGCGTTCACTCAATTCAAATATGGGGTGGAATATCACGACGCAACTCATGCGACTTAACCAAGACCTATGGACGGCGGCAGCCGAAATCCATTCGCCCGTGTTGATTGTTCATGGCGAGAAAGCCCACAGCCGCTATTTCGGCGAGGAAGCCTTCGAAAAAATCACGAGCGGAAAGTATGCAGCCAACAAACGTCTGCTCATAGTCCCCGGAGCAACCCACTGTGACCTCTACGACGGCGGCGAGGGCAACTACATCCCTTGGAGCGAAATCTTCGATTTCTATAAATCAAACATCTAATTATTTAGAAACTGATTCAAAAAAAATGCTTCTTCTTGAAGCCGTGTTTTTCAATCCCGGATTGTCGGAGCTGTGGTCATCATAATCTGCTCATTGACTCGCTCTCGTCAATCCGGAATTTATGCTTTTCTTAATCAAAACTTTGCAGAATCCGACTATTATTGCGAAATTTGAAGTCATAAATAAAACTCCTATAATCTTACCTTAAAAAATCAGAAACAAGAAAACAATGACAAATCTTTTGAAAAGAAATTGCCGAATGGTTTTGACAGCGGCATTGGTTTTGGTAGCGTCGGCAGTTGCAATGGCTCAGGAAATTTCGCGGACAATCGTCGTCGCTCAGGACGGTTCGGGCGACTTCACAAAAGTCGGAGAAGCTCTCGGCAGTGTGCGCGGCGACATGGACAACTATGTGAAAGTATTCATCAAAAACGGAACTTATCGTGAAAAAATCGTGATGAACGTCACCTCGCAAAATGTGATTGTCGAAGGCGAATCGACCGAAGGCGTGGTCATCACCTACGATGACTATTCGGGCCGCAACAATATCAGAACTTCGACTTCCTACACTTTCAAAGTCGAAGGCAACAATATCACATTTAAAAACC
Source organism: uncultured Staphylococcus sp. (assembly GCA_964497255.1). Lineage (GTDB taxonomy): Bacteria > Bacteroidota > Bacteroidia > Bacteroidales > Muribaculaceae > Duncaniella. The sequence goes on from CAZCCI010000020.1 coordinate 38,739, forward strand.
TTACGTTTGAAAACTCAGCCGGACGTGTCGGTCAGGCTGTGGCAGTGTTCACCACCGGCGACAAAATCAAGTTTATCAACTGTCGTTTCCTCGGAAATCAGGACACCCTCTACACCGGAGGCAAGGATGCACGTCTTTATTTTGAAGAATGTTACATCGAAGGCACAGTCGACTTCATTTTCGGAGCAGCCACTGCACTCTTCGAGCGTTGCCACATCCATGGTAAATCCGATGCCTATATCACGGCAGCATCGACTTCGGCAACCGTCCCCGTGGGCTATGTCTTCCACAAATGCAAGATTACGACAGCTCCCGAAGTGAAAGCCCTCTATCTCGGCAGACCTTGGCGTCCGAATGCCTCGACATTCTACATCGAATGTGAACTTCCGTCGAGCATCCGTCCGGAAGGCTGGCACAACTGGGGCAAAGCCGACAATGAAAAGACAGCCCGCTATGGCGAGTATGGTTGCACGGGCGAAGGTGCCGACCTCTCGAAGCGCGTCGATTGGAGCTTGAAACTGACCAAGGACGAGGCTGAAAAAATCAAGAGCCTTGCCACCCTCTTTGACCGCGTGTCGACGTGGAATCCGATGGATTGATGATTAAACTTAAATAATTAAAATAAAAAGCTGTTTAAATTTTCTTGGGATTATTTAAACAGCTTTTTATTTTAATTATAACTAAATTTGTTGAGTCAATTATAAAA
>CAZCCI010000021.1:0-38635 GCA_964497255.1 uncultured Staphylococcus sp.
TTTGATCCATAAAATAATATTTTAAATACGGAAGCAAAGTTAAGCCTCTTTTGTCTCATAATCACAATTATGTTAAATTTGGTTCTTGAACAAGTATAACCGATATTAAAAGCCATTCATTAGAAATCCCACCCTCTTTTTCCTCATCGTCGTTTCGTGAAAGTTATCGTTTGGATATGAATTTGAAAGCCGCCACATTTTAATGTAAGTTGAATGTGGCGGCCAGTTTTATTTGAGGTGTGTTTGTCGTTTAGCTTCCTAAGAATTAAACGAGATGACGAACATTTTCTTCTCTGTCTCCGGGCAATAGATCTACTACGGGGATTTCAATCATTGTATATGCACCGGGAACTAGACGCATTGAAGCTCGAGCCGCTCCGACGAGAATTTGAGCTGTTAATGCCGGATTGTTGATGCTCATGTTAAATTCAAAACGCTGATTTTGTGTCTTACCGGAAACGCCTTTGCGAACCATGTGAACTCCGTGTCCCATGTCTTTAACAGCATCAACACTTTCTACTGCCATAACATGAGTTTCATCCGAGGCAAAATAAGGGTCTTCTTTTACCGCTTTTGCGACATCTTCAAGTTTGGCTCCGGATTCAAGCTCAACATATACCATACGGCGGTGCATACCATCGCCTTTGGGCATAGTCATTGACAGCGCATTTTTTACCCCCGGCTTTGATTTGACACAGACAGTATGTCCCATGCTCATACCCGGACCAAAATTGGTGTATGTCAAGCCTTTGGGGGCAGCAGCTTCGAGTAGCGTACGGATAATCGAGTCGCTTCCGGGGTCCCACCCTGCCGAAATTATTGAGACTCGTCCGGCTTTGCGAGCGGCGTCTCCAAGTGAACGACGAAGGTCTACAATTGATGTATGGATATCAAAGCTATCTACCGTATTTATGCCCATCGCCAAGTATTGAAGAGCATATTTTTCGACCTCGCGAGTTGGTGTCGCCAAAATAGCAACGTCAACAGAGCCAAGCTCACGAATGTCTGTTACAACTTTGTAATTGGATAGCTCTGCTGGAATATTCGTAATGTTTCGACGAACCACGCCTACAATTTCAAAATCAGGAGCTGCTTCAAGAGCTTCGATTGTAAAGCGTCCGATGTTGCCGTAGCCGACTACGGCTGTTTTAATTTTTTTAGTCATCTTGCATTATTATTTTATAAATCTAAACTAAAATGTGCCGGAGGGTCTTTAATGAAAGTCTCTCCGGCACATCTATATTCATAACGTATTATTATTAGAAACAATCGCTTCTGTGTCACGGGCAATCATTAGTTCTTCGTCGGTCGGAATGACTACGACTTTTACTTTTGATGCCGGAGTTGAAATTACGGCTTCCGAACCGTGGATTTCGGCGTTGACGGCTTTGTCGATTTCAACACCAAAGAATGAAAGCGGAGCACAAACAGATTCGCGGAGTGTAACTTGGTTTTCACCGACACCACCTGTAAATACAATTATGTCAACGCCTCCCATTTCAGCGGCGTATGCCCCAATATATTTGGTGATACGTTGTTCATACATGTCAAGAGCAAGTTTTGCACGCTCATTACCGGCATTGATTGCTGCTTCAATTTCACGCATATCGCTTGAAATTCCTGTTGTGCCCATCATACCACTCTCCTTGTTGATTATTTTTTGGAGTTCAGTGGCAGAAAGATTATGTTTAAGCATGATGTAGACCAATGCACCGGGATCAATATCTCCAACACGAGTTCCCATTATCAGACCTTCGGTCGGAGTCAGTCCCATCGATGTATCAATACTTTCGCCATTTTTGATCGCAGTGATTGAACCACCGTTTCCAACATGGCAAGTGATAATTTTTTGATCTTTGATGTCGACACCGAGAAACTCACAAACTCGTTGAGATACATAGCGGTGACTTGTGCCATGGAAGCCATAACGACGAACGCCGTCTTCTTCATAATATTTATAAGGAAGAGCGTAGAGATATGATTTTGCCGGCATTGTCTGATGGAAGGCGGTATCAAATACTGCTACTTGTGGAGTTTCAGGCATAAGTGTTGTGATGGCATCAATACCTGTCATATTAGCAGGATTGTGAAGCGGAGCGATGTCGTAACACTGTTTGATCATGTCTTTGACCTCGTCGTTAATCAACACACTTTTGCTGAATTTTTCAGCACCGTGGACTACGCGATGACCGACAGCGTCAATCTCGCTGTAAGTTTTGATACAACCCTCGACGGTATCAGTAAGAATGTTGAGGATTGCACGAACAGCTCCGTTGTGGTCGGTGAGTCCGAGTTCTACAATAGCCTTTGAACCGCTTTTTTGTTTGTATTTCAAAAATCCGCCTGCAAGACCGATTTTTTCAACACCTCCTTCTGCGAGGACTGCATTGTTAGAAGTATCAATAAGTTTGTATTTCACAGAACTGCTACCGCAGTTTAAAACTAATATTTTCATGTTGTTTTTCTACGATATTGATTAATTATTTTCTTTCAAGCCGATTGCTTGGTTACATGTGATGATGATAGTTTTGTAGATGTCTTCGGGGAAGCATCCACGAGAAAGGTCATTGACCGGAGCCGCAAGGCCTTGGAGAACGGGACCGACCGCCTCTACCCCACCGAGACGTTGCACGAGTTTATAAGCAATATTGCCGACTTCGAGCGAAGGGAATACAAGGACGTTTGCGCGACCTGAAAGCGGACTGTTGGGTGCTTTACTATTGGCTACGCTCGGGACGAGAGCTGCATCTGCTTGGAGTTCGCCGTCGAGCATGAGTTCGGGAGCCATTTCGTGAGCGATACGAGTCGCTTCGATAACTTTGTCGACACGCTCACTCTTGGCACTGCCTTTTGTTGAAAAACTGAGAATCGCAACACGAGGTTCGATGCCGGCAATGTCACGAGCAGTTTTGCCGGCAGAAACGGCTATTTGTGCCAACTGAGCAGCATCTGGTTCGGGAACGACTGCACAATCGGCAAAAATAAGGAGTCCGTTTGTACCAAAGTTGAGTCCTTCGGGAAGAACCATAACGAATGCACCTGAAACGACATCTATGCCAGGCATAGTTTTGATTACTTGGAATGCGGCACGGAGCACGTTCCCGGTTGTATTGAGTGCTCCAGCGACTTGTCCGTCTGCATCGCCAGCTTTAACCATAAGACAGCCGAGATATAGCGGATTCGCGGACGTCACGCGAGCTTCTTCCATTGAGATGCCCTTCTTTTTGCGAAGTTCAAAATAAAGAGGAGCATATTTATCAATCACACTTTCGTCAGCAGGGTTGACAATTGTTGCTTTTCCAATATTTTCAAGGTTGAGATCCTTAGCCATTGTCAAAATGTCAGCAGGATCACCGATAAGAATAATATCAGCAATTCCGTCCTTGAGAATACGATCGGCTGCTGTTAATGTACGAGGTTCGTTGCCTTCGGGAAGGACGATGCGTTGGCGATTTGATTTAGCCTTTGCGGTAAGTTTTTCAAAAAGACCCATAACGGTATATTTGATTTGAATTAATAAATTTAATAATTATTGATGCAAGAGTGTCCGTCTTTGTTCGGGCTTCGCAATACACAACGCAAAGTTACAATCATTTCCTCGCTTTTCCAAAATAAAATATTCTCAACTTTTTGCCGTTTATTAGTTATAAATACTTAAAACGAGTTATGAGTAGCCAATCATATAATAAATATGTAAGTATCTTTTTTGCGTCGATATTGTTGTTTTCATGTTCCGGAGCGAAAATGAGTGTTGCTGACGAGCAACTTGCACGCGGCGAATATTTCGATGCGCAAAAGACGTATCGTAAAATTTATAACAAACTTAACCCTCGCGAACAACGCCAACTCCGAGGAGAGGTGGCTGCTAAAATGGGCGAATGTTACACCAGGCTCGGACAAAATGCTCGCGCAGCCGCAGCTTATCAAAATGCGTTGCGCTATGGTTACCCCGACTCTACCCTACTCTTTCAACTTGCAAAAGCACATCATGGTCAGGGTAACTATTCACAAGCTATATCTGCTTATGAAGAATATTTGCGTCTCTATCCTAACGATACGCAAGCATTACAAAATTTATCAGGCGCACGCAAAAGCTCCGGTTTGAAACATAACAGAACTCGTTATGTTGTCAAAAATGCAAAATTATTTAATTCGCGACGAGCGGATTTCTCTCCGATGTTTAATGGAGATGCTATTTATTTCACGACGACAAATGAAAAAGTTGTTGGTACAAAACGCAGTGAAATAACCGGCATGAAACGTAGCGATATTTGGATGGTTCGTAAAAACGAGCGTGGCGAATGGCAACGGCCCGAAGCTATTGAAGGTGAGTTGAACACAGAATGGGATGAAGGAATCGTGTCGTTTTCTCCAGATGGTTCAACCATGTATCTCACTCGTTCTATGCGTACACCAGATAGAGATACTGGAGTCAATATCTATACATCAACTCGCTCGGATGCTCAATGGAGTGCGCCAGTCAAATTTGATATAACAAATGATACAATTTCAAGCTATGGACACCCAGCAGTGAGTCCGTCGGGCGAATATCTTTATTTTACATCTGATATGCCCGGTAATGGAGGCAAAGATATTTGGCGTATCTCTCTTCGAGAAAGAGCCGGAAGTCTTGAAAATCTCGGAGATGCAATTAATACGACCGGAGATGAGATGTTCCCGTATCTGTTGACCGACTCTATAATGTATTTTGCTTCCGACGGTCACCCGGGGCTTGGCGGACTAGACTTATTTAAAGCTACATTAACTCCGTCCGGCGGTTGGCTTGTAGAAAACATGGGGTATCCGATTAATTCCGAGGGTGATGATTTCGGTATTACATTTGCATCACCCGGTAAGGAAGTCGGTTATTTTAGTTCAAATCGTGGTGATGGTAGAGGATATGATCATCTGTACTCATTCGAACTTCCCGATTTGAAAATTCAGATATCCGGATGGGTTCTTGATAAAGACGAGGAGCCGGTAGCAAATGCCGTAATAAGGATTGTTGGTAATGACGGCTCGAATCAAAAAGCAATAGCTAAAAATGATGGGTCATTTTCATTCCCTCTGCAACGAGGGGTAAGCTATGTGATGTTAGCTGGAGCAAAAGGCTATCTTAACGCTAAGCAAGAATTTACATCAGATAGTGCGGAAGAAGATGCAGAATATGGCATTGATTTTATATTGGCATCTGTCACAAAACCGAATATTGTTGATAATATATTCTATGATTTTGATAAATCAACACTTCGTCCGGAATCAAAGACGGCACTCGATGGTGTAGCCCAAATGTTGAGAGAAAATCCGAATATTACTATTGAAATGGCATCGCATACAGATCGGAAAGGTTCGGATAAGTATAATATAGCTCTTTCTGATCGTCGAGCAAAAAGTGTAGTTGATTATCTAATAGAATTAGGTATTGCCGCGGATCGATTGCAGCATCAAGGCTATGGCGAATCTCGTCCAATGACTATTACAAAGCGTTTGGCGCGAGAATTTCCTCAATTCTCCGAGGGTCAGATATTAAATGAGGAGTTTATCCAAACACTTTCTCCGGAAGACCAAGAAGTTGCTGATCAAATCAATCGACGGACAGAATTTCAAGTGCTGTCTACCGACTACCAAATGTATTAAATAAATTGGGGAGTTGTGGAGATTCGCAACATTCAATAAATCAACTGATAACAATATTATATTATAAACTGTTGATAAATTTCTCAATAAAGTGTTTTCGTTTTAAAAAAAAGTTACTACTTTCGCAGTGTAGATTTTAAGACACACTATCAAGTCTGAAAAATTTAAAACAATAATTAGGAACAAACTGAATAACGAAATTTTTTACAACGATACATTGTTATGATATTTACATTCCGCATAGTTTCTGACGAAGTTGACAACTTCAAGCGAGAAATTCAAATTGATGCAGACGCTACATTCCTAGACCTTCGCAATGCTATTTGCGATTCCGTCGGTTACGACAAAGGTCAATTTAGCTCATTTTTTATGTGTGAAGATGGGTGGGAACGTGAGCAAGAAATCTGTCTTGAAGATATGGGCTCTGACTCATCGGAAGACGTTTATTTGATGGAAGACACACCTCTCAGTGATTTTATTGAAGATGAAGGACAACGCCTTGTGTGGGTGTTTGACTACATGACTGATCGCTCATTTTTTATCGAAATGAAAAAGTCTATACCCGGAAAGAGTCTTCGCGATCCTCTTTGCTCAATTTCGATGGGTGAAGCTCCGGCTCAATTTGTAGATCTTGATGATTTTGATGCTAAGATTGATGCTAAGGCGGCGACAGCAGCATCAACAGATCTCGATGATGAATTTTATGGCACAACCGAATTTAATGAAGATGAATTTGATGCTGCCGGATTTGATGAAATGACTTTTGATGAATAATTTTATATCCGATAAAAATATCCTGTTTCCTAATTAAACTTTCGGAAACAGGATGTTTTTATTATCTGAAATATTACATTATACTTCTTTCTCGCAAACGACATTGCCAAGCCCAAGCAGAGCGCATAGTGTCGGCAAGTGTTGAGGTCGCTTTCCAACCTAAGACTTCGTTTGCATATGTTGGATTAGCCCAAACCTTTTCAATATCTCCAGAACGACGTCCTACAATTTTGTGAGGAACTTTTACGCCAGTAGCTTCTTCAAATGTGTTGATCAATTCAAGAACTGAAACTCCATTACCTGTCCCGAGGTTGAAAATCTCGATTTTGGCATCGCTTTTATCTTCAAGCATTCGTTTGACTGCAATAACATGAGCTTTTGCCAAGTCAACAACATTGATATAGTCGCGAATGCAAGAACCGTCAGGGGTATTATAGTCGTTGCCAAACACACTCAGTTCTTTGCGTATACCAATAGCCGTTTGTGTCAAGTATGGAATAAGATTCTGAGGAACTCCATTAGGCAATTCGCCTATTTCTGCTGACGGATGAGCTCCAACCGGATTAAAATAACGGAGGATAACACTTTTGAATGGGGCGCCTGAATTTATAGTGTCGGTAATGATTTCTTCGGAGATTTGCTTTGTGTTGCCGTAAGGAGATGTCGCTTTTTTTATAGGCGATTGTTCGGTGACCGGATTCTCATCTGGTTCGCCATAGACAGTACATGATGATGAAAACACAATACCTTTGACGCCGTTAGGTCCCATCAAATCGAGAAGATTTAGGAGCGTATTTAGATTGTTTCGGTAGTATAGAATCGGCCTCTGCATACTTTCTCCGACAGCCTTTGATGCTGCAAAATTTATAATGCCCTTGATGCCCGGATAGTCGGCAAATAATTTGCGAAGCACTTCAATGTCGCAACAATCACCATCAATAAAATCCGGACGTATTCCGGTGATTTTCTCGATACCATTGAGTACGTCTCGGTTTGAATTGGAGAGATTATCAATGATTACTACTTGATAGCCGGCGTTTTGCAGCTCAACCACAGTGTGCGAGCCAATATATCCCGTACCGCCGGTAACTAAAATTCTGTTCATATTAGATTGATTTTAAATTGTGTGTCTGTTATTTTATTCCATAGATTCTCAAACATCATGGCCGGGATGGTATGATCCGATATGACGTTGCTTTTTTTCTTCAAATATATCAGATATCGCAAAAAATATACCACTTTCTTCGACGTCTCCAAACTCATCATTGATAGCCGTGCCAAACATTTTCATTGTTGGTGACAAGCTCATATATGAATTTACCAAAGGAGGAATATTAAATCCGAAATCACGAATAGTGTGATTGAGAATTTTGTAATCCTCTTTGAAGTCGTCACTTGTAAACAAACGTTGCATCGCGTTAACGTCAATCGACGTTGCACACGGATTTATCGGGCGGACAAGTGTTTCTGTGTCTGGAAAATGCTTATGAAGAAAGTACAAAATCATATCGCGACATTCCCGATGATAGTTGGGGTACATTGTCATCTTTCCGAATAAATATTTGATTTCCGGATAATCAACCGTCAAAGCTCCTAACCCGTCCCAAAGGTTATCTAATGCAAAAATAGCTTTTGCACCGGCTTTTGATGATTGATATTCAAGCCTGACAAAAGATCGACCGAGTTCGATTGTTGTCGGAAGATATTCTTTGACAAAGCGTTCGGAAAATTCAAACATATGGCTTGTCGCAATCCGAGGTTTGCCTTTCTCATCAATCTTAATATCTCTGCCAAGGATGAATCGATAGCCTCCAAGGATAAGTTTTGATACGGGATCCCAAACAATCAACTGACGGCAAGGAGGATCCATTAAATCGAACTCGTCAATGTCACAGCTTTTCCCGGTTCCACCGCCGGCAGAACGAAACGCAAGTTCACGCAAACGTCCGATTTCTCGCATTGTTGCTTGACACTCTCGTCCGTCAACGATATATATTTCATTGTTCCCTTTGTTGGTTTCACGCAAAAACTTGTCGGGAGTAAGTTCTGCTTCTATCAGACGACTGTCGATAGGATCTATAATTTTTTCGGTCATGAATATTGATTCCGGTGTATTTTTGCTCCTTTTAGAAATTAATGTTTGCTCGATTTCGCTGAAAGACGATAGACTTCGTCTCGCAACATTGCAGCCTCTGATTCCGCATCTTTACCCCCTTTCAAATCTTTCCATGAAATTGGAGATCCGATATGGATTGTAAATGTTTTGCCGGCACTCTCAAATACTTCACGAGGCAAGCGTATCATTTCGATGTTGAATTTTAAGCCAAGAGTTGTTCTTAATTGTGCAAATTTATAAAAAAAACTGGAATTTTCACCTTCAAAGTATATAGGAATTATATTTCGATGTGATGAAATGGCTTTATTAACAACCATCTTGTTCCATTTTAAGTCGGCTATCTCTCCATTTTTATCTTTTCGAGACACCAATCCGGCAGGAAACATCAGAATTGGAGCATCGCTACCAAACGCTTGATCTAACTTTAAAGTGGCTTCTCGCGACTGTTTCCCATGTTTGTTGACTCCGAGGAATATTGAGCGTAGCGGTTCGACAAAATTCAACAAATCATTAACCACAAATTTTATATCTTTTCGCCCTCCATATTGCTCGAATGCCATCATAGCGAGTATCATGCCGTCAAGTCCGCCGAGTGGATGGTTGGAGACAATGATAACACGAGATTCATCTTTTGGCAAAACGCCATTAGTCTGAAATGTCACACCTAGATCGGCTACGACTCCTTTACAGAAGTCAACGCCGACTTTATTGGCATTGTGAGTTAATAATTGATTTAAGTCATCTTGACAAATAATATGCTCTAGTGCTCGAACAATAAAACGAGGAATAAATTTATAGTAATTGGGTATGCGCTCACGCAAAACATTATCTATGTCGATGCGCAACGGAGTCGTATTATTCGTCATCGCTTTTACCGATTTTGTCAAATGCTTGCCATAAGGAGTCTTCAGGAAGAGGTGCTGTTACATCAATTTCTTGTTTTGAAACCGGATGAACAAAGCGGATTCGTCGAGCCATTAGCGAGATTGAGCCATCTGGATTACTTCGTTTATCGCCATATTTTAAATCTCCCTTAATTGGACAGCCGATTGCTGAAAGTTGAACTCTAATTTGATGTTTGCGTCCGGTTTCAAGTTTAACCTCAATCAGATTATAGCGTTCAGAACTTCCTAATAAGCGATATGCTAAAACTGCTCGCTTGGAGTTGCGCCGTTCGGTCAGTGAGGCATAACTTTTATTATTATGTTCGGTTGTTGTAATGAAGTGCACAAGTCTTCCTTCAGATTGTTCGGGTTTGTTACGACTTAAAGCCCAATAGGTTTTCTCAATCTCCCCATTGCGAAACATTTCGTTGAGTCTAGTTAGAGCTTTTGACGTTTTAGCAAAGATTACAAGACCTCCGACTGGGCGATCAAGGCGATGAACAACTCCGCAAAACACATTGCCGGGTTTGTTATATTTTTCTTTCAACCACCGTTTTAAAGTTTCAACCAGCGGTTCGTCTCCCGTTTTGTCTCCCTGTATAATCTCACCAGGAGCTTTATTTACTATAATAATATGGTTATCTTCGTAGATTATTTCCATGATTTCAAAATTTATTTGACCCTATCGGGATTTTTAGCAACAAAATCTTTCCATGATTTTGGACTGGAAGCAATAACCGGGCGCAATGTCTCATAGTGATGGCATAGTGCTGCTGCGAGAGCATCGGTCGCGTCAAGCTCGATATCAAGTTTATTAGGCGAAATTTTAAGGATGCGCCTTAAGATTTCTCGAACTTGCTCTTTGCTCGCACCACCGTTGCCGGTAATCGCCATTTTAATTTTTCTGGGCTCATATTCTGTGATTGGTATGTCGCGCGACAATGCTGCAACCATTGCGACACCTTGCGCCCTTCCAAGTTTTAACATCGATTGCACGTTTTTGCCGAAAAAAGGAGCTTCAATAGCCATTTCATCAGGAAGAAATTGATCTACGAGCCCCAATACTCGTTCATAAATACGCTGCAATCGTAGATAGTGGCTTTCAGATTTATTTAATTTGACAACACCGAGAGCAATAAGTTCCGGAGTCTTGTCTTTTACACCAAGAATGCCATAACCCATCACATTGGTTCCGGGGTCAATCCCGATTATTATTTTGTCGCGTTGTGCCACCCTGTCAATATATTAATTCAGTGGAAGTTCGTCCATATATGTCGAAAAATTCAAGACCCCGTCACCAAATTTCAGTCTGAGTTGATCCCGAAGTTTTGCGCCATTATTATCATGCCATCTCGTTGCAGATTCAATTGTGTCTGCTTCAAAACTTACGGCAAAGCTTACACAGTCTTCTTGTACTTCAATCAATAAAGTCATAAAACGAGGCGTTGACACTATTCCGGAAGATAAAGCCTTTGGGATATATGTATCTTTAACCCAAGCCTTGAAGTCATCAACAAGATTTATGTGTACATGGAAACTGGTATTGATGATTATCATAAATATATGTCTTTTGTAAAACTCAGTTATTAATAGCTATTTTTGCTTTTACTCGAGTGTTGGCTAAAAATCCAATAACAATTGTTACTATTGCTGCGAGGAAATAAGCAAGTGCCCGATTTTCAATGCCGACAAATTGAGGAGAAACAAACACAAAGCAAGTGACAACAAAAGTCATTGCGATTGCCGGTATTAGAGCAACCCAATAATTGCTATTCTTTCGAGCAAGCCAAACATAAATCGTCCACAAGACTACAGACGCAAGTGTTTGATTTGCCCATGCGAAATAACGCCAAATGATGTCGAAATTGACAAGAGTTATAGCATAGCCAACAACGAATAACGGAATACATATAGCGAATCTTTTCAAGATCGGACGTTGGTCTATATTGAAAACATCAGCAATAATCAAACGAGCACTGCGAAAAGCTGTATCGCCAGAAGTAATTGGGGCAACGACTACTCCGAGGAGAGCAAGGATTGCACCTATCTTCCCGAGTGTTGTATTAGAAATGACATCAACAGCCCATGCCGCATTTCCTCCATGTTCTGCCAACTGTTCACCAAGAGCCGTCGGTCCATTGAAAAAAGCCATAGCTATTGCGGCCCAAATCAAAGCAATAATGCTTTCCGAAATCATTGAACCATAAAAAACTGAACGGCATTGAGATTCATTTGCTATACAGCGAGCCATCAACGGCGATTGAGTGGCATGGAATCCGGAAATTGCGCCACAGGCAATCGTTATAAACAGAGTTGGGATTATGGGGAGAGCATCCGGATTGAGTTGAAAATTGTGGAGTGTTGTTAATTCTGGAATTTGATAGTTGCCAAACATTAAAACACCTAAAAGGCCTACTGCCATCGAAATCAGAGCAACTCCAAATATCGGATATAGTTTTCCTATGATTTTGTCAACGGGAAGCATTGTTGCAAGGATATAATAGATTAATATTATCCATATCCAAATATTTTTACTGATCCCGGGCACCATATTTGTTATCAAATCAGCCGGACTAAGAATAAAAACAGCTCCGACAAGCACCATTAATATGATAGAAAATATTCTAACAATCATTCTTGTCGGAATGCCGAGATAAATGCCGATAATTTCAGGTAGACTGCGACCATCGTGACGCATAATTATCATACCGGAAAGGAAATCATGCATTGCACCAAAGAAAATGCCACCTAATGTAATCCAGAGAAAAGCTATTGGGCCAAAACAAGCACCAAGAATTGCGCCGAAGATCGGACCTGTACCGGCAATATTAAGTAATTGAATCAAAAAAATGCGCCAACGAGGGAGACGGATGTAATCAATTCCATCTTCCAGCCGATTGACAGGAGTTTTATGTTTTGTATCAACATCTGCAAGATGTTCTAGATAACGACCGTAGGTAAAATAAGCGGTGATTAAAAGCCCAAGGCAAACGAAAAATGTAATCATGGTTTAATTATAATTATCTCTACATATAATTTTATTTCTCAAAATACCAATCATGGTTTATCATTTTTGTTATTCCGGGGGTATTCTCCATGCCTATAATTCGAGAAGCTCCACGATAGTAGCGTTTTGAAAAATCCGGATCGTCTGCAGACATACAATTAGTTTTAACTAAACCGGATGAATGAATATACCGTCCGTCCTGATCATATATCGCAACATGAGAAATGCGCCCCTCAGGCGTATTTGAGAAAAACAACAAATCACCGCGTTGAAGTTCTGCTAAATTTTCAGGTTCGATATGTTTGCCAATTTCAATTTGCTGACGAGCATCACGAAGAGTCAATATGCCTTGATCAAAGTAAACGACACGAACGAGACCTGAACAATCAACACTTTTTGTTGAACAAGCCCCCCATAAATACGGTGTTCCCGAAAGCCAATATGCAGTTTCTATGGCGTGAACTATATTCATCGGCTTAGATGCCCATTCTTCGACAGGTATGAAATAACGAGCATCTGTAAATCCAATGCGTCCGTCCGGTAAAGTTAAAGATAAAATGCTATCATTGATGTTTTTCCCTTCAATTATTGAAGACAATACAACTTCACTGACAATGTTGTGTGGAGATCGAGCATCTAATGAATCATAAATTTTTACTTCGCCCCATGATCTGGATATAAATCTATCGGATTTACGCCAACGAGTCATGTCATCATCTGATTTAATGCAGACACTTGATACGTTCATATACCCTTCATAGTTATCCGGAGCTTTTATGTGAAGCCATTCACCGTCAGAATTTATGATTTTGATTGGAGTTCCCATTATTGCTTGTGAGATCAGTTCGGTTGAATGACTTTTGCCTTCTCGAATACAAGCTACCGGGATTCTAACTTGCGCCCACTCTCCGGCATGAATGTCAATTGTTATGCTAACAAATATCAGCATAACAGCTATTAATGATAACGCCTTAGGGCTTAATTTCGAGACAATTTGCATAATTATATCAAGATAAATCCATTATTTATGCAAATGTACAACAAAAAAGTGAGAATTAAGTGGCGTTAGTCGTTTTAAGATGTATTAGACGTAAATTTTATTTTTTCAAAAGTAGTTTTTTTAACTTGGCAGGAGTCAATGTCTCCGGATAATCAGTGAAATTCAGTCTAAGTGTACACCCCTCTCTAAATCGACTGCATCCGAAAGCCGTATTTCCTTTCAATATGTGCCCTTGTTTGCAAATCGGGCATTCGATCTGTTCAAACTTTTTGGTTGCAGGAGTGCGAGGCTTTTTGGGCTTAGTCGGTTTGCTATTGGTTGCGTCAGATGAATCGTTGCCATCTTTCCCCGTATTGCGATCGTTCTCAATAAGAATTTTGGGTTTTGAATTATCACTCAATACGTTGATGACAATTTGACTGATCAATACTTTTAGTTCAGAAATAAAATCTGCGGCTGAATATTCGCCTCGCTCAATTTTGCGAAGTTTGTTTTCCCACAAACCTGTCAATTTTGCGCTTTTAAGTAAATCCTCATTTATAGTTGCGATGAGGTCAATGCCGGCTTGAGCGGCCATTATTGATTTGCGATTACGATAAATATAACGACGTTTGAATAATGTTTCAATAATCGCGGCACGAGTTGACGGACGTCCGATTCCGTTTTCTTTCATAGCTTCGCGCAAATCTTCATCATCCACAGTTTTTCCAGCCGATTCCATTGCTCGCAATAGTGTCCCTTCTGTATAATATTTGGGAGGTTGAGTCGTGCGCTTTTGTAATGAAGGTTCATGAGGACCACTTTCTCCAACAGAAAAGTCGGGTAAAATCTTGTTGTCAGAATCGTCTCCTTTGCCATCTTCAGATGTAGATGAACCTGAATTGTCATAGAGCACTCGCCATCCTAAATCTTCAATGACTTTCCCGGTAGCTTTAAATCCGGTCTTATCTACTACTCCAACGGCTGTTGTACTCAGAAATTTACAATCCGGATAAAAAGCAGCAATGAAACGTAATGCAATCAAATGATATAATTGCCGTTCGTTGCCGATAAGCATTGCCGGTGATTGCCCGGTCGGGATAATCGCATGGTGATCGGTTACTTTTGAATTATCAAACACCTTTTTGCTTTTAGGCAATTTCGTGGCCAATAATCCTGCGGTCAGATTTGCGTAAGGCGTCATATTGCGAAGTATTCCGGGGATTTTCGGATAAATATCATCCGAGAGATATGTAGTGTCGACACGTGGATATGTAGTCACTTTCTTTTCGTAAAGCGACTGTATCAGTTTCAATGTTTCATCCGCAGTCCACCCCCATTTTTTATTACATTCGACTTGGAGAGATGTGAGGTCAAATAATCTTGGTGGAGCCTCTTTGCCTTTTTTCTTTTGCACATCCTTGATAACCATCTGTTGTGTTTTTATAGATTCAAGGGCTGTTTCTGCATCTTCCGGTGTGTTGAATTTCCCGGATGTTGCATTAAAAATCACACCTCTATAAAGAGTCTTCAATTCCCAATAGTCTTCCGGTTTAAAGTTCTCTATTTCGAAGTGCCGTTGCACAATCAATGCTAATGTTGGGGTTTGGACTCGTCCGATAGATAACACATTGCCTGGAGACGAATATTTGAGAGAATATAGACGAGTCGCATTCATCCCAAGAATCCAATCGCCGATTGCTCGCGAAAGGCCTGCATGATACAAATTATCAAAATTTGATTCTGGTTGTAGATTTAAAAAACCTTCACGAATAGATTCATCTGTCAACGATGAGATCCATAAGCGTTTTACCGGACAGTTGATCGATGCTTTTTGCATCACCCATCTCTGAATCAACTCTCCTTCTTGTCCGGCATCTCCGCAGTTAATAACCTCATCAGCTTCGGCGATAAGATTTTCAAGAACTTTAAATTGACGCTCTATTCCTTTGTCCGGTATTACCTTTATGCCGAAACGCAGAGGAATCATCGGTAATACCCCAAGCGCCCAACGTTTCCAACGTTCATCATAGTCTCCGGGTTCTTTCAGAGTGCATAGATGACCGAACGTCCAAGTAATCTTATAGTCTCCCCCCTCAAAATAACCGTCATGACGAACGTTGGCTCCAAGGATTTGGGCAATGTCTTTTGCGACACTTGGTTTCTCGGTAATGCAGAGTTTCATTGGGTTTTATTAGGAGTTTTTGCAGTTGTTATCAAATTGCCGTGAGCAGTAATGAAAAGAATTTGTAAATCTGAAGCCGGTTTTATTGGCGGAAAATCAATTTCGAGATCTATACGTCCCTCGTTTTCCCATTGGAAATAACGGTGGAAGTCTACCCCTTCAATATCATTTGCAGTCAAAGCATCGTTATTAATGAGTAACATAACTTCATTGATTTTATTAGATGAATGTGGTAGGCCGATAATACATCCGTAAATACGAGTTAAATCCTCACGAAAATCAATACTATCAATGACAAAAGAAGTGTCGTCATTCGTCATACACGCATAATCCTTAACTATTTTAGCTGACGAATTTGCAACAAATATGAAAATAACGAAGAGTTGGACTATTATTCTTTTCATCAAACGGAGTACAAATTTAGTGAGAATTATTAATTAAAGCAAACATATTAGTTTGGGATTTGATAACTGATATTTGTCAGAAAGGATAACCAATAGCAAGATGAAATGCTAACGATTTACGGAAAGACTCCATGTTATAGTATCCATGTTTGCCGGTTTCGTATGGCGCATGAATGCCTATACCGAGGTCTCCTCGAATAATCAGCATAGAAATATCAAATCTCAGTCCGAGACCTGTGCCAAGAGCAAGATCTTTCAAAAAAGAATCTGCTCTCAATTTTCCGCCGGGACGTTCCGCTTCGTTTTTAAGCGTCCACACGTTTCCAGCATCAAGGAAAATTGCACCATTGAGCGGACCAAGTATAGGAAAACGATATTCAGTATTGGCAAGGAATATAAATGTTCCGGTTTGATCGAAATAGCCGTTAACCAATCCTGCCGGAGCGCTATAAGACCCCGGCCCAATAGAGCGAACTGTAAAGGCTCTCACAGAGTTCGCTCCTCCACAATAAAATTGTTCGCTGTACGGCACTTCTGAGGAATTACCATAAGCATACGCAGCTCCAATGCCAATACGACTAACCCACCAATGTGAGCTCAAAAAACGTCGACCATAAACAATCTGACCATAACCTTTGACAAACTGAGAAAACGGTGTCTTAAATAATGTCTTTTCACCTTTCTGTCCGCTCAATTCGTATATAGACCAGAAAATATTACCTGCCTCTTGTAGCGAGACTTGTACATTAATAGTGTTATTTCGATTCATATATCTGTCATATGCAAAGCTATATGACATTTGTGGAATATACTGACTTTGAAAGCTCAATGCAATTGCTGGATTTGCGTTCATAATTGAATCAAATGCAGCTGTGGTATGTTGCAATTTGTTATAAGTCAATTTAAACGGGGTAAATGTATTGGATATATATCTTGAAGACTGCCAATCGTAAGATACACCGGCGTCAAATTGCGCAAGTTTGAAATAATGCGGACGGTTGAGGAGATCCGCTCCAAGTGAAAGTCGAGTCCAATTTAAATTGCGATGAGATCGTGGAACAATCTTTGGAGCAAGCAATCGAGGAAAGGCCAACGTTGCATTTAAGCCTAATTCGTATGAATTAAAGACGGAGTTTTTTTTACCGGATCCGGTCTGCCATTCATAAGATCCGGTAAGCGAAGCATTTAGTAATTCACCACCTCCGAACAGATTCCTATTGGTTAACCCAAGAGTAACTCCCGGACCGAGATATGAATTGGATTTCGATGAAACATTAGCTTCAATTGAAGCTTCAAGAGGACGATCGTATGTGCATTTAATGGCTATATTCAACAAATTATCGTCTGTCGATGAGTTGATTGTATCTCGTTCGACCTCAATATTAATGTCATTGAAAATGCCGAGTCGAGCGAAACGAGTTTGTGTGATATTCATTTGTCTGACAGAAAACACTTGTCCTTCACGAAAAACGATACATGAAGGTATCAATCCATCACGAAGGCGCGATGGCATATAGCGAATAACTTGTCCTTGAGGAGTTTCAACCGTATCGGGAATCCCGCCTCCACGATTCCTGTATATATAAGTAGTGATATTCCCAGTGTGATATCGAGCAATTGCTAATGATGGAATATTTTCAGCAATACTCATTCTCAGAGCAATACTCCCCTTTTTTATAGTACTGTCGGCTAAATATTGTAAATATTCCGGACGGAAATAATAATAGCCTTGATTGCGAACATCATTGGCAATCGCAATGCGTAATGCCGAAAGAGAATCCGTTGAATAGCGAGATCCTATTTGAAGATATTTTGAGCGACGAGCGACAGAATCAATAATATGATGTAGATGAGTTGTGTCTGGTAATAAAATTATAGAATCTAACAGATACGGATGTCCGGCTGCTATATGATATTTGATAGAAGCTTTTTTCTTGTTCCGTTTTTTTATTAGTTCATACGATGATGAGCCAGAGAAATAACCATTATTGTCAAGATATTGATCAATCATATGAATTCTGACTTCAGGTCGAACGTCGCTGACAAGTATCGGAGTAGCTGCTAGTTTTTCATAAAGCCAATGTTTGAATCCTTTCGGTGGGTTTGCCCAATTGTTGTAGACCCATAAGCCTAATGGAAACGGATAGCGAATCGACGACGAACCAAGTAGGGCGTTGTTTGGTTTGACAGCAACGGCTTCCGTTAGAGTCGCTTTTAGTTCCGCCGGAAATTTCTCGTTGTCAGGAGTCGATACCTCTACCCCTTTCAAACCAGTATATAGGATTTCTCCATCTTCAATTCGTCGAGTAGTAGAGCAACCCCAAAGGATAAAACAAATTGTAATAATATATATGAATTTCATTATTTTGTCGCGTTTTCGTTGTTGAGGGTTGTTTGTTGTTTTTCCTTGCGTATACCAAACAGATTCCAAAGAGTGTTTAGTTTCCGTTTGAGCACGAAGCCGAGTCCGGTTTGCGTAATTTCGCCTTCGAGGATACTCTCATAACCTGTATGACGGAAAATTTTCAGATACATCGATCCCGAGCGATTTAGCATATATTCAAATGAAATATCATTAATCAAATTCTGAGAGAAGTTTTCATCAGTATCGGCGTCTGTTGAGTAATTTCCGCCAACAACAATTTTAAATCTATCATCAAAAAATGTTTTGCTGATACGATAACTATATGACGTCGCTGTTGAAGTAGATCCGTCGGTTGTCTTATCATATTGATCAATTCCAAACGAAATATCTACCCCTCGAATATTGTTCGCTGCCCATGAGTTCAATCGAGATGTCAGGAATGAATATAGCTGATTGCCAGAAAGATTCCCATTGCCTTTTGAACCGGCTCCAGTGTAAACATTATATAGGAGCATATTCATCGCTTGATTCGCTCGTTGCTCCGCCGACATTGATGCCAGTTCATTTTGAACCGTAATGTCATCATCGGTTGATAAATCAAACGCCACGTTCATGTTGTTGATAGTATTTGAGATGGAGAGAGCGATGTCAAAATTGACCAATCGGGAGTTTTGTCCATGACCAGTTACATTCGCTTTGACAACGTCTACGGCATGAATATTGAGCATCGGATTCATCATGTCTCCATTAAATGCGATATAAGATCCTTCTTGAAATGAGAAGTTCTTTTCACTCATAAACGGTGGGACATAACGAACGAATCCACTGTTTACATTGATTCTTCCGATCATTCGTTCTCCATTTAGTTCAGATATTGTATAAACGAGATTGCCGGAAGGCGTAAGATGAACTTTGTCGGAGCCACTTGGCGATAAATCGACGTTAATTGTCGCTCCGGATTCAATCCCAATGCGTGCAGTAAGATCCATTGCCATTGTGGTTGTGACTATAGAGTCAGGCTGAATGATTGTAGATGTGTCGTCAAATTGAATAAAACGCACCATCTCATCATCGGATTGCGATGTAAATGTTTGTGTCGCATCCTGCATTATATAGGTAACATTTGTCCCTGATAGCATATTAATATCAGTTGAGACATTTATTTGCGTCAGATCTCCTGTTACTGTTGCATCAAGATTAATTAAAGCCCTGCCATAGACATCCGAGCCCTTTTTAGGTCGGGATGTATCGATGATTTCAATGCTATTTGCTTTCAGTGACAGGTTCGCTTTGGGATTGACAAAATCGCGAGCATCAATAACGCCATTGACATAAAGCGGATTTTTATTGCTTCCTGAAATTGCAAAATTATTGAATGATATAATGTTACTATCGACGGGAATCTTTTTATTTGAAAACTGGAATGAAGATCCTAACATCTTGACCATAACTTCGGTGGTATCAA
Source organism: uncultured Staphylococcus sp. (assembly GCA_964497255.1). Lineage (GTDB taxonomy): Bacteria > Bacteroidota > Bacteroidia > Bacteroidales > Muribaculaceae > Duncaniella. Next base: position 19,817 of record CAZCCI010000021.1, read on the forward strand.
AGTTGATCGAACCATTGAATATCGGGCTTGCAAGAGTTCCCGTAATTACCATTTCTCCATTAAGTAACCCAGATAAACTGGCTGTTCTCGATGGAATGAATGGATTGACTACATGAAGCGGAAATTGAATCATGTTGAAATCAAGTAAAAACGGATTATTTGATGCCGTATCATTCAAAACGCCGTGGGCTGTTATCGTCTTAATTGAATCAACCATAAAACCGATATTTGCCATTAGTTTACCTCCGCGATTTTGAGTAACATCCACATTAAGATTAAAATCACCAACTCTATCTTTCCCAAAAAACAACCCGGCAAGACCGATATCTCCTTTTCCGGTAAAGATTCCGTCGGTATAACGGATGCGCATATCTGCATTCAAATCGCCTTTGATTGGTGGTGCAAACGGATTGATCGATAACCATTCTTGAAGCTGAATATTTGAAAATTTCACAACTAAATCATCATAATTCGAATGGTTGTGTGGTTTCGATAATACTCCCCTAACAGAGTCCTCAATAGCTATATGCTCAGTGAATATATTTACAGAACTATTCTCTCCCGATAGCAAAAGAGATGCATCTAGGCGACCGGTTGCGAGGTTATAGCTAATATAATTATCTTTATTGAGAGACCATGGCTTATATGCTATTGTCGGGCGCGACGGAACTAATTTGACAGTAATTACGCTGTCCGTCAACCCGGCAGACAAACCAAAATTAAAACCTTTGTCACCTTTAATATTATGTTGTCTGAAATATGCAGCAAATCTATTCGCTCCAGCAAATCCACTCAATCCAACATGAGCAAATTCATCAAATGTTCCGGGACGATTGTTAATATCAGTTTTATAGATAAGGAACTGTCCGTGTTGCACGGCATTGAATGAAATAGTATCAACTCGAGTTGCTCCTGCCGAAAGTCCATTGATAGTTGCATTCATCCAAAGTAATGAATCGTTATGAATACCTGCTGTAAAATCATTAACCCCTATTTTTGCAGAATTATTTAAATATTGGGAAAGTAAATTGTTTTTACCAATATTAACGAGTATGTCGAATTGAGGCACTGACTTATGAATGCTATAGATATCAATGCGCATACTATCTATTTGTGCAGTGATTTCATTCAATCCGGTAGAAAATTGATTGATAAATGAAAATAAAGAAGATTGCGAACTTAGCTTAATCTTCATATCTCCATTACTCAGTTCTCCTTCTAATAGTGAGTCACATGAGTTAAGCAACATTTTTATTGGCGTTGGTGAAACAAGGTCAATGTTTTGGGTGTGCCAAGTAATGTCGTTGACTTGGATGTTGACATTAACATCCATTGATGCTGTATTATAGTATCCATTTGTATTTAGCCCCAAACTACCTTGATTTACATTGGACGTAAATCCGAGATTTTTGAGATTTATATTTCCGACATTTGCAAATACTCTCCAATTTACAGTATCATTACATAATTTAGCATTAAAATCAGTGGATAATTTTGCATCATGATTGTTGCTGCGAAGCGTTCCACTTGCAATGCCGTCTGAGAGCGATGCCACAAACGAAATGTTGTTATACGCCCGCTTATGATAGATAATATTATTGATATTTATTCCGGTCTCAATATATGTCGCATTGTAAAACGGATTATAACCTCGTCCGTCAAAGGTTGCCGTAGCAGTGATTCTTCCTAATCCATACTCAGGGGAAAACTCATCGATTGGAAAGTCATCAAGGCGCAGAGTCGCGCTATAAGACTCTTTATTTGCAATCCATCGACCGCCTCCTGTAAGTCGCCCTTCGCAAGTTGATAGAGAAAAATCTCCTGCAAATTTTTGAGGTCGCCATTCAATAGAGCCATCTAATTCAATTGCCGGAATTTGTTTTATAGGTAAAAATGCAAATTGTTTGTCTGTTATGTCTGAGATTTGACCGGAAACAGTCAAATCTCCGGCTATTTTTTCTGGGTTCATCGGATTGCCAATTTCTCCTTCTATTTTTAGATGCCCGATCTTTGAGATCCGCAAATCAATCGAATGGACATTCAAATTTGTATAATCTCCACGCATGTCGGCAGATATTGCAACACAAGGCAACGATGTTATCATTGCAGATATATTAGGGTATACTATTGCTATATCTTTCGGATCGATAAATCCGGATGTATTAAATAAAAGGTTGTTTGCTACGTTACTTGTGATTTCTGTATTGTCGGTTAATCCCATTTCTGCATTAACTGACAATGACGAATGTAACGTCTCAACCGAAAATTTCCTGATAGCCACTTTTGACGTGTCCATTTCAAATAGACCTTCGGCATTAAATTGCAAGCCACTACGCTCGCGAATGGACATATTTTTCAACGGAATGCGAATAACAGTCCCTCTATTATAAAAAGAGTCTATATTAATTTTAATATCATTAACCTCAATCCAATTCGGATCGAATCCGGTGTTTGGTTTGTGCCCTTTCAACGCATACAAACCTCGTTTTGCATTTAACTCAATCGCATCGACTGAAATAGTCCAAAAGTCATCTATAGATGACGAAATAATTGAATCAGATGCTTCTACTACAGATTTGCTCGTAATAGGAGTATAAATATATGTTGCATCAATACTGTCGACTTGCAAACACTGTCCCCATACAGATTTTGTAGATAAATCAATATATCCATTTCGCAATTCGATATTGTCTATTGAACTTCCAAGACTATCAATCATCGGTAGCATTGACAATCTGTATGTAATATTGCGAACAGATGCTTGCCCGATATTTATAAGCCACGGAGTCATTCCGGCTGCTGTGTCAATAGCATTTTTTGTAGTATCTTCTAATATTTGCATCCAAATATTGATGCCATCAATTTGAATATTTGAAAGATCTATTAAATCATCATTTAAGAAATCAATTTTACTATTCAAAAGACTTGCATGATTAACCTCGGCTCGAAGCCTCATGATTGAGTCGTTATTCCCAGACTGAAAAAAAGCACTGTCAAGCCCGATCGTCTTGACTTCTATACGTCCGTTTATTAACGGTAATATTTTGGCATCTATGTTAATTCTTGTTGACGTCAGCATTGTATCACCTTCGGCATATTTAATGACTGCATCATCAACTTCCAATGACAATGGAAACCTAAGGTTTAATCTACCGACTTCTATGTTCAAGCCAGTTGATTTGCCTATTTCTCTTGTTGCTACTTCAACTACATAATTTTGGACGAATGGAATATAAAGTAATCCCGGTATCACCATGATGAGCAATGCCGAAATAATAAACGTTAAAAATATCCCTTTAAAAAGTTTTTTACAGATATTGTAGTTCAATTTTATCGTCTTTTAATGCTGTAAAATGTCAGCGTGAAGAAAAGAGTCTTGCAATAGGCGCTCAAAGATGAACGTTGAAGCTTGATATAATAACCACAAATTTACGACATTTGTTTAAAAATATTTAATTTTGCAATGTAAAACATTATAACCCATCCCGCAAATTAAGAAGTTTTCTTTATGTCACACGGTTTTAAAATGTTAGTTGCGCCTTTACAAGGGTTTACCGAAGCTCCGTTTCGTCATTTTCATGCAGAAATTTATGGCAATAGTCTTTGCGACGAACCAGTATATTATTCTCCGTTTATTCGATTGGATCGAGGGGATGTTCGTTTGCGTGACTTACGAGATATAACGTCTACTCTTAATCAAAACATACATTTGATTCCGCAAATAATATTTAGAGATGCCAATGAATTTATTCGATTGATAAAAGTCGTCCGTGATGCGGGGTATAACGAGTGTGATTTAAATCTTGGTTGCCCATTTGTTCCGCAAGTTCGAAAAGGACGAGGGGCTGGCTTAATATTGCGTCCGGATATACTTAATGAGATTGCATCAACAATGACGCACATATCAGATATGGAATTTTCATTAAAAATGCGTCTTGGAGTTAATGCTCCTGATGAATGGGCGGGAATTGCAAATATAATAAATGCAATGCCTTTATGCCATGTAACGATTCACCTTCGAACTGCAATGCAGCAATATTCCGGAAATTTACAGATTGATGAAATCCCGAATTTTATCAATAGAATAGCCCATCCAATCATATTCAATGGAGATATTAGGCATCCGAAAGATATTGATAATATTAGAAGTAAATACCCAAGCCTTGCAGGAGTTATGCTTGGACGAGGTTTGCTAATGCGACCGTCTATGATTAATGAATGGCATGAAAATCGCCTATGGGATAGATCTGAACGCATCGCAAAGCTGCTATTGCTACATTCTAAAATATATGATTATTATGCCGGAGATGCTCAGGTGTTGTCCAAAGTAAAATCTATGTGGGAATATTTTGGAGCAGATTTTGATCGAAAATCGATTAAACGAATTATAAAGGCAGGGTCGGTCTCAAATTATCTCGCCGCGATTAATAACCTTTCGTGAGTCTTCATGATAAATCTTAACAACGGATTGGCACCATCGGCAATCGTCGATTGTGCCAATCCGTTACATTTATATGTGGTAATATTAAATTTATAATTCAATACCTTGCTTCTTCAAAAATTCTTTGTAAACGCTAGAGAATCGTTCGTTGGCGGTTCGTGGATAACGTACCTCTGCGAATACTTGTGCTAAATTAGCCTTCCCATTTTCCTTGACAAATTGTTTAGAAGTCGGCAAAGATTCTTTTTCTGCATAACACTCGCGTAATTGTTCGTCAGTTAACTTATTATAATGCCTGTGGTGGACAATTGTGCTAATTGGCAATCTCTCTTGTAGTTTGGGTGATTCGGCCGGATAACCGATTGTAACAGTAATTACTGGAACAACTTCGGGAGGCAGTTCTAATGTTTGAGCAATCAGTTCAGCATTATAAGTAGTTGTTCCGAGATAGCATGTGCCAAGTCCTGAAATCTCAGCTATCGTGCAAAATTGTTGCGCAAACAACGACGTATCAATAACCCCCCATGTAAAACCTTGTAGATTATCAAGACCGGGAATTGTATCATTTATCCGGCACCAATGATTGAACCGATTGAAGTCCAAACAAAATGTCAATACGGCTTTTGCATTTGCAATTGCAGGCTGATTGTAGTGAGCCGGCGCAAGTTTTTCGATTTCATCTTTGTCGGTTGTAACGATTACGGAATAAGTCTGCATATTACCGGTATTGGCAGCTCGAGCTGCTTGTTCCAACATTTTGTCAATCAAAGCAGGATCAATCTCTCGAGTCTGATCGTACTTTCTAATGGTTCTGCGAGATGAAAAATATTTAGGAGTATTCATGTTGTTGATTTTTGTTGTAAAGTTAACCGATTTTGAGCTAATTTGAAAATAAAAGATTAAATTTGTAATTCTAAACCATAAAATTCAACCAACTCACGAACTAAAAGTTCATACAAATGATCGAATATATAAAAGGAATTGCAACAGAGATAACTCCAACATACGCTGTGATTGAAGCAAATTCAATAGGTTATCTGATTAATATATCAATCTCCACATTTGAGGAAGTCCAACGATCACAAGGCGAATTAAAAATTCTTCTCCATGAGGTCATTCGAGAGGATGCCCATTTATTGTATGGCTTTCTGACATCATTTGAGCGTGAAATGTTCCGCCTTTTGATTGGAGTCTCCGGAGTCGGACCAAATACTGCGATGTTAATACTCTCATCAATTCCAGTTGCAGATCTCCAAGTTATAATTACATCCGGAGACCATACTCGCCTGAAAAATGTCAAAGGAATTGGAGTAAAAACAGCCCAAAGAATAATAGTTGACCTTAAAGATAAAATAAAACCCCTTGATGCAACGTTATCATTACAGCCCGACGCATCAAGATCGAATAACGAGGTCTACGAAGAGGCTCTTGCTGCGCTTACAGCTCTCGGATTCGTCCGTCAGCAATCTCAAAAAGTTTTGAAGAAGATCTTTGAAGCTACCCCTGACGCGAAAGTGGAGGTAGTGATAAAGAAAGCGTTAAGTATGATGTAAATCTTCGATTACGGCGATGTTTGGCGGGCTGGATAACGTCATTATAAACTCAACTTTAACAGCCCTGAAAAAACGGCGCAACATACTACTATCATCCAATATTCTCATTGCCGGCATAGTACTAATGGCGGCAATGGGGGCTTTTTTTGCGTTTTCACAAGCTCTGAAAACCGATTTTGCTCCACCTGCTCCGGTCATTTCGACAAACACATCAGATGGATCGTCTGATTCTGTGTCGACTCAATTCCCAATCAGTCATCCGATTCCACAAAGTTATGAGGATTTGATGGCACAGGAATCAGCAGCAGATTTATCTACTCCATCTAATATTACAACTGTAGCCGATTTTGATCCGCAACTTGGGTGCTATATAATTCGCACGAAACTTGGAGATTTCGACATCTCAACTCCATTTTATCTAACAAAAGAACAATATGAACGTTGGCAGACAAGGAAACAGATGCAAGATTATTTCAATCTTCGCAATTCAGAAGCCTTGACAAAGTCCGACAAAGAGCCGTTCAATGTTCTGGATATGAATTTTGCGCTCGGTCCTCTTGAAAAAATATTCGGCCCCGGAGGTGTGCAATTGAAGACGCAAGGGTCGGTTAATATAGCGATGGGGGTCAAATCCAACAAGACTGACAACCCGGCATTGTCGCTCAATTCTCGAAGAAAAACATATTTTGACTTCGATCAAAAAATTCAGGCAACAGTTGCCGCAACTGTCGGCGATCGGATGAAGTTCAACATGACGTATAATACGGATGCGACATTTGATTTCGACTCTAAAAACTTAAAACTAGCCTATGAGGGTAAAGAGGATGATATTGTTAAGTCTATCGAAGCCGGAAACGTGTCGATGACCACAGGTTCGTCTCTTATTCGAGGTAGTACTGCACTATTCGGTCTAAAAACAAAGTTACAGTTCGGAAAATTTACGGCAACGGCACTCGTATCTCAACAAAACTCACAATCAACATCCGTAAGTTCAAAAGGAGGTAATCAAACAACTGATTTTTCAATTAATGTAGACAACTACGATGCGAATCGTCACTTCTTTCTCGGACACTTTTTTCGAGATAAATATGATGAATTTGCATCCCGATTGCCGTATGTGTCGTCAGGCATAAATATTACTCGTATTGAGGTTTGGATTACGAATCGTAATTCTCGTTTTGACCAAAGTCGCAACATTGTGGCGTTCATGGACCTTGGCGAAAGAGAACGACTCTGTAATAACTATTGGCAAACGGACAGTAGATATGAGCAACCATCAAACCTCTCAAACAATCTGCTTTCAGTTATCAAAACTAACTATCCGGAAGCTCGCAATATAAATTCTGTAACACAAGCATTGTCTCCGCTTAATGCTTATGGAATTAATGGGGGTATTGACTATGAGAAAGTAGAATCTGCTCGTCTGCTGTCGTCATCGGAATATACACTTAATTCAACACTCGGTTATATATCTCTCAAAAGCGCACTTGCGGCAGATGAAGTTCTCGGTGTTGCATACGAGTACACTTATAACGGCTCTGTTTATCAAGTCGGTGAGTTTTCAGCCGACATTACATCAACAGAACAATCGCTTTATCTGAAAATGTTAAAGTCAACAACTGTCGCTCCGAAGTTACCAATGTGGGATCTAATGATGAAAAACGTTTATTCACTTGGAGCATCGTCGATTCAAAAGCAAAACTTTCGACTTAACATTAAATATTTAAGCGATACGACCGGCACGGAAATAAACTATCTGCCGGTTCCGTCGATTTCCGACAAACCGCTTCTTCAAGTTATGAATCTTGACCGTCTTGATTCAAACAATGCATCTAATCCGGATGGATTTTTTGATTACCTTGAAGGCTACACCGTTTTGTCGAGTCAAGGACGCATTATATTCCCGGTAGTCGAGCCGTTTGGCTCACACCTTGCCAATAAAATAGGTAATCCGGCATTAGCTGAGCCATATCTCTATCAACAACTTTACGACTCGACTCAAATCGTTGCTCGACAATTTGCAGATCGCAATAAATTCGTATTAACCGGACGCTATCAAGGTTCTGCCGGTGGGCCACAAATCCGATTGAATGCCTACAATGTCCCACGAGGCTCTGTTGTTGTGACTGCCGGGGGAGTAACATTGACTGAAAACAGCGACTACACTGTTGATTATGCAATGGGAGTCGTCACAATCACAAATCAAAGTATTATAGATTCCGGCCAGAGCATAAATGTGTCACTTGAAGACCAATCACAATTTTCCACTCAGCGCAAGACTCTCCTTGGGCTCGACTTGAACTATCAATTCAATAAAGATTTCAATGTCGGAGCCACTGTTATGCACTTTTCAGAGAAAGCATTGGTCGAAAAAGTAGGTATTGGCGATGAGGTTGTCAACAATACGATCTGGGGGTTAAACACTCAGTATAACACTCGTTTCATGTGGTTGACAAACCTTCTCAATAAAATTCCTACGGTCAACGCAATTCAACCGTCAACATTAAGCCTGCAAGCGGAATTTGCCAATCTCATTCCTCACAAGCAAGACAATGGCAGCAATAAAGGTTCATCGTATATTGATGATTTCGAATCGGCACAATATGGCATCGACCTTCGATCTCCATATTCATGGTTTCTTGCCTCTACCCCCTACGACCCATCTGGTGACGCTCTATTCCCCGAGGGTGCATTATCCAATGACATTGCCTATGGAAAGAACCGAGCATTGATCAACTGGTATTATATTGACCGAATGTTCACGGCTCGAAATTCATCACTATGTCCGGGTTACATTAAAAGCGACCAAGCGCAACTAAAAAATCCTTACGTTCGAGAAATCACTATGCGAGAAGTGTTTCCCGGTCGTCAGCAAACCTACGGTGAATCGAATACGATTCAAACACTTAATCTGTCATTCTACCCCTCCGAACGCGGCCCATATAACCTTGATGCTACGGACATTGACGAAGATGGCAATCTGCTCTACCCCGAACGTCGTTGGGGAGGAATAATGCGCAAGATGGACAACTCTAATTTTGAAGCATCAAACATTGAGTATGTTCAATTTTGGATGCTCTCCCCATTTCTTGATCCTGATAACGACAATTTGTCAGGAGGTGATCTTTATCTCAATTTTGGAGAAATCTCTGAGGATATATTAAAGGACGGATTGAAAAGCTATGAAAATGGAATCCCGGTTAACGGTGATGACCAATATTTGCAAACTACCGTTTGGGGACGTGTATCTACTCAAAATTCTCTTACGTATGCATTTGATAACAATACCAACTCTCGACTTTCGCAAGACATCGGTCTCGATGGATTGTTCAATGACGATGAATTTAACTTCTCAACATACTCTGACTACCTTGATCGTCTGCGCTTGAAACTCTCGCCTGTGGCAATTGAGCGTATGCAATCAGATAACTATTCTCCATTCAACGACCCAGCCGGCGACAACTATCATTTCTTTCGCGGACACGACTATGACGAACAGCGACTCGGAATCCTTGAACGTTATAAACGTTATAATGGAGTCGAAGGCAACTCTCTTGCGCCACAAGACGCAAAAGACCCACTATACCAATCATCGCGATCGTTACCGGATGTTGAAGATGTCAATCAAGATAATACACTCAATGAATACGAACGATATTTCCAATATAAAGTCTCCATTCGCCCGGAAGACTTGGTGGTAGGCAAAAATTATATCACCGACAAGCAAGTGTCAATTGTTGCCAACAATGACGGCACGACACAAGAAGTCGTGTGGTATCAATTTAAGATACCTTTGAGCGATTATCAAAAAATTGTTGGCAACATTTCAGATTTCTCCACGATTCGTTTCGCTCGAATGTTTATGACAGGCTTCAAAGCCCCTACTCACTTGCGTTTTGCTACATTCGAACTCGTCAGAGGCGAATGGCGTCCTTATGAATTTAATCTGAACTCTCGCGGAGATGCTCCTGCCGAGGGCGAACTAGACGTATCTGTTGTCAACATCGAAGAAAACTTGGATCGAGAACCGGTCAACTACGTTCTTCCCCCCGGGGTGACTCGCATCACAGACCCGGGGCAACAACAAATCGTGCAACTTAACGAACAGTCATTGTCGCTTAAAGTTACAGGATTACAACCCGGTGACGCACGAGGTGTTTATCGTAACACCCAACTTGATCTTCGCAACTATAAGCGAATCCAAATGTGGGTTCACGCTGAAAAACTTATCGAAGACCATACAAACTTAAAATCTGGAGAAACATCCGTATTCATTCGGCTCGGCTCAGATGTCCGCAGCAACTTCTATGAATATGAAGTTCCTCTCGAACTGACTCCTGCGAAAAAATACAACCAAGACGGAGCGGATCGTTACTTAGTATGGCCGCGAGAGAACTATCTTGACCTCAATCTTCAAAATCTTGTGGATTTGAAGACTGAACGCAACCGAGCTAAGAGCGAGCAACAACCCGGTGTTGGTTATGGCATCCTATACACCGGGCGCGACCCTGAAAACGAGCGCAATCGTATCGCAGTGATGGGCAACCCGTCGCTTAGCGACGTTCGCGTCATGCTCATCGGTGTCCGCAACAATGCATCCACGACAAAAGATGCCGTTGTTTGGCTAAACGAACTGAAAGTCACTGATTTTAATAGCGAAGGTGGATGGGCAGCGAAAGCCAACGTCAATCTCGGCGTTTCGGACATCGCAACACTCAATGTCGGTGCTCATGTCGAAACGGCCGGATTCGGTTCTGTCGATCAATCGCTTAACACTCGTCGAATGGACGACTATGAGCAATACAACTTTGCGATGCAAGTCGATGCCGGCCGATTCTTGCCTGAAAAAGCCAAATTGCGTGCGCCAATCTACTATGCTTATTCAAAAGAAAAAATAACGCCCAAATACAATCCTCTCGACCAAGACGTTAAATTGGACGATGCGTTGGCTGCATGTACTACGGACGCACAGCGAGACTCGATCAATGCTTTTGCCATTGAGAATACAACGACTAAAAGTTTCTCGATTTCTGGCTTGAAGTTCGATATTAAATCCAAGAATCCCATGCCGTGGGATCCGGCGAACTTCACATTTAACTTCTCGTTCAACAAACAGTCGAAAACCGACCCGACTACCGAGTACGAGAATACAAACGACTATCGAGGCTCGTTCCAATACAGCTATACCCCCTATGTCAAGGGGGCCAAACCATTCTCATTCATCAAAAGCAAATCCAAAAATCTGAAATTCATTAAGGAATGGGAGTTCAACTACGTCCCGACCAACATATCATTCTTGACCACAATGTCGCGCTATTACTACGAACTGCAAACACGTTCGGAAGCCGACGTTGACTTCCAGCTCCCGGTTTCAGTTAGCAAAAACTTCCTATGGGATCGTCAATTTGCTTTGAGTTGGAATTTGACCAAATCGTTGTCAGTGAATTTCAACAGCAACACATCTGCACGAATCGATGAGCCTATCGGAGCAGTCAATCGCAAACTCTTCCCCGATAAATACAAAGAGTGGAAAGACACGGTCATTCAAAGCATCTTGCGTTTGGGCACACCGTGGAGCTACAATCAAAGTTTTGTTGTCAACTACCGTGCACCGTTCAACAAAATACCCGTCTTGGACTGGCTCACGGGTAACGCTGCATACAACTCCACCTATCGTTGGGATCGCGGAGCGGAAGTTGAAGGAATCGAGACTGGCAACTCGATTGCCAACCAAGCATCGTGGAACGTCGACGGGCGTGTCAACTTTGAAACGCTCTACAATAAATTTAGCTACACAAAAGCCGTCAACCAACGATTCCAAACTCGTCGCAGTTCGGCGCGCCCCAAAAAAGCGAAACGCTTTGAGCGCACCTACACCCTACTCCCGGACACGACTCTCAACATCCGTCACAACCTTCGCAACTCAAAAGTGAAAGTCACAGCGAGAACCGTCGACGGCAAGCCCTTCCGAGTGACACACAAAGTCATCGACCAAAACAATATTGCAATTCTCACTCGTGGCGACCAAAACATCAAGTTCACGATTGAAGAAGTCTTGAAAGTCGACAAATCCATTTGGCAAGAATTATGTGAATACGGCACACGTTTCCTCATGTCGCCTCGTTCCGGCTCGATTAAATATCGTACCACACAATCCCTCTCCATACCTCTGTTCCGACCCGAGATCGGCAACGTATTCGGACAGTCGCGTAGCTACGGCCCGATGTCGCCCGGACTTGACTTTGCATTCGGATTTGCCGGCGAAAGCTATATCAACAAGGCTCTTAACCGAGGTTGGCTCATCACTGACGACGGTCAGACCTCGCCTGCAATATTCTCGCGTACCAAAGAGTTGAATATTGAACTGACTCTCGAACCCGTCAAAGGTCTGAAAATTCTCCTGACGACCAATCGCACTGACAACCGCACGAAATCGACACAATTCATGTATGACAACATGCCGACATCTCTCGCCGGCTCATATACCAAAACCCATGTCGCACTGAAAACGGCCCTGAAACATTTCTCTGCCGATGACAACTACAAGTCTGACGCTTTTGATAAATTCCTAAGCAACATTCCGGTGATTGCCGAGCGTGTGCGCAACGAATATCAAGGCCTGCTCTATCCGATGGGCGGATTTATGTCGGGCAACGTCAATGCCGGCAACCCCTTCAACCCGACTGTTGGCGACGTCAGCTCTACTAGCTCCGACGTCCTCATCCCTGCATTCATTGCAGCCTACTCCGGGACAGACCCCAACAAACAATACCTCTCGCCTTTCCCCTCGTTTGGCGATGCTCTACCCAACTGGCGTGTGACCTACGACGGGTTGCTATACATCGGCAACCTGCGCAACATCTTCAAGGCATTCACACTCAGCCATGCCTATCAGTGTACATACTCTGTCGGCTCCTACTCGTCCTACCTCAATTGGATGAGCGCAACCGACGGCGGCGACCTTGGATTTACAGTCGACGAACTGACAGGCAACCCCATACCGACGTCGCCCTACAATATTTCGTCCGTAACCATCAAAGAAAGTTTTGCGCCGCTTCTCGGTGCGGCCGTCACGCTCAAAAACGACCTGACCTTATCGGCTGAATATCGCGACTCCCGAACCCTGACGCTCAATACCTCTGCCGGACAAGTCGTCGAAGCCAACCAACGAGGCATGACAATCGGACTCGGCTACAAAATTGTCGGATTCAACACCGTTTTGAAAATGAAAGGCTCCGGACGAGGCATTTCAAACGACCTCTCGGTCAACGCCGACATTAACTTCTCGGAAACACAAGCCTTGTTGCGTCGCATTGAAAACGCCTACACGCAAGCCACATCCGGAACTCGAACCACCACGATCAACTTCACCGCCTCCTATGTCATGTCGCGTCGTCTGACGTTAGGAGCATATTTTGACCATCAGATCAACACCCCGATTGTCTCGTCGACCTCCTACCCGACCACCAACAGCTCATTCGGTTTCAACATTAACCTCTCATTAGCTCGTTAGCCCACGTCCTCCAACCCACAAATTTTCTTAAATTAAACCAAATTTCAGCCCCCAGCAGTTACAAGACACCCCTTGCGAGCGTTATATTCTGATATTTTTCGTAACTTTGCATCCATTATGGCAGAATTAAAGAAACGATCCAGATTCAAAACGGAAATTGATCAGAAGCTTGTCGACAAAATCAAGCAACTCGTCTTGATGGCCCACGACATTGTAATCACTTGCCACGTCAGTCCTGACGGCGACGCATTGGGATCGTCGTGCGCTTTGTGGTCTGTCTTGAAATCGCTCGGCAAATCGGTCAACGTCGTGACAGCCGATTGCGCACCGCGTTCTCTGCAATTTCTGCCCGGAGTCCACGACATCATTGCCTCGACGCGCCAACTCGACCGCGCCCATGAGCTCTTCGCCAAAGCCGATTTGATATTCTGCATGGACTTCAATGATCAAACACGTCTCGATCGGTTGACCTACGCACTCTTGAAATCCAAAGCCCGCCGAGTCATCATTGATCATCATCTTGACCCGCAAATGGAAGCCGACGTCGTGATCTCGCACCCTGAAATTTCATCCACATCCGCATTGCTATATATATTATTGTGGCAAATGCAATGGACACGCGCCCTCAATCGCAACGCCGCCGCTTGTATCTACACCGGGATGATGACCGACACCGGCAACTTCTCCTACAACTCAAACGATCCGGATCTCTATCTGATCATCCACGATTTGATGCGCAAAGGAATTGACAAGGACAACCTCTATAAACTTGTCATGAACACATCATCGGAGACACGCATACGCATCATGGGCTATGCCCAATATCGGATGCGACTCCTCCCCGACCACCGCGCCGCCGTCATCACCCTAAGCGCAGACGAACTGAAAGAATTCGGCTACAACAAGGGCGACACCGAAGGGTTGGTCAACGTCCCGCTTGCAATCCCCGAGATCACCTACTCCGTATTTCTTCGTGAAGACGCCCCCGATTGCGTCAAAGTCTCGATGCGAAGCAAAGGCGACTTCTCAGTCAGCCGCATCTGCGAGGAAAACTTCAGCGGAGGAGGTCACGCCAACGCCGCCGGAGGCGAATTTCACGGCTCGCTCAATGAAGCAATTGAAAAACTATTTGAAATAATTCCAAACTACGATAAATATCTCTAAACTATATGAAGAAAATCTTTTCTAAAATAGCACTCCTTGTCGGCATCGGTCTCGCCTTCGGACTTTCGTCATGCAGCGACTCCAAAAGCTACGCCGAACTCCTTGCCGACGAAAATCAAGCCGTCAACAAATTCCTCGTCCTCCACAACGTCGTTGACCACGTCCCCGCCGACAGCATATTTGAAGTAGGCGAAAACGCCCCTTACTATCGACTTGACGACGAATCAAACGTCTATATGCAAGTCCTTTCGCTCGGCACAGACGAAAAACCCTCGAAAAGCGACCGTGTATATTTCCGTTTCACTCGCTACAATATGTTCTACTACGTCGTAGGCGACAACGACTACAACGAATCTATCGGCTCAGGCAACCGCGACGACATGGCAAGTGCCTACACCTACTTCCTCTTTGACGATCACTCCGTCTCTGAATCCTCTCAATACGGCACCGGCATCCAACTCCCGATGAAATACCTCGGCTACAATGCCAAAGTCAACCTCGTCATCAAAAGCCAATCCGGCCCGACCGACGAAACATCCTATGTAGTCCCCTACCTCTACAAGATTACATACTACAAATCAATGATTTAATCTAATTTTCCACACATACGCAACAAAAATCATGTCACTAATCAAAAGTATTTCGGGCATACGCGGCACCATTGGTGGCGTACCCGGCGATGGACTTTCGCCTCTTGACATTGTAAAATTCACAGCAGCCTACGCTACTTTTATCGGAGCAAACACTACTCGCAAAAATCGCACAATCGTAGTCGGTCGCGACGCTCGTTTGAGTGGCAAGATGGTCAACGACATCGTTGTCGGCACACTCACCGCAATGGGATTCGACGTCATCAACATCGGCCCGGCATCAACCCCGACCACTGAAATCGCCGTCGTAGCCGAAAAAGCCTGCGGAGGCATCATCCTCACCGCAAGCCACAACCCGAAACAATGGAATGCGCTCAAACTACTCAACGAAAACGGCGAATTTCTCAACGACGCACAAGGCAAAGAAGTCCTTCGCATCGCTGCCGACGAAGCCTACTCGTTTGCCGAAGTTGACAACCTCGGACAAGAATACACCAACAACACATACAACCTTCGCCATATCGAACAAGTGCTCGCACTCGACCTCGTCGATGTCGAAGCCATCCGAAAAGCAAACTTCACAGTTGCCGTCGATGCCGTCAACTCCGTCGGAGGAGTAGTCATCCCGCAATTGCTTAGAGCACTTGGTGTTAACAATATTATAGAACTCAACTGCGAACCCAACGGCAAATTTGCTCATACCCCCGAACCCATCCCCCAAAACCTCACGCAAATCTCCTCACTCATGGCAGACGGACGTGCGGATGTCGGCTTCGTAGTTGACCCTGACGTCGACCGCCTTGCAATCGTGATGGAAAACGGCGAAATGTTTGTCGAAGAATACACCCTCGTAGCCATTGCCGACTACGTCCTCGCCCACACACCCGGCTCGACCGTTTCAAACCTCAGCTCATCGCGTGCGCTTCGT
This sequence comes from uncultured Staphylococcus sp., assembly GCA_964497255.1. Lineage (GTDB taxonomy): Bacteria > Bacteroidota > Bacteroidia > Bacteroidales > Muribaculaceae > Duncaniella. The sequence continues at coordinate 36,006 of CAZCCI010000021.1, forward strand.
GATGTCACTCAGCGTCACGGCTGCAGCTACTCCGCAGCAGCCGTCGGAGAAGTCAACGTAACGACCAAAATGAAAGAGACCGGAGCAGTCATCGGAGGAGAAGGCAATGGCGGAGTCATCTACCCTGCCGCCCACTACGGACGCGACGCACTCGTCGGAGTAGCCCTCTTCCTCTCGCTCCTCGCCAAGAGCGGCAAGAAAGTCAGCGAACTCAAAAAGACATACCCCGCCTACGAAATCGCCAAAAACAAAATGGAGCTAACTCCCGAAATTGATGTTGATGCGATACTCTTGGCAGTCAAGGAAAAATTTGCAGGCGAACAGATCACCGACATCGACGGCGTTAAGATCGACTTCAAAGACTCGTGGGTTCACCTCCGCAAATCCAACACCGAACCGATTATCCGTATTTACAGCGAAGCCGCAACGATGGAAGAAGCCGATGCCCTCGCCCAACGCATCAAGGACATCATTGCCGAAATGATTTAATTCAAACGAAAAAAAACAACATCTTCATAAAAATTCTCATTCCCCCAATGAACCATTTTATTCTCACCTTGTTTTAATGGTATAAAAGAATTACTTTTTCCATTGCAAGAAATGTGATAATGATTGGTTTATTAACGCAACCGGGTTGTCGTGATGACAACCCGGTTGCGCTATTTAGAATAATTTATATACGTTTCGATTGATTCAATCGCTAAAATTGCTATATTTGTCGCCGATTATTGAAAAATGACGGTATGGCAAAATTTCTATTCATCATTGTTGCAACATTGGCATTGAGTCTCGTGTCGTGTCGCGATGTTGTTGTCCCGACACTATCAGATGCGGAGAGGCTGATGGCGGAGCGTCCGGATTCCGCATTTGCATTGCTGCAAACAATCATTGAGCCCGAAGAATTGACGGGTGAATCAAATCGAGCGCTTTACGCATTGTTATTCACTCAGGCTCAGCACAAAAACTATATCACTGTCGACAATGATTCGCTGATTTCAAAAGCGGTTGATTATTTCGACTCGTCCGATGACGCATATCATCGGATGATGGCTCTATATTATCAAGGAGAGATTTTTAGAGTAGCCAAGAATTATGTGAAAGCTCTCCCCGTTATGTTGAATGCTTATAGACAGGCATCGGAGATCGACAATTATTTTTGGATAGGGATGACGGCTCGCGGAATTTCCGATATTTATGAGGAAGCTTATTGCTCAACGGAAGAAGTCGCGTTTGCTGAAATTTCGTTGGAAAATTTCAAACTTGCAAAGGCTCAACCCTACATTGACCATGCCATATTGCAGTTAGCAGAGGCTTACTATAACAATGAGTCGTTTGACAAGGCTGTCGCAAAGGCAGAAGAGGTCAGAGATTCGGCGATGAAAAAAGCGGATGAGCGAATCTATGCCGAAGCCATACGGTTGATAGGCGAATCGTATATCGGTAGTAAACAGTATTCCAAAGCATTGTTGCCGTTAAGGGAACTTTGTAGATCGGACTTGGCGGTCTCTGACGACTCTTTGTTTCTGGGTTATGCCTACTTGCAGCTCGGCGACATTGAACACGCAAGGGCATTGATTCATGGAAATTCAAATCTGTCGTCGGGAATCGGTAATTGGATGAACTATGAGATTGCGATAGCCCTTGGAGAGTCGGATGTTGCCATGCACGCCCTTCAACGGTTGGAATATGAGGAAGATAGCCTTCTTCGCAGGCTGTTGACCCAAAATATTGCAGGCTCGCAGATGAATTACTATGATTTCGAACGAAAATTTAACGACGCTCAGCTTGAAAACGCACAAATAACTTTGTGGGGCAGCAGTATAGTCGTTTTTTTTGTTATCTCATTCTTGTTTTTGTTAATCATATATTATCGAAAGCGTCGAAATGATGAGATCGATAGAAATCTTGCAATTGCCGACTTGTTGAGGGAAACGACGATGAAAAACAATAAATGGCAATCATCGGTCAAGACAATATTATCCGATCGTTTTGCCGTGCTTGATCGTTTGTGTGCAATATTTTATGAAAACAGTGATTCGGCGGTAGCCAAAAGACGAGTTTCCGATGAAGTCAATTTGTTGATGAAAGAAATTTCATCCGACGACAATAAAATAGCGGAATTAGCGGAGTATGTAAACACTCACTACGATGGTATATTGACCAAACTAAACCACGACTTCCCCGAATTTAAAGGAATCGATTATAAACTGATTATATACTCCATTCTTGGATTTTCAACGCCTGTGATAGCAATGTTTTTAACCGAGAGCAAAGTGTCACTAATTTATGCCCGACGCAAACGAATCAAGAATAAAATTAAGAGTTCGGATAGTCTATATAAAGATTTCTTTATCGAAGCTATGTCGTAATGTATGGATCTATAATGCGTTACGCCGCCAATTTGACAATGCAAAAATCACATTAAAAGGCTAAATTATTGATTTATAGAGGGATTCACTCGCTAATTAGGTGTAAGTCTAAACGAAGAGTTAGACTTACACCTAATTGCTTGATAGACAGCGTCGTTTGATGCTGAAAAGTCTAATTTATAAAGCGTGTTTATTTTGATAGATTAATGATTGGAGACTAATTTTGCATCGAAATAAAAATCAATCATTAATCATTCAAAA
>CAZCCI010000022.1:0-38360 GCA_964497255.1 uncultured Staphylococcus sp.
GGCGTTCTTTGGCGATTTCTTGCGGTGTTTTTTGCTTTCCGAGCAACCTATCCACGCGCTGTTGATTGTCGCGGATGAAGTAAGGCACGGACTTGCTTGATTTAATCTTGTCGGCGTGGTCGCGCACCCACTTGTTGAACGCCTCGGGCGTATCGTGGACGGTATTGACGCTCTCGGTTATGAATGATTATTTTTTTCAAGAATTACTTGTCGTCCGGATAGTCGAATTTTTTGCGGTAGAACATGAAGTCGCGTCCGAGATATTTCTCTCTAACTGTCGGGTTCTCGGCGAGTTCTTCGGATGTCCCTTGAAAGAGGATTTTACCTTCAAAGAGGAGATATGCGCGGTCGGTGATGCGTAGGGTTTCCTGCGCATTGTGGTCGGTGATGAGGATGCCTATGTTTTTTTCTTTCAGATGGTAGACAACCGATTGAATATCCTCGACTGCGATCGGGTCGACGCCGGCAAACGGTTCGTCGAGCATGATAAATTTCGGGTCGATGGCAAGGCAGCGGGCAATTTCGGTGCGTCGGCGTTCGCCACCCGAAAGTTGGTCGCCGAGATTGTGGCGCACCTTTTCGAGATTGAACTCCGCAATTAGGCTTTCGAGCTTCTCTCGCTGATATTCAGCCGATGTGTTGGTCATTTGAAGCACGGATTTGATGTTGTTTTCTACCGATAGTTTGCGAAACACACTTGCTTCCTGCGCGAGATAACCGATGCCGTTTTGAGCACGTTTGTAGACGGGATATTTTGTGATATTCATATCATTGATGAATATCTGTCCTTCGTTGGGGGTGATAAGTCCGACGGTCATGTAGAACGTCGTAGTCTTGCCTGCTCCGTTCGGTCCGAGAAGTCCTACGATTTCGCCTTGAGTGACGTTGATCGACACATGGTTTGCCACAGTGCGTTTGCCATATTTTTTGACAAGGTTTTCCGTGCGGAGCACCATTTTGTCGGGTGTGCCGATAGGGTAGTCGCGAGTAGAGGTGACGATGTCCGATTGTCCGTTTTGCAATTCTTCCATAAGCTGAGAGCGATTCTTTAATCGTTGAGGTGACGACGCAGACGCGATTCGATATAGTCTGTCAAAAGTTGGATTGCCACGACGTTGCTTCCGCCTTGCGGGACGATGAGGTCGGCGAAACGTTTGGTAGGCTCGATATACATTTCGTGCATCGGTTTCAAGATTTCTTGATAACGATTGAGCACCATCATCGGTGTGCGACCGCGCTCGACGCAGTCTCGGGCAATCACACGGATCAGACGGTCGTCGGCATCGGCGTCGACAAAAACTTTGACATCCAGCATTTCGCGAAGCACAGGGTCGGTCAAAACGAGAATGCCTTCGACGAGCACGACTTCGCGCGGCTCGACTTTGATGGTCTCATTTTGGCGTGTGCAAGTCAGATATGAATATGTCGGCATTTCGATTGAACGTCCGGCTTTGAGTTCCTTGAGATGTTCGACCAACAAGCTCCATTCGATAGCCGCCGGTTCGTCAAAATTGATTTTACTGCGTTCTTCAACGGGAATGTGGCTTGAATCCTTGTAGTAGGAATCCTGCGGAAGCACTGCGACTTCTCCGGTAGGAAAACTATTGATGATCTTGTTGACTACGGTTGTTTTGCCTGAGCCGGTACCTCCGGCGATGCCTATAATTAACATATTTATATTGCGGATAATGCTGATTTTTATGCAAAGTTAACAGCCTTGTGGCGATTATCCAAATTGAATTGAGAAAAAATTGCCTCGATCAAAGGCTCTAAACGGATATTGATGAAAATGATTCAAATTTGAATATTATTATGATACAAAAAACAATAATAATTTACGTCGGAAAATGATGTATTCATTATAATATTGTAAATTTGTGTTGATAAATTTATTATTGAATTAAAATTAAAAAGATTATGGTAGAAGCTCTTTATAAAGCTGCCGACAATCGTTATGAAAACGGAATGACATATACCCGATCGGGGCGTAGTGGAATACTTTTGCCTCGCATTTCGCTCGGCTTTTGGCATAATTTCGGAGAAGTCACCCCGCTCTCCAAGAGCAAAGAAATTATTCACTATGCTTTTGACCATGGGGTCGTGTCGTTTGACCTCGCCAACAACTATGGCCCGGGCTATGGAACTGCCGAAGAAACTTTCGGTTTCGTATTCAATAAGTCGATGCGTCCGTATCGCGACGAAATGTTTATCTCGACTAAAGCCGGCTATGATATGTGGCAAGGGCCGTATGGAAATTGGGGTTCGCGTAAGTATCTCATGGCGTCGCTCGATCAGAGTTTGAAACGCATGGGACTTGACTATGTCGATGTGTTTTACAGCCATCGTTACGACCCTGAAACTCCGCTTGAAGAAACTCTGCAAGCTCTCGTCGACATTGTTCGCCAAGGCAAGGCTCTTTACGTCGGTATTTCGCGTTGGCCGCTTGAAGCTACGCGCTTTGCGTATGACTATCTGCGCTGTCACGACACTCCTTGTCTGCTCTTTCAAGACCGTTACAATATAATAGATCGCGAAGTAGTCGAGAGCGGAGTCCTCGACGCGACGGCAGATGCCGGTTGCGGTTTCGTCTCCTTCTCACCGCTTGCTCAGGGCATATTGACCAATCGTTATCTCAATGGCGTTCCCGAAGGTTCGCGTGCTTCGGTCGGAAAGTTTTTGAAGGCTTCACAATTCAGCGACGAGATGGTCGGACTGATTCGTCGGCTTGATTCGTTGGCGGGAGCTCGCAATCAGACGCTTGCTGAAATGTCGTTGGCGTGGATTCTCAACGACAAGCGTGTCACGTCGGTAATCGTCGGTTGTAGTTCCGTCGAGCAACTTGCCGACTCGCTCAAAGCCATCGACAACACAGAATTTTCTGCTGACGAATTGAAGTCGATCGATTCCATAGCCGATAAGATGCGGGTGTTGGTTTGATGTCTGATTTCTTGGCAAACGATACTAAAAAATCAAGTCATAGACACAGTTGATTTAAACAATTGTCTATGACTTGATTAAATTTTATAGAAGATTATCTCTCTATATATTGGATTCGTTATGCGAATTTCGACCAATCGACGTTGCGCATATCGCCGGAGGCGAGGAATTCGGTGTGGAATCCGAGTGAAGCTTCAAGAGTGTGGGGGGTCTGTCCGCCGCGAGTGCTGAGTTTCAGATAGTCGCGGAGAAGTTCTCGATAGATCGGGTGGGCGCAGTTATTGATGATTTCATTGGCGCGTTCAACAGGGTCAAGTCCGCGAAGATCGGCGATACCTTGGTCTGTCACAATGATGTCGACGGAGTGTTCGGTGTGGTCGACGTGTGAAACCATTGGGACGATGTTTGAAATCTTGCCCTCTTTTGTGATTGACGGGCAGGAGAATATCGAAATGTAGGCGTTGCGAGTGAAGTCGCCCGAACCGCCGATGCCGTTCATCATACGAGTGCCGGTGACGTGGGTTGAGTTGATGTTGCCGAAGATGTCTGCTTCGAGTGCGGTGTTCATCGCAATGACGCCCAATCGGCGGATGATTTCGGGATTGTTGGAGATTTCAACCGGACGGATTACTACGTGCTCTTTGAAGAAGTCGATGTTTGAAATGATTTCTTCCTCAACGTCGTTTGAAACGGTGAGAGAACTTGTTGAGCCGAATTTGCAACGACCTTGTTTCATGAGTTCGATGACGGCATCTTGAATCACTTCGGTGTACATTTCAAACGGTGGGATTTCCTTGGCGTCGGCAAGACCGTAGAGCACGGCGTTTGCAACGTTGCCCACTCCGGATTGAATTGGGAGGAATGTCGATGGAATTCCGCCTCTGCGCATTTCACCGAGAAGGAATCGGCAGACGTTTGCGCCGATCATTTGGGTAGTTTCGTCGAGCGGAGTGAACGGTTTGACTCCTTCATAACTGTCGCTCATGACTACGCCGACGATTTTATCGGGGTCGAGTTTCAGAGTCGGAGTGCCGATGCGGTCGCTTGCTTTGTAGATGGGTATTTCTTTGCGGTAGGGCGGATCAAGAGGCAAATAAATGTCGTGGATTCCGTGGAGTGCATGGCGGAGTTTCTCATTAAGCTCGATGATGATTCTTTTAGCCATTCGTGCAATGGTCGGAACGTTGCCTACGCCTGTGCCGACAACCACTGTGCCGTCGTCTTGAATGTCGGAAACTTCGATGATTGCAAGGTCAAGCTCGCCAAAAAATCCGTAGCGGAGTTTTTGAGCGGTTTCTGAGAGGTGGAGGTCAAAATAGTGGGCATCGTGAGCATTGATGCGCTTGCGGAGATCCGGATGGTTTTGATATGGCGTGCGTTTGCCGATTGCATTTGCGCGAGCAAGAACACCGTCACACATATCGCTCGTAGATGCGCCGGTGACAATGTTGATTTTGAAGGGTTTCCCTTCGGCGTGGAGCTTCTCGGCCTTGGCTGCAATTGCTTGGGTGACAACTTTGGGTGCGCCCGGGGCTGTAAAGCCCGAGAATCCGCAATTGGCGTCATTGTAGAACAAATCGGCGGCTTCTTCCGGTGTCAAGATGGGAAATTTCATAATTTTTATAATTTTTCTGTATTTAAGGTTGATTTGAAGAGAGAGTTTTTGTAAATATTGGTTTTGAGGGGATATTTATTTAGTTTGAAAAATTGTTGTCGTTTCAGTTGCCGATTTTTACTCTGATTTAAATTTCGGAGTGATCATTTCGGCATAGATGATGGCTTGACGCCACCGTTCGTAGTGCTCAGCAGCTTCGCGGTCGGAGTCTGCGGTGTCTACTGAGGGGGGTGCAATCGGTTTCGGTTGAGGGTGGTTTGCTTTAATTGACGAATTAGTCGGTTTGTCGGACGATGGTTTGGTTTCGACCGAAGTCGGTTCGATTTGTTCATCGCTTTCGTATTCGAAATTATAATGAAAACGGTGAGAGGTAAATGATGATTTAAATTCAGCGTCATCGTCGATTTTATTTGCTTTGTCCGATTCCTCAAATTGCGACATCAAATTTGCAAGCCGTTGATAGTTATTCGGTAGGGCGTTTACATTTGCGCGCGATGAATCAGCCTTCTTTTTGATTGAAGATTTAAAATAATCAAAAAGAGCGGAGAGACAGAGGGCAATCAGAAACACTATAATTTCTTCCATTACGCGTTTTTTTGTAAATTTGCAACAAATTTACGGAATCTTGTGCTTATCGCCAAAGAATCTATTATTAAAAAATATGAGCAATTCACGCAAATTACATATTGAAACATACGGCTGCCAAATGAATGTGGCAGACAGTGAAGTGGTCGCGTCGATTATGGAGACCGTTGGCTACGATGTAGTGTCGAACGTCGAAGAGGCTGACGCCATACTTCTCAACACTTGTTCGATTCGCGACAATGCCGAGCAGAAAATCGTTTCGCGCTTGGCTTATCTTGCGTCGCTTCGACGCAAACGGTCGAAAGATGCACCTCGATTGATTGTCGGAGTGATCGGTTGCATGGCGGAGCGTGTCAAGGAAGATTTGATCAGCAACCACGGCGTGGATCTCGTAGCCGGGCCTGATTCATATCTTGATTTGCCCAATCTGTTTGCTTCGGTTGAGGCAGGGGAGAAAGCAGTCAATGTCGAGTTGAGCACAACGGAGACATATCGCGACATTATTCCGGCTCGAATCACGGGCAACGTCGTCTCTGGATTTATCAGTATTATGCGCGGATGCAATAATTTCTGCTCATATTGTATCGTGCCTTACACTCGCGGTCGCGAACGCTCGCGCAACGCCGAGAGTATTCTTGCCGAGCTTGCCGATTTGAGAGCAAGAGGTTTCAAAGAGGCAACTTTGCTCGGACAAAACGTCAACAGCTATCGCTATACATCTGCCGATGGAGAGGAAATCGATTTTCCGACTCTTCTCGCAATGGTTGCCGATGCAGCTCCCGATATGCGCATCCGTTTCACGACTTCTCATCCCAAGGATATGAGTGACGAGACTATCGCCGTCATTGCTTCGCGTCCGAATCTATGCAATTGGATTCATCTTCCGGTGCAGTCGGGCTCAAACAAGGTGTTGAAGTCAATGAATAGAAAATATACTCGTGAGTGGTATCTCGACCGTATTGCTGCAATTCGTCGGATGATTCCGGATTGCGGTATTTCGACCGACCTTTTTACCGGTTTCCACGATGAAACCGAGGAGGATTTTGAAGAGACTCTATCGCTGATGCGCGAGGTCGGTTTCGACTCATCATTTATGTTTAAATATTCAGAACGTCCCGGCACTCTTGCTTCGCGCACTATGCCCGACAATGTTCCGGAAGAAGTCAAAATTGATCGCCTTAACCGAATGATTGCGCTGCAAAACGAGTTGTCGCGCGAGAGCAATGCTCGTGATGTCGGCAAGGTGTTTGACGTGTTGGTCGAAGGTGTGTCGAAGCGTTCGAAAGAGCAATTTGTGGGTCGAAACCAACAAAACAAGACTCTCGTCTTTCCGCGTGGCGATTATCGTGTCGGCGACACGGTGGCTGTTCGCGTTGTCGATTCGTCGTCGGCCACACTCATTGGCGAACTTGTCTGAAAAAATTTTTTTTATTGATTGAAATTCTGTCTATGGCCGATTTTGACACATTGCTTTTCAATATAGATATTGATGCCGGGCTGACTCCGCACAAAGGTTCGCTACTCGTTGCCGAACCGTTTCTTCGTGAGCAATATTTTCATCATTCGGTCATAGTACTTGTAGAATATGAACCGCAAGGGGCGGCGATGGGCGTTGTGCTCAACAATCGGATTCCGTCATGTACGCTTCAAGAGCTTTTGCCGTCGGTCACGGCGACAGAGTCGATTCCTGTCTATTGTGGCGGCCCGATGTCGGGCGAACGACTATATTTCATCCATACGCTTGGCGATCTGATTCCGGAGTCGCAAGAAATTATGCCGGGATTATATATAGGAGGTGATTTCGACTCTGTGATTTCGATTGTCAACGATAATTATCCCGTCGACGGACATTTGCGCTTTTTCCTTGGTTACAGCGGATGGGAAAAGGAACAACTCAATGAAGAGTTGTTCCGTAATGTGTGGGCATTGGCTGACGTTCAATCTGTTGACGGGCTTTTGACCGGAGAGGATGATGCTTATTGGCATCGGATTGTCAGGTCAATGGGTGAAGATTACAGAGGCTGGCTCTATCATCCGCGTGAGCCTTACGCAAATTAATGTGATAAACTGTTGGCGGACGGATGATTATAATTCTGTTGAGAAAATCATGTCGACGAGGTTGAATCGAACTTTGCGGAATAGCATCATACTCTTTAATCCGAGGTTATTATCTTTCATATAGTAGCCATTGCTTGGTAGCTCTGTTTGAACATTTATGTATGGAGCTTTCACCGAATTGTCTCCGATAGTCAGCGTTGCGTCCGGCAATTTATAGCATAATACCGACCAAACGCCTCCGACACCGGCTTTGTTGATGGTGTCACTTTGGCAGTGTGAAATTAAATACTCTTTATTCTGCTCGAAGTAGTTTTTGTTGAGGCTTCCGAAATCCGCATCTCCCGTGTCGAGCTTTATCAGTATAGGCTGATGATTGACTTCGGCTTTTGTGAGCAGATTCTTGCCGGACGAAAAACACATATTTGGGCTGACATCGGATGACTTTTGAGCAATTTTCGGAACTTGTATTTCATTTACATCGAAGTCAAGAGTGACATCTTTGAGTTGAAGCATCAGTTCGCCGCCAACAATCAATTCAAAAACATTGGTGTATTTGTCAGCTTTTTCGTGGTGACTTCTGATGTCAATAACATAAAACGGAATATCATTGACTGTAATATTGCCCATCTTTAATTCCTTGGCAATGGCATATCGTCCGGCGGAAGATTCCACACCCATTGCCGCTACATTTGCATCAAGAAATTCCAAACCGTAGGCTTGTGCCAACGAATCGTTGATAACATTAACTCCGGCTCCGGTATCAAATGTAATTTTTGAATTTATACCATTTATTTGAGCATCGGTAATTTGCATCAAATATTGCTGAATTTTATTGTTACCGACACGAATGGTGTCAAACGGGATGATTCCTCTCTCCCCATCAATGGATATTTGGTAAGGAGAATACTTTGTCAGAGCTTTGTATTGAGCTGCCATATCTGCGTATGGAGCAAGTCTTGTAGAATCAACGGCTTGGTAGGCAGACGACAATGCGGAGGATAATACATCGTAAGCCTCTTCGTTTCGACCGATACGGCTTAAATCCATAGAGTACATGACTGCACTTTGAAGACGCAGGTTTAAGTCGAGATTTTTCGATTGAGTTTTGAAAAGTTCTTCAAAAGCCGGAATGGAAATGTTCGGATCGTTTAGACGATTACCTATCAAACAGCGGGAGAATACCTCCAAGAAAGGATTAATAGAGTCTTTGGGTGCATTGTAATATGTATCATACAACCCGAAGTAGTCGGATGTATTCATTGCATTGGCGATACGATCGTCAACGCTTTGGGCTTTTGCCGAAACGCTTAAAAGAGCGATAACCAAGAGATAAAACGAATTTTTCATAATGTTGCTTATGCAGTTTGATGATTGTAAATTTACTCCCATTCGACTGTCAGATTGCGAATTAGGGTCGCTGATGCTCCGACGCTACCGGTGTGTTGGATAGCAAACGAACTATGAGTTGTTGGAACTGTGATGGGGGCGGAAATATTGACTTCCGGTTTTACATTCGGGTTGGTCGACGAAACCGCCGGGGCTTCGGTTGTCGCTGTTGCCGTGATGGAGCTTTCGTCGATTGATATAGTGATGTTACACGGGTTGCGGTAGCAGTTGGATGCCGTCGGAGTACTTATCGGGGTGACTTTGCCGTTTGAATATCTGACGAGAGTGAACGTTACGGCTTTGTCGTAGTCGGGGGTGCGTTGGATGCGAAGGGCATAGCCGCTGAGAGTTTGCGGGTCGAAGCGAACGCAAATGTCCATATATTGTCCCGTTGCGCTACCAAATCCTTGTCCCGGTCCTTTGCTCGGCTCGGCAACAAGTGAAAGACGCATTGATTTACAAGAAGTGACGGTCGGGGTGTACGAAAGGCGTGCTCCGCGTTGGGCTTGGACGAGTCCGATTCCGGTTGCTGCATCGGTCGCTTGTCCGTAGAACCAACTGCGTTCCTCTGCGTTGGGAGTCCAATCGAACTCTTTCGTGTCGGCAGGTTTATAGGAGTCAAAGCACCAGAAGCCCGGACGACCGTGTCGGTCATTGCCGCGAAGCGGGATTTCGGCAAATGATGTTGAGATAGTGCGCTCTTTGTCAGGCGATGATTTCGACATCTTTTTCGTTATAGCTCCTTCGGAGTGGCGTATATGGCGTAGTTCTCCGCCTTTGGTGTCGGAGAGGGCGGGGATGATTGCAGCAGAGATGAAGTAATCGTTGTCGGCACTCGATAATTGATAAGTTGCGGCGGCAAATCCGTGACCGTGGCGGACGGGAATCGTGTCAACGGCATCAGGTCGCTTTGAGCGATACCAAACAATGTAGCTGTTGTCTGTCCCATGCCCTGTCAGCTTATAGTTAAGTTTGAGTTGAGATTTTTCGCGGACGATTTCCGGTGTGGCGGCAAAGTCGGGTGCATCTTTTAGGAATGGAGCAATAGTAATTGCTGTGGCTCCGACAAGACCTTCGTCGGTAGTTGCGGATATGGTGTTGTTTATTTGTCTTGGAAATGGGTTACGACTGACTGCAATCATTTTGATACCTTTGGCATGGAGTTTCAGTGTCGTAGGTGCTTCCCAACGGATGCCCGACGGTTTCATAGGCGAAATGTAGTCGCCCCACATAAGGGGAACGGTCGCGAAGCTGACTGTGTCGCCTTGCGCTTCGATGTGCTCTGTCGAAGAATTGACAATCAGAGCAATCGGTAGCGAGCGGAGGTATTTAACAAATTTCTTTTCAGCTTCTTTTATAGCCGGCAGTTCGCCGAGCGGATCCCAACCGTCGTTGCCGGCAAGAAGATTCGGGGTGTTGTAGATGGTTTTGCCGTCGAGGATAACTTTGTAGGCGTCGAGCAGTTTGGCGTTGCTGATGTCGACGCTCAAATTTGGACGGTCGGCATCTATTGTTACAGGCGAGCCGTTTAACGAAATGTTGCTTTGATAACATCTGATGGGGGACGCGTCGCGAGTCCATTGAAGTTTGACCGGGTGCTCAGATGTGAAGCGAGTGTCGATCATTGTCACCATGCCGGGGACTTTGGTCAGATATTGGACACCCTCGGTCAGAGTGTGGATGTCGCAATTCAAAAATACGGCTCCCGTTGTGGGTGTGGAGTAGAAAGGCTTGCCGCTATGGAATGTGAAACGGCAGTCAAGATAGACGGCCGAACCAGTCAAGGCATCGTCAGTACACTCAAAGTAGCAATTTTTATAAAGAGATCGTCGAGCTCCAACCAGCGGGCAAAGGTTTAAACGGCTGATGAATCGGCAATTTTGAGCGAAAAGACGATCTGTGTTTTCGCAAATGCCAAGTTGAGCTTGTACTATTGCGTTGCTTCGTTTTGTGTGATTGAATTTGGGATTGAGTGGGTATGTCAAATCAACGTTACAGTAGTTTCCGAACGTCATATTGCGAGTTTCGAGGCTGTTGCCATAGAAATGAATCATCGTGTAGTTGCCGATTGCACCTTGGGTTTGTCCTCGGTTGACGGCGAAAACCACGTCTTCCGGTTTTTCGGCAAGTCCGATGATCGAAAGTGTGTCACATTTGATTTCTACGGCAAACGGTATGCTTTGCGAGTTTTGAGCGTTGCGTCTGACAGTCGGATCGTCAGGGTTGTCAAGCCAATAGACTGATGGGGCTACGAGTAGTGTCGCTTTGCGTGGCGAACGATTGACGGCTTCGATTGCAGAGATAGCGTCGTTGAATACGTATGGAGATGATGATTTTTCAGGAGACAAGAGTAGTAAGTCCGAACCAAGTTGATAAGTGGTGTCGGCAGTGGCTACGGTTTTTGAGGACTCGTCGTATGTGAATGTTGTTTCGGCTGCATTAAGAATTTGAGACGACAAGAGGAGTATAGCAGAAGTGAGCAACGGTTTGAACATGGAAGTCGATTTAAATGAGGTTGTTGTGATGAATATTCAGTTGCGGTTGATAAAATCATAGGGACGCATTGGTGATATATCGCGTCCCTATGATGAATAGTCTGTTTATGAGATAGTCTGTGAGTTAAATTGATAATTGATGACACTATCAGACTTCGAGGTCGATATTGAATTTTTCGTTCCAAGGAAGTCCGTTTTCAGCGATTGCGTTGAGGAACGGATCCGGATCGAATTCTTCTACGTTGTTTACACCGGGTTTCACCCACTTGCCTGTGAGGAACATCATTGCGCCGACCATAGCGGGAACGCCGGTAGTATAGCTGACGGCTTGCATACCTGTTTCTTTGTAGGCAGCTTCGTGAGAGCAGTTGTTCCAGATATAGTATGTGAGCGGTTTGCCTTCTTTGTCAAGACCGTCGATGCGACAGCCGATCGATGTCTCGCCATGGTAGTTTTCTCCAAGATCTTGCGGGTTGGGGAGCACGGCTTTGAGGAATTGAAGGGGAACGATTTTCTGACCGTTGTATTCAACTTCGTCGATGCGTGCCATGCCGATATTTTGGATGACGCGGAGGTGTGTGAGGTATTCCTGACCGAAAGTCATCCAAAAACGAGCGCGTTTGATCGAGGGATAGTTTTTGACGAGTGATTCAAGCTCTTCATGATAGAGAAGGTAGCTTTCGCGTTCGCCGATGTTGGGGTATGTGAGCGGTTTATGGATTTCAAGAGGACCGGTAGTCACCCACTTGCCGTCTTCATAGAAGCGACCGTTTTGAGTGATTTCTCGGATGTTGATTTCGGGGTTGAAGTTGGTTGCAAACGCTTTGCCATGGTCTCCGCCGTTGCAGTCGACGATGTCGAGATGTTGCATTTCGGAGAAGTAGTGTTTGGCGGCGTAGGCAGTGAACACGCCTGAAACACCCGGGTCGAAGCCGCAGCCGAGGATGGCTGTCAAGCCTGCGTCTTCAAAACGCTGTTTGTAGGCCCATTGCCAAGAGTATTCAAAGTGAGCTTCGTCTTTCGGCTCATAGTTGGCTGTGTCAAGGTAGTTGACTCCGCAAATGAGACAAGCATCCATGATTGTGAGGTCTTGATAGGGGAGTGCAACGTTGATTACGAGCTCGGGTTTGTGACGGTTGAACAGTTCGACGAGTTGGGGAACACTATCGGCGTCAACAACGTCGGAGCTGACATTGGGTTTACCGATTGCGTCGACAATCGCGTCGCATTTTGAACGAGTGCGTGAGGCAATCACTATTTCAGTGAACACTTCGGGGTGTTGGGCGCATTTGTGAGCCACTACGGTTCCGACGCCGCCGGCTCCGATGATTACGACTTTTGCCATGTGTAATCTGCTTTAAATGGGGTTATATAATATAAGGTGTAAATTATAGACAGAATTTATTTCTTCAAGTAGATACTATCTCGGACTCTCTTAGTCGCGCTGACTTCCGAAGAAGCGAAGAAGATAGAGGAAGAGGTTGATGAAATCAAGGTAGAGCGACAATGCGCCGATTGTGGCGATGTGTCCGGCATAGTTTGCTGGCGTCACGAGTGCCATTTGCTTGATCTTTTGAGTATCCCAAGCTGTCAAGCCGATGAAAATCAATACGCCGGCAAATGATATGATCCAATCAAGAGAACTGCTCTTGGTAAAGATGTTGACAAGTGACGCAATAATCAGACCGAAGATAGCATAGAATAGAAAGTTGCCGATTCGGGTGAGATCTTTTGTCGTGAAGTAGCCGTAGACACTCATTGCGCCGAATGTTCCGGAGCAGATGAAGAATGTTTTAGCAATCGAAGTTGAGGTGTAGAGCAGGAATATCGGGGCAAGAGCCATGCCGTTGACTGCCGCAAATGCGTAGAATAAAAGTGTGGCTGTTGCCGACGACATGCGCATAAGGCGTGCCGAGAGCGAGATCACGAGGACGATTTCAGCAATAAAAAGTCCCCAATAGAACCAAGAATTGGTTGCCATGAATGACATATAGGCATAGGAATTTGCACAGAAGAGTGAAATGAATGCCGTCACAAGAAGTCCGAGGAACATCTTGAAGTAGACGCGCTTCATCACGGATGTAGTCGTCTGTTCGACTTGCATTTGTGATGCGCGATAGCCGTCATAGTTGTTGCCGCCGCCATAGAACGGAGGAGGAGTTTGAGAGTTATAGTTCATACGTTGTAGCTAAAAAATGATGCGGTTTAAAACTGATTCTTGATGAGTTTAATTACATACGTTCGGGGACTTCTATGCCGAGCAGCGACATGCCTGTCTTGACTACGCGAGCTGTCTGACGGCTGAGTTCGAGGCGCAATGAGCGAACAGCTTCGTCGGTCTCTTTGAGAATCGAGCAGTCGTGGTAGAATTGATTGTAGCTCTTGACAAGGTCGTAGACATAGTTGGCGATGAGTGCCGGGCTGTAGCTTTGACCTGCAGCTTGAACCGTCGATGGGAAGTCAGCGAGCGATTGGATGAGTGTGATTTCACGTTCGCCGGGGGTAACATTGGCGTAGTCGCTGATTTTCATGCCTTCGTCGTCGGCTTTGCGAAGAACGGAGCAGATACGAGCGTAGGTGTATTGAATGAACGGACCTGTATTGCCGTTGAAATCAATGGTTTCTTTCGGGTTGAACGTGATGTTTTTGCGCGGGTCGACTTTGAGAAGAAA
The DNA here is from genome assembly GCA_964497255.1 of uncultured Staphylococcus sp. Lineage (GTDB taxonomy): Bacteria > Bacteroidota > Bacteroidia > Bacteroidales > Muribaculaceae > Duncaniella. Next base: position 13,749 of record CAZCCI010000022.1, read on the forward strand.
GTATTTCAATGCTCCGAGACCGACCATTTCAGAGATACGGGCAATTTCATCGTCGTTGAGACCGTCGAGTTTTCCGAGTTCGGCAGAAACCGAGCGGGCTGTGGCTACCATGTCGTCCATGAGATCATCGGCATCAACAACTGTGCCTTCGCGTGATTTCATTTTGCCTTCGGGGAGTTCGACCATGCCATAGGAGAAGTGGACGAGGTCTTTACCCCACTTGAATCCGAGGCGGTCGAGGAGTATTGAAAGCACTTGGAAGTGATAGTTCTGCTCGTTGCCGACAACATAGATCATTTTGTCGATGGGGTAGTCTTCGTAGCGAAGTTTTGCTGTGCCGATGTCCTGAGTCATGTAGACTGAAGTGCCGTCACTGCGGAGCAACAGTTTGTGGTCGAGACCTTCATCTGTGAGGTCTGCCCAAACCGAGCCGTCTTCTTTGCGATACATTTTGCCGGCGTCAAGACCTTCGAGCACTTTGCTTTTGCCTTCAAGGTAGGTGTTGCTTTCGTAGTAAATCTTGTCGAAGTCAACGCCCATGCGCTTGTAAGTCTCGTCAAAGCCTGCATAGACCCAAGAGTTCATGGTTTCCCACAAAGAGCGGATTTCGGGGTCTTTTGCTTCCCATTTGACAAGCATTTCGCGAGCTTCTTTCATCAGAGGTGAAGCTGCTTCGGCTTCCTCTTTGGTCATACCTTTGGCTTCAAGTTCTTTGAGCTCGGCTTTGTAATGCTTGTCGAAGAGCACATAGAAGTCACCGATGAGGTGGTCGCCTTTTTTGCCTGCCGATTCGGGGGTTACACCATTTCCCCATTTTTGCCATGCGAGCATTGATTTGCAGATGTGAATGCCGCGGTCATTGACAATGTTAGTCTTCACTACTCGGTTGCCGCAGGCTTTCAGAATTTCAGAGAGGCTGAAACCGAGAAGGTTGTTGCGGATGTGACCGAGGTGGAGGGGCTTGTTTGTGTTGGGCGACGAGTATTCAACCATGACGAGTGGCGAATTTTCGTCAGCGGCTTTGATTCCGTAGTCGGGGGTATTGGCAATGTGCCCGAGCACCGAATTCCAAAATTCGGGTGCAATGGTGATGTTGAGGAATCCTTTGACTACATTGAATTTCTCAACTGCTTTTTCATTCTTTTCGAGCCAGTTGCCTATCTCAGTGCCGACTGCATCGGGGGCTTTGCGAGCAGCTTTGACCCACGGGAATACGACAACGGTCAAGTTGCCTTCAAATTCTTTGCGTGTTGCTTGAGGAATGATGCTTTCGGCAGGAGTCTCGATGTCGTAAAGCTCTTTTACGGCTTTGGCTACGGCTTGTGCAATAATGCTATCAATAGACATTCTTTTTATCTTTTTGATTCGTTGATTAGTAATAGTGATATTATTGATGACTTATGTTTTACTTGACCAATGATGTCGGTCATCACGACAATCTTCGGCTTCAACATACAAAGATAGCAAAAATTCATGAGAATAATGAAGAATTGATGCTAAATAATGCGAATCTGAAAAATTTAGAATGTCAATTGATTGTTTTGAGGTGTATGTAAATGGTGGTTTGAGTGGATAAAACGAGGTAATTGAGAGACAAATACGCTGTTTTATTGTAGTGGTGGGGGAAAACGGTGTTTGTCTCTCAATAACCTCGTTATTTAGCTGTCACTCTTAGATCGCTATTGTGCTTAGGCAGATGTCTGTCAGCCATATCCAAAGAGGGCAGAAGCCGATAAATAGTATGATTGAAAGTGTGAGCGAAGATGTGCCGGTTGCAATATACGAGTCGTATTCGTCAGCTATGATTATGCCGGAAAATGCCGGTGGAAGGGCTGTTGCGACGACGAGCATTTTTAAATTCAGCGGATTCATGTGGCAGAGGATTCCGAGTAAAAGAATGACAGCCGGCATGAGAATCATTTTCATAATCGAGCCGAGAATCACTTGCCAATTTATTGAGAATTTGATTGCCGATAGGGTGATTCCGGCAGAAAATACTGCTAACGACGCGTTTGCACCTTTGATAAGGTCGAACGATGGACTTGCCCATTCTGGCCACGGGATGCCGACAAGTACCCAAACGACGGCAAGAATCGGAGCCCATGCTACGGGTTGGGCAAGGGCGTGGATTACGGGTTGCCATGCGCTTTGACTCTTTGATGATGTAGGATTTTGTCGTTCAATAGAGGCATTGAGCAACGACAGTCCAACGGGTATTCCGACCGCGTTGACAACGATTCCGACGATTGCAACAACGAGAGCAACGCTTGGTTTTGTTCCGAAAATCGGTTCCAAAACGGCAAATCCGAGAAAGCCAATTGTTGGTGAGCCACTGATGAGTGCTGATACGGCAGCGTCGGCTCCGGTGTTGCTTTTAAATAGACGGAATACGAAGTAGACAAGCATGAAGCAAAACATGATTCCGAAAAGCGAGACCAATGACAGCTTCAAATATTCGTCGAGCATTTCCCGATTTGCTTGGACTATGGAGACGAACAATGCTGCCGGGAGGGCATAGTCGAGCACGACTTTGTTGAACTTTTTAGCATCGTCGCCCGTGAAAATCCCCTTTTTGCCGGAGATGAATCCGGCAAGCATCACAACGATGATGGGGACTATTGCATAGAGAATAATATGTTTCATGTTTGTAGCAATAGCCGGTTATGCGGCTGATGGATTGTCAGACAATGATTTCTTGAAGTGGTGTCGGGTTGAGATAGCCAATGTGGCCGGATTCTTTTCCGGAGTCGGCAGCCAGTTGGACATTAATCAGACTTGGACGACGAGCAGTGATGCTCTCGTTTAGAGCTTTGGTGAGTTCGTCGGGTGTCTTGACATAGTAAGCTTGTGAGCCGAATGCTTCCCCGATTTTATCATAACGAGCATTTATATCAAGTGTTGTTGGCGCAGGATCGGAGGTCGTGGCAAGAGGAACGCCAATGCCGTTGTAGATGCCTCCATTGTTGAATACGACAACTGTTATCGGGAGATTGTATCGACACGCTGTTGCAAAGTCCATGCCGGAGAAACCGAATGCGGAGTCGCCTTCAATTGCAACAACTTGTTTGCCTGTCGCAACTGCTGCTCCGATTGCCGATCCCATGCCCATCCCCATGATTGCCCACGTTGCGCAGTCGATGCGGTGGCGCGGAAGTGACATATCAATGGCGTTGCGGGTGTCGTCGAGGGTGTTTGCCCCTTCGTTGATGAGTATTATATCCGGGTTGGATTCTAGGATAGGTTTGATTACTCCGAGTGCGGTCCAATGGTGCATCGGCATGAGAGGTTTGGCTCCGTCGATGCGGGCTGACAATTTTTGACTTTTGTTTTTGGTTTCTGTGCGCAGGCTTGACACCCATGTCGGGTCGGTCGACATTTTTTTGCCGTCCAATTCGGTGAGGATTGCGTCGATTGATAGCCCGATGTCGCCGATGACCGGAGCGGCAATTGGAACATTGATGTCGATTTCTTCGGGTGCGATGTCAAGTTGGATAAATTTTGTGTCAGGATTCCATTTGTCACGTCCGAATGATAAAAGCCAGTTGAGACGAGCTCCGATAAGCATGACTACGTCGGCATTTTTCATTATTGTCGAGCGGCAAGATAGAGCACTTAAAGGTCCGGTATCGGGCATAAGCCCCTTTGCCATTGACATGGGCAGGTATGGGATAGCATATTTTTTGATCAATTTTTTGATCTTGTCATCGACTTGGGCGTATGCAGCACCTTTGCCGAGAAGTATTGCCGGACGCTTTGCCGATGTCAACAGTTTGACGGCTCGTTCGACGGATGCCTGATTTGGAGCTACCGGAGAATATGAGTCGATAGGTTGATAAAGAAGTCTTTCGGCATCGTCACGGTTCATGATTTCGCTGAGTGCCGGTGTGGTCATGTCGATGTAAACCCCACCGGGACGACCTGAGACTGCTGCGCGATAAGCGCGAGCAACGGCAGCAGGAATGTCTTTTGCATGAGTGCAGCGGAATGCAGCTTTGACGACGGATTTTGCCATGTTGAATTGATCAAGTTGCTCGTATGTTCCGACATTCATGTCTACCATTGCCGGATCGCTTGCTCCTGAAATTTGAATTGTCGGGTAGCAGTTGACGGTGGCGTTGGCTGTTGCTGTCAAACCGTTCATGAATCCGAGGGATGAGACTGTCATGAATACTCCGGGTTTCTTTGTGAGAAAACCTTCGGTTGCCGCCGCCATTCCTGCTTGTTGCTCATGACGGAAGCCGACGAAACGTATTCCTTGTCCTTGTATAAGGTAGGCTGCTTCGGTGATTGGTATTCCGGCGAGACCGTAGACGTTCTCGATGCCGACGTTTTTGAGCGCACGAGCAAGGATATACATTCCGGTGACTTGTTGCGGAAATTCAGGCGCAGGCTTTTGAGGCGAGAGTATGCCTTTGGGTTTGGTTGTAGAACTTTGATTAGGTGTCATTGTCAGATGTTTGGAGTGGTTGTGTGGTTAGCGGCAAATTTGGCAATTTGAGCGTCGGTATAGCCGTATGATTTTAAAATTTCATTGGTGTCGCCTCCAAGCTCCGGGCAAGGGGAGTAGGTCGGTTGAAAATTAGAAAGGGTGAATGGACAGCCGACGGTGACAAATTCTCCGATTTTACCTCCTTGATTGATTTTGACGAGGGTGTTGCCGTCATAAAGACTTTGGTCGTCGAGGATTTCTTTTGTTGACAGAACCGGTCCGACGGGCATGGCGGCTTTTGAGAGAAGTTCGGTAACATCGTATTTGTCTTTCGTAATCGTAAAACTTTCGATGCGTTTGTAGATCTCTTTTTTGTGGCGGTCGCGTGCATCTGCGGTATTGAAGTCGGGATTCGTGAGCCAATCTTCAAAACCAAGTGCTTTGCACGCAAGATTGAAGCTCTTTTCGTCTCGTTGGAGGATGACATAGACGTAGGCGTTCGGGTCTTTTTCCCAACCTTTACATTTATATGTCCAACCAAGTACTCCGCCACCTTCTTGATTACCGCTTCGCGGGACGAAATTTCCGAATTTTTCATCGGGATATTGAGGAAATTGTGAGAGGTAGCCGACGCGGTTGAGAGTTTGTTGGTCGCGAGTTTTGATTCGGCACAGGTTGAGACACGCATTGTGCATGGATTGGTAGACATAGCAGCCTTCACCGGTATTTTCGCGTTGGATAAGTGCTGAAAGAATTCCTATTAAGATGTGCATACCGGTGTTAGAGTCGCCGAGAGCCGCACCCGACTGAGTCGGAACATTGTCGACTCCTTGCCACCATCCGGTTGTTGATGCTGCGCCAGCCGTGACTTGGGCTATCGGTTCGTAGGCTTTCAAATCTTTGTATTTAGATGATGGCGGGAAGCCTTTGATAGTGCCGTAGATACATTTCGGATTCAGTTTGTGGACTGTTTCCCAGTCGAAACCGAGTTTGTCCATAGCTCCCGGATGAAGATTTTCAATGAAAATATCGGCTGATTTGATCATTTTGGTCAAAATTGCTTTGCCATCAGGAGTTTTGGCGTTGAGCGCGAGCGATTTTTTGCCAGAGTTGAGTTGTAGAAAATAGTAGCTTGGGCAATCCGGATCAAATTGAAGCTCGTCTCGAGTAGCGTCACCTTTGCCGGGACGTTCGATTTTTATTACATCTGCGCCGAGCCATGCAAGCATTTGTGTGCATGACGGCCCTGATTGGACTTCTGTGAAGTCAATGACTTTGATTCCTTGAAGTGGAGCGGTGTTCATAATTTAAATTAAGATTTAATTCTGTTATATAATTAATATGTGCACGTTTAGTTATATATTACATATAAAACAACTGATAATGCGAAAAGTTGAGAGTTGGTTTGGTGCATTAATCGAAGGTATTTATTAATTTTGCACCCTGAAATGCGAATTAATCGGATTCGTGTTATTTTTGAAATATTTCATTTATGAATAATATTTGTGTTCAACTGTTTTTGTCGTTTTTCAAGATCGGTGCATTTACTTTTGGTGGTGGATGGGCTATGATTTCTATTATTGAAAAAGAAATTGTCGACAAGCATCATTGGATTGATCGGGAGGAGTTTCTCGATTTATTGGCTGTCGCTCAGTCTTTGCCCGGAATTCTTGCCGTTAATATTTCAGTGGCTGTCGGAGACAAACTTCGTGGAATGAAAGGTTCGCTTGCGGCTGCTGCGGGTTGTATTCTTCCGTCGTTTTTGATGATACTCTGCATCGCAATTTTCTTGACTCCGGATTTGATAAAAAATAATCCGACATTGTCGGCTATATTTAAAGGTGTACGTCCGGCTGTCGTAGCTCTGATTATAGCACCCGTAATAAGTTCGGCACGAGCTGCAAAAATCGGTTGGAAAACCGTAGGAATACCAATTGTTGTTGCATTGATGATTTACTCTAAATGGCCGATTGTTTCAAATCCGATTGTATATATCGTTTTGGGCGGATTTTTTGGATGGTTATGGTTCTCACATCAAGTAAAGACTTTGCAATGTGTGGAAAATAGGTCAGGAAAGGAGGACAAAAAGTCATGATTTATCTAAAAATGATATGGGCATATCTAAAAATCGGTCTATTTGGATTTGGTGGCGGATATGCGATGCTTGCGCTGATAGAACGTGAAATTGTAGGGCCCGGATGGATTTCATCGCAGATGTTTACTGATATTGTTGCAATTTCACAGATGACACCGGGTCCGATCGGTATAAACTCGGCAACATATATAGGATATGTCGCTCCGGGATTGTATTCAGAGGCGTATTCGTCGCCGATATTTGGATTCCTCGGTTCGTTGCTGTGTACGTTGGTTGTCGTATTGCCTTCGTTCTTGCTCGTGGCGTATACAAGTCATTTTATTCGTCGACATAAAGATAGTGTCGTTATCAAGGGAATTTTTGCCGGATTGCGCCCTGTCGTTGTCGGATTGATTGCTTCGGCAGCGTTACTACTGATGAACTCAGCCAATTTTGGCGAGGAGGTGACACAGGTTGTGTGGAGCATAATTCTGTGTGTTGCCGCATTTATTCTTGTTTATTGGGTGAAATGGCATCCGATACTTATCATTTGCCTTGCCGGATTTGCCGGGTGGCTTATATATTGAATCTGTTATTGAAAAATAATCATGGACTATCAGCAGGCTATTGATTTTCTATATAATTCTCTCCCTGTATTTCAAAAAGTAGGAGCTTCCGCATATAAGCCGGGACTCGACACGTCGCGTACTCTTGACGATATATTTGGTAATCCACATCGTCGGTATGCAACGATTCATATTGCAGGTACGAATGGTAAGGGCTCAACTGCTCATACTCTTGCAGCCATACTCGGACGAGCCGGCTACAAGGTCGGACTATACACTTCGCCTCATATTTTTGACTTTCGTGAGCGTATTCGTGTCAATGGCAAGAAAATATCTCATGAAGCAGTCGTTGACTTTGTCGAACGGTGGCAAGCAGTTGATTCAGATTTGCATCCGAGTTTTTTTGAACTGACTTCAACTATGGCTTTTGAATATTTTGCTAACGAGGACGTTGATGTTGCAGTTATTGAAACAGGTCTCGGCGGACGACTCGATAGTACTAATATTATAACACCGGTGTTGAGTGTGATTACGAATATTTCGCTTGACCACACGGCTTTATTGGGTGATACTCTTGGAAAGATAGCCTTTGAGAAAGCAGGAATAATTAAAAATGGAATCCCGGTTGTTGTCGGCGAGCGTAATCCCGAAACAGATCCGGTATTCATAGATAAGGCGGCCGAAGTCGGAGCTCCGATTGCTTTCGCGACTCCGGTTGAAGGAGTCGTTGTTGACGGAGTTATGACCTATCCGTCGACTCCGTTTGGGGAAATCTGCGGAGAATTGACCGGTGCGTGTCAGATTCGCAATGCAGCAACTATTTTATGCGCTGTTAATCGGTTGATAGAGCTTGGCTTTAATATTACGAGCGATGTAGTGCGCAATGGTTTTGCCAATGTTTGTAAGGATACCGGATTGCTTGGTCGTTGGACAACTTTGCGAGAAAATCCGCTGACAGTCTTCGATACAGGACACAATATCGGAGGTTGGGAGTATATAGCTCGTCAATTGTCGGAACGAAAGTCAGGAAAAGTACATTTGATTATCGGCTTTGTCAATGATAAAGACATATCAGCTATACTCAAATTGATTTCAACAATTAAGATTGATAAATACATCTATTTTTCTGCTCCATCAGTTGCTCGCGGATTGAATGCCGAAGATTTGGCGGAAAAGGCGTCAGAATTTGGACTTGATGGAGAGATCATTCCCAATGTAAATGATGCGTTAGCCAAAGCGACTTCGATGGCAACCGGAAAAGATGACTTTATATTGATTGCCGGTAGTAATTTCCTTATTGCAGATTTGAATATGTCCAGTCAGGAATGCCGGGATTAAGAGAAAGCATTGAGTTGTAATATCGAGAGTCGTTTGTAACCTCCTCTCCGATGAAATCGGGTAGAGGTGGATTGCAGTCGGCTGATGGCATTTCGATTTCAGCGACGATCAATCCAGCGTGTTTCCCATGGAAAACGTCAATTTCCCATATCCAACCGTCGAACTCAACGATGTAGCGAGTCTTGTCAATAGAAAATCCGTCAGTCAGTCGAGATGCCATTTCTTCGGCATCGGCAACGGGAATGGCATATTCCCATTCGTCACGGATCGCACCTTTGTTGCGCCCTTTTATTGTTAGACGAGCTTCATCGTCAATGATACGTAGACGAACAGTCGCTTTAGGATCGGTCGATAGATATGTTTGGCGAATGTGGCGATATGATTTTGCAAGATTAATGAATGATTCGTTGATAACGAGGAATTTACGCTCGATTTCTTTTGCCATATTTAATAGTTAACGTGTTAAAAGAATGAAAATGAACGAGTCCGATAGCTGTAATGTAGCCGAATATGACTAACTTTGCAAAGATAAAAAAGATTGTAACTATTTGCAACGTTTCCACATGGTTAATTTGCGCCCGCATTTGCGCATTGTCATATATTTCTTTACGTTTGTTTTTTCAATTCTGTCTGCCGTAGCTGATAATATCACGGTGAAAGGTGTCGTGCGCGATTCTGTGTCGCGTGAGCCTATCCCATTTGCAACAGTCGTACTCAAAGGTACGGACAGAGGTGTGCTTACAGATGAAGACGGTAAGTATTCAATCTCTACATCATTGGCATTTGACAGTATTTATGCTTCGGTTATAGGCTATGGTGATAAAACTGTTGCCGTGAAGCATGGTAATAGACGTGAAATTCGATGTGATATTGATTTGTTCTCATCAGGAGTAATGCTTGGAGAAGTTATTGCCAAGCCGAAGCGAGTCCATTATACGAAGAAAAACAATCCGGCAGTTGCGTTCATGGAGAAAATCAGACGAACGCAGGATTTAAATGACCCTCGGAGAAATGCCAATTATAATTATGATAAATATGAGCGCATAACTCTTGCTATAAATGACTATCATGTAGATGAAGATTCTGCGAAGAAAGGCGGAAAATTTGCATTCTTAAAAGAGTATATCGACACGTCGGAAGTGTCAGGCAAGCCGATTCTGAATGTTACATTGCGAGAGAAACTGTCATCAGTACACTATCGTCAAAATCCTGAGTCTGAGAAAGAGTATGTCAGAGGTTTGCGAACATCAGGGCTTGATGATGTGCTTGACAAACAAAGTGTTCAGACGTTTTATGAGGACGTTATGCGGGAGGTAGACGTATATAATAACGACATTACGATTCTCCAAATGCGTTTTGTCTCTCCATTGTCTCGTATCGCCCCAGATTTTTATAAATTTTATTTGACAGATACGGTTGTGGTCGACACGACACGATGTGTTGAATTGACATTCGTGCCTCGCAATTCAAGCACGTATGGTTTCACCGGTCGTTTTTATGTTCCGCTTGGAGACACGACAATGTTTATCAAGCGCATAATTCTTCGTGCTCCTCACGATATTAATTTGAACTTTATCGAAGGACTTGTGATTAATCAAGACTATGTCAAAGCCCCCGACGGTTCTCGTCTGAAAGTCCGCGACGACATGATGCTTGAAGCGAGAATAGTTCCCGGCACTCCCGGGCTATATGGGCATCGTCACACGGTTTATGATGGTCACAATTTTGACCCTGCTCCCGATTTGGCAATATTTGATCGTGGCGCAACGCAAATATTCGCTCCCGATGCCAAATTACAGAATCTTGATTATTGGGCGGAAAATCGCAAGTCGGATATCGGGCGCGGAGCCAATTCTATAGAGCAGATGATGACGCGATTGCGCTCTGTCCCTCTTTTTTATTGGGCTGAAAAAACGGTGAGGCTTGTGACGTCAGGCTATATTCCGACGGGCAATGGTAAGCCCTCGCGTTTCGATATCGGCCCGATGACAACTATGGTGTCTTCAAATTCTGTTGAAGGATTTCGTCTGAAACTCGGAGGTATGACCACAGCCAATCTCTCACAGCGATGGTTCGGGCGTGGATACATAGCCCGTGGTTTCAAGGATCATAAATGGAAGTATCGAGCCGAAGTCGAATACTCGTTTCTGGACAAAGAATATCATTCGCGAGAGTTTCCGGTTCATTCGATTCGTGCAACTCAATTTTATGACCTCGACCGTTTGGGACAGGTATCGACGATGCACAATGTCGACAATATATTCCTGTCATTTCGCCGTATGCCGGATGTGCAGGAAACGTATCATAGAGTCAGTAAGCTCGAATATATTCTTGAAACAGAAACTCATTTTTCCATTGAAGCTCGCGTTCAGCAGGAGCGTCAATATTCGACGGATTATATGACATTTATCAATGGCTTCGGAGAAAATTTTAAGCATTACACGATGAATTCTCTTCGATTGATACTCAGATATGCTCCCGGAGAAAAATTCTATCAAATGAAAACCGGTCGAATCCCGATTAATTTTGATGCTCCAATAATTTCTCTGTCACATACGTTTGCTCCAAAAGGATTTTTAAACAACCCATTTGCGTTAAATGTGACAGAGGTGTCGTTTAACAAAAGATTTTGGCTTTCGGCTTTCGGCTATATTGATTTGGGCTTGAAAGGTGGTCATGTTTGGTCGCGATCTCCATATCCGAATTTGTTGATTCCGGGCTCAAACTTGTCATATATGCTTCAACCGGACTTGTTCTCATGTCTGAACCCGATGGAATTTGTCAATGACTCATACGCGCAGTGGGATTTTACCTATTGGTTTAATGGTGCGATTCTCAACTATATTCCGCTATTGAAAAAATTGAAATTGCGCGAAGCCGTGACATTTAAAGGCTTGTGGGGACATCTGAGTGATCGCAATAATCCCGAGATGAATCCTGAATTATTTGCGTTTCCGGAAGTTACACAAACGCAACTAATGACCAATCGTCCATATATGGAAATAGGTGTTGGACTTGACAATATATTTAGCATTCTTCGTTTGGATTACACGTGGCGACTCTCATATCGCGAAAATCCCGGAGCATGTAAAAGCGGTTTGAGATTCGTGTTCCATTTCTCATTCTGATTGTAAAGATTTTGTTATTCAATAAAAAAGAAATCAGGTATTATGCCGTAACAATTTGGTCATAATACCTGATTTAGATATTTTTAAGAATTTTACTTTATCAATGCTGTTGATAGAGGTAACGTTTGATTGATCGTTTGGGGGTCTTTTCAAATTCCTCGTTCATGAGATTGAATCGCTGAACTTGAGAGTAGGCGGGGAGGCTCGTGTTGAGTGTTTTGATATTGTCTTCCATCAAGCTGTTGATGGCTTCTTCCGACATCCCTTGAGCAGTGAGATTTTCGATATCGGGGTAAATGAGTGCTACAAGCCTACCTTCACCGCCGTCGATGATCAGAGATTCGGCAACGTAGGGGAGGTTGTTTAGTTTGTCTTCGATCTCTTCTGGATAGATGTTTTGACCGGATGCTCCGAGAATCATGTTTTTGTCTCGTCCGCGGATGTAGAGGAATCCGTCTTCATCGAGGTTGCAGATGTCGCCAGTCGACAACCATCCTTCGTTGTCAATGCAAGCGTCGGTCGCTTCTTGATTTTTATAGTAGCCGAGCATAACGTTTTCCCCCTTGACATAGAGGATTCCGGGCTTGTCGGCAGGAGCGGGAGAGTCGATGCGAGCTTCGATACGATCTACAAGACGTCCGCACGATGCCATACGATTTTCGGTAGAAGGAGCGTAAGCAATTAGAGGACCGCATTCGGTCATACCATAGCCGACCGTATAGGGAAAATTGATTCGGCGAAGAAATTGCTCTACATCGCGGTTAAGACCAGCTCCACCGATAATAATTTCCTTGACGTTGCCGCCGAATGTTTCGGTCAGACGGTCATTGATCTTGCTCAACAGACGCTCGTTGACATTGGGAACCATGAGCAATAGTTTCATCAGCGGTTTTTCAAGCATCGGGAAGACGCGAGTGCGGATGATTTTTTCGATGATTAGAGGTACGGTCACAATGTATCGCGGTTTCACTTTGGCAAAGGCATCCATGATGATACGCGGAGACGGAGTACGAGTGAGAATATAGATGTGATTGCCGCAAATGAACGGACGTAGCATATCAATGGTCAATCCGTACATATGTGCGAGTGGGAGCATACATACCACATTGTCTCCGGGATCTGTCGGCAAGTTTTCGATACAGAATTTCACATTAGACCAAAGGCTGCGATAGGGAAGCATTACACCTTTTGAAAAGCCGGTAGAACCGGAGGTGTAGCTAATCATGCAAAGCTCGTTTTTGGTGTCGATGTGATAGACTACGTCGTTCGGGCCGAAACGATCGGGATAACGACGTCCGAAAAGTTCGTTGAGGTGAGCGCGAGCTTGGGTTAGTTTCTCGTCATTGCTGTGAATAAGAGAGTAGTCTTTTACGGAGATTGCGCCGAGAAGTTGCGGCATACCTTCCGGATTGAGATTTTCCCAAATGTTTTCGTCAATAATAGCAAGTTTGGCATCACTATGGTTGATGAGATGCTGAATGTTGTCCGACTTGAAGTCTGAAAGAATCGGCACGGCTACTGCACCGTATGTCAACGAAGCCAAGAATGCAATGCTCCAACTTGTGCTGTTTTTTGCGCAAATGACCACTTTGTCGCTGGGGACAATGTCACTTTCTTTAAATAGAAGATGGAGCTTTGCAATTTTGCGAGCGACGTCTTTGTACGTCAGGGTCATTCCTCCGAAATCGGTAAACGCAGGAAGTTCCCAGTAGTCTCGGACTGCATCTTGGATATATAAATTGAGGCAATCTCTTGTTTTCATAATCTTTGATGTAATATATTAGTAATATATGATTGGTAATTAAATTCCTATTCGACCGGAAAGGATGAGTCGCTAAAATCGGAAATACAGATGCAAAAATAAGAAAAAAAGATGAATTTAGTTTAATCTGGCGATTTAATAAATCTTAACGCTTGCTCACACAGAGGACGTGTCGGGTCAAGAATTATTGCATTTGGGTCTTTTGATAGCCAAAGTAGTTGCTTTTTGGCATAGACGCGCGTATTTTTAGCAATGCGAGCGATGGCTGTTTCTCGTGTCATTTTGCCGTCGAACATTGCAAATAATTCTTTGTAGCCTACTGTATTGAGAGAGTTTAGATCTCGAAGATGATAGACACTTCGAGCTTCTTCTTCAAGACCTTCTGCAATCATAGCGTCTACTCTGCGATTTATTCGGTCAAAAAGTTGCTCTCTATTCCATCCGATTGCCAATTTGATGATGCGAAACGGTCGCGCCTTGACTTGTCCAGTTCGCAACGAGGAGTAGGGGACTCCTGATTCCAAACAGATTTCAATTGCATGGACTAGTCGGCGATGGTTGGCTCGGTCGGCTGTGGCAAGATATTCAGGATCGAGTTTGGCAAGCGTTGAGCAGAGGGCTTCAATACCTCCGGAGGTATAAATATTGAGAGCTTTTTCTCGAATTTCGGGCGAAATGGTCGGGAGTTGGTCAATGCCACGGGTAATAGCGTCGATATACATCATTGAACCTCCACACATCACGGCGTAGTCGTGATGTGCCCAAATTTCGTCGAGAATTTTCAGTGCATCCTCTTCAAAACAAGCTGCTGAATAGTAATCACTGAGATCAAGAGTCCCGACAAGATGATGACGAACCCGACTTAATTCCTCTGCCGTCGGAGTCGCTGTGCCGATTGGAAGACCGCGAAAAAGCTGGCGCGAGTCAGCCGATACGATTTCCGTATCGAGTGATTCCGCCAGCTCTATGGCAAGTGTTGTCTTTCCACTCGCAGTTGGCCCGGTTACGATTACGAGGGTCTTCAATATCTGAAACTGTGGAGGATTTTATTTTTCTGCTACAAGACGAGCAATTTCGACAATTACTTGAGTCGCTTTTTCCATCGAAGGAATAGGCACGAACTCATAGCGACCGTGGAAGTTGAGACCACCGGCAAAAATATTGGGGCAAGGCAGTCCTTTGAACGAGAGTTGTGCTCCGTCTGTACCTCCGCGGATCGGCTGAACTTTCGGAGTGACATCGACATTTTTCATTGCTTGGATTGCAGTGTCGATGATGTGCATAACCGGCTCGATTTTCTCGCGCATGTTGTAGTATTGATCTTTGATTTCGATCGATGCGCAGTCGGGAAATTCGTTGTTAATTTTTCGAGTAAGGTGTTCAAGCTCCTTTTTGCGACGTTCAAAGCGGTCACGATCGTGGTCGCGAATGATATAGGTCAAAACGGTTTGCTCTACATTGCCTTCAAATGATATGAGGTGATAAAATCCTTCGTAGCCTTCGGTGTGCTCGGGTGTTTCCCAACGCGGAAGCATGATTGCGAATTGATTGGCAATACGAATCGAGTTGACCATTTTGTGCTTGGCATATCCGGGATGGACATTGAGGCCTTTGATTGTAACTTTGGCAACAGCTGCATTGAAATTTTCATATTCAAGTTCGCCAATTTCACCTCCGTCCATAGTGTAGCCCCAATCCGCGCCGAAAAGTTCGACATCAAATTTGTGTGCACCTTGACCGATTTCTTCGTCGGGATTAAATGCAATGCGGATGTCACCATGTTTAATCTCCGGATGCTTGATGAGGTAATCAATGGCTGTAATAATTTCAGCGATACCGGCTTTGTCGTCTGCTCCGAGAAGCGTATTGCCATCTGTAACAATGAGGTCTTGACCTACATAGTTGAGCAACTCTGGAAATTGTGATGGTTGGAGAGTCACGCCGGTTGACGAGTTAAGAATAATGTCTCCTCCGTCATATTTTTCAACGATTCGAGGAGAAACGTGGCGTCCGCTGAGATCGGGAGCTGTATCAAGGTGAGCAATAAAACCGATTGTCGGGACTTCATAATCGACGTTGCCTTTGAGTGTTGCCATGAGATAGCCATTGTCATCAAGGGTTATGTCTGTAAGTCCCATTGCGTTGAGCTCTTTTTCGAGATGTTGCGCAAAAATCATCTGACCGGGAGTCGACGGAGTGAGATTGGTGAGTTCGTCACTCTGAGTGTCAAATTTCACATATTCTAAGAAACGATCAACAACTGTCATCTGTATAGATTCTTATATTTTTGATTAAAATTTTTATATTGCAAAGATAGTGAAAATCGGTGGATTTTTAATAAGAGAGTCGTGAAATTGTCTGTATGGAATCAGCGTTTGAAGCGTTTGGCAATTTCACGATGTTCGTGGGATGAAGCTGAGTCTCCGATTGAGTCATAGATGTCAGCGAGTAACGAGTGGAGTACAGAAAGTG
This sequence comes from uncultured Staphylococcus sp., assembly GCA_964497255.1. Taxonomy (GTDB): domain Bacteria; phylum Bacteroidota; class Bacteroidia; order Bacteroidales; family Muribaculaceae; genus Duncaniella. The sequence goes on from CAZCCI010000022.1 coordinate 29,518, forward strand.
CCGGACGCGGATGGTTGCCTGATTCGCTTAGATTGAGTGCAACGAGACATCGATCCATTGCGTTGTGACAGTCGTCGATGTTGAAATAAGCGAGCCCTGCATTGATGAGGATGTCGAAATTGTTTGGCTGTCGGCGTAATACGGACTCAAAGTCTTCGATTGCAGGACGATAATTTTCAAGCATCATGTTGGCAAGGGCTCTGCCGTAGAGTGCCGGAATGTGGTTTGGTAGCAGAGTGAGGGCTTTGTCGTAGTTTGCAACGGCTGGCAATGGCATATCATCAAGGCGACAATCGTCGCCAAGTGAGGTGTATTCACTTGCCATGTCGGAGAATCGTTTCTGATCGTCAGCTATTTTTGATTCAAGTTGAGCGACTTGTTGTCGCAACTTGTCAATAATAGTCAGTTTGCGGCGAGCAAGTCGCATAGCTCCTGTATTTTCAATAATCGGATGAGATTTATTCCCGTCGACAAATAGATCAAAAGCACGACTGAGGTTTCCGTTGTTAGCGTAGGCAAGAGCGTTGAGATAACATTCTTCGGCATGGGCTTTGCGTAATGCTGAATCGAAGAGTATTGGATCATTGAATCGTTGGCTGAACTCGATTATTGCCGGATTGACAAATATATCACGGTCTGCAACAGTTGAGCGTAGTGTCATGCCTTCAAAACTGCGACAACGGGAGAGTGCTACATAGGTTTGTCCGCCGGTAAAAGCTCCGCGACCGATGTCAATAATAACATTATTGAACGTCAGTCCTTGACTTTTGTGAATAGTGAGAGCCCATGCCAGTTTTAGAGGATATTGAGTGAAACTGCCAAGTTCTTCTTCATTGATTTTGTTGGTCTTTGTGTCGAAAACATAGCGAATATTTGACCAAACCTCCGGTTCGACGGCATGAACCGAGCCGTTTTCGAGTCGAACTTCAATGAGATCTTTTGTCAGTGTTTCAATTGTTCCGATTGTTCCGTTGACCCACAGCTTGTCAGGTGAATTTTTAATGAATACTACCTGAGCACCCTCTTTGAGAGATAGTTCCAAGTCTGTCGGCAGAGAATTTTCTGGGAAATCGCCTCGAATTGTCCCTATAAATTTAATCAGAGGGCAGTCAATGGCATTGAGACGAGTCTCGTTGATGTGGTCAACCATGTCTCGACGAGATGCAAGTGTCATGGTTGGCTTTGTTTCTGTATCAATTTTATCGAGAAGCGACGGTTCAACGCATCTGCTATTGAGGCGGGAAATGTCGGTTGAAGTTGCTGAACCGGTACGGATTCGATCGAGAAGATCGACAAAATCGTCTTCACTTTGTCGGTATATTTTCCTTAATTCGATGGGGACGAGGTCGATGTTGTTGAAAACGCGAGCCGAGAAGAAGAATGGGGCTTTGTAGTATTTTCTTAGTATGTCGCGCATATCACCCGACAAAACCGGTTCGAGCTGAAAGACATCGCCGACGAGCAAAATTTGTTTTCCTCCAAACGGTTCTCGTTGGTTGCCGGAGTAAGTGCGTAGCAGAAGATCAATAAAGTCAATGATGTCAGCTCTAACCATTGAAATTTCATCAATGATTATAAGTTCGACTTCTCGAATCAGTTTAACGAGAGCCCCGGGGTATTTCATGCGCTTTTTGATGCGATCGGGTTTGAAGTCGGGGTCGTCTGGGATTATCGGCTTAAACGGAATGCGGAAGAAAGAGTGAAGTGTGACACCTCCGACGTTGACAGCGGCAATACCTGTTGGTGCAAGGACTACATATTTCTTGTGGGTGTGCTTAGTAATATAGCGCAGGAAAGTCGATTTTCCCGTTCCGGCTTTACCGGTAAGGAAAATCGACTGTTTGGTGTGTTGCAACAACTCCCATGCTTTAATAAATTCGGGGTTGTTGAGGTCTATATTTTCACATTCGTTCGCGATTTTGCGCCGAGCATCGGTTCGCGAAGTCTTTTTTGCCATTCTTTGTTTTTTTCTGCAAGGATAGTTTTAGAAACGGAATCCGACTGTAAAGACGATTGAATTGTTGTTGCTGCTGATGTTGCCGGTCGGGGCGAGAATCAAATCGCCGGTTGAGTTTTCATTGTAGTCAGTGAATGCGCTGAACTTACTCTTGCGCTGACGGTTGACGAATGCTGCATCTGCATAGAAGTTTTTGTTGCGATAGCCAAGACCACAAGTCAGATAGCGAGTCGATTTGTCGAATGTGTATGACGGCAGAGTTTCAGTGTCGTCAGCTCCTGAGGTATAGACATAATTAGCTTCAGCATTGTTTGGAGTGGTGAAACTGTAACCGTCCATAGCTTCGGTCGAGACCGGTGATGACTCGTATGAGTAACCTGCACGCAGACTGAATTGTGGTGTCAGTCGGTATTCAAGACCCAGACGAACAATGTTTTGAGCTTTGTAATAGGTTTTGATGTCGTTATTTATGTCGCGATAGTCGTTGCCATCAAAATCTTGAACGACCATATCGCTGACGCCTCTATATTCGTAGTCTGCACTGATGATTGCTCGACCGTCGATGACTCCTGCTGCACCGACAGTCAGTCTCCAAGGAGTTTGGCTTTTGTAGTCGAAAATATCAAGATAGCCTTCGTCGGTATATTTTGTGCCTGACACGCCACGCTCGTCATTGTAGACTGTAGACTGATAGTTATAAGCCATTGAAGCAGTACCTTCATAGGTTAGTTTATAGTATGTCGGAGTGTGGACGGCGAGACCGATACGAAATTCGTTGATCGGCTTGATGATTACACCGGCTTTGAAGTTGAATCCGCTACCATAGATGCGCTTATAGTTGGCAAGATTGTAGTAAGCATTGCCTCCTGTGACGTATGAGTTGGCATCGGCGTTGGGTACGTTGGCGTTTTGAATATCCTCAGAGTAGTTTGCATACGACTTATATTCAATATCGGTAACACCGAATCCAATACCCCAATAAACTACATCAGAAACGTTTCCGCCAAAGTTGATTGCATACTCGTCGATATGACCTTTTTCTTCAACATCAACCGCCGCGGTTGCCGATGAACGATCGTAGTCAAACAAACCGGAATATTTGCTGCTACCGGGATTTACGCTGTTGATTCCGTAGGCATCATACATTAGAATGCTTGACCATGGAGCGGATGAATCAAGATATGGATTGTAGACATCATAATTGTTGCTATACAAATCGGCGGGGGAGTAGCCGTCGGCTGTTGTATAGTCGGCAACAAGGTTTGTCAATGATGTCCCGATTGAGCCAAGGCTGCCTTTATATCGGCGGTCGAACGACGCTACGCGCGAGTAGCTTGCTCCCCAATTAAAGAAAGGCATAATTGAATTTGATCCGAGATTGACAGAGCCGACATAGCCGAAATTGTTGCAAGCGGCATTGGTGTGACTGTTTTTCACAGACATACCGCCGGCACGAAATTTTGACGACATCATATTGATGTCGATGGTAGCCGAGAGGTCGCAACTGCGATAGACTCCGATGCCGCCGGGGTTTTGATTGAGGGTCGAAATGTCACCACCGAGAGCTGTGAACGCTCCGCCCATAGCCATGAAGCGAGCTGTACCGCGTAAGTCATTTTGAGATATAGAGTATGCATCGATTGCTGATTGTGCCGACATCGCTCCTGGGAGAATAGCGAGCACACCTGCTAAAAGTTTCTTATTCATAATTCATACTATTTGATAGTTGCTAATATTATTAAACTTGTTGCATTGCAAAAAGTTTGGAATGGATAGATCGTTGGGGATTAATGGCGACCGCGACCTCCGCCTGAGTGACGACTGCCACCTCCGCTATTCCCGAATCCGTTTCGGCTTCCGCCACCGAACCCGCTACCGCTATTGAAACGTCCGCCGTTGTTTGAGTTTTGACGGTTGAAACTACTATTGGAGTCGTCGTTCCAGCGGTTGCTATTGTTATTGTTTGGATGTCGTGTCGTTGAGTTGTCGTTACGACGGTTCGTCTCGGAATTGTTGAGTGAAGGACGAGTGCTTGTTCCTGTATTATTGTAGCCGGGACGATTGTTGTTGATAGGACGGTTTGTTACGAAGTCTCGGTTTGAGCCGTTGTGTCTACCTCCGTTAAGAGAGGGTCGAATGTTTGTAGCTTGTGACCCGGAGCCGTTCGGTCGGTTGCCGAATGCACCGGGATGACGGGGATTATAGTGGTGATGTCCGCCGCCACCGACGGTCCAACCCCAAGAGGGCCCCCAGCCGTAGTTCCAGCCCCAGCCGTGATTCCAGCCCCAACTGGGGCCCCAACCGAAAGCCCAATCCCAATAAGGATCATACCATGAACCCCAGTAAAAACTTGAGTTCCATCGCCAATAGTTGTTATGCCAATAAGGTGAGTACCACGTGTTGTATGGATAGAAATAATCATACCCCCAATAACTTGAAGGAGTGTTGATATAGATGTTGACCTGCTCAGGCTCCATATAGTAGATTTGGGCAAGATCTTTGTCTCCCGATTCGCTTACAATCTGCGGGTTGTAGAATTGCTCGATTTTTCGAGTGTAAGTGAAGTCGGTAGCAGTTGTGTCGGTACTGAGAGAGTCTATAGCAAAAATGCCACGACGGTTATACTCGTCAACACTAATCCTACGAGTGCCGTTGATAGTATAGTTGTCCGAAGACGGATAGTCGTAGACAGCTACAGCTTGTTTATGTTGAGATGATTTATTTTTTGACTGTTTCTCGGCTTTCTTTGCTTTAGATGCGTCATAGTAAATGTCATCGTCAAAATATGATTGACCAGACATCACGCCGACAGTAATGAAAACCGAAGCCAATAAGATTGATAATCGTTTAATGTTCATAGTTGGATGTATCTTTGAGAAGTGAGAGATTCGGATTTTTAAGGATTAGACTGTTCTAACAATCGAAAGTTTAAATTCAGTCGATGTTTTAAGAGTACAAAAATACTGAAATTTCGTGATTAATACAATTCTACCGATTAAATAGCCAACTTTTGATTAAATTCAGATAATATTAACGGTCCATGGAAATATCAGGGGCGCATCATGGATGAAGCTGAAAATAGTTTCACAATTTATGCCGGCAGTATTGAATTTAAAGGAAGAAACCACATGTTCTATCATAGTGGATTGGGGTTGAAGACTGACCGAACTTCCGGCAGAGATAGTATTATGAAACTTCTATTCATAATGGCGTTTGGATGCGTTTGCGAGCAGTTGATTTCGATTGGTGGATTATAGAGTGATTTGAATGAAATAATGAATATGTAGAAAATAACCTCTTGGGAGACATTAATCACACCAAGAGGTTATTTATATATTGTAGTAATTTGGAATTACTTGTAGTTAATCCAACGGATGAGCTCTTTGATTGACGGTTTCTTGCCATACATGAAAATTCCGACTCGATAGATTTTACCGGCAAGCCACACCATAGCAATGAATCCTGCTGCAAGGATTGTAAGAGACAAGACGATTTCCCATGTCGGTATGCCGAACGGTATGCGTGCAACCATTACCATGGGTGAGGTAAGCGGGAACATTGATGTCCAAAAGGCTACGCTTCCCATTGGATCGGCGGCTGCGACCATGGCAAAAATGAGACCAAATATGATTGGGAAAACTGCAAATGATGTCAATTGGCTGGCATCTTGGATATTGTCAACAGCCGAACCGACGGCTGCAAAAATCGACGAGTAGAGGAGGAAGCCGAAGATGAGGAATACAGTCATAAGTCCCATGAGGGAAAGGATGCGTCCGACATCGCCAAGCATGCCGATTGCTTGAATCATTTCAATGGAAGATTTATCACTGACTTGGTCGAATTGTCCGTTTTGAACGGCAATGACATCGGCCATTGCGTCGGCAGGAATAAGGGCTGGTAAGAGGTAAGCCGACATGACAGAAAGAAGTATCCCCCAAATGACTATTTGAGTGATAGCGACGAGCGCTACACCGATGATTTTACCCATCATTAACTGAGTCGGTTTGACGGATGAAACTACGACTTCAAGCACACGGTTGCCTTTTTCTTCGATGATTGATGTCATAACCATCTGTCCGTAGATGAGGAGGAACATATAGAGAACAAAAGTCATGCCGACTCCGACGCTATAACTGAACATTGAAGAATTGCTTTCTTCACTATCATTGTCTGTACGAACTGTAGTCAAACTGATTTCGCTCTTGACGCTTTCGAGGATTTGGTCGATGTTGTCAATTTTGTAGTTTTTGAGGCGTTCGGTTTCAATTATTTTGTTGATTTGCTCTGTAATATCAGATTCAACTCCGATTGACGACGGCCCATTGGAGTAGTATTTTAGATTTGCTCGTCGGTTGTCTATGATATTTTCGGGAATGACGAGCACGGCGTCAATACCATCGCGAGTGATAGCCGAATCAACGGTCACATCAGTTGCCGGACGAAATGAAAGTGATTCATTGCTTTCGAGCTTGTTGAGCACAACACCACTATTGTCTATAACCGACACGGAGGTTGATGATGAGTCAACAAAATTCATAATTAAAGCCGGGAGAGCCATCATTAACATCATTAAAAGCGGAGTGAGGACGGTCGTAATAATGAAACTTTTTTTCTTGACGCGCTCCATGTATTCGCGTTCAATGACAATGTTTATTTTTGACATAGTAAATGTGAATTTAGTCAATTGAAAAAATAATGTTATACGGATTCTGGTTGATCTTCTTTGACTGCACGAATAAAGATGTCGTTCATCGAAGCAATGCTTTCATTTAATCCGGCAATGACGACGGCTTCGTTGGCAATGGTGATTGCATCGCGAAGATTGGCTTTGTCTGAGATTTTGAAATTGATGCGTTGGCGACCTTGTGCATCGGCTTCAAGCATTGAGAATTCGCTCGCTACTAGTTGTAGGCGATTCATGAGTAAACACGGGTCTCCTTGGAAAGTCAAATCAAATCGGTTGCCAAAAAATTGACGACGAATGTCTTCAACATTTCCGCTGAGAATGTTTCTACTTTTGTTGATGAGAGTAATATTGTCGCAGATTTCTTCGACTGACGACATATTGTGGGTTGAGAAAATCACTGTCGACCCTTCGTTTTTCAATTTTAAAATTTCGTCTTTAAGTAGAGCGGCATTAATCGGGTCGAACCCGGAAAAGGGTTCGTCGAATATGAGAAGCTTGGGGCGGTGGAGCACGGTGATGATGAATTGTACTTTCTGAGCCATGCCTTTCGATAATTCTTCAACTTTTTTGTCCCACCAAGAGAGTATGTCGAATTTTTCAAACCAATGACGGAGTTCGTGGACGGCATCTTGTTTGGACAACCCTTTAAGTCGAGCAAAGAATACAGCTTGCTCTCCAACGTTCATTTTCTTATAGAGACCGCGTTCTTCGGGCAGATATCCAATGTGCTCGACATCGTTTTGAGTAAGTTTATGTCCTTCAAATAACACTTGACCGCTGTCCGGGGCGGTTATGTGGTTAATGATTCGGATGAGGGTGGTTTTGCCGGCTCCGTTCGGTCCGAGGAGTCCGTAGACTTTTCCCTCCGGCACATTAATCGACACATCGTTGAGAGCGATGTGTGATGAATATGCCTTGCTAACGTGTTCGATTTGGAGTATATCCATTGCTAATGATTAAAAATATGTAATATATGTTTGTTTTTTATCGTTAAATAAACGGTTTTATGTAGTTAGACGCAAAAATATTCAAAAAGTGACAAACGGCATGTAACTTTTTTCAAAAAAATGCGTCTAACGATATAAAATACATGATTACGAACACAGAAGCATAGATAAATGACACCAACCGAAAAGGAATCTCGTTTTATGACGATTGTTACAGACAATCGTAGACTTCTCCATAAGGTTTGCTATATGTATGCCGTTAATCGAGAACACTTTCAAGATTTGTATCAAGAAGTGCTTGCCAATATATGGGAAAGTCTTGATTCGTTTAGAGGGGATTCGGCGATGTCGACATGGATATATCGAATGGCACTTAATACTTGTGTGACCTTTTTTCGCAAATACAATCGTCATTCGTCAGAGATGACTACTCTTGAGTTTGCATCGGATATGATTGCCGACATAGGTGAGCGAAACGAACAGTTAACGGAAATGTATCGGCTGATTTCGCAACTATCTAAAATAGACAAGGCTATAATTTTGATGTGGCTCGACGAACGTAGCTATGATGAAATAGCCGAGGTGACAGGATTTTCGCGCAACAACGTCGCAACCAGACTTCGCCGAATCAAACAGCGACTTGCTGATAGTGAAAATGATGGCAAATAAAAGCATAGAGAATAACACAAGAATTTAATAAAGAAGATATATAAAATTATGAATATAGACGACCTTAAAAATAATTGGAAATCACTTGATCTTGCCGACGGATGCCGACAAGATGCCGATATGCGTGAGTTGATATCAAATGTGAAACAGGGGCGAATCTCCACTCTTCGTGATCGTCTTTGTGCAATCCGACGGCGCATGACAATAACGTGTTTTGGGTGTATCCTCATCATGATCCCATATTTTCGAGAGGCTACAGTCTTGGCAATATTGTCAATACTATATTTTATTTTCATGGGAGTAATGCACTTGATTTCATATTGGCAAATCAAACAAATAAATTTTTCGTTGATGACCGTACGCGAGTCTATAATATCGATAGGCAATATAATGCAAGATCAGATTCGAAAACGAGCTATCGGTATGGCTCTCGGAATACCATTGATAATATATATGTTGTTAGTGTTTACTGATATTTTTGGCGAATATTACATATATGGATGTCTGATTGGTGTGGTGATCGGAGCTGTCATTGGATTGCTGATTAATCGAAAGATCGTCGGCATCATTCAAGAGATGAAAA
>CAZCCI010000023.1:0-19055 GCA_964497255.1 uncultured Staphylococcus sp.
TCAGCCATTTGTCAAACCAACGGAAGAAGAGGCGTTGCCAAAGTTTGGCATTTTGCGGTTTGAGAATCCAATGGTTTTCGTCGGGGAAGATAACCATTTCGGTGGGGATTCCGCGGAGCTTGGCGGCGTTGAATGCCATTTCGCCCTGAGATGAGAGGATACGATAGTCAAACTCTCCGTGAGAAATCATGATCGGGGTATCCCATTTGTCTACGAAACGGTGAGGAGACATTGCAAACGTGCGCTGAGCGATTTTATTGTCCTTGTTCCAGTATGCGCCATAGTCGGGCACGGTTGTTGCGTCGGCAGGAGCATTTTTGTCACCGCCACCCATATCCCAGTTGGCAAACCACATTTCTTCGGTTTCGAGATATTGAGCTTCGATGTTGAAGATTCCGGCGTGGGCGAAGAATGCTGCAAATCGCTTGTCGTGGTTGCCTGCGAGCCAGTAAGTTGAGAAGCCGCCGTAGCTTGCGCCTGTGCAGCCGATGCGAGCCGGGTCAATGTAGGGACGCTGTTTCATGTAGTCGACAGCCGAGAGGTAGTCGCGCATATTTTGACCGGGGTAGTCGCCAGAGATTTGTGCATTCCATTCAGTGCCGAATCCGGGGAGACCGCGACGGTTGGGGGCAATGACGATATAGCCGTTTGATGCCATGAGCGCGAGATTCCAACGATAGCTCCAAAATTGGCTGACAGCCGACTGCGGACCTCCTTGACAGTAGAGCAGTGAGGGATAAGTCTTCGTAGAGTCGAAATCCTGAGGATATACAGCCCAAACGAGCATTTCCTTGCCGTCTGTGGTCGGAACCATGTTGCGCTCGACGCGAGGCATTTTGATTGACGCGAGGAGTTCGGTGTTGACGTTTGATATCTGTTTGACTTCGCCTGCTTTGGCTACGAATACTTCGTTGGGCGCAATCATTGAGTGACGGAGAGTCACGACGCTTTCTGAGTCGATGGGAGCAAGTGCTGCGTAGTCACATTCGCCGTCGGCAACAACTTTGACTTCCTTGTTGGCAATGTCGATTGAGAACATGGGGACATTGCCGTCTTTTGCAGCAAGGAAATAGATCGACTTACCGTTGGGATTCCAAGCAATAGCGTCGACAGTGTAGTCCCAATCTGTTGTAAGATCGGTCTTTTCGCCGGTAGTGGTGTCGAGGATAAAGATGCGGTTCTTGTCGGCTTCATATCCGTCGCGTTCCATCGAGAGCCAAGCCACATATTTGCCGTCGGGAGAGTAGGTGGGAGCAGTGTCGTAGCCAGCCATGCCTTCGGTGATATTGCGAGTCGACTTGTCGGCGATTGAATAAAGGTAGAGGTCTGAGTTGGTCGAAACAGCATAGTCACGACCTGATTTTTTACGAGAAACGTAGATGAGCGACTGTCCGTCGGGCGACCATGCGAATGATTCCGAACCTCCAAACGGACGCATCGGGGCTTCAAACAGAGGTTCGTCAGCCATGATGTCGGCAATGTTGCTGACGGTGTTGCCATCGAAATCACCAACGAAGGGGTGGGGGATTTCAGTTACCCACTGATCCCAATGCTTATACATGATGTCGTCGATGACGCGTCCGGATGCTTCTGGAAGGTCTGCATAAATGTCTTTGGCTTCGCGAGCATATTTGATAGTCGAAATCAAGACGATTTTTTGTTCGTCGGGCGAAAGAAGGAAACCTTCGATGCCGTTTTCAATATTTGTGATTTGTTTGCGGTCGCTACCATCGGCATTCATCGTCCAAAGTTGGCTTTTGCCGTTGGCATCAGCATAGGTAAACGCGATTTTTTTGCCTTGGTTGATCCAAACGAAGTTTCCTTCCGACTTCGGGGTGCGAGTGATACGTTCGAGCTCCGAACCGTCCTCGTTCATGACATAGAGGTCGTTGTTTGAACGGTTTTTCTCACAACTTTCGTATGAGATACCGAAGAGAACCTTGCGAGTGTCGGGCGAAACGCTTACTGACGACACTCTTCCGAGTGCTCCGAGAGCATCGAGGTCAAATATGCCGGTAGTCGATTTGAAATCGGGCTTGTCAATGATGTCGGCGTCGTTTTCATTTCCTGTCGAGCAGGCTGCAAGACTTCCTGCCGTCAGAATAGTCGCCATGATGTGGGTTAGATTCATGATTTATTGAAAATGTAATAATTGACAATGAACTGATTTTAGCTTTTCGGTTGAATCTGAAAAGGATAAAATCAGTCCATTGATATATGTGATAAATGAGAGGGGAGAGTGTAGTGTCTCTCCTTAATTACTTAATGAGATATTGCGACGAGATCGACTCGTGGTTGTGGACGCGGCTAATCGTGTCGGCAAAGAGACGTGCAACAGAGAGGATTGTTGCCTTTTTACAATTCTTGTTGAACGGAATAGAGTTTGTAAACATCATTTCGGTCAACGCACAGTTGTCGACGCGCTCGGATGCGGGGTCAGACATAATTGCGTGAGAGCAGAGGGCGCGGACAGAGCGAGCACCGTTTGCAATCATCAAGTCGGCTGCTTTGGTGATAGTGCCGGCTGTGTCAACCATGTCGTCGACAAGCACAACATCTTTGTCCTTAACGTCGCCGATGACGGTCATCTGAGCAACAACGTTGGCTTTGGCACGCTGTTTGTGGCAGAGCACGAGGGGCACGTTGAGATACTTGGCATAGTTGTTTGCACGTTTGGCTCCTCCGACGTCAGGCGAGGCAATGACGAGGTTTTCGAGGTTGAGCGACTGGATGTAGGGGATGAACACTGACGACGCATAGAGGTGGTCGACGGGGATGTCGAAAAATCCTTGGATCTGATCGGCATGGAGGTCCATCGTGATTACTCGGTCAACGCCGGCTGTGGTCAGAAGATCGGCAACGAGCTTTGCAGCGATTGACACACGCGGTTTGTCCTTACGGTCTTGGCGAGCCCATCCGAAATAGGGAATCACTGCGATGATTGAGGCAGCTGAAGCACGTTTTGCAGCGTCAATCATAAGGAGAAGCTCCATGAGATTGTCGGTGTTGGGGAATGTCGACTGCACGAGATAAACCTCGCAACCGCGAATAGATTCCTCAAAAGATACTTCAAACTCGCCGTCGGCAAAATACTGAATGTTCATCTTGCCGAGTTCGCAACCTAAATTCTGGCAGATTTCTTCTGCCATGTAGTGAGACTTTGTTCCGGAGAAAACTTTGATTGGTGGAAGGGAATCAATCATGATTTGAATGAGAATGATGAGTTTGAGTGCAAAATTACAAAAATTCCCTCGGCTATTATAATTAAAAGCGAGGGAATTTTTATATTCTTAGTTATATCAATGCTTGTCAAAGGGTTAGAATAAGCACAAAATGAGGGCTTGTGCGGCGACAACTCGGAGGAACATCGTCAGCGGGTAGACGGTTGAGTAGGCAACCGCAGGCGCATCAGAGCCGGTTGAGTTATTGGCGTAGGCAAGAGCAGGGGGATCTGTGCATCCGCCCGACAAGAGACCCATAATTGTGAGGAAGTTGATTTTGTAGACACCGCGAGCGATGAGACCTACCACAATCAGAGGAATGAATGTGATCAAGAAGCCCCAAATAACCCACCACATACCGGTGGTGTTGAACACAGTAGCGGCGAAGCCGTGACCCGACGAAATTCCGACAGATGCAAGGAATAGGCAGATGCCGAGTTCGCGCATGAGTAGTGATGCTGATGTCGATGTGTAGGTGACGAGCTTGAATTTGTAACCGAAGCGGCTCAAAAGGATTGCAACGACGAGCGGACCGCCGGCAAGTCCGAGTTTCATGCCGAAACCGACATTGATCGAGCCGAGGATGATACCGAAGAGGATACCGACAAAGATTGTGATAAGGTTCGGTTGGTTGAGACGTTTCATTGAGTTGCCGAGGCGAACCGAAAGACGTTCGATGTCGTTGAGGTCGCCGACAACCACGAGGCGGTCGCCCATCTGCAAGCGGAGCCCCGGCGAAGCCAAGAGATCGACACCTGCACGGTTGATGCGAGTACAGTTGAGCGAGTATGCTGTGTGGAGACGGAGGTCGCCAAGAGCCACGCCGTTATATTCGCTTTGAGTGACGACGATGCGACGTGAATAAACTTGGCTCTGCACTTCTTCCCAGTCCATTTGAATTTCATTGCCGATGACGCCTTGGAATTTCTGTTCGTCATCCGGGCCGAGAACGGCTATAATCTTGTCGCCCACATGGAGTTCGGTTGTTGAAGTCGGGATGACCACCTTGCCGTCGGCTCCCATCAAACGTGAAACGACGAAGTCGCAGTGCAAGATGTGGTGCAACTCAAAGAGAGTTTTGCCGTCGATCAGTTTGTTTGTTACTTCAAACGAGAGAATCAACGGTTTCTGCTGAGAGCTTTCAATGTCTTTCTCGATAGCTTTGATTTCATCATCTGTGTTGATTCTGAAGATTGCTTTAATCACGAGCATCGAAAGGATGATGCCGATTACGCCGAGAGGATAGGCTGCTGCATAGCCCATTGCCATCAAATCGATAGCTTCGGCTGTACCTGCTGTCTGCTGAGCGGCAGCAAGTCCGGGGGTGTTGGTGACTGCACCTGACATCACGCCCACAAGCGCGGATATGCTCGTATTGCCATCAATGAAGAAAATAGTGAGGACTATCGCCACGTTGAGCACAATGATAAGCACTGCAAGGGCGTTGAGCAACACTCCGCCTTTCTTAAACGAAGAAAAGAAACCCGGTCCGACTTGGATACCGATGGCGAAGATAAACAAGATTAAGCCGAATTCGCGAACGAATTTAAGCACTTCGGGGTTGACTATGTAGCCAAAATGCCCCATTACAATTCCCACGAAAAGCACAAAGGTCACTCCAAGCGAGATTCCTCCGACTTTCAGCTTTCCGAGAAAGATTCCGACCGCAATGACAAAGGAGTAGAGCACGAGTGTGCTGGCAAGCTCCGTGTGACCCGGTCCGATGAGGTTAATTAACCATTCCATGTTAAAAAATCTGTTATCTGAAAAAAAAATTACAACAATCTTTTTTCTTCTTTCCCTTTAATAATAAATTTAAATTAAGGAAAGGTCGGCATCGTTAAAACAATTCAAACCCCATAAAAAAACGGGATTTCGACATCATTTCGATTTTGAAAGTGCAAAGGTAGGAATTAATTTGCGTTTAACGGTAAAATGATTGGCGGATTTTTGACATAAATCTGAAAAAATCGAAATTTTTTATTTCAGTTAGGTAAAACTGGGCTTTTAGAGAATGATTTGAGCCGAATCTTTACAGTGTGAGTGTTTTCTATGGTTATTTGTGGCTGGATGAATACTCAAAAAAAGAAGAAAGATGAACACAACAATGGTTGCATCCATCTTTCTTTGAAAGGAATTTTATTTCGTTGAAAATAAGATCTAAGAATCTTGATTATCGCTGAACACGACCGTTGGCGTTGCCTCCGGCGAGAGAGTTAACTTCATCAACCGAAACGAGGTTGAAGTCACCGGGAACAGTGTGTTTGAGCGCAGAAGCAGCAACTGCAAATTCAAGCGCATCGCCTTGATTATCCATAGTCATGAGACCGTGGATGATACCACCTGAGAATGAGTCGCCGCCACCGACACGGTCGATGATCGGGTTGATGTCATAGCGTTTTGATTCGTAGAACTCTTCGCCGTTGTAAATCATAGCTTTCCAGCCGTTGTGTGTAGCTGAGAATGATTCACGAAGTGTAGAGATTACATACTTGAATCCGAATTCTTTTGCCATTGCCTTGAAGATGCCCTTGTAGCCTTCGGCATTTGTTTCGCCGCCTTCAACGTCAGCATCGGGTTTGAAGCCAAGGCAGAGTTCAGCGTCTTCTTCGTTGCCGATGCAAACGTCGACATACTGCATGAGGGGACGCATGATAGACTGAGCTTTTTCCTTTGTCCAAAGTTTCTTGCGGAAGTTGAGGTCAACGGAAACTGTTACGCCGTGGCGTTTAGCGGCTTCGCAAGCAAGGCGAGTGAGTTCGGCTGCTTTGTCGCTGATAGCGGGAGTGATACCGCTCCAGTGGAACCAGTCTGCGCCTTCCATGATTGCGTCGAAGTCGAAATCTTCGGGATCAGCTTCGGCGATTGCTGAGTTGGCACGGTCGTAGATGACTTTTGAGGGACGCATTGATGCGCCTGTTTCGCAATAGTAGATACCTACACGATCACCACCGCGAGCGATGAAGTCGGTGTGTACACCATAGCGACGGAGGGCATTGACTGCTGCCTGACCGATTTCGTGTTTGGGGAGTTTCGACACGAAGTATGCGTCATGTCCGTAGTTGGCACAGCTAACGGCTACGTTGGCTTCGCCGCCGCCCCAGATAACATCAAAGTTATCTACTTGCACAAAGCGATAGTTTCCCTTGGGAGAAAGGCGAAGCATGATTTCGCCTAATGTTACGACTTTCATAATAATCTAATTAAGATCTTTATATATAGTGAAATTATTATACAGTTTTATTGTTTCGGATTTTGCTTGCGAAAGAATTATTCCATTTCGAGGTAGGTCACCTTGTCCATGTCGCCATAGTCGAGGTTTTCGCCACCCATACCCCAGATGAACATATAGTTAGAGGTGCCGGCGGCAGCGTGGATAGACCATTCGGGCGACATGATTGCCTGCTCGTTTTTGAGCCACACGATGCGGTTTTCCTGAGGTTCGCCCATGAAGTGGCAGATTGCGTTGCCTTCGGGTACGTTGAAATAGAAATAAGCCTCGACGCGACGGTCATGAGTGTGGGCGGGCATTGTGTTCCACACGCTACCGGGCTTCAACTCGGTGAGACCCATTTGAAGTTGGCAGGGGCCTTCTTCAAGAACGTTGTTGACGATGAGCTGATTGATTACGCGGTCGTTGCTCTCTTCCATTTTGCCGGCTGCAAAAGAGTTGGCTTTAAGCGAACCTTTGCGACCGTCGATTGTGATGAGCTGAGTTTTGTATTCCTTGTGAGCGGGAGTCGAGTTGATGTAGAACTTCGCGGGATTTGCATTGTCCTTGCTGCGGAAGCTGATGTTTTGTTTACCGCGACCGACATAGAGAGCATCTTTAAAATGAAGTTCATATTCTTTGCCGTCGACTGTCACGATGCCGTCGCCACCAATGTTGATGATACCGAGCTCGCGGCGTTCGAGGAAAAATTTAGCTTTCAACGGATCGATTGTTTCGAGAACGACTTCTTTGCCTACGGGGATTACACCACCGTAGATAAGACGGTCATACATCGAATATGTCAGGTTAATTTTGTTTTCTTCCATGACCTTGGGCATCATGAAACGTGAACGAAGCTGCTGAGTGTCATAGTGTTTCACGTCTTCTGGATGGCAGGCGCGAAGAATTGAATAGTTGGTCTGAGAGAAACCGGAGAGCGAAATACTCATAAGTGCGATAGCTGTTAATATTTTTTTCATAAGTCTGATTTATTCAATAGCTTTTGTTAGATGAAAGGGGGGGGAGGGCTTATGCGACTTCTTTGTTTTTCTGGTTGCGGATGATAAGGGTACGATTCCAAATCATCAATCCCATTGTTGCAACGACAAGCAGACCCGAACCAACCCATTTGAGATTTTGAGTACACTGATAGATAACCCATGCGAGAGGGCTCGACGCGAAGTCGAGGCTGCCGCCTTGGAATCCGGCAGGGATTGCAACGGCCGCATCGCCGGTGGCAGCATAGACGTCCTGTGCTGCAAGCGTGAATGCTCCGGAGAGGTTTGTCACCATATAAAGACCGGCAATGATAATGATCAAGCCGACAATGAATGTTTTGACAACGTTTCCTTTGGTGAACGGAAGCACGAGGGGGAACACATAGAACATTCCGGCAAGTGATGCGAGCGGAAGGAACTGATTGCCGGGGAGAATAACGGCGAGTAGGAGAGTCACGGGAATGAGCAGAAGTGACACAACAAGGGTGGTCGGATGACCGATGACGAGCGCGGGGCTCATGCCGATGTTGAGACCGTCAGCGCCTTTAAACTTACGGGCGATAAGACCGCGGGTTGCGTCGCTGATGGGTTTCAAACCTTC
The DNA here is from genome assembly GCA_964497255.1 of uncultured Staphylococcus sp. Lineage (GTDB taxonomy): Bacteria > Bacteroidota > Bacteroidia > Bacteroidales > Muribaculaceae > Duncaniella. The sequence goes on from CAZCCI010000023.1 coordinate 8,032, forward strand.
GATGAAGAGGACTGTCACGCGGGGAATGAGCTCCATGACGGCTCCCATTTTGATGCCGAGACCGAGAATGTAGGGAATCTTATCGACGATTTCCGCTCCGGAATTGCAAGTCAGGCAGCCGATTACGATACCGACCACAACGCCGAGGAAGAGGGGCTCGCCGAGAAGACCGAATTTCTTTTTCATGCCTTCGGCATCGATTTCGAGTTTCTCAATACCGGGAATCATGTCAAGACCCTTGTTTATAAGCCATGCAAACGGAGCAAAGCCGCCGCAGAAAGGTTGAGGAATGGAGATTCCCTCCATGTCCTTGTAGTAGGATTGGAATTTCTTGGCGGTCATGTCTGCAATGATGAGAGTAATTATGTAGCAGATGATTGCGCCGAAGAAGCCCCAAGCGAGCGACTCGCTGGCAAAGTAGATCACTGCACCGATGAAAGCAAAGTGCCAATAGTTCCAGAGATCGATGTTGACCGTGCGAGTGGTTTTGGTCAAAAGCATCAAAAGGTTGACACCGAGGCAAACAGGGATGATAAATGCTCCGACGGCCGTGTTGTAGGCAACAGCTGCTGCTGCAGGCCAACCCATGTCGAAAACTTTGAGTTGAAGATCGTAGATTTCGACAACCTTGTCAAGCGCGGGACCGAGAGCCGAGGTCAGCAACGCGGTGACAATCGAAAGCCCGATGAAGCCGACGCCGACTTTGAGACCCGATTTCAATGAGTTGCCGAAGCTGAGTCCGATGCAAAGACCGAGCACAGTGAAAATGATTGGCATCATTACCGCTGCGCCCAATCCTATAATATAAGAAAATACGGATTCCATCTAAGAACTGATGTGAAAAGAGGTTACTTAGGTTGCTTTCCGATGTAAGCGAGGATGCCGCCGTCGACGTAGAGGACGTGACCGTTGACGAAGTTTGAAGCGTCAGATGCAAGGAATACGGCTGGCCCCATGAGGTCTTCGGGTGTTCCCCAGCGAGCGGCGGGAGTCTTCGAGATGATGAATTGGTCAAACGGATGACGGCTTCCGTCGGGTTGGATTTCGCGGAGGGGAGCAGTCTGCTCGGTGGCGATGTAGCCCGGGCCAATGCCGTTACACTGAATGTTGTGTTCGCCAAATTCAGAGCAGATGTTGCGGGTGAGCATTTTCAAACCGCCCTTGGCTGCTGCGTATGCGCTTACGGTTTCGCGACCGAGTTCGCTCATCATTGAGCAAACGTTGATAATCTTGCCGTGGCCTTTCTTGATCATGCCGGGGATTACGGCTTTTGCGCAGATATAGGGTGCAATCAAGTCAACATCGACAACGCGACGGAAGTCTTCGACGTTCATTTCGGTCATAGGGATGCGCTTGATGATACCGGCATTGTTAACGAGGATATCAATAGTACCCACTGTCTTTTCGATGTCGGCAACCATAGCTTTGACGGCTTCTTCGTCTGTTACGTCGCAGAGGTAGCCTTTTGCATCAATGCCAAGTTCCTTATAGGCTTTCAAGCCGCGGTCAACAGTTTCCTGACGTGAGCAGTTAAATACGATTTTTGCTCCAGCTTCGGCATAAGCCTGAGCGATAGCGAGACCGATACCATAGGCCGCACCGGTCACAAGGGCTACTTTGCCCTCAAGTGAAAAATTTACCATATTGCAATAGATTAATAAGTTTCAGGTATTTATAGATAGTTTTGTTTTGAGATAGGTACAAATTCGGTGTAAAATTAGCAAATTTAACATTCACCCACAAATTTAGTCGCTTAAATCTTGCTAAAACGTCGATAGGGGTGGTTAAAAGGAAAAATTTGTGTATCTTTGCTATTAAAATCCAAATCTAATGAATAACAGAAAAGGAAAATTGTATTTCCGCTACGGAACTATGGGGTCGGCTAAAACTGCGCTCCTGTTGACCACCGCCTATAACTTTGAGGAACGCAACATGACGTATCTTTGTCTCAAACCAGTGATTGACACTCGCGAACGGTCGAATGTCATAAAGTCGCGTATCGGTATCGAGCGGGAGTGTAAGTGGATATATCATGATACTAATCTCTATGAGATGGCGAAGTCTCACTTTGAGGAGGCAGGGGCAATAATCGATTGGTTTTTGATCGATGAGGCTCAGTTTTTGACCGCCGCTCAGGTTGATCAACTGTCGTCGTTGGTCGATGACTACGGTTGCAATGTGATTTGCTATGGACTCAGAACGGATTTTAAGAGTAATCTGTTTGAGGGCTCTCGTCGATTGTTTGAAATTGCCGATACGATTGACGAAATCAAGTCGACTTGCACTTGCGGACGGAAGACAATCATCAATGCTCGAATCGATCACAACGGTGATTTCGTGGAGGAAGGTGAGCAGGTCGAAATCGGCGGTGATGAGCGATATATTGCCGTGTGTCGCAAGTGCTGGCGAAACAAACGTATCGAGCAGTCCTATCGCTCGGTGCTTCCGTTTCAAGAATTGTCAAGTAATTAAATCGAGATAATATACATTTATATAATGCCGACCGTTATGAAATCAAAATTGTCATTGTCTCTGCTGGGCTTGTTTATGATAGGCACAGCAAGCGTGTCGGCGGCTTCGCCCGTTGTGCTTGCCGATGAGTCGCTGACCTACGATGTCGTTTATAAGTGGGGGCTTATAAATAAAGTCGCCGGTCATGCAACGATGTCGTTGCGCAGTGAAAACAATCGTTATCATGCGTCGGTCTATGCTCGAAACGCTTCGTGGGCAAATAAAATATATATGCTCCGCGACACTCTCTACTCGACGATGACAAAGGGTGATTTCTACCCGATTTCATACACATATATTGCACATGAAAAGGGTAAGTATAAAAAGGATGTATTAAAATTCCATCGCAACGGCAATACGTTTTCTGCTGAGGCAACGCGCTATAAGCAAAAGAACTCTGATTCGCCGATGACAGTCTCGTCAATAAATCTCGAAGCCGATGGGATGACAGTCGATATGCTCAGCTCGTTTTTCTATCTCCGAAGTCTTGACTTTGAAAATATGGCAGTGGGCGAGAGTGTTACGGTCAATATTTTTTCAGGTACGAAGAAAGAGAGTTTGAAAATAACTTACAAGGGGCGGCAGGATGTGAAACTTGACGATAGAAAATATCCGGCATACTATATAAATTTCACATTTACTCGCAAAGAAGTCGAAAGTTCAGACCCGATTTCGGGTTGGATCTCTACGGCATCGCAGCGAATTCCATTGAAAGTAGAGGGATCGCTCTCTGTTGGCAAGGTTCGGGCATTGTACACCGGTCCGAAGCCACAGTAACTAAAATAATAGAATTTACATTGTAATATATCATTGTTGTTTATTTAACTTCATAGGAAATTTGAAACAGATTTATCAGGCAATGGCGATTGCATCAGCATTACTTGTCGCACCGAGCGTTTCGGCTGAGGAGGTTACGTTTAAATTATTGGAAACTACCGATGTTCACGGTAATTTCTTCCCTTATAATTTTATCACGATGTCGCCCGGCGACGGTTCGCTTGCACGCGTGTCGACGCGAGTGAAAGAGCTTCGCGACTCTCTTGGAAAAGAGAATGTGATACTATTCGATAATGGTGACATACTCCAAGGTCAGCCCACTGCCTATTATTATAACTTTTTGAAGACGGACGTCGCGCATCCAATTGCTCGAATGTTGAATTTTATGGACTATGATGTTCAGACAATCGGCAATCATGATGTGGAGACGGGTCACGCTGTATATGATCGTTATCGTAAGGATTTGGGTGAAATCCCATTTCTTGGTGCAAACGTGATAGACAAAGCTACCGGAAAACCGTATCTTCAACCATACGCAATCATCAATCGCAAGGGCGTAAAGATTGCCGTTCTTGGTTTGCTGACCCCTGCAATTCCTGCATGGCTTCCTGAAAATCTATGGGAGGGACTTGATTTTGAGGATATGGTGTATTCTGCAAAGAAATGGGTGGATTATATCAATGAAAATGAGAAGCCGGATGTGCTTGTCGGGCTTTTCCATTCGGGATATGATGCGACAAGAACCACAGGCGGATGGCGAGAAAACGCATCGAAACTCGTGGCGGAGGAAATTCCGGGCTTCGATGTCGTTTTTATGGGGCATGATCATACGCTGTATAATTCTACTATCAAAAACCGTGCCAATTCTGATGTCTTGCTCATAAATCCTGCCAACAGTGCCAATAATCTTGCTGAGGTAGAGCTGAAAATCACTCTTGATAAAAATGGCAAGGTGACTGACAAAAAGGTGGTCGGACAGTTGACCTCGCTCAAAAATGTAGAGCCTGATCCCGAGTTTCTTGCCGTTTTTGATGGGGAATATCGTGAAATTATTGACTTCGTGAGTCGTAAAATCGGCACATCGACCGGCGACTTTTCAATTCGTGATGCTTATTTCGGGTCGTCGTCATTCATGCAGTTGCTACATGAATTGCAGTTGGCAATTTCCGGCGCGGATGTGTCACTCGCTGCACCACTGTCGTTTGACGCTGTCATCAAGAAGGGTGATCTTCACATGAGTGATATGTTTACTCTATATAAATATGAGAATATGCTCTACACGATAGCTTTGACCGGACGCGAGTTGAAAGATTATCTTGAAATGAGTTATGCAATTTGGACTAATCAAATGTCGTCTGAGGATGATAATCTGTTACTATTCTCCGGGGCGCGCAATGCAGCAAAGGGAGACTATGCAAAGCTTCAAAATCCGACGTATAATTTTGACTCCGCGGCCGGAATTATTTATACGGTTGACGTGACTAAGCCGCAGGGAGAGAAGATTTCAATTATTTCGATGGCTGACGGTTCGCCGTTTGAGTTTGACAAAACATATAAAGTTGCAGTCAATTCGTATCGTGGCAACGGTGGTGGCGAGCTTCTGACCAAGGGTGCAGGAATCCCGCAGGAACAACTCCAATCTCGAATTATTTCGTCGACTGACAAGGATTTGCGCTACTATCTCATTAAGGAACTTGAAAAACGAGGCAAAATATCCCCCAAGGTTGACCCGAATTGGAGGTTTATCCCAGAAAAAATGGTGAAAAAAGCAGCTCAAAGAGATCGAGTGACGCTTTTTGGCAAATAAATTAAGTAATCAGGCTGTCGTTCGCAAGGTATGGCAGTCTGATTTCGATTTATAAGGTGGGCGCGGCTTAGGGCTAATATATTGTGACAAAATGAAATTAAATAAATATTTAATAAGGAATTTTAACATTATATCCCGAAATTTATGTACCTTTGCGGAAAGTTTATGGGCATAGCCCGGACGAAGGCAGGTCGGCGGGCGTTGAGAAATATGCCCAATGATTGATGCTGAGAAATTTAATGTGATTTATATCAGCTAATTATATTAATTATTATTCACAATCTAATCAATCAAAGTTCTATGATTAGGAGACTCAATCTCTTAGCAGCGGCTGTTATGCTGGCGTTTGCGTCGGCTGTCGCCTCACCGAACGACATCAAGTGTAAAGGTGTGCTTTTGGGTGAAGATGGAGAGCCCATCATCGGGGCAACCATCTCTGTTCCCGGCACTCAGATTGTTGCCACAACCGATGTCGACGGTAATTTTACATTGACTGTCCCGAAAGGGAAGGAGATACACTTCAACTACATCGGATATAAACCGGTCACACTCCCGTCGTCGTCAAACATGGGTGAAGTTGTGATGACGGTTGAATCCCAGATGCTTCAAGACGTAGTCGTGACGCAGTCTATCGCACGCACTCGCCGCACTCCGGTGGCTGTGTCTGCTGTCGATGCTGCTACTTTGGATTTGAAACTCGGTAATCAGGAACTTCCCGAAGTTCTTAAAACTACTCCCGGTGTGTGGGCTACGAAAGACGGCGGTGGCTTTGGCGATGCCAAAGTCAATATCCGCGGTTTCAAATCGTCGAACACAGCCACTATGGTCAACGGTGTCCCCGTCAACGATATGGAGTGGGGCGGTATCTATTGGTCAAACTGGGCAGGTCTCGGTGAAGTAATTTCATCGATGCAGGTTCAGAGAGGTCTTGGTGCAACAATTATTTCGTCGCCTTCATTCGGTGGTACGATCAATATGATTACCAAAGGTCTCGATGCCAAGAAAGGCGGATCGGTTTGGTATGGTCTCGGTAACGACAACTCAATGAACTATGGTATTTCATTCTCGACCGGTTTGATGAAAAACGGTTGGGCTATGACGTTCCTCGGCTCTCGTAAAACCGGTGACGGATATGTTCAGGGTACTGATTACGAGGCATTCAACTACTATCTCAATATCTCGAAGCGCATCAATGAAAGCAATCAGATTTCGTTGACTGTTACCGGTGCTCCTCAGACTCACTACAAGCGTAATTCAAGCGATGGTCTTTCGATCTCGGAATGGCAAAATGTTGCAAACTATATGCCCGTAGGTCAGGCTTATCGCTATAACCCTACATTCGGCTATGGTCTCAATGGCGAGCGTAAGGCTTCGCAGTATAACGTCTACAACAAGCCCGTTGCAATGCTTAACCATGTTTGGCAGATCAACCACAAATCGTCACTCTCTTCTGTGATCTATGCTTCGATCGGTTCGGGTTACGGTGCAAGCGGTCAGGGTGCTCGTATCGGTACAAGCTCATCGACTTACTATAACTATTGGTATGGCTCTTCAAATGGCTCGCTCAACTGGAAATCTATTGAGGATAACGGTGTGACTTACAACCTTCGTCATGAAAACGGTCTCTTTGCCTATGACCAGATTCAGTTGATGAACCGCAACAGTACTCGCGGTTCGTTGATGGTGATGTCAAATTCAATCAACAATCACCGTTGGTTTGGCGGTGTGTCGAACTACAAGAACGAACTCACCGACAATCTTTCGTTGACAGCCGGTGTTGATATTCGTTACTACTACGGCGAGCACACCAACGAAATCTCAGATCTCTATGACGGTGCATACTTCATCGACTACTATCGTGCAGCCTCAAACAACCTCCGCACTTTTGCAACTGAGGCAGAGCGCACTGCTTATCAAAACAAAAAGCTCGGTGTCGGTGACGTAGTTTATCGTAACTGGGACAGCCGCATCTGGCAAGAAGGTGTATATGCTCAGGTTGAATATCAGGCATTGGACAAGAAACTCAACTTGGTTCTTGCAGGAGCTGCAAACCTCAACACATACACTCGTTTTGAACACTTCTACATGAATGAAGAAGACGGCGAGTCTCCCTCGAAGACTTTCTTTGCAGGAAATGTGAAAGCCGGCGCAAACTATAATATTGACAGACATAACAATGTCTTTGTCAATGGCGGCTACATCACTCGCGCTCCGTATCTCCAATACGGTGTGTTTGTTTCGCCTGCCAACTCTAATGCTGTCAACCCGAATCCTCAGAACGAGAAGGTTCAGGCTATTGAACTCGGATATGAATACCACTCTCCGAAATTCACTGCTCAGCTCAACGGTTACTACACCATGTGGAAAGACCGTACACTCATCACAACCGGTACGCTTCAATATGATAATGACCGCTACACGGCTACAATGAACGGTGTCGATTCGCGTTACATGGGTGTCGAACTCAACTTTATCTACAAACCTGTCAACTGGTTAGATCTTACCGGTATGTTCTCGCTTGCCGACAACACTTGGCAGAATGCTCCTATCGGTTACTACTACAACAGCCAAGGTCAGGCGCTTTCAAGCCTCGGCGATCGCAATGCACCCGCTACGACTACAACTCCGCTCTCTGCCGATCACCTTTATGCAACTATCAATCAGAAGGGTATAAAGGTTGGTGGCTCGGCTCAGATGACCGGCGCTCTCGGCGTGCAGTTCAAACCGTTTGCCGGATTCCGCATCGGTGCCGATTGGACTTGCAATGCAAATAATTACAGTGACTTCTCGCTGTCAAACGGTAGCAGTGTTTCGGTTACACCCGGTCAAGAGTTGAAGATTTCTGAACCGTGGAAGATTCCTTTCGGAAATCAGCTCGATCTCAATGCAAGCTATAACTTCCCCGTCACCGAAGGTGTACGTTGTACATTCCAAGCTAACGTCTACAATGCGTTCAACAACTACTACATCATGGACGCTTACACGGATTACAGCTCTGTCGGAACTTGGGAGAATGCTTACCGCGTGTTCTACAGCACGGGTCGTACATTCAACCTTCGTGTGAAACTCCACTTCTAATCAAGCACCACCTTTATATACTCTCATAAAACATACTTATGAATAAGAATATATTTAACGCCTTCATTGTCGGCTCGGTTGCTATGAGTCTGGCAAGTTGCAGCGAAAATAGCTGGAACAACCATTATCTCGACGGCTTCGAGAGTGGTGTTGACTATGAAGATGCAATTGAGGCAACATATACAATTACTGCGTCGGACTATTCGACTATTGCATCGTTGATGGGCAATGTTGCTTCGACCGACGAGGAGAAAACCGCTGCAAAGGCTATCGGAAAAAATCTGTATTTCAACAAAACGGGCGTTTATCCCGCTCAGGTTGCGCTCCCCGAGTTCTTTGACTCGTCGTCGTTTGCATATTATTATGCTTCAAACGGTTCGACTGTTGATGTGACCTATCAGGAAGCTGCTAATGTACCTGCAAAGTTATACGCAATCGCAGGAGCTTCGACCTATAATTTCAGCAAGGCTGATTATCAGACTGCATGGGGTAGCGAAGAAGATTTTATCAACGGTTTCGCACCGATGCTTTCGGCCTCAAGCAATATTCCGTCGATTCTTGCATCGGCTTATCCTGCTGCTGCCGACGGTTCGTATGTAGTCGTTTCTTACAACGAGGCTTCTGAAAATCCGATTTTTTCTACTGAAAATTCTTGGGAAATGACTTCTGTCATTGGCGGAGTCTCTCTCAACGACGATGTTGAAATTCGTGGTCTCGTGACAGCTATCAACTCTCGCGGATTTATTCTTACGGATGCTTCCGGCTCAATCTTGTGTTATCAAGCAAGCGGTTTCAGTGTTGACAATGTCGAAATCGGTTCGCAAGTGGTACTTAAAGGCAAGATTGGGGCTTATAACAAGGGCTTCCAGGTTGCAATCACTTCTGAAAGCTACTCTGTTGGCAGCACATCCAAATATACTTATCCCGAAGCTAAGAAATATACCGGAGCAATGTTGGATGAGTTTGTTGCACACAGCAGCAACGAACTTGCCGAGTTTGTTTCAATCGATTGCAGCGCATCTGTGTCAGGTAATTACTACAATTTCAATGTAGATGGTGCAGAGACAGCAGTTGGTAGCGGTTACATGGTGCCCGACAATATCCGTGCTCTGATTTCTGACGGCGGAAACTATACAATCAGCGGTTATCTGATCACTGTTTCAGGCGGACGATATGCAAATATTGTCATCACTGACGTCCAGCCTCTCAATGCTTCTAAATCGGCAGGTTCGCGTGCTGCTGTTGTAGCCGTGCCCACGACTGCTAAAAATGCCGTTTATGTTTACTCTGCCGGCGAATGGAGCGAAGCTGACGATGAAATTGCTATTCTCAATCCTGCCGATTACACGGCTATGGGTGTCAAGGAAAACAAGTTGTTAGATCCCGAAATCTATATTCCGCTCTATCTTAAGAATAAATTCATCTATGCTCAGAGTGGCGATCAGAAATATGTGGTTTACAACGGAACCAAGGTTGACATCTTTGTGTTTGACGGCTCTGTGTGGACTCTCAACAACAATGGTCTTGAAACTGTCACCGGACGTTTCGTTAAGAAAAACAATGTTTGGTCATTCGTGAAGTATGTCGGAAAGGCAATTTTCGATGAATTTACCGAAGCTCAAATCGTCCGTGATCGCAGCTATCTCATCGTTTCGGGTGACATTTGTGCTACTCCTGTCGACAAGAGCAATAACTACGGCTATTTCTACACTGCTTCGATTTCGGTTTCTAATGGTCAGATCGTGACTTCATCCGATGCAAATGCGTTTACCTTTGCATCTTCGTTTGAAAGCGACGGCACTGTTGTTGCTGCTCCCGAAGGTCAATTCCTCCTTCGCGACTCAAACAATCGCTATGCTTATATGTCGGGCACATATTCAAGCGCGAATATGTCGGCAGCTCCGATTGTCAACGATGGCGCAATCGATTCAAAATATCTTTGGACTGCAACATCAAACGGCGACGGAACATGGTCGATCAGTAATGTCGGTAACAATCGCGTGATGGCTTATTCAAGCAACTACGCAAGTTTCGGTGTCTATGAAAATATTGGTGATACGGATGTCTTCCCGTCGCTCTACATTCTTAACGAATAAAATCCGTCGGATGGAATTTTAATAAATCCTACGATTTTTAACCTCGAATAAATGCGAGGGCTATGTCTTGAATCGGACATAGCCCTCGTTTTAGCTATAAAAAGTCGGAATTATGTGAAAATTTATTTTGATTTTGATTGAAAAGGCGTAAAAATGTCAACAAAGCTAAAACAATCGTAATCAATCTCAAAATAGTTGCGAATCATCGCGATGAGCACTAATTTTGCTACGTCACATTAATATTGAAATATGCTCAGATTAGCCTCAAAGATCATTCTCCTCCCTCTCATGGCTGCTTTTGCGCTCCCGGCAGAAGCCGAGCAGCCAATGCATATCAATAGTGTGGCGAAGGCACAAAGAGCGCAGGTGTCAATTGCAGTTTATGAATATGAATACGTTGATGTGCAGCCACGGTTTCCGGGAGGTGATATGGCAATGTTTCATTTCATAAATGATGTACGCCGATATCCGTCGCGGGCTTACCGCGACGGCATTGAAGGGCGTGTGTTGTGCAGTTTTATTGTTAATGAAGATGGCTCACTGTCACATATCTCCGTGCTGAAAGGCGTCGAGGAGTCGCTTGACCGCGAGGCGGTCAGAATCCTATCAAAAATGCCGGCATGGGATGTCGGAAAGGTCGACGATGTAGCTGTCCCTGTCTATTGTATTCTACCGATTGCGTTTAGGCGGTGAGTGCTAAGGATTCGCGCGTCAAAAGATTATTGCAGACAGCTTTTTCGGCTGTCTTTTTTATT
>CAZCCI010000023.1:19155-27746 GCA_964497255.1 uncultured Staphylococcus sp.
ATGAAATTCAGAGGGTTTTAATTATTTGTCGGTCGATTCGGGCGTTTGTGGGGCGGCTTTGCTGATAGTTACGAGGTAGACACCTGAAAAAATCAGAGCGACTGCAAGGATTTTTACGGGTGTAAATCGATCCAAGCCGAGGCAGATGCCGATTGTTGATGCTACGATCGGCTGGACATAGTTGTACATACCGACGAGTGTCGGACGTAGATTTTTCTGCCCGATCATGGTCAGAATATAGGCGAAAAATGTAGCAATGACTACGACATAGGATACTCCTGTGATTTCTGTCTGAGTAATTGCCGCCCAATCGGTTGAAATCCATTCACCGATCGAGAGGGGGAAGGTTATCAAGGCGGCGAATGTAAACATCCATTTCATCAGAGTGAACACAGAGTATTTTTTGATGAAATTCTTGTAGAATGTCAGGTAAAGAGCATAGCTGAGTTGTGCGGTAAGCACGAGCAGGTCGCCGAGCATCGGATTGTCGCCCTTCATTGCCGATTTTGCGCTGCCGAGGACAAGAAGCAATGCTCCTGATGCTCCGAGTGCGATTCCTCCCGCTTTTTTGAGTGTGATAGGTTCTTTGAGAATCAGAGCAGCGAGGAGCATGACCCAGATTGGCATTGTGGTTGTGATTATAGATGCTTCGCCCGGCGACGTGAAGCCGATCCCGGAGATGTAGCAACCTTGGTTAAACACGATACCGAGCATTCCCGCGCCGGCAAGTCGAAGTAAGTCGCGAGCAGGGACGTGTTGGCGTTTGGTGAAGAGTGAGGCTATCCAAAATAATATGGCTGCACCGATTATTCGGAAGTTGGTCAGAAGTATCGGGGAGATGATTCCGGCTGTCAGTACGATCTTAGCAATTGGAGCCATCATGCCCCATGTGACGTTCGCGCCGAACATTGCAAGATGACCTTTGAGTTTGAAGTCTTTTGTCATGAATGTATTATGTGTATTTCCGAAAATAGGACTAATTTTGTACTGTCAATTTCGGCGCAAAAGTATAACAAATGCCACAGACGGCAAAATTATCGTATGGAAAATTTTTCAAATACAAAGGCTGATTCACTATCCGGCAGTCGGTTGCAAAATGTTGACGGAAATTGGCTTCGGGTGATTGCCGAGGATGAGGATTGTTTGGTTGCCGTCACGACGCGAGGCGATCGAGTAGGGGGTGGAACGTCGGCTTACGATGGCTTTAACCTGTGTCACTACACGGGCGATAGTTCTGCACATGTAGTCGAGTGTCGGTGTCGGTTGGCATCGGCTGTCGGAGTCGACGAATCGAAAATCATTGTCCCGCGTCAAGTTCATTCGGCTGACGTTGCAGTCATTGACAGTGACTGTTCGGTTGCAGATTGGCGTAGTTTGACAGAGGGGGTCGATGGGGTTGTTGCAAAATTGACCGGTTGGGTTGTCGGTGTTTCGACGGCAGATTGTGTCCCAATCATACTTGTTGATGCCGTAGCCGGAATAGTTGCGGCTGTTCATGCCGGTTGGCGAGGAGCTATCGGCGGAGTCATTGAAAACAGCATCAAAGCAATGGCAGAGTCCGGCGCGGATTTGATGCGCGTCAAAGCATATATCGGGCCGTCGATATGTGTCGATTGTTTTGAAGTGGGTGAGGAGGTTGCAGAGCGGTTCCCTGAACAGTTTGTCGAGAGACGTGCCGGCTGCCGTCCTCATGTCAATCTTCCCGGCTACGTAGCTGCTGTACTCATTAAAAATGGGATAAGTGAATCGAATATGCTCCCTTTCACTAAGGATTGCTGCACTCGATGTCATCCGTCGACCTATTTTTCGGCGAGGGCTATCGGCGTGAAGTCGGGGCGAAATTTTATGTTTGCAATTTTGAAGTGAATCTTTGAAAAGCGGAACGATAAACCATAGAATTGTTATTTAGAATAATTCTAAATAGAGGACGGGCTGCCGAATGTTGCATCTCGTTGCGCAGAAAGCGGATATTTTAGGTAGTTATGTAATTTTAGCGACGAGTGATCGAATTTAATCTTTTATAGAATTTATAGGTGTAATAGATTGAAAAACAATAGAATAAATTTTATTTCTGTAGTAATCGTTTAAACGTATCCGTTCGTGGTGCATAAGACGCTGAAATTCAGAAAAATGTAAATAGTTTATAATTTCCAAATAAAAAAGGGCTTGATTTTGAAAAATATTTTTTGGAAATTTGCAATACGAAAAAGAAGTGTGTTAAATGTAGAGAACACATTTAAATAAAATGTTGCGGATATTCAATGCCTTCCCTTTTAGTAATAAAAACAGGTGCGCGATTCCGTCATTGTTGTCTCTATATGTAATCTCGCTTTGTTTTTATAGTAAATAGCTTCCTCCTACTGACCGATGCAAAACGAATACTCACAAAAATGGGATAAGTGTCTCGAAATAATTCGTGACATAGTTCCTTCCGAACAGTTCAATTCATGGTTCAAGCCGTTGACTTTCCGACGGTTTGAGAACGGTGTATTGACTATTTCGTGCCCTACGGAATTTTTCGCGGAGCAGCTCGAAGAACGTTACATCGGAGTGTTGGGTAAGTCGTTGAGGCGTGTGTTTGGCGATGGTTTTCAGCTTGTCTACGAATTTCCCATTGTAGCCAATGATCCGACAACGAATGTTGAAGTTGGAAGCTCTAATCCTCGTCATGAAGTAAAGCCTATCCCCGGCGCGACATCCAATCCGTTTAAGGAACAGATCGTCGACGACATTGACTCGCAACTCAACCCCGTCTACACGTTTGAAAACTATTGCATCAGTAATAGTAATAAGGTGGCGCAGGCTATCGGTGAGGCTATTGCCAACGACCCGAAGTTGAAGACGTTCAACCCTCTCTTTGTGTTCGGCCCGTGTGGAGTAGGTAAGACCCACTTGATTCAGGCAATCGGTATCCGTATCAAGGAGCGTAATCCGCGTGCCAGAGTCTTGTATCTCACCGCTCGACTGTTTGAGAGCCAATACACGGCAGCGGTTCAGCGCAGCAAAGTCAATGAATTTATCAACTTCTATCAGAGTATCGACACTTTGATCATTGATGATATTCAAGACTTCATCGGCAAGGAGAAAACACAGAAGACATTTTACCATATCTTTAACCACTTGAAGCAAAACAATCGTCAGCTCATCATGTCGAGCGACTGTTGCCCCTCACAGATGGAAGGGATGCAGGATCGTCTGTTGTCGCGCTTCAAATCGGGTATGACTGCACAGCTCGAACGCCCCGACATCGAATTGCGTCGCGACGTGTTGGCAAAGCAGGCTCTTCGCGACGGTATCAAGTTGCCGAAAGAAGTGATGGACTATATCGCATCAAACGTTACGGCGAGCATTCGTGAGCTTGAAGGCGTAGTCGTTTCGTTGGTTGCTCATGCAGCAGTCTTCGGCCAGGAAATCACGATTGATTTGGCTCGCCGAGTGCTCTCTAACTCAGTCAAGATCAACAAGCGCACAGTTAACTTCGAAACGATTGCGCGAACCGTCAGCGAGTACTACAACATTGAAGTCGACCAAATTTTCACCAAATCTCGTAAGCGAGAGGTTTCCGACGCTCGTCAGATGGTCATGTATCTCGCAAAGAAACACACCAAAATGCCTCTCAAAGCAATCGGCACACGTCTTGGTCGCACACATGCAACCGTCCTCTACGCTTGCCGTCTGATCGACGAACGTCTGCCGCTTGAAAAGAAATTGTTTGACGACATTTCAAAAATCGAGGCGGAATTATTTACCGTCTAAGAGACGTCGCTGTCGACGGAGCAGTCGCGTAGTTGTGATGCCGCCGCGAGAGAATCACAGCGATTTTATTACAGATTATTATAAGAAGGAATTTCACGCAGGAAGCTATATCGACCGCTTTCTGCGTTTAGTTTGCAGCAATAGTGATGCAGACCGTTGCTGACGGTCAGGTATCTCACATTGAGCGCAAGACTGTAACGCGCTATCTGGTCGAAAACTTTCTGAGTCAGTGCTACGGATGGAGCTTTGTACTCCACAATCATCAGCGGGCGACCTTGACGGTCATAGACTACGGTGTCACATCTTTTAGAAGTGTCGTTGAGGCGGATTGCAATTTCATTGGCAATCAACGATAGCGGATACGACAGATGCGTGTGGAGGTAGAGCACGAAATGCTGTCTGACCCACTCTTCCGGAGTCAGCAAGAGCCACTTCCGACGCAACGGGTCAAAGATTTCGCAACCGCGGTCCGACTGTCGCAGCTTCACATCTCCGGGCGGAAGATTGAGCGGACAGATTGCACTCGGAGCATTGCTATTGAAAGTCGTTGGATTATTGTCGGGAGTCGTCATTGAGTGGCAAATAGGGGAATTTCCGACAAAAGTAGTAAAATTAGATAGAAAATGCGTAAATTTACACGTTGAAACTTCATTCTCGAAAAAAAATCATGGCTTCATCGACTCCGACATTTTCAGAACTCCGACGTCAGCTTGCGGCTCGCACGTCGCTCGCGCCCGTCTACCTGCTCTATGGAGAGGAAGGGTACTACATCGACGAACTTGTCAAAGACTTTGAAAATTTGGTTCCGGAGGAGGAGCGAGACTTCAATCTCTATGTGCTCTACGGGCCGGAGTCAGGGGTGGAGACGGTGATGGATGTCTGTCATCGCTACCCGATGATGTCAGAGCGGCAGGTTGTAATAGTCAAGGAGGCGCAAGAGCTGCGAGCCGACCAATTCAGCAAACTGCGCAACTACATCGAGCACCCCAATCCGACCACGGTGCTGGTCGTCTCGTGTCGAGGCACGAAAGAAGTCAAAGGCAAGAATATGCTTGCCGAGTTTAAGAAGCATGGCGTAGTCTTTGAGTCGAAACGCTTGAAAGACTACAATGTCGGCCCCGTCATCCATGACTTGATAAAGTCAAAGGGTCTGAATGTCGACCCGAAGGCATTGGCGATGCTCCGCGACTACATCGGAGCGGATCTGGCAAAGATCTACAACGAGATCGACAAACTGACCCTCATTCTCGGCAAAGGGGCGATGGTGACACCCGAAGCGGTTGAGCGCAACATCGGAATCTCGAAAGACTACAACAACTTTGAGCTCAACGATGCAATCATCGAGCGCAACGCCGCCAAAGCCTTCCGCATCATCGAGTATCTACGAGTCCACACCAAAGGCAACCAACCGCAAGGAACGGCGGCAACGTTATTTGATCTGTTTTCAAACCTGCTGATCTACCACTACACGCGCGACAAGTCGCAGAGCGGCTATATGGATGCGCTCGGATTTCGCGACACGTGGCGACTGAAACCCTATCAGACGGCGGCGCGCAACTACAATGTGCGTCAAACGATTGAAATCATTTCGGCGATTCGCGAGTTTGATGCTCGCAGCAAGGGGGTAGGCTCTCGGCAAAACGGGTTTGATTTGCTCAAAGACCTCGTTTTCCACATTCTGACCGCCCGAGGAGTCATCTGAGAGAGTCAAAATGATTATAAATGTTAAAAACGAGCGATATTTCTCGTCTATTTGACCTCAGAATTATTCTAAAAATCGGAAAATTCAATAATTTTTTCAATCGGGCTAAAAAAAATGTTGAAAAATTTTGTACAAATCAAAAATCCAAATTAATTTTGTGACGATATAAAAACAGAAAGTTTGATTTTTGGAATAAAACCTGACAAAAAGTTTTTATCCGGATGATGACGATGTTTTTATTAAATACATAATTTGATCCTAATCAAATACCTAACCATTCATATACCTTGTATATGTCAAATTTCGTAAACAAAATAACCAAATTCGCTGAAAACTATCAATCGGGAGGCCAATTTACCCCCCCCCGATTATCGCGCAACTCATTGTGAATCAGTGATTTACAAGTCTGCAACGGGGCTGCGAAAGCTCGTTGATAGATTGTCGTTGACGAAAATTTCCCTACATCATTATATGAAACCAAAATTTCTCGCGGCAGCTCTGCTGGGAGTCATTTGTTGTGTCCACACCTCAGCATCGGATCTCGCCGTAAAAACCAACCTCCTCTATGACGCGACCTTGACAGCCAACCTTGGAGTGGAGATGCAAGTGGCGTCGAAGTGGAGCATTGACCTTTCAGGAAACTACAACCCGTGGACACTTTCAGGCGGAAAGAAGTGGAAACACTGGATGATTCAGCCCGAAGCTCGCTATTGGTTCTGTCAGCCCCTCGGCGGACACTTCGTCGGATTTCATCTCCTTGGCGGCGAGTATAATATGGGACATTGGGGTCACGAAGGCAACAAGATTCTCAACAATGACACTCGTCCTCTCAAAGACCACCGTTATCAAGGTTGGTATGCCGGCGCAGGTATAGCCTACGGCTACTCTTGGCTGCTCGGACGCCATTGGAACCTCGAAGCTGAAATCGGTTTCGGTTGGGCTTACACTCGCTACGACACATTCGAGTGTGTCGGCTGTGGTCGAAAGGTCGACAGCAACAAAGCCCACAACTATGTCGGTCCGACGAAAGTTGCCTTAAACCTCGTTTACGTATTCTGAAACATCAACCGTCACACAACCACCTATAACTATTATGAGAAGAATATCATCACTGCTGCTCGTCTCAATGGCTGCACTTGCAGCGTCAGCCAATCCTGTTTCGGTGACGGTTTCCGACGTCAATGTTGAGCGTTCGGAAAGTTCGCTCATCGTCTCGATGAACATTGACGCTTCTGCCCTCCGACTCAAAAGCGACCGTGAAATCAAATATCTCCCCGTCATCACTGACGGCACCGAGCGCATCGAATTGCCGCTCGTAGTCGTTGCCGGGCGCAACCGCTATATCCAAAATCTTCGTCACGACACTCTCGAACCGTCCGATGTCCTGACGCGCGACGGCAAGACTGTCAGCTACTCGACCGTCGTTCCTTTCGAAAAATGGATGGAGACATCGCGACTCGTCCTCATGGAAGATGAATGTAACTGCGGGTTGCAGTCGGGAGTCGCCAACGAGTCGGATCTCGCCACGCTCGACTTCGTTGAGCGCATCTTTGCTCCGAAATTCGTCCTCGTGACTCCGCCTGCCGAACTTCAGAAAACTCGTTCGGCAAAAGGTTCGGCTTATATCGACTTCCCTGTCAATCGCACGGAAATCACTCCGACATATCGTCGAAACCCCGACGAATTGGCTAAGATTCGTCAGACGATCGACCTCGTGGCCAACGACCCCGACACGCGAATCACCTCTGTCAAGATTGTCGGTTTCGCGTCGCCCGAAGGTTCGTATGCCAACAATGACCGTCTCGCAAAAGGTCGCTCCAAATCGCTTGCCGACTATGTTCAGACGCTCTACTCATTCGACCCGGCTGTCATGCAGACATCGTGGGTGACTGAAAACTGGGAAGGATTGCGCAACTACGTTGCTCACTCGGCTCTCCCCGACACCGCAGCACTCCTCGCCGTCATCGACAACACCGAACTCGCGCCCGACGCTCGCGAATGGCGACTCAAATCGAAGTACCCCGATCAGTATGCCTACCTTCTCGAAAACGTCTATCCCGGATTGCGCCGTTCAGACTATGAGGTTGACTACATTGTTCGCTCGTTTATCTCTGTCGACGAAATCAAGCGCGTCATGGCTACCGCACCTCAAAAACTCAGTCTCAACGAAATCTATGTCGTAGCCAACTCGCTCGATGTTGATTCTGACGAATATCGTGAAGCCTTTGAATTGGCAGTCCGAATGTATCCCGACGACCCGATTGCCAACCTCAATATGGCAGCCATCGCCTTGCGTCGCGACGAACTTCCCGCTGCCGAGGGCTATCTCGCCAAAGCCGGCGACTCGCCTCGTGCCGTCTATGCTCGCGGTGTCCTTGCTGCCAAACAGGGCAACTACGACGATGCCGTCGGTCTGCTTCGATCCGCATCTTCGTCGGGCATAGCCGAAGCTGCCGATGCTCTCGAACAACTCCGACTGATGAAATTGATTGAATGACAAAAGTAATAACCTAAACAAAAAAATTCCCGAAATTTAGACACAGAAAACAGAAATTTAAGACCTATTACATTGAATTTCATAGTCTTCTCGACGGTTTCAAATGACCGTCGAGGCTGACTCGACAATCCGATTGCAACGAGAAAAAAACTCTCACGAACCGACCTATTCCTCTTTCGTTGAGAGAGTTGCAACCAAATCATCTCTCTTTTCGCTCCGTTCCCTCGTTGGCAAACGATTCGGCGTTGAAACAAAACTTGATTTCTTCAGACTGAGCGTTTGACTTCATCCTCTGAAATTCCTCTAATCCTCAATTTTTTACGTCCCTACATGATAGGTTCGAATCACATTGCACGCCACGCCTCCCCCCTTCCTAACGCAGCCGAATTATAACTAAACTACAAAAGAAAAATGCGTGTGTGTCGCGCGAGAGAGCAACGGGTGATGTGACAGACTCAAAAACGTAGATACAACCTAATCAATAAAACCAAAATTTTACAAAATTATGAAATTTAACAAACTATTTCTTGGAGCAGCCCTCGTTTCGATGGGTGTCTTTACATCTTGCTCTAATGATGACGAACCCGCTAACAACGGTGGACAAGGCAATGTTAAAGGTGATGGCTATATCGCTGT
>CAZCCI010000023.1:27846-35969 GCA_964497255.1 uncultured Staphylococcus sp.
AACCCGCTAACAACGGTGGACAAGGCAATGTTAAAGGTGATGGCTATATCGCTGTGAAGTTCCAAACAGCAGGCCTCGGCGGTAGCCGTGCTGCCGGCGAAGGTTTTGAAGAAGGTACTGACGCCGAAGGCGTTGTAACCGCTGCAAACACTCGCTTCTATTTCTTTGATATTGACGGAAAGCCGTTTAGAATGGCAGATGCCGGCAACATTAACGGTAATGTTTATGATGGCGAAGGTGTTGATGACAACATGGTTACACCGATTGAAATAAGCACCAGTAAGACAGACGGAAACAATGCGCTACAGGGAGTGCTTGTTCTTGGTAAAGCCGTTGGTCAAGGCTACGAAGGTCTCGTGCCTTATCAGGCTGTTTGCGTTTCAAATGGTGATGCGACATTTATGAATGGTCTTGCCAACAAGACTCTTAAAGATCTTGCAGATGCAGTTGCAAAAGGTGATGCCAATCTCTTTATGTTGAGCAACTCTAATTATAATGGTGCTCTTGGTAATGGTGCTGTCACAATTGGTGACAAGATCAAATCAACACCTGATGATGCAAAAGCTGATCCCGTTGATTTCTACCTCGAACGTCTTGCAGTGAAAGTTCGTATCAAGGCTGGTCAAGAAACTGAATTTACCGCTCAAGAAGCTAACGCAGACGGTTCATATTCAGATGCAAAATATTCAATCTACCAAGCTGACGGTTCAGTGAAGAAATATGTTAATCTCCGAGTTAAACTCGCTGATTGGCTTCTCGTTAAAACTACTGATAATGCCTACACAATCAAGCAACTTCCCGAAATTGATCCTTGGACAAATTGGAGTGATGCCACTTACCACCGCAGCTATTGGGCAGTTTCAAGCGCAACATCGGTAAATAAGCCTTATTTCGATATTTACAACGCTCTTACATCTGATGGCCAAGTAAATACCGTTTGGACAAGTCTCGCTTCTGCCGGTTTGTACACTTGGGAATGGACCAAAGCAGCAAATGTAGATTCTGAAAACGATCGCGATCACAATGCTAATGCAACTTCTGTTGTTATCCGTGCAAATGTTCAAGAGAACGTAGCAGCCGAAGGTGAAACAGAAAATTGGCAGAACATCGAACTCGTTAAGTGGGCAGGTACTTACTACACCCTCGCCGCTTTCAAACAACAGGTGGTGAATACTTACAATCCGACTGCAACAGAAGCTGCTACAGTTGATGATGTTGAGCTCGTTTATGTTGGTGGTAACGATGCCGGAAAAGGCAAAGGTGGTAACGATAACTACTGGAAAGTTCAAGTTAAAGATGTTGATTACGACCAATATACTAAAATTAAATATTGGAAAGACGGCGTAACTTCATTCTACCTCAATATCAAACATGCTACCGATAATGACGGCAAAAATATTTACGGTGTAGTTCGTAACCACATCTATGAATATTCTATTAATAATATCGTAGGTCTTGGCGTTCCCGGTAACAATCCTGACCAAGAAGCAGGTGAAACATTCGTTTCAGCAAGCCTCAACGTCCTCAACTGGAAAGTTGTCAGCAACTCTGTAACTCTCGAATAATCAAAGAAATTGTCAATTTGATTGATATTTTAGTATAAGCTGAGTCCGCCGACCTCCGGTCGGGGTCGGCGGACTTTTCAAAAAAATTTCCTCACTCATCTCTCTCTCCAATATCTCACACTGATGACTTGCCGACCACCCTTGGCGCAGACATCCACCAAATTCAGAAATCAATTCCGATCGGCCCCTCGCGGCGATCGTCAATCATAAAGAATCTCTCCCCGCCGAGCCCCATCTCGGCAAACAAACTTGACAACGAAATCAAAACAACACTCAATACATATCTATACTATAACTTCGGATTATGTTTCAAGCCAAAATAAGCAGAAGAATGGTCAGCGCGATAGCCACGGCTGCAATCGCAATGACGTCGCTCACCGGTTGCCACTCCATTTTTGAGGACAGCGACTGCGTCGAGAGCTACAATCTCGTCACGCTTACCTACGACTACAACATGAAACGCGCCGATGCCTTTGCCAACGAAGTCGACCGCGTCTCACTCTTGGCGTTCGACTCCAAAACCGGACTCCTCGTCAGCCGCATAGACCGCAAGCAGAGCGAGTTGGTCGGCGGCAACACGGTTGAACTCTCCGTAGTCCCCGGTGAATACGACATACTCGTCTGGGCAGGCGACCCCGACCGCTCGTTTGAGATCGACGGCGGCGAAATCGGACGCTCGACGCTTGCCGATTTCCATGCCCGACTCAAAGCCGACTCCTCGACCGCCGGCAACATGGATGTCAACGAGGATCTCGGCCCGCTTTTCCACGGCTTGACCCACATATCGCTGCCTTACGCTTCGCCCTCGCGCCCCAACAAGTTTTCAATCGGGCTGACGAAGGACACCAACGTAATCCGAGTGGTTCTCCAAAACATTAACGGGGAATTTGTCAATCACGAAGATTTCACCTTCACGATCACCGACAACAACTCGTGGCTCAACGCTGACAACAGTCTCCGCGACGCTTCGACCTCGGTCAGCTACCATCCTTGGCATCTCGTCTCGGGAGCTGTCGATGTCAACACTGACCCTGTCGACCCCTCGACTGGTCGCAGCGCAGACCTCGGTGAAAACGGCATTGCCTCGCGTTCTGTCTTCGGAGCATCGTTGGCTGAATTTACCCTCAACCGCCTCTTTGTCGACAACAATCCGCGTCTCCATGTGGCCGACCGCTCGGGCAAAACGATTCTCGATGTCTCTATCCGTGACTACGCTCTCCTCGTCAAAGGTTTCTACCACGAAGCGATGTCTGATCAGGAATATCTCGACCGTCAGGACGAATATAACATGACTTTCTTCCTCGACGACGGCAACCGCTGGCTTTCGGCTGTAATCATCATCAATGATTGGCGTATCGTCCGCTACGAAGGGTCGCTCGAATAATCAAAATTTCAAACTTCTCCTCAATCTCCCCCCCTCACTCCTCCAAAGAAACAACCACCCGATTAAACTCAACCACAATTCAAACCAAAATATATCGAAAAGATGCGCCCGCACAACAAACATAGAATCCTCGCAAAGCTCGCGACGTTAAGTCTGCTGAGCCTCGGCATACTCGCGGTGTCGTGTGTCAGCGACGACATAGGCTGCATCGAAGACCGCCCCGGCTACATCGAAGGCAACGACCTTTGGATGACTTTTGCTCTCAACGGTGAGCATACGATGGGCAATCAAACAGATTCGCGATCAGAAGTGTCGCGAGCCGACGACAATGGTCACATTGATGAAAATGCAGTTGCTGATGAAAACAAAATAAACTTTCCCGATGTACTGCTTATTCTGTTTGATAATAATAAAAATGCACTCAAAGTCTTTGACAGTAGTGAAATATATTATTTTGAGCCCAAAGACGACAATTCGCAAAATTATGAATTTAGGATTCGTATCAACAAGTCTTATTTTGCGTTTGCCGGTGATGGCGACATCAATATATCGCTCATGATGGTAGCAAATCTTAATGGAATGGGGGCGGGCAGCTTCCCGTCGACAGACTTGTTTATGAAGTCGACAAGTGCTGTTGCCGGTCTGCGTAACTCATTTGAATTTAAGACCTCGGTGGCGGATGGAGCTCCGTGGTATCCGGAAGCGAAAGCCGGTAGATATATTCCGATGTCGGGGTTGCAGCATTATACGATTACTCGTGCTCAACTTGACACTCCCAACGGAGTGCCCAACGACGTAAATAATCCGTGTGATTTGTCGAAATCTGATTTGGTGATGCAACGATCCATAGCGAAAATTCGTATAATAGATGAAATCAAAGCAGAAGCTAAGACTACAATAACGGGAGTCGAACTCGTCGGCGGTCTTAATTCGCGATGCGCGTATATGCCTGATTTTTCTCTCGCAGGGTGTGCCAAATGGGCTGGCGGAACAGAGATGGTAGAAAAAGCCACGGTAAATGCCGATTGGTGGGATGGTAGTCTGACAGGAATCGGCCGAAAACTTACAGATAAAGAGTTTGAAATCTATGTTTCGGAATTGGATCTGACATCGGTCGGCGCTGTGTCGCCCTCGTTGGTGATAAAGACCAAATGTGAATTGCCGGGAATGGCATCTGAAGAAACATTTACTTATAAATTGTCGGATTTGATCAGCGATAAAACGCTTGATATCACGCGCAATCATATCTATGAATTTACAGTGGATCGCTCACTGACTTCAAAACCAACACTGAGTTATGTGGTTTGTCCGTGGATTCCATACACTGTGAATATACCTTCTTTTGACTAAACAAACGTAAGGCACAAAGCAATGAAAACAGTTTCTAATATATTCAGAAATATTGCAGTTGCGACATTACGAGTGGCTGCCATATCGGTCATACTATCACTCGTGGCAACAAGTTGTTCCGACGATGTAGATTTCGGGCTTAGTCCATCGGGTATTGAAGGGGAGCCAACTTCACTATCGTTGAAAGTCAATGTCACAGATGCGACAAAATTGTCGAGAGCTGCGACTGATACTTATATAGAAAATCTTTGGATCGGAATCTATAATGCGTCGTCGGGAGTGAGAACTTTCGGCAAAGAGTTTCCTGAGAATAAGGATGCCGGATCTCACGTTAATCAAACGATATCGGGCATAGAGTGTAAGTCGGGTAATAGTTATATCGTGGCTGTTGCCAACTACTCGGAGAAGTATGGCGTCGATATTGATGATAAAACCGAGAAGTTGCTTAAGGATTTGCTTAATGAGGCCGATACGTGGGATAAATTCTGCAATTTGGCAGTGTCGCAAAAGGAAATTGGCGATGGCAGCAATATCTCTATTGCCGAACCGGGCGATGAATTGATGATGTCGGGTAGTTACAGCGAATCAAGTCATGGCAATGGAGTATTGCCGGAAAAGGTGAAGGCTGTTTATATCGCACCGGGCGAAGTGACGCTCTCCGGTGCAATTCATCTGCGTCGCCTGTGGACGAAGAACACGGTGAACGTGTCGGTCGATCCGGGAGCTACCGACGACATCAAGATGGAACTGCGCGATATCGAGGTTGTGAATGTGCCTCGTCTGAGTTGGATACAAGACCGTCAGATGGCTGACAATCTGAAGAATCCGACTGAAAACGCCGGCGATGCGTATGATCCGGAAGGAACGGGCGTAAACAACCCGAACTATCTGACATCGTTGCGCTTTACGCCGCCGTCGGAAATCACGGTTAAGGACGGAAAATATACGTTCTCCTTTTGGCAGTTTGAAAACAAACGAACCGGACAGGCGGATAGCTATGAAGCTCGTGAAAAGGAGGCGAAATCGGTTGACGACGGTAAAAATACCGGCATATACACTGCTCTATGTCCGAATGGAACAGAGTCGCTGAATAATAATGCCACGTATCTGAAGATTCGTGCGTCGATAACCTATTTGAAGACCAATAATATTAAAAATCCGGACGAAATCGAGAAAGGTGACGGGGATGATCAACTACCAACGTCGCCGACTTCTCGCACGGCTGAGGTTACTTATATAGTACATTTAGGCTATATCGGTAATGATGCTACTGATTTTAATTGCTATCGCAATTCGGATTACACGTATAACGTTACTGTTTCATCAGTCAATAAGATTCTTGTAGAGGCTTTTAAGAATGATGAAAAGCAGCCCGGGGCAGAGGGCACTGTGACTGACGTGACAGGCAAAATCGAACAACTCGATGCTCACTTCGGCGTGTTTAATATTTATCTTACGGAGGATGAAGTGAAGAGTTTCACGTTTTCAATGCGTACGTATGTTTCCGGAGCTATAAAAGAATTTTATTATTATGGAGAAACCGATAATAATATTCCTGCGGATAATACAGAAGATTACAAGTATTATGATTGGATTGAAATAGTTCCCACCGGAATTACGCAGAATACGACTGCTAATTCAACGAGGTTTGCCACGTATCCGGGATATGGTAAAACCGATGTTTATTATCCTCATCAGTTGAGCGGCTCAGGATTAACCGGACAATGGTTTACTGTTTATGTAAACGAGTACGCGTATGAGGACAGACGAACCGGTGGATCGAATTACGGAAACGAAAGTGGCAGCTCGAATTGGAAATCATATGTGAATCAGCCGAATCGTCAAGCGTGGTTTAATGTCGCTCGAAAATATTCGGCTGACGGACATAGCGTGTACTATAAATCGAAGTATGCAATGACTCAAAGCTCGATTCAAACATTCTATAATATGTCTGATGCCGATTGTAAAAATGCGATGGGTATCGAGCATATTAATGAAAGTTTCGGAATGAATATCCGCTGGTCGGGTAATGCCGGCTCAAATGTGGATAACGGACGATTGAATCTATGGAATGTTGTCGGGAATAACCGTTGGACAACATATTTGGATGTTACCTCACAACAGAGCGTTAAGAAGATAGATAATACTATACAAACCGTTGATGACCCTACTTTTGATAGTACTGCTAAAAACTATTCAGTTGTAAAGCTAAAAGAATTGACGAATTTTAGCGGAACAGGAACAGGTCTTTATAATACTTCTGCAAGTTCAACCCATGATCCGCAAATTACAGCATCTGCTCAATATATAAATGCAATGCATGCGTGCCTTAATAGAAATAGGGACGAGAACGGCAATGGCACAATAGACGAGGAAGAAGTGAAATGGTATCTTCCAACTCTTAACGAATATCTTCAAATAGTACTCGGAAGAAATGCTTTGTCAACTCCGCTAATGGATTATGCACAATCAAAGTTGTTTGCTTCGAGTCAAAGCGATGTTACTCGATACCATTTTATATCATCGGATGCAAAGATTCTATGGGCAGATGAAGGATTGTCGACAAGTAATTTTCTGTCGGGTGCAGAAGCTTATAGACATGCTCCGTGGCAGTTGAGATGTATGAGAAAGTTGGGTATGAATTTAACAAATTCGAATTCCGATATAGAACCGGCATACATTTACGAGATAGGCAATGGCGATGGCGGCGTTGTTAAAGTTTCTCATTATTATGGAAGTACTTTAAGAGAACCAAGATATAGTACTGTAATTCCAGTGCATAAGTGTAGTGCTCCTGAAAATAAAGTGGCACGCTATGGCTTCGAGGTTGCACCGCGCGGAAATAATGTAGATAATATTCAATCAACTGAAACAAACAGGTCTGTTACTATTTCTGATTATCAGGATTATGTAGGTTACATTAATACCCCTTCTCATTGTATTGCTTTGAATGAACAAAGTGGCAGAACCGGATGGCGAATCCCGAATCAGAAAGAATTGGCAATTATGCTAGCTATGGGCTGTATGGGTTATGAGTCCTCCGGGACTACATTTATTTCCTGTACTCAGGAGCATTGGGCTAATACTGGTGACCCGGGAAATTCAGAAGTGACATTAGGGGGGGATTATAGAATTTTTTCTATTAAACCGAACCTAAAAAATGGTGGCATCGGCACTGTTTTAACCGGTACAGGTCAAGTTCGATGTGTTCGCGACTTAACAGCTTCGGAAGCAAATAAAACGTATGAACAGATTAGGAATAATCAATAGAGTGTTTGATTTAAAGATAGTATTATTAGCTGTTTGCTTGTTGCTTACAAGTTGTGGCAGTAAGCAGGCAAAGGCAATAGAAGACGCGAAGCAATCGACATCGGCAATCGGCAACGAATTGCCGATGCCGATTGTTCCGGATACACTTAGGAGTGTTGAAGCTCGTGCAAACTATGTTGCCTCTCATTATTGGGATGCAATGGATTTTTCCAATCGTCGGCTTGTCTCGGATACGGCATTTATGGAGCAGAATTTTGCCAATTATGTCGCAATTTTAGGTATGACCGAACGTGGCATTGCCGACAGTGCAATAATGCAGCTCGTTGGCAGAGCGTCGGCAGATTCGGTGGCATTTAATATGCTTGCCTCAACAGCCGAAAAATATCTCGACGAACCAAATTCGCCGATGCGCAATGAGGAGTTGTACATTTGCTTTTTGAAATATTTCATAGGCTCGTCTGCGGTTAGCGAAGCCGAAAAACTTCGCTATGAGTATCGACGTGCCGAGGCGATGAAAAATCGTCGGGGGACGCGGGCAGCGGATTTTAATTTTA
>CAZCCI010000024.1:0-35708 GCA_964497255.1 uncultured Staphylococcus sp.
CTTTCTGACTCACGGCCGTTCTTTGAACTACCTACACCTTTCTTATGTGCCATTTCTTTTTAGGATTTTAGGGGGTTAAGCTACAACTTCTTTGATTAACACTTTGGTGAAGCACTGACGGTGACCGTTTTTGCGACGATAGCCTTTGCGACGTTTCTTCTTGAAAACGATAACCTTCTCGCCTTTTACAAGGGGAGTGAGGACTTCACATACAACCTTTGCGCCTTCCACGAGGGGAGCGCCAACTTTAACTGTTTCTTCGGACTGAGCGAGGAGAACGCGGTCGAATTCAACCTTGTCGCCTTCTTTGACAGCTTCGCCGAGATAGTGAACATACAGGAACTTTTCGGGCTCTGCCTTGAACTGTTGTCCCTGAATTTCTACGATAGCGTACATTTGTTATTAAATTGTTTATAAGGTTATTCCGTCGGGCGAGTGCGCGAGCGCAACTTCTTTTGAGAGCCCGATACGGCTAAATCGGTTGCAAAGTTATGAATTTCAGCCGACTTATCAAAATCTTTGAGGGTTAATTTTTTGATTTGACGGCAGTTTGTTCGATTGCAAGTCCTCGTTTGTAGTTTTCGAGGTAGGCGTTGAAGCCTTCGACTTCTTCGGGGGTGGGGGCTATCTCGCTGCCGGTGTTGCCTTGGAAGACGTGTTCGTTGAGGTAGTCGGCGAGGGTTTGGTTGCCGGCGTTGTTGACGAGGTAGGCAGCGAGGAGTGCGATGCCCCATGCTCCGCCTTCGCCTGCGGTTTCCATGACGGAAATCGGAGAGTTGAGGGCGGCTGCGAGGATGCGCTGTCCGACTCCGGGTGTCTTGAAGAGTCCTCCGTGACCTGTGAGGCGGTCGACTTCGACTTTTTCGTCATTGAAGAGGATGTCGTTGCCGATTTTCAAGACTCCGACGGATGCGCAGAGGTGGGCGCGCATGAAGTTGGCGAGGTTGAATTTGTCGTCGGCTGAACGGACGAATAGCGGACGTCCTTCGGCAAGTCCGGTGATGGGTTCGCCGGAGATGTAGTTGTAGGAGATGAGTCCGCCGCAGTCGGGGTCGCCTTTGAGGGCGTTGTTGTAGAGCAGTCCGAAGACTTGGTTCATGTCGACGGGGACTCCGAGCAGTTCTTGATATTCTTTGAAGAGGTTGACCCATGCGTTGAGGTCGGAGGTGCAGTTGTTGCAGTGAACCATCGCGACGGGGCTGCCGTCGGGGGTCGTCACCATGTCGATCATTTCGTAGGGTTTCGATAGGGCTTTTTCGAGGACTATCATTGAGAATGAAGAGGTGCCTGCCGAGACGTTGCCTGTGCGTTTGAGGACGGCGTTGGTCGCAACCATTCCTGTTCCGGCGTCGCCTTCGGGGGGACAGAAGGGGATGCC
This sequence comes from uncultured Staphylococcus sp., assembly GCA_964497255.1. Classification (GTDB taxonomy): domain Bacteria; phylum Bacteroidota; class Bacteroidia; order Bacteroidales; family Muribaculaceae; genus Duncaniella. The sequence continues at coordinate 1,379 of CAZCCI010000024.1, forward strand.
GGGGCGGAGGTTGCCGGAGATGTCGAGACGCGATGCGCCTTCGGCTGTCAGGCTGCCTGCATCGGCTCCTGCGAGGAGCACTTCGGGCATGATGTCGAGAAGTGTCCATGAGTAGCCTTGCGGTTGGACGAGGCTGTTGAATTTGTCGACCATTTCGGCGGAGTAGTCGTTGGTCTCCGAGTCGATGGGTATCATTCCGGATGCGTCGCCGATGCCGAGCACTCGTTTGCCGGTCAGTTGCCAGTGGATGTAGCCGGCGAGGGTGGTCAGATAGTCGATGTCTTTGACGTGTGGCTCGCCGTTGAGAATTGCTTGGTAGAGGTGGGAGATGCTCCAACGGAGGGGGATGTTGAAGACAAACAGATTGGAGAGCGCGGCGGCTGCTTCGGCTGTGTTCGTGTTGCGCCATGTGCGGAACGGGACGAGGATTTCCTGCTTGCTGTCGAAGGGCATGTAGCCGTGCATCATTGCGCTGATGCCGATGGCTGCAAGATTGGTGATCTCAATGCCGTAGTTTTTGTTGACGTTGGCGCGGAGGTCGGCGTAGCAGTCTTGCAGGCCGGTCCAAATGGCTTCGATGCTGTAAGTCCAAAGTCCGTCGACCAGTTGGTTTTCCCATTCGTGTGAGCCTTGGGCAATCGGTTTGTTGTCGTCATCGATCAGGACGGCTTTGATGCGCGTCGAGCCGAATTCGATGCCGAGGATTGCTTTGCCTTGCTCGATTGTTGATTTGGGGTCGAGTTTCATGAGTGTTTGTGCGTGGCTCGTTAGAGGTAGAGAGATTTGTTGAGCATATAGTAGACTTCGCCGAGACGGAGCGAGTTTTTGAAGTTTTCGATGGTTGTGTCTTTGTCGATGTGGACCATTTCGATGCCTGCAATTTCGGCGTAGTCTTCCCAGAACTCGGGCGTGATGGCATAGGAGAAGCATGAGTGGTGTGTGCCACCGGCGAGAATCCATGCGCTTGCTCCGGTTTCAAAGTCGGGTTGGGGAATCCAAAGAGCTGATGCGACGGGGAGTTTGGGGAGTGGTTTGGACTTGATGCATTCGACATCGTTGACGATGAGGCGGAAGCGGTTGCCCATATCGACGACGGTTGCGGTGACACCTGCGCCGGGTTTGGATGTGAAGACGAGGCGTGCGGTCTGTGATTTGCGATAGCCGATGCCGAGGAAGTGGACTTCGAGGCGCGGACGCTCTTCGGCGATGAGGGGGCAGACTTCGAGCATGTGGGCTTGGAGGATTGAGCTTTGCTTGCCGTCGAAGTTGAGGGTGTAGTCTTCGAGGAATGAGCATCCGCCTTCCATGCCGCGGGTCATCACCCAAAGGGTGCGGTAGAGGGCTGCCGATTTCCAATCGCCTTCTGCGCCGAAGCCGTAGCCTTCAGCCATGAGTCGCTGCGATGCGAGTCCGGGGATTTGGTCGAATCCGCGTCCGGATTCTTCGACGTTGACATCGCCGAGGTCGTCGAAGTTTGTGGTGAAGCCTTTGGCTCCTTTGTCTTTGAGCATGGCGCGGAGGGTGAGTTCGGCTTTTGCCGAGTTCCAAACCTTTTTGTAGGCTTCGGTAGATTTGTCTTCGAGAGCGGCATCGTGGGCGTAGAGACGGAAGTATTCGCCGACGAGGTTGTCGACATCGGCGTCGGCAATGCTGTCGAAGTAGGGCATGAGTGCGCTGAACGGCATGTAGTCGACGTGGTAGCCGAGTCGGATTTCAGCTTCGACTTTGTCGCCGTCGGTCACGGCTACGTTGTTCATCTGGTCGCCGAGGCGGATGATGAGCATATCCTGAGCGTCAGCCCAGCCTACGCAGACGCGCTGCCAAACGGCGATGCGCTCGAGAGTCTTGGGGTCTTTCCAATAGCCGGTGACAACTTTGCGGCGCACACGCATACGGGCGCAGATGTGACCGAACTCGCGGTCGCCGTGGGCACTTTGGTTGAGGTTCATGAAGTCCATGTCCATAGTGTCCCAAGGAATTTCGGCATTGTATTGGGTGTGGAAGTGGAGGAGGGGTTTGGAGAGGACTTTGAGTCCGTGAATCCACATTTTTGCGGGTGAGAAGGTGTGCATCCAAGTGATGATACCTGCACAACGCGGGTCATTGTTGGCTGCTTTCATGATGTCTTCAACTTCGCGCGAGGAGTTGGCAGTGCCTTTGTAGACTACTTTCACGGGAAGAAGGCCGGAGTTGTTGAGTCCGTCGACCATTTCTTTTGAGTGATTGTCAACGCTGACCACGGCATCGCCTCCATAGAGGAGCTGGGCGCCGGTAACCCACCATATTTCATAGTTTGAATACATAGCTTTATTGTTTTTTTAGGAGTTGTTGGTTGTAGTTTTCAGATTTTAAATTTGGGATGGGAGAGATAGACGCTGTCGTTGAAGCGATAGAGCGAAGCTCCGCGTCGCGAACTTGTCTTGTCGATAAATTCAGTTTTTTCGATGCAGGCAGTGTCGGCTATTCGCTTTCGGAAGTTGCGTTTGTCGAGCGGTTCGCCGAGGATTGTCTCATAGAGTGATTGCAGTTGGGTGAGCGTGAACATCTCGGGGAGAAGGTTGAACCCGATTGGCTCATACATACATTTGGCTCTGATGAGTTTCAATGTTTTTCTGACCATTTCGGGGTGGTCGAAGCCGAGTGTGGGGAGGTGGTCGATGTCGACCCACACAGCTTCGTGCTTTTCGAGCAGCTCGGGGTCATATTCGGTCGGTCCGAGGAGGGCGTAGTAGGCTACGGATATGACTCGCTCGCCGGGGTCACGGTCGATTGCTCCAAATGCTTTGACTTGCTCCATGTAGATGTCTTCAAGTCCGGTCAGTTGGCGGAGTACTCGACGAGCGGCATCGTCGACGCTCTCATCGTCTTGAACGAATCCGCCCATGACCGACCATTTGCCTTTTTCCGGCTCAAATCTGCGTTTGGTGAGGAGAAGGCAGAGCTTCCCCTCGACCAAGCCGAAGATGATGCAGTCGACCGATACGAAAAAACGCGGATTATTGTTGTAGTACATTCCGAACGGTCTGTGTTTGTTTTACCAGAAGTAGATGTAGAACGCAACTGTGATTGCAAGGATGATAACCGAGTGGATAACATCCCAGTGATTCCAGCTTGCGCGGGTTGCGGCGCGCTGTTCGGCTGTCGATGTGCCGAACACGAGACCTTTGATTTTCTGTTGGTCGGGTGCTTGAGTGAAGAGCGAGACGACTACGCCGACGGCGAGACAGAAGGCGAGCATCCAGCCACAGAAGAAGAGCCAGTTGCAGTCATAGAAGACGTATTGGAACAGGCTGCCGTCTGCGTCAGCTCCGACATTGCTGTAATAGACTTTTGCGCCGAGGCGTGTCAGACCGACGATGAGGCCGGAGAGAAGTGCCCACATACCGCCCTGAGCAGATGCGCGTTTCCAGAGGATACCGATGAGGAATGCGGCTGCGATACCGGGGGCGAGGACTGACTGAACGTCTTGGAGATAGAGGTAGAGGACGTCGCCGACAGAGCGCATGACGGGAATCCAAAGGATGCCGAGGATGACGATGACTACGGTTGCAATCTGACCGATCGTCACGAGTTTCTTGGGATCGGTGTTGGGTTTGTAGCGTTTGTAGAAGTCGATTGTGAAGAGAGCCGCCGATGAATTGAAGAGCGATGCGAGCGACGACATGAGTGCGGCGAGAATACCGCAGACAATCAGACCTTTGACTCCGGCAGGGAGAAGTTTGGCAACGAGTGTCGGGAAGGCTGCGTCGGAGTTGACGTTGCCGTTGGCAAGGAGCGGGAGGAAGCCTTCGCCGCCGGCTGCGATTGAGCTTTGGTGGATTGCAAAGGCAATCATACCGGGGATGAGGAATAGGAATACGGGCAGGAGTTTGAGGTAGGCTCCGAAGATGGTGCCTCGGCGGGCTTCCATTTCGTTTTTACCTGAAAGTGCGCGCTGGACAATGAATTGGTCGGTACACCAATACCAGAAGCCAATTACGGCAGAGCCGATGAGTGCGCCGAGCCACGGATATTGCGGGTCGTCATTGCTGCGGATGAGGTTGACCATGGTGTCGCCGTGGTCGTTGACGGTGACGCTCGAGCAGATGCGCATCATTTCGTCCCAACCACCGAGTTCTTTAAGTCCGAGGACGAGGATGATGAGCGAGCCGAGGAGCAATATGGGGGTTTGGAGAACGGAGGTGTAGAGCACGGATTTCATACCGCCGAAGATTGTGTAGAGGGCGGTGATGAGGACGAGTCCGATTGCTGCAATCCAGAAGAAGTCAATTCCGCAGATTTCCTGAATGCCGAACACTTGCTGGAAGACGAGTCCGCCGGCGTAGACGGTGACGGCTACTTTGGTGAGCACGTAGCTGATGAGAGAAATTGTGGCGAGGATTGTGCGAGACTGCGGATTGAATCGTTTTTCGAGGAACTCGGGCATGGTGTAGACCATCGAGCGTGTGTAGAAGGGGACGAATACCCATCCGAGGATGAGGATCATCCAGCCTTGGATTTCCCAGTGGGCCATCGCCATGCCTGACGATGCGCCAGAGCCGGCGAGTCCGATGAGGTGTTCGGAGCCGATGTTTGATGCAAAGATAGAGGAACCGATTGCAATCCATGTTGCGTCTTTTCCTCCAAGAAAGTAGTCAGCGGCATTGTTTTGCTTTTGTCTCATCACCCAAACGATGATTCCGACAAGAGCAAGGGCAAATATGCCGATGACAAGCCAGTCGAGTAATGCCATACTTTATTAGATTTTTTTAGTTAAGAATATTTTATTGGTGAAGATTATTTGTTGTCGGTAGAGAAGGCAAAGACAGTGTGGCTCTTGTAGATGTTTCCGGGACGGAGTTCGACTGATGGCCATTCGGGTTTGTTGGGACTGTCGGGATAGTGTTGGGTTTCGAGACAGATTGCGGCGCGTTGGTTGTAGACTTTGCCGTTTTTGCCAGTGATTGTTCCGTCGAGGAAGTTGCCGGAGTAGACTTGGATGCCGGGTTCGTCGGTGAGGACTTCAAGGACGATGCCTGTCGACGGCGATTGGAGTCGGGCTGCAATCAGGCTGTCGTCGCCTTTCGTGTCAAGCACCCAGTTGTGGTCATATCCCTTGCCGTTTTTGATTTGCTCGAATTGAGTCTCATCGATGCGCTCGCCGATGATGCGAGGAGTGGAGAAGTCCATCGGGGTGTCGGCAACGGGGAGTATTTCGCCGGTGGTCATGAATGTCGAGTCGACAGGAGTGTAGGTCGAAGCGTTGATGAGCAGGGTGTTGTCTGTAATCGGTTGAGAGGGGTCGCCGTTGAGGTTGAAGTAGGCGTGGTTGGTCATGTTGATGACAGTCGCTTTGTCGGTCACGGCTTCGTATGATATGTCAAGGCGGTTGTCGGAGGTCAGTTTATAGGTGACTTGTGCGGTGACGTTGCCGGGGAAGCCGTTGTCGCCGTCGGGCGATTGCAGAGTCAGTACGACGGTCGTGTCGTTGGGTTGCTTGGCATCGTAGACTTTATATTGCCAACCTGTCGGGCCGCCGTGGAGGCAGTGACCGAAATTGTTGGTCGGGAGTTTTACGGTGTCGCCGTTGATGACGAAGCGACCTTTGTTGATGCGGTTGGCATAGCGTCCGATTGCCGCGCTGAAATCTGTTTGATTGTTTTCGGGGAAATATGCAGCAATGCTGTCAAAGCCGAGGACTACGTCGTGGAAGTTGCCGTCGCGGTCGGGGACCATGAGCGAGACGATGCGTCCGCCGAAGTTTGTGATGCAGGCTTCCATTCCGTTTTCATTTTGGAGGGTGTAGAGTGCAGTCGGTTTCCCATCGTATTCGGCTATGAATTTGGTCGGGTCGATGCCTGATTTTGTGAGGTTGTCGGTGTTTTGGCTTCCGCCGCAGGCTGCCAGCATGATGCCGATGCCGCAGGTTGCAATGAGTTGTGAAATCCGTTTCATGGTTGGGTGAATTTCGATGGTTTATGTGTTGGAATTGATTTTATAGTTAGAATAAGTGTTGATTTTACACTTATTCGTGCCCACAAATATACAACCACTTGTTAAGGTGGCAAAAAAAAATGCTATGTTGTAAAACATAAAAACCTCCGTCGTTGCATTTGGTGGTGCTTGACGGAGGTTAATGTCTTGATTTTTAATATTGATCGTTGCGAAAGATGCTTTATTCTTCCTTGGATCGGTTCTTGGCTTTTGATTTTGATTTGGATGCCGATGAGTCGACGTCTTTTTCTTCGTGGAGGTCGATTTCGTTTCGCTGACGGTCGATCACTTTATATTGAAGATAGGCGAGAGATTCGTCGGGGACGATTCGGAAGTTGAAGCCGAATTCGAGTTGCCATTTGCGATAGAGCGACGGGAATCCTTTTTTAAGATAAGCCGAGACAAAGGGGTGGACGTAGAGGATGAAGTGCTTGACTTTTAAAACGTTTACGAGGTAGTCGAGCTTTTCGTGGAGCACGTCGGTGAAGAGGAGCGAGGGGCGGACTTTGCCTTTGTCGTGGCAGGAGGGACATTCCTCCGTTGTGTCGATGTCGAGGACGGGTCTTACGCGCTGGCGTGTGATTTGCATCAATCCGAATTTGCTCAGGGGGAGGATGTTGTGGCGGGCACGGTCGTTAGCCATCACTTCGCGCATGTGTTCGTAGAGAGTTTGGCGGTGTTCGGCCTTGTTCATGTCAATGAAGTCGATGACAATGATGCCGCCCATGTCGCGCAAGCGCAGTTGGCGGGCGATTTCGTCGGCGGCACGAAGGTTGACTTCGATGGCATTGCTTTCCTGATCGGCTGCGGCTTTCGAGCGGTTGCCTGAGTTGACGTCGATGACGTGGAGAGCCTCGGTGTGTTCGATGATTACGTAGGCACCCGACTTGAACGACACCGTTTTACCAAACGATGATTTGATTTGGCGGGTGATGTTGAAATGGTCGAAAATCGGAATTTTGTCCTCGTAGAGTTTGACGATGTCTTTGCTCTCGGGCGAAATCAGATTGACATACTTTGAGATTTGACCGTAGACTTCCTTGTCGTTGACATGGATGCTTTCGAATGTGGGGCTGAAAACGTCGCGCAACATTCCGACGATGCGGCTTTCTTCTTCAAAAACGAGTGTCGGAGCTGAGGCTGTGCGGGCTTTTGCAATTGTTTCTTCCCAACAGTTGAGCAGTGTTTTGAGCTCATGGTGGAGTTCGCGCACGCTTTTGCCTTCGGCAGATGTGCGGATGATGACTCCGAAATTTTTAGGTTTGATGCTTTCGACGAGCTGTCGCAGGCGGAGTTTTTCTTCCGTCGTTTTGATTTTCTGCGAGATAGAAATTTTGTCGCCGAAGGGGATCAAGACCATGTAGCGTCCCGTGAAAGTGATTTCAGTCGTCAGTCGCGGACCTTTTGACGAAATCGGTTCTTTGACGATTTGGACAAGCAGTTCTTGTCCGGGTTCGAGAGTATTGGTTATCGACCCGTGTTTGTCGATGTCGGGGAGACGTTTGAGCTTCGGGACTGAAACGTCGGATTTCTTTTCAAGTATTGAGCTTTTAATGAAAGCCGAATAGGTTGAAAATTGTGAACCAAGATCCAAGTAATGAAGAAATGCGTCCTTTTCGTAGCCTACGTTGACGAAGGCGGCGTTGAGACCCGGCATCAGTTTTTTGACTTTTGCCAGATAGATGTCACCGACGGCGTAGGCGATGTTGCGCGCTTCCTTTTGGAGGGAAACGAGCCGCGAGTCCTCAAGCAAGGCTATCGAAGCCTCGCCGGGCTGTACGTCTACAATTAGTTCACTCTTCATTAGTCGGTTTTAATCTTTGTGTTGAAAGATTGTTTGGGAGATGAGAGGTTTTTGAGGATTGGGTAGAGGGTCGGGGCGGGGTGGCGATGGCGATGTCTCGTGGAGGTGGCGTTGCGCGACCGTTGGGAGCTGTCGAAGCCATATTTTTCCCGAGGAACGGTTCTGACAAACAACGCAAAGAACAAACTTTGAAAAGGGACTCCGATGGATGTGCGCCTGTCAAGAGTTTGTTCTTTGTGTTATTTACGCTGCTTTTTTTAACGCAGCAAGAAGATTTTTGCAGGCTTTAACCCGGATTATTTCTTCTTGTGACGATTCTTACGAAGGCGTTTTTTACGTTTGTGCGTAGCCATCTTGTGGCCTTTTCTTTTCTTTCCGCTGGGCATGGTTAGAATTTGTATTTATTGATTAAACAATAGTTTTTTTATTTCTGTTCTTTAACTTCTTCCATAAACACCTTTGCGGGCTTGAAAGCGGGGATGCGGTGTTCGGGGATGATGATAGTAGTGTTCTTTGAAATGTTGCGTGCTGTCTTTTCAGAACGAACCTTTGTGATGAAGCTACCGAATCCGCGAAGATAAACGTTCTCGCCGTTTGAAAGAGATTCTTTCACGGTTTCCATGAACTTTTCAATGGTTTCGAGCACGTTGGCTTTGTCGATGCCGGTAGATTTCGAAATCTCGTTGACAATGTCAGCTTTAGTCATTACAATATTAATTTTATAATTGGTTAATATCTTTAATGTTGCGTCGTCGGGCGACGCTGATTTTTTTTGCAAGTGCAAATATCGGAACTTTTTTTGAATTATCAGCTATGTTTGTGCCGAAATTTTCATTTAAAATTCACTTTTTCACCATGTTAGAATGATGATTCACTGTTTTCGCCACAAAATATCGGACGGAGGAGTTCGAGTCGGGGCGTGACGACTACGCCGTCGGGGTCTGTCGAGAGTTGCTGAGCGGAGGGGTCGAGGAGTATTGCACGCCAGCCCGATGCGAGTGCGCCGGCGATGTCGGTCGAGCGGTTGTCGCCGACCATTGTGTGGCGTTCGGGAGCTGTCACTCCTGATTTTTCCATCGCGTAGGCATAGATTGCGGGGTTGGGTTTGTTGATTCCGATGTCGTCGCTGAGAACGATGAGGTCGATCAGCGGAGCAAGACCCGTGTTCTCGATTTTGCGGTGTTGGACACCCTTGAATCCATTGCTCAATACACCTATATTATAATCGTGCGCACGCAGGTGCGTGAGGATTTCGATAGAGCCGTCGATGAGTCGCGTTTGCTCGGCGAGACGAGTCAGATAGAGGGGGTCGAGCTTGGCGGCAAATTCGAGTAGGCCGGTTTCGTCGCCGTCCCAACGCGGACGCAGGGGTGTCGCAAAGCGGTCGATGCGCAAGAAATCCTGCGTGATTTCCGCGCGGCTGTAGCGAGCCCAAAGGTCGAGGTTGTGATGCTCGTAGACTTCAAACCATTCGTCGGGAGTGGCAAAGAATCGGTCGAGCCGACACTCGTCAAAGATGATGTCGTGGGCGATTCGCGAGTTACGTTTGAAGTCAAACAGCGTATCGTCGAGGTCAAACCATATCCAATCAGATTTCATTGATTTTCCACCATTTATATGACATACCCGGGCGGTCGGTCACGTCGCCACCTTCGTGGTCGCGGAGGATTTTGACGGCTTTGAGCGTCACGGGAAGGATTAGGATTTCATAGATAGTTTTGAGTAGGGTCTGCGTGACAATCAGCATCACGATCTCGTCCCACAGCAACACGCCGCCAAACGCTACCGGAAAGAATATCACGGAGTCGACGCCCTCGCCCCAAAGCGACGAGACGATTGCGCGGAGTGAGAATCTTCGTCCGCCGGAAGCGATTTTCATGCGCGACATGACGTAGGCGTTGACCATCGAGCCGCAGAGAAATGCAATGAAGCTCGCTGCAAATATGCGGGGGACGGCTCCATAGATTGTCTCCATGGCCTCTTGTCCCGTCCACGAGTCTGCGCTCGGAAGCCAGATGCCGAGTTGGAGTAGCAGCGAGACAAGCATATTCATGATGAAGCCGAGCCAGATGACGAGCCGGGCCTTATTGAAGCCATAGACTTCGACAATGCAGTCGTTGAGTATATAAGAAATCGGGAAGACGATGACTCCTGCCGTGATTGTGAGAGGCCCGAGGTCGACGGTCTTGATTTCCATGAGGTTGCTGACTATCAGACAGACGCAGAATGTGACTGCGAGCAGCATGAAAGTCACTGATATTTTGGCTTTGCTCATAGTGATTGACGTGTGTTGATGAAATGTTGAAAATTATATATAATCAATCCGTTATTGGAACTCATTTCCCATTTTTGGACTGCAAAAGTACATAAAATCGGGGGAATTTTTGAAAACAGTTTCAAAAATTTGCGCTATCCGCCTAAAAGTTCGGTGAAATCTGCTTACCTTTGTGGACGGAATAGAAGTTCCGTCCGCAAACAACGACAATCAAACAACAACATCTCACCTATATCTTCCCCTTCAAATCTACATTATGCAGGAAAAGATTATAATTCTCGATTTCGGCTCTCAGACCACACAACTAATCGGACGTCGTGTGCGCGAGTTGGGCGAATATTGCGAGATTCTTCCTTACAACAAGTTTCCCTACGACGATCCCTCCGTCATCGGAGTGATTCTCTCGGGGTCGCCTTTCTCGGTCTATGATGAGAAGGCGTTTAAAACCGAACTTGACCGTCTGCGCGGACATTTGCCGGTGCTCGGCATCTGCTACGGCGCACAGTTTATCGCCTACACTTCGGGCGGCAGCGTCGAGCCGGCTCCGTCGCGTGAATACGGTCGCGCCCACCTCGACAAGATCGACACCTCCGACGTGCTGTTTAAAAATATCCCTGTCGGAAGTCAGGTTTGGATGAGCCACGGCGACACCATCACTGCAATCCCCGACGGATTCAACGTCATCGCGTCGACCGACAAGGTTGCAATCGCTGCCTATCGTGTCGCCGACGAAAAGACTTGGGGTGTGCAGTTCCACCCGGAAGTTTTCCACTCTGAACACGGCACTCAGCTCCTCCGCAACTTCGTCGTCGACATCTGCGGTGGCAAGCAGGACTGGACAGCCGAATCGTTCATTGAAAGTACTGTCGCTCAGCTCAAAGCTCAGCTTGGCGACGACAAAGTGGTGCTCGGACTCAGCGGCGGTGTCGACTCGTCGGTTGCAGCCGTATTGCTCAACCGTGCAATCGGCAAGAACCTCACCTGTATCTTCGTCGACCACGGTATGCTGCGCAAAAACGAGTTCCGCAACGTGCTCCATGACTACGAATGTCTCGGGCTCAATGTCATCGGTGTCGACGCTTCCGAAAAATTCTTCAGCGAGCTCGCCGGAGTGACCGAACCCGAACGCAAGCGTAAGATTATCGGCAAAGGCTTCATCGATGTATTCGACGCTGAGGCTCACAAAATTACCGATGTCAAATGGCTCGCTCAGGGCACAATCTACCCCGACTGCATCGAAAGTCTTTCGATTACCGGAACTACAATCAAGAGCCACCACAACGTTGGCGGTCTCCCCGAAAAAATGAACCTCAAACTCTGCGAGCCGCTTCGCCTCCTCTTTAAAGACGAAGTTCGTGCCGTAGGTCGTCAGCTCGGAATGCCCGAACATCTCATCAAGCGTCATCCGTTCCCCGGTCCCGGCTTGGCAGTCCGTATCCTCGGCGACATCACCCCCGAAAAGGTGCGCATCCTCCAAGATGCCGACGATATTTTCATTCAAGGTCTGCGCGACTGGGATCTCTATGACAAGGTTTGGCAAGCAGGCGCAATACTCCTGCCTGTTCAGAGCGTAGGAGTCATGGGCGACGAGCGTACATACGAGCGTGCGATTGCTCTCCGTGCCGTAACGTCGACCGACGCAATGACTGCCGATTGGGCGCATCTTCCCTACGATTTCATGGCGAAAGTCAGCAATGATATTATTAATAAGGTGCGTGGTGTCAACCGCGTTTGCTACGACATCTCGTCGAAGCCGCCGGCAACTATCGAATGGGAATAATTTTCCCGTCGAATGTTAAAATAAAAGTCGTATCAAGGTCTGCACTATGCCCTTGATACGACTTTTGTTACAAAGTTGTAACAATCCGACCGATGAAAGCGGGAAATTTAATACTTACGATACGGAATTAACTAAGATTAACAAATTGGGGGGGGTAATGTGCGAGATTAGTTATAACTTTGTGCGTCGATAAACACAATATCGTTCCGTAATTTAATAAACAATCATCTTTTATTCCCAAAAGAATGGATGTTTCGGCGTTGTTAATCCGAGCATTTAATTAGTTGGACTATATTAATTTTTAGTGAAAAACTATGACAAAATTTCGTAGTTTTGCTGCCGTTAGTTGTGCAGCACTTATGTTTGCCGCTTGTAGCGACGACAACGATTTGAATGTTAACAAACCTCAAATCGCTGAAAAGTATGGTGTTGAAGTGTCGTCAGTCACAGATGTTGCTGCGCTTTCATCGCGAGTGACTAATTATAAGTCAGGAGCATCGCGTGCTGCGGCTTCGAGCGAATTGCTCGAAGGCCTTGCTATGCCGGATCAATCGACTTGGAGTTATGATAAAGCAGTTGATCTTACTACTGTTACAGCACAAAATCTTGGACTGAATGGTAAGTATATTGTGCCGGATAGCGTTGAATGTACTCTTAAAGCATCAATGAATGATGCTGAAATATTTGTTGCCGGTAAACTTATAGTTTCAAACTTTTGGAACGTCAACAAAGCCAAGATCGTCATTCTTGAAAAAGGCTCGGTTGAGTATACTGCGTCAGATAACGATATTGCCATGGGTACTAATCTTGAATATTACAACTATGGCAAATTTTCATCAGTTCATGATGAAATTTATGTCGGTCAAAGAGGAGCATTCTTCAATGACGGCGAAATTTCCGGTTTGAGAACTGATAAAAAATTGAAAATTCAAGGTCGCTTTGTTGCCGGCGGAAACCTTTTGGCTAAGGATATAACTATTGCATCGGGTGCTCGCGTAAACGTTGAAGGCGATCTTAAAGCTATTGCAAAAGATACAACTGTTGTTACCGATCTTTCAATTGACGGTCTCGTAAATGTTTCCGGTAAAGTATATGCTAAGAATATTTCAATTATAAATAATGGAAATCTTTATAGCGGTTGCTCTATTCATGCTGATGAGAAATTTTCAATGAATAGCAATGGAGCCAGAGCGTATGTAAATCGTCTTTATGCAAAAGATATTTATCAATGTGCCGGTAGCGAAATTCATGTTCAGAACTACAGTATTGTTCGTTGCGGAAGTTATGAAAATGAAAACGACGGCAATAACGCCAATATTACAATTGATGGCGACAATGCAAATGCTGTCGTTTGCGCACAAACAATGAAGTGGAATGGAGGTTTGTCGACTAAAATCCTTAAAACTCCCGGTCAAAATTCTTATTTCGTTGTTGAATGTTCTAAGTTCTATCCTAACAGCGGAACTGAAGTCTATAATAAAGATCAAATAGATTTCCAAGCCAATGTAGCGTTCGCAAGCGAAGTTAAATATGAAATTGCAGCTGATGCTGTTTGTGGAAACGATGGCTATGTAAGCGCAGGTACGGAGGACATTAATGGAAAGAAACTTGATTTGATTTCTACTATTACTTATCCAGAAGACCATTCTCATGACATCTCTGCAACTTGCGTTCAGCCCGCAAATGGCAAACTCTATGTTTCGTATCACCTTCGCGGTGATAAACAAGCCGGATGTGTTGAAGTCTTTACACCCTCACCTTATTCAACTACTATCAATCAATATGTTGAAGCTAAGGGAGAAGACCTCGAATTTAACCACCTCTGCGTAGACGCTTCAAACAGCCGTGTGATCCTTGCCGGAAATTCTTCAAAGAATGGCGCAATTTTCGCTACTCTCGCACTCCGTGCTGATGGAAGCTTTGATACTTGGAAGACAGAGGTCGAGAATGGCAATAATTATCAGCCTATGCAGGTTGTTGCAGTTGATAAGTCAGAAATGGCTGCTAAGGGCGACGCAAACGCAGTGATTGTAGACGGTGACAAGATTCATGTTGCTTACACCGGTGGCTATGCTTCGTATAACCGCAATAGCATTGAAGAACAGCTTGCAACGGTTGCTACAAGCGGTAAAGCTAAGCACTTGGCAATCGCAGGCTCGACAATCGCAGGCTTGAACTTTAAAGAAACATACACTGATACTATTTCAGGCAACGGCGAAATCCGCATCTTCAATGCCGGCAGCATCGACAACGCTCAGGCTACATTTGAAGTTGGTCAGATCGCTCCTAACAACGGTAAAAACGTGGTGGCAATCGACGGTGACAATGTATATGTCTGCAAAGGTCGCAATGGATTTGCTTGCTATGACAAAGCCGGAAATGAAAAGTGGGTATACACAGATATGAAATCTGATGGTTCCAAAGTTCTTGGCTCTTGCAACGGTTGCGCATTCGATAGCAACTACATCTACCTCGCTTGCGGTAGCCGCGGAGTCCTCGTCCTCGATAAGACAGGCAAGAGAATCGCTCACAAATCAGCTGGTGAAAATTCTGCCAACTATGTATGCATAGACCCCGTTACCAATAACATCTATGTAGCTTACGGCAAAGACCGTCTCCAAGTATTCAAACTCTCTGACCGTTTGAACTAAAACAAGTTAAGCGATAAGAAAAATAGTCAAAGCAGTGTGGCAGACTTTTTAAAAGAAACGTGTGTCACACTGCTTTTCTCCGATAAAAAATCGGAATCTTACCTTAAATAAAACGGTCTCGAAACCGTCTGGAATACATACTTACATTCATTCATTGAAAAAGTTTTGAAACGGAATCAGTTATTAATATTGTTGGTGATTGTTGTGGTGATGCAACCGATCATTTCGGCACAAAACAAGGGTGGCGATGACGGCACTCGTGTTTTCAGCCCGAAGATGCTCATCTATGACAATTTGAACAATGCGGATGTCTTGACCCACTTCCGCACCCGATTCCTACAACTTGATTCAATGCTCGACCGCTCGGTCGAAGTCGTCGCGCCCTCGATCGGAGTCCGCTCCGTGACGCGCGAAATCCTGCTCAGTGACTCGCTGTTTGCAGCAAAGACCACCGACGAGGCTGCTGCGCTCCGTCGCCACACGGGTCTTGAAGTGACGGGTCAACTCTATGCCCGCCCCGATGAAATGGCGGTCAGCGATGCCGATGACGACGACGTCTCGCGCTATCGTGCGAAAGCTCAAGCCGAACTCGGCTGGAACATCATCAACAGTCGTTTCTATCAAGGGCGTGAAAAGTATCGGAAGATAGCTCTCACCAACGAACTCGACCGTCTGCGTCAGGCAAAACTGATGGGCGAGGGCGTCTATGATGAAGCCGTCGAAGTCCTGACAGAAGTCTACAATGGCTACACGGCTATTGCAATTGCCTGCCGTCTCGCAAATCTCGACATCCTCAACGAAGCAAACCAATTTTTGCTCGAACGCGACCGAATCAGCAACGATAAGATGGTCGACGTGATGACCGACAAGATGGATGCCGAATATCAACTGTCGGTGCTCGGAGTGACTGCCGACATTGTCGGGCAGCCGCTTGTTCGATTGACTCCGACAAAAATTTCGGTCGACACAGCCGAGCTGATGGCAGTCGTGACCACCTTGGGCGACAATGCCCGCATCCGTCAGGTGCGCGAAGAACTCGTCGACAACGAAAGCCGCCTGACCAACTATCTCTCAACGACCCGCCTGACCCCCTTTGTCCGCTGGTCGTCATATTGGCAAAGCAGCGGTCGCGGAGTCAGCAACAATGCCGACGTCGGAGTGAGGTTTACGATTCCTCTTTACGACGATTCGTCGCGCAAGCGCAAGGCACTCGCAACTCAAAAAGAAATCATCCGCACGGAAGCCGATGCCGACGAAGCCAAGGTGCGTCAGCAATGCACTTCGGGCATCAAACGCATCGAAGGTCTCAACCGTGCGATTGCAGTCGAGAAAGTCCACCTCGACCAGCTCGCCTCTTATATCGAACTCAGACGAAATGCCTACGACAGCCGTCAAGCGTCGGGGTATAACTACATACAACGGCTCGAAGAGTACAATGAATATCTCAAAAGCCTCGAACGGATGTCGCGGTTGATGCTCAGCCGTGCCGTCGTCGTTATCGACATTATGAAAGTCGCCGGGCTAAACGATGCCGACACTCAAAAGATTTTTACCGAATCATTGATATGAACGAATTTCACTATAATCAGACTCCGGAAGAACAGGCTGCCGAGAAGATGTTGCGTGGGCAAAATCGACGTTTGGCGAGCCAGCAAATGATTTTTGCGTTTATTTTCTTCGCAGCAGTTGCGTTGGTGGCGTTCTATATAGTGACGAGAACAGTCTATGCCGAATATGACGGCTATATAAATCTCGATGAAAATCATATTCGTGCGATGGACGACATCTGTGTCCTCGATGTCTACAAATCTGTTGGCGACTCCGTGGCGCAGGGCGACACGCTCTTCTCCTACATCCTCCTCTCAAACGTCCTCGGTCAGCACGACATCAACACCATTCCCGGTGTCATCCGCGAGAGCAACGACATGGAGTTGCAAGCACGTTTGGCGATGCAGGAAATCCCCGTCCTGCGCACACGGCTCGGCGAGTTGCGCAAGCAACGGGAGTCGGAGCAAGCCGACATTTACTACGGTCTGACCGACAACACTCGTCTCAACCAGCTCAATGCCGAGATTGCCGAGACGGAGCAAAAATTGCGCAAACAGGTGGCTACGGTCGAAATCTATAATTCAATGATTGGTCGCACCAACGGTTATATGCGAGGCAACGGCTATGGCGGCCACAAACCTCGTCTGCCATACGCCCCCGGAGGATTCGGACTGTATAATCACGATATGATTCACTATTGTTGCGCTCCGGTGAGCGGATTGGTGATCGATGTCCTGATGCCGTCGCAGATCATTGCGTTTAAAGAGGAACTGATCATGAAATTGCAGCCGACCGACTATCTGGCAAGCAATTTCGGCGTGATGGCATACGTCCCCAGCGACAAGGTGAAGTATCTCCAAACGACCAACCCTGTCGACATCATTGTCAACAGCGACATCACGCTCCAAGCCCGTTTGGTCATGATCGGAGTGCGTGTCGAGGAAATCCCGAAGCACTTGCAGAGCAGTTTTGCCCACGACACCGAGGTGGTGCTCGCTTACTTCGACTTTCTGCCTTATCAGACCATCCCGCGCTGGATCACGTCGAGCCATCTGCCCGTGCGCGTGAGGGTCAACAAGTTTAAGAGCAAGATGAATCCCAAAAAGATTCACTACTATACGATTCCCGATTCGTTGGGGCGGACGGAGCCTCCCTCGGTTGTCATCGACGGCGAAATCTTTAACAGTGACAGTCTTGGAGTGAATATAGAAAAATGATAGGAGTATATAGAAATAAATTTCGGAAACGCGCATTGATCATCGACTCTTATGTCGATGTCGATTCAAACGTCGATTTGCTTGCCGACTTTTTCGACTTTATTTTCATAAAGTCCGATGTCCCCAAGCACGCTGCCGGTATGCTTATCGGCGCGAGTCCCGTCTTGACTTGTAAATGCAGCTACAAGCCGGTGTTCATGAGCAAGAGCCTGCAAGGCCGCATGGATTTGGCAGACAATATTGTCGACGGCTATTTCGATGACATGGATAGCGAGCAACTCATGGATATTGTCAACTCGATCTCCGATAACTGTGTTCGCTACGGAATCAAGAGCGAGACGACGCGCCCGACCACTCCAAACCACCTCTTCTCAAACATACTCCGCTATCATCTTTCGCGAGGCGAGACGATCATTTCGTTTAAGTTGATCGAAAAATCGTCGCTCGGCTATGTCAATCCTGTCTTTGAACACTATCATTCGCTCGGTCTCTACCACTTGCGCGAACGATTTGCTTTCGATCAGGCATTGCTCGACCTCGGAGCAATAAAAATCAACCGATATGTGACCAAGGAACACCTCTGTCCGAAGTGTAACCATTCTCACATCATCTATACGGAGAACTGTCCGAAGTGTGGGAGCGCGGATTTGCGCATCGAAAACATCATCCACCACTTCCGGTGTGCCAACGTCTCGTCGGAGGCCACATATAATATAGGCGGTATGCTCGTCTGCCCAAAGTGTCGCCGTCAGTTGCGCCACATCGGTGTCGACTACGATCGTCCCGCCACCGTTTTCACCTGCAACGATTGTGGCGACACCTTCTCGCTGCCGCGCACCAATGCGACGTGTTGCAACTGCGAGAGCACGGTCGATGTCAAAAACCTCGTTCCCCACGATGTCCGATTCTTTGAAATTACCCACGAAGGTATCCGCCTACTCTCGTCGGGTGGCGAAATCTTCTCGCAGTTGGCAGGTATGCACGACAACTACCTCGACTACGCGTCGCTCGTCAACCGTCTGCGTCAGCAGTTGACCGAATACTATGCGACTGAGGATGTCACGGCAATGATCGGTAAAATCTGGATTCTCAACAACAAGAATGCGACCGAGCGAATCACGGAGGTGATTCAAAGCAGTCTGTGCCGACGTCTGTCGCAACACAAGGTGTCGTACAACAATAATATTTTCTACGTCGGCAGTGTCTACGTCGACAAGCGTGATGCCGGAAAGGATCAGATTTTTGTCGAAGAACTGTCGAAAGTAATCCGCAAGATCAGTCATGAAATCGAACCGGAGCAACACATCTGTTTCTCCGTCGATGTCCTCGACTCGAAAGAGCAAGTCAAAATCGAAGAGTTTATCCACAATATGAACTATATATCATCTGCCCCCTACGAGGTCTGCAATCACTCGGGCGAACGGATTGCGACGGAAATCGTGGTTTCGGACAGAGTCGAGCCGTTTGTGTCGCGCGACATCGAACGCGAGGAAGATGAGTTGCGCATCCGCCGTCGCTACACCAAAATCATGCTCTGGATTTCGACCGTGTTGCTCATCCTCTCGGCGTTGTCGATACTGATTCTGACATGATAAATATATTGAGTGATAATAAACCGAATTATTAACAGATAAGAAAAAGGATACAAGGAACGTGTTGACCGAAATTACATCTTGGATTGATTCGTTTGTCGACTGGGCGGATGCACTAACGCTCAGGAGCATCCTCAACACCTATTGGTATCTGTTTTTCATCGAATTTCCGCGCTACTATCTTATTGAAGTTGTCGTGTTGCTCTGGTTGCTGATGACCCGCGACCGTCAAAAGCGCGACAAGGAACAGGCAGCGTTCTATCTCCACCACGAAAATCCGTTGGTTTCGATTCTCGTCCCCGGTAAAAACGAGGGGCGCCACATATTCAAGCTCGTCACGTCGCTCAATGAGCAGACCTATCGCAATGTTGAAGTCATCGTCGTCGACGACGGTTCGGACGACGATACAAAACTGATCTGCTCCGACCTCGAACGAGCCGGCAAGATCGATCGCTATCTGCGTCTCGAAACTCGTGGCGGCAAGGCGGCTGCCAGCAACTACGGAGCAAGCATCGCACGCGGAAAATATGTCATCAATCTCGACGCCGACTCGTCGCTCGACCGCGATGCAATCGAAAAAATCCTCATTCCGTTCTATCTCGACAGTGAGGTGAAAGCCGTCGGCGGATGTGTCAAAGTACGCAACTACAAGGCTTCGATTTGCGCGTCGTTGCAAGCATTTGAATATCTCAAACGCATACAAGTCGGTCGCATCGTCACGAGCGAACTCGGCATCTACCACATCATCTCCGGTGCGTTTGGCGCATTCGAGCGCAAGACGCTTCAAGAGGTGGGCTATTGGGACATCGGGCCCGGTCTCGACGGCGATTTGACTCAGAAAATCCGTAAGGCCGGCTATAAGGTGAAATTTGCAGCCGATGCCGTCTGCATGACCAATGTCCCCGAAAAATGGTATAAACTCTATCATCAGCGCATCCGCTGGTCGCGGTCGCTCGTGAGATTCCGCATACGCAAGCATCGCGACATTCTTCTGCCGTCGTCAAACTGGTCGTTTCTCAACTGGTTGTCGAATGTCGAAAACATTCTCTATGATTGCGTGTTCAACTTCTTGTGGCTCTTCTTCATAATCAATCTCTTGATAACCCACAACGCTCATCTGATCGAAGTGCTCTTCCTCGGCTACGTCATTCGAGTCAGTTTTGCCCATGTCGCATTCGCGATGGTGCTTGGGGTGTCGGAGAGATGGCGAGAAGATCTGTTTCTCTACCGATTTGTTCTCCTCATGTCGCCTTACACGGGCTATTTCCTGCGCATGGCACGAATTTCGGCACATCTCCATGAATTTTTCTTCATGAGATCATATAAGGACTCTTGGAATCCGAAAAAGACATCGAGATATGCTCAGATTGAGCGAATATGAAAAAATACTATCGACAATGAAAGAAAGATTAGTTGGAATATTAATTTTAGATAAAACATAGAAACAGATTAACTAATTAATTATGAGTAAATTACCCCCCCCGATATTTATGATCGTAAAGATAGTTGGAATATAGGAATGAAAAACAATGATAAAGACATCTCTAATGTCGCGACACCGTCCGAAAGCGATATTCGGATCGGAGTTGTAGGTTTGGGCTATGTTGGCCTTCCGATGGCGTGTCTGTTTGCCTCACGATATGCCACAGTTGGTTATGATATTGACAAAGAAAAAATCCTCAATCTGCAAAATGATGAGTGCGGGTCGGAGGAAGCTCACGGCTGTGACATTGCCGGAGTGTTGGCGAGCGGCAACATGACGTTCACGTCAGATCCGTTGCTTCTCAAAGATTGTAACTTTATCATAGTTTCTGTCCCGACACCGATCGACAACAATTTCAAACCTGACATTTCGATACTCATGTCGGCAACGAAGACAATCGGCAAGTTGCTTTCAAAAGGAGTCACTGTCGTCTACGAGTCGACCGTCTATCCCGGCATGACCGAAGAGCTTTGTGTTCCGCTGCTCGAACGAGAGTCGGGGATGCGTTTCAACGAGGATTTTTTTGTCGGATTCTCGCCCGAACGCATCAATGTCAATGACCATGAACACACAGTTGAAAAGATTACGAAGGTTACAAGCGGCTCGACTCCCGAGGCCGCTGACCGCATAGACCGTCTCTATGCTTCCGTGCTCGAAAACGGCACTTTCAAAGCGCGCAACATAAAGACGGCTGAGGCTTGCAAGATTATTGAAAACTGTCAGCGCGACGTGCTCATTGCGCTTTTCAATGAGTTTCGTGTCATGCTCGACCCGATTGGAGTCGACATTCGCGACGTCAGTGCCGCCGCCTCGACGAAGTGGAATTTCGTGCCCGCTTCGCCCGGTTTGGTCGGAGGACATTGCATCGCCGTCGACCCGTATTATATGATAAGTAAGGCAGAGTCGCTTGGTGTCGAAACTCCGCTATTGCACGCGGCTCGTGAGGTCAACGAGGAGATGCCGAGTTGGTTGGCATCGGAATTTGACAAGGCACTTGTCGGCGAAGGATGTCGCCCGGAAGAGTCCGAAGTGCTCATCCTCGGCTTCTCGTTCAAGCCCGATTGCGCCGATATTCGCAACACCAAGGTTGCCGACCTCTTCGGCTGCTTGCGTGAGCGTGGCTATCGCGTCTCTGTCTATGATCCCGTGGTCGATCCCATGGAGGTTAAAGCCGAATATGGGATTGAAGTCTCTACCGACGCTTCGGTGTTGCGACCGAGCGTCTACAAAGCCATTGTTGTCGGCACAGCCCACTCGGAGTTTAATTCGATTGATAAAGTTTCGCTCATTTCCGGGACGGGTTTCATCGGTGACATCTATGGTTTGAATAAGGTTAAGAATGAATAGTAAAACGTATGCCGACAGTCTGCGAACGGTTGTCGGCAAAAGTTCAGAGCACGCTTATGGATGTAAAAGATTGTAAAATATTGATTGTCGACGATGTCCCTACCAACGTCGAACTTCTTTCGGCTATCGTAAAGACTTTGCAGGCCAAATATGAAGTCGCTTACAGCGGAGTGGAAGCCTTGGCTAAGGTCGATGCTTTCAGGCCTGACATTATTTTGCTCGACTTGATGATGCCCGACATCACCGGATGGAAGGTAATCAAAGAAATTCGCACAAAGTATTCAAAGAAGGAAATGGCAATCATCGTTACATCGGCTCTCACCGACCACGAAAATATCTCAGAGTGCTATACTCTCGGTATTGACGACTATGTGGCGAAGCCGATTCTTCCAAGCCGTATCATAAATTCGATTATGATACATTGCGAGGATCTTTGATCGATACATCAATTGTCTTTCGGGTCGGATTTCAGGCATGAATGTCGATCGACCCGGCAGAAAAGAAACAATATGTGTCCCCATTGCAAACCACCATTTGACGGTGGCGATGGAGACACATATTGTTTTTTTTATAGCCGCCCCCATTGACTGCAAAGGTCGATGGGGGCGGGCAGTGTGGGGGTTATTTGCGGTTGATATAGTCGACAATCCAAGAGCCGACGGCATCAGTTCCGTAAGTTTGTCCGCCTTCGACTTGGATTTCGGGGGTGCGGACGTTGGCATCGAGCGAGGCATTGACAGCTTCGCGGATGAGCTTGCCTTCGTCGATGAGGTTGAAGTGTTCGAAGAGCATTGCTACCGACAAAATCTGAGCCAACGGGTTGGCGATGTTCTTGCCTTTGGCTTGCGGCCACGAGCCGTGGATGGGTTCAAAGACGGGCGTTTTCTCGCCGGTCGACGCGGACGGGAGAAGTCCCATCGAGCCGGAGATGACCGACCCCTCGTCGGTAAGAATGTCGCCGAATGTGTTTTCAGTGACCATCACGTCGAAGAATTTCGGCTCTTGAATCATGCGCATGGCAGCGTTGTCGACATACATGAAATCGGTGGTCACGTCGGGATATTGCGGAGCGATTTCCTGAGCAATTTTGCGCCACAGACGCGACGATGCGAGGACGTTGGCTTTGTCGACCACCGTCAAGTGGCGGCGGCGACGGCGAGCGTAGTCAAAAGCTACGTGGAGGATGCGCTCGATTTCTTTGCGAGTGTAGGCATTGGTGTCGTAGGCGCGTTCGTCATCTTCATATTTTTCGCCGAAATACATTCCGCCGGTCAGTTCGCGGATGCAGATGAAGTCCGCACCGTCGACGAGCTCGGGACGAAGCGGAGATTTATGAATAAGGCATTTGAATGTCTCGACGGGGCGAATGTTGGCAAACAGACCGAGTTTTTTGCGCATTGCGAGCAGCCCTTGTTCGGGACGTACTTTGGCGTTGGGATTGTTGTCAAACTTCGGGTCGCCGACGGCGGAGAACAGCACGGCATCTGCCCAAAGACAGGTTTCAAACGTTTCGTCGGGGAACGGATTGCCGACTTTGTCGATTGCGTCGGCTCCGCACGATGCGTAGCGATACTCGACGTTGTGGCCGAATTTCTGACAGACGGCAGTCATTACGTCGACGCCTTGACGAGAGATCTCCGGACCGATACCGTCGCCGGGGAGGACTGCTATTTTCAAATCCATAGTGGGTGGAGTGATGAGTTATTAGTTTTGTTTTTGCGCTTCCCACGCTTCGATGTCGGCGCGTTTCGAGAGGAGATATTCAATGTCGTCGAGACCTTCCGACAGACATTGTTTTTTGTAGGCATTGATGTCGAAATGTTCGCTTTTTCCGTTGGCGAGATTCGTGACAGTCTGAGTCGGGAGGTCGACGCGGACTTCTGTTGCCGGATTTGAGGCAATCGAGTCGAATAGCTCGGAGAGGAATGTTTCGCTGACCACGACAGGCAGAACGAAGTTGTTTAGCTCGTTGTTTTTGTGGATGTCGGCAAAGAAACTTGAAATGACCACTCTGAAACCGTAGTCATGGATAGCCCACGCAGCGTGTTCGCGACTCGATCCGCAGCCGAAGTTCTTGCCGGCTACGAGGACGCAGCCGGTGTAGGTCGGGTCGTTGAGGACGAAGTCTTTGATCGGATTGCCCTCGCTGTCGAAACGCCAATCGCGGAAGAGGTTGTCGCCGAATCCGTCGCGCGACGTTGCTTTGAGAAATCGTGCGGGGATAATCTGGTCGGTATCTACGTTTTCCATCGGCAGAGGTACGCAGGTGGAAACTATTGTCGTGAATTTTTCTTTCATCGTTGAGTTGCTTCTTTGTATAGAGAAGAAAGAGTTGCTGTTAGATGAGGGTTCGAGGATCGGTGATTACTCCCATGACTGCCGACGCTGCGGCTACGAGCGGACCGGCGAGGATCGTGCGCGCGCCGGGCCCTTGACGACCTTCAAAGTTGCGGTTTGACGTCGAGACCGAGAGTTTGCCGGCAGGCACTTTGTCGTCGTTCATCGCGAGACACGCCGAGCATCCGGGTTGACGGATTTCAAAGCCTGCATCGTTCAAAATCTTGTCGAGACCTTCTTCGCGAATCTTTGCGTCGACTTGCCAAGAGCCGGGGACGAGCCATGCCGTCACGCCGGGAGCTTTTTTCCGCCCCTTGACTATGCTGGCGAAAGCACGGAAGTCTTCGATTCGGCCGTTGGTGCAACTTCCGAGAAACACATAGTCGACGGGCGTTCCGGCGAGCACCTGACCGACTTTGAATTCCATATAATCGAGCGACTTTTCGTAGGAGATTTTTCCGGGTTCGTCGGCAGGGGCCGGTGCGGGTATCGGCTCATTGATGCCTATGCCCATGCCGGGGTTGGTGCCGAACGTGATGCGCGGTTCGATGTCGGCGGCATCGAAGTCGATTTCGCGGTCAAACACAGCGTCGGGGTCGGAGGGGAGAGTGCGCCAGTAGGCTACTGCTTTGTCCCAATCTTCACCTTTGGGGGCAAAGTCGCGACCTTTGACGTAGGCAAACGTCGTCTCGTCGGGGGCAATCATGCCGCCGCGTGCGCCCATCTCGATCGAAAGGTTGCAGACAGTCATGCGCTCTTCCATCGAGAGGTTGCGAATCGTTTCGCCGGCATATTCAACGAAATATCCTGTTGCGCCGCCTGTGGTCATGCGGGCAATGATGAAGAGTGCGATGTCTTTGGCTGTCACTCCGGGGCGGAGCTTGCCGTTGACATTGATGCGCATCGTTTTGGGCTTGGGTTGGAGGATGCACTGCGATGCGAGAACCATCTCGACTTCGCTCGTGCCGATTCCGAATGCCACTGCTCCGAATGCTCCGTGGGTTGAGGTGTGGCTGTCGCCGCAGACAATCGTATAGCCCGGCAGAGTTAGTCCGTTTTCCGGGCCGATGACGTGGATGATGCCGTTTTTCGGATGACGCAACCCGAAGAGTGTCAGCCCAAACTCGTTGGCGTTGCGGGTGAGCGTCTCGACTTGGTTGCGCGACACGGGGTCGGCAATCGGTTTGTCTTGATTGAGAGTCGGGATGTTGTGGTCAGGCGAACAATAAGTCCTTTCCGGACGGAATACTTTCAGACCTCGTTTGCGCAGTCCGTCGAATGCTTGCGGACTCGTGACTTCGTGGCAATAGTGGCGGTCGATATAGAGTTGCGACGGCCCGCCGTCAATATTGTTGACGACGTGCGCGTCCCAGATTTTGTCAAAAAGAGTTTTTCCCATAGTCAGAAATATGGAGGCTTTTATGATATGGCTGAGTTGGGAGAGGTTGAGTTGATTAATTTTTGATTAACGGACAAATTTATTGATTGCGTCGATGAAGGCTTCGGCACTTGCGGCAACGATGTCGGTGTTGGCCGAGAAACCGTAGTATGGTGTGCCGTCGTGCTCGACTGTCATGTGAACTTTGCCGATGTCGTTACTGCCCTTGTTGATGGCTTGAATAAGGAATTCTTTGACGAGCATCTTGCGGCGGATGATAAGTTTTATTGCCGAGATTGCTGCGTCGACCGGACCGTTGCCCGACGCACAGGCTTCAAATTTCTCGCCGGCAATGTCAAGCCCGACGCTTGCCACAGAGTGGACGCCGACACCGCTCGTCACCTGCAAGAAGTCGAGCTTGATGCGGTTGAGGGCTTTGCGATGCTGACCGGCAATCATGAGAATGTCGTCGTCGTTGATTTCCTTTTTGCGGTCGGCAAGTTTGAGGAACGCCTCATAGGCCTTGTCGAGATCGGCGGGCGAGAGGTCGATGCCGAGGATGTGGAGACGGTGTTTGAGTGCGGCGCGTCCGCTGCGAGCGGTGAGGACGATTGAGTTTTCGTCGATACCGACATCTTTCGGGTCGATGATTTCGTAGCTTTCGCGGTTTTTCAATACTCCGTCCTGATGGATGCCCGACGAGTGGGCGAATGCGTTGCGTCCGACGATTGCTTTGTTGGGCTGAACGGGCATATTCATGAGGCTCGACACCATACGGCTTGCGTTGGTGATTTTCGTTGCATTGATATTAGTGTCGATTGCAAGGTCTTTGTGGGAGCGGAAGGTCATGACTACTTCTTCGAGCGACGTGTTGCCCGCACGTTCGCCGATGCCGTTGATTGTCACTTCCGCCTGACGTGCACCGTTGATGATGCCGGCTACGGTGTTGGCGGTAGCCATGCCAAGGTCGTTGTGGCAGTGAGTGGCTATGGTAACTTTGTCGATTCCGTCGACATTGTCAATGAGGTATTTAATTTTTGCTCCGAATTCCGACGGCAGACAGTAGCCTGTCGTGTCGGGGATGTTGATGACAGTCGCACCGGCGCGGATGACGGCTTCGACGACGCGAGCAAGATACTCGTTGTCGGTGCGCCCGGCATCTTCGGCATAAAATTGAACGTCTTCAACGAATTTTTTAGCGAAAGCGACCGCTCCGACAGCGCGTTCGAGGATGTCGTCGCGAGTGGAGTTGAATTTATATTTGATATGGTAGTCCGAAGTGCCGATACCGGTGTGGATTCGCGGGTGTTTAGCATATTTCAATGCTTCGGCGGCGACACGGATGTCGTTTTCGACGGCGCGGGTCAGGGCGCATATCGTGGGCCATGTCACAGCTTTTGAAATTTCGATTACCGAATTGAAGTCGCCGGGGCTCGATACCGGAAATCCGGCTTCGATGACATCGACTCCGAGCGATTCGAGCATCTTGGCAATTTCGATTTTTTCGACTGTATTGAGCTGACATCCTGGCACTTGCTCTCCGTCGCGCAGTGTGGTGTCAAAGATAAAAAGCCTGTCACTCATATATTTTGAATTGAAAAAATGTGTGGATTTTTGGTTATAATTTGTTCGTGGACAAGTTTAAACCCTTTCAGGTTTAAATGCTGCTGTTTGTCACAATTGAATGCAAAGTTACAAATTATTTACAAATTACCCTAAAAACCGAATGATTTAATCCATTTGGCGGTCGACATTGCAAAAATTGCAAAATATTTGAGCTAAAAAAGCGAACCGGCTATCGCGGTGGATAAGCCGGTTCGTTGGATGATGAATATTTTTTTCGGGTTAATCGCGACGAAGCTCTACTCGCTTTCGACGCTTTTTAAGCAAGAGCTTGCTCGATGTCGGCAATGATGTCGGCAACGTCCTCGATTCCGACCGAGAGACGGATGAGGTCGGGGGCAATGCCGGCTTCGCGAAGCTGCTCGTCGGAAAGCTGACGGTGAGTGTGGCTTGCAGGGTGGAGCACACAGGTGCGCGCGTCGGCAACGTGGGTGACGATTGCAATGAATTTCAATCTGTCCATAAACTTGATGGCATCCTCACGCGAGCCGTTGAGTCCGAAAGCAATGACTCCACACGAGCCGTTGGGGAGATACTTGTTGGCAAGCTCGTGGTATTTGTCGCCGGGAAGACCACAATAGTTGACCCACTTGACTTTGGGATTGTTTTCGAGCCATTTTGCAACGGTCATTGCGTTCTCGCAGTGGCGCGGCATACGCAGGTGGAGTGTTTCGAGTCCGATGTTGAGCAGGAATGCGTTTTGAGGAGCCATCATCGAACCGAGGTCGCGCATGAGCTGAGCCACGGCTTTGGTGATGTACGCACCTTTGCCGAATGATTTCGTGTAGGTCAGACCGTGATACGATTCGTCGGGCGTGGTCAGTCCGGGGAACTTGTCGGCGTGAGCATCCCAATCGAAATTGCCACTGTCGACGATTGCGCCGCCGACAGCTACGGCATGACCGTCCATGTATTTGGTCGTAGAGTGAGTGACGATGTCCGCGCCCCATTCAAACGGGCGGCAGTTGATCGGAGTGGGGAACGTATTGTCGACGATGAGGGGCACGCCGTTGCGATGTGCAATCTTTGCGAATTTCTCGATGTCGAGCACCTCGCCGCCGGGGTTTGAAATCGTTTCGCCGAAGAGCAACTTAGTGTTGGGGCGGAATGCTGCCTGAATTTCTTCTTCGGACGCGTTTGCGTTGATAAACGTACACTCGATGCCCAATTTCTTTAACGTGACACCGAAGAGGTTGAACGTGCCGCCATAGATGTTTGACGACGACACAATGTGGTCGCCGCTCTGACAGATGTTGAGCGCGGCAAAGAAATTGGCGGCTTGACCCGATGAGGTCAGGATTGCACCGACACCGCCTTCGAGAGCCGCAATTTTTGCAGCCACGGCATCGACAGTCGGATTTTGCAGGCGTGAATAGAAGTAGCCTGAATCTTCGAGGTCAAACAGACGAGCCATCTGCTCGCTTGTTTCATATTTAAACGTAGTGCTCTGGTAGATCGGGAGCACTCGCGATTCGCCTTTTCCGGGATTCCAGCCGGCTTGGACGCAAAGCGTTGCCGGGGAATAATTTTTGTTGTCCGTCATGGTGTATGTGTAATTGTGTATATATATTGGTGTAACAAACAAGAGCTTCCCTGAACAAATGTCAGAGGGAAGCTCTTGATCATAAGGTATGGCTAATGTGAATTAAGCGTTCTTAACCTTGTCTACGATAGCCTTGAAAGCAGCGGGATTGTTGAGCGCGAGGTCAGCGAGGACTTTGCGGTTGATTTCAATACCTGCTTTGTGGATAAGGCCCATGAGCTTTGAGTAAGAAAGATCCTCAACGCGAGCGGCTGCGTTGATACGCTGAATCCAAAGAGCGCGGAATGTGCGCTTTTTGTCCTTGCGGTCACGGTAAGCATAGGTGAGACCTTTTTCCCAAGTGTTTTTGGCTACGGTCCAAACATTGCTGCGGCATCCGAAGTAACCACGGGTAAGTTTGAGGATTTTCTTGCGGCGAGCTCTTGAAGCTACATGATTTACTGATCTTGGCATTTTGAAAAATGAATTGTGAACGTCAGCGGCACGTCAATGCACTTAGTTTTTTTGTTTAGGTGGCTGACCGTTCGGTTTAAAAATTTGAATTAGAAATCACGATTTGTTTAAGATCGGAGGAAAACCCTAACCTTATTTGAGGGCGAGGAGTTCCTTGATGTTTGAAGAGTCAGCGCGTGAAACGACTGAGAAGTGAGTCAAGTTGCGTTTTTGCTTCTTTGTCTTCTTAGTCAAGATGTGGCTCTTGTAGGCATGTTTTCTCTTGATCTTTCCTGATCCGGTAAGGGCGAACCTCTTTTTGGCACCGGAGTTAGTCTTAATCTTTGGCATTTGTTGTGATTGTTAAAATAATGATTTTAATTCTATGAGAGTGCGTAGCGACGGCTTTTCAGCGTTTGTGGCGCGTCGGTTGTCGACGCTACGCGCTTTTTTGCTGTTGGTTTTGCGGATGCCGCGGTTATTTCTTCTTCGGGCTGAGCATGATGATCATGCGTTTGCCTTCGAGGACGGGCATTTGATCGACTTTGCCATACTCTTCGAGGTCATTGGCAAAACGAAGCAGGAGCACTTCGCCTTGTTCCTTGAAGAGAATCGAGCGACCTTTGAAAAAGACGTAGGCTTTCACCTTTGCGCCTTCTTGGAGGAAGCCGATTGCGTGTTTGAGCTTGAAGTTGTAGTCATGATCGTCGGTCTGAGGTCCGAAACGAATTTCTTTGACTACGACTTTCGTTGCTTTGGCTTTCTGTTCCTTCTGGCGTTTTTTCTGCTGATAGAGGAACTTCTGATAGTCAAGCACACGGCAAACCGGCGGCTCGGCAGTCGGAGAAATCTCGATGAGGTCGAGTTCGAGCTCATCGGCGATTTTCAATGCCTCTTGAATTGAGTAAATACCGTTTTCAACGTTGTCGCCAACCAGACGCACTTCGCGTGCGCGGATATGCTCGTTAATAGCGTATGGTTCCTCTTTGCGTGCGTTGTTAAGAGGACGGCGTTGACCGTTAGCGTTGTTTGTGTTGTTGGGGCGCGGAGGGCGCGGAGCGAAAGGTTTTTTCTCCATTCAAGGGGGTTATTGATTAATCATTTCGTTGACTTCGCGAGTCAAATCGGTTGCAAAGGTAGTAATTTTCATCGAACCTTTATCACCTTCGCCCTGTTTTCTTACAGAAATTTCTTCATTTTCTGCTTCTTTTTCGCCTACAATGAGCATATACGGGATTCGTTTGAGCTCATTGTCACGAATTTTCTTGCCGATTTTTTCATTTCTGTCGTCAACTTGGGTGCGAATGTCGAGCTTGTTGAGTTCGGCTGCAACCTTAAACGCATAGTCGTTAAATTTCTCGGAGATGGGGAGCACGATGGCCTGTTCGGGAGCGAGCCAGAGCGGGAAGCGACCGGCTGTGTGTTCGAGCAGGACGGCTACGAAACGTTCCATCGAACCGAACGGCGCACGGTGGATCATCACCGGACGGTGTTTCTGGTTGTCGGAACCGGTATATTCGAGTTGGAAACGTTCGGGCAAGTTGTAGTCGACCTGAATTGTGCCGAGCTGCCATCTGCGACCGAGCGCATCTTTTACCATGAAGTCGAGTTTCGGGCCATAGAACGCTGCTTCGCCATACTCTTTGCGGGCTTTGAGACCTTTTTCTTCACAAGCGTCGATGATAGCTTGCTCTGCAAGGTGCCAATTTTCGTCCGAACCGATATATTTTTCTTTATTGTTGGGGTCGCGGAGCGAAATCTGAGCTTCGAAGTTCTCAAATTTGAGGGCCTTGAAGATGAAGAAGATGATGTCCATCACTTTGAGGAACTCACCCTTGATTTGGTCAGGAGCGCAATAAATGTGGGCATCGTCCTGCGTGAAACCTCTCACACGGGTGAGGCCGTGGAGCTCGCCGCTCTGTTCGTAGCGATAAACCGTGCCGAACTCTGCAAGGCGCAGGGGCAGGTCGCGATAGCTGCGGGGCAGTGCGCGGAAGATTTCGCAGTGGTGAGGGCAGTTCATCGGTTTGAGCAAATACTCTTCGCCTTCTTCCGGTGTATGGATGGGTTGGAATGAGTCTTTGCCATATTTTGCATAGTGACCCGAAGTCACATAGAGGTTCTTGTTGCCGATATGGGGCGTGATGACCTGCTGATAGCCGTATTGCTTCTGAATCTTGCGGAGGAACTGTTCGAGACGGTCGCGGAGAGCCGTGCCTTTGGGCAACCAAAGGGGTAGACCTGCGCCGACGTTCTGAGAGAACGCAAAGAGTTCCATTTCCTTACCGAGTTTGCGGTGGTCGCGTTTCTTGGCTTCTTCGAGGAGCACGAGGTATTCGTCGAGCATCTTTTTCTTGGGGAAAGTGATGCCGTAGACTCTGACGAGCTGGTTGCGCTTCTCGTCGCCGCGCCAATACGCACCGGCAAGCGAAGTGATCTTGACTGCCTTGATAGGAGCAGTGTTGGCAATGTGCGGACCGCGGCAGAGGTCGGTAAACGCTCCCTGCGTGTAGGTCGTGATGTTGCCGTCTTCAAGTTCGCTGATGAGCTCACACTTATATTCTTCGCCGCGATCGCCGAAGAGCTTCAAAGCGTCGGCCTTCGAAATGTCGGCGCGGACGATGGGCTGCTTCTGCTGAGCGAGTTCGAGCATCTTTTTCTCGATGCGAGTAAAGTCGGCTGATGTTATGGTGTGTTCGCCCGGATCGATGTCATAGTAGAAACCGTTTTCGATTGCCGGACCGATGCCGAACTTGACACCGGGGAAGAGTTCTTGAAGAGCTTCGGCAAGGAGGTGGGCTGATGAGTGCCAGAACGCATGTTTGCCTTCGGGATCGTCCCACTTGAACAGACGGATTGATGCGTCTTCCGTGATCGGACGAGAGATGTCCCATTCCTTGTCGTTGACTGATGCTGCGAGGATGTCGCGAGCAAGTTGTGACGACAGTGATTCGGCAATCTGAATCGGAGTTACACCGCTTTCAAACTGCTTAATGCTGCTGTCGGGGAATGTGATGTTGATAGTTGCCATTATTGATTAATGATAGTTTTAAGGAGTCATACGAGCGACTCCCATGATTTTCAGACTGCAAAGTTAGGAAATATTTCTTGAATCATAACCCTATAATATAATGAAAATTAGAAAAAAACGAGAAATAGGACTAAAAAAAGAGACTGCACCCGATTTTTATGCAGGGGGTGCAGTCTGTTGTATTTTTAAGAAACCACGCCGAAGGAAGATGATGAAACTCCGAATGACAGGATTTGAGTGCTCGCCGACCTTTGTAATCCTCCGGGGTGTTACGCCTCCCTTTCGGGATGAGGCCCGCCATTGGGCGACTAAGCTTGTCTCGGTATTTCAAAAATAATTGATGAGTTTCCCAATCGTGCTTCGGCGTGGAATTTTTTTGTTACTCTTCAATTTTTACAATACAAAATTAGAGCTTTTAGTTTTATTTTCCAAATGCCGCCGCCGTTTTTTCGCTTATGAATTTGAAAAAATCGTTTTATTCGTCGCAGTCGTAGTGGACGTGGTGGTGCGACGAGTGACATTCCGTCAGCGTACGGTCTATAATAAGGTGGCGGTTTGCCATGCCTGCGATTGTCGACATCTCGTGGGAGACGAGCAGTAAAGTGGTGGTTTCCGACAGCTTTTTGACAAGGTCATATATATAATGTTCAAACCGCTTGTCGACGTAGCTTAGCGGCTCGTCGAGCACCAAGAGTTTCGGACGCGAAATGATTGCGCGACCGAGCAATGCGCGTTGCAACTGTCCGCCCGACAGATTGCCGATGCTTGCGTTGGAGTGATTTTCGAGTCCCATCAACCGCGTGGTTTCTTCGACACGGGCTTTTGTTTCGCTTTTCGGAATGTTCTCACCGATGAGTCCCGAAGCAATCACATCCTCGACGCTGATCGGAAATCGGGAATCGATCAGATTCTTTTGAGGAAGATAACCGATTGAAAGCGAGTCGACGGCAACGCCATCGTGGAAATATGTGACCGTGCCCGACGTCGGCTTCAACAAGCGCAGCAAGATGCGTAGCAGCGTCGTCTTGCCTCCGCCGTTCGGCCCGGTGATGGCAATGAAATCACCCTTGCGGACATCGAAATTTATGTCCGTGAGCGCAGCTCGGTGCTCCCAACATTTTGAAATGTGTTGCAGCGAAATGATAGTGTCTTGTCGGGTGGTGCTATCCATGTCTTTCCACATTTATTATTAGTGTTGATGATGAGCCTCCGAATCGGTTGAGTCGGTTGTCGTCGACACGGGGGTCGAGGCTATGGCATCGGCAATGGCTGTGATTTCGCGTTCCCAATCGTAGGCGAGGGGATTGATGTCGATTTTTGTCAGATCGAGTTGCGAGCCGAGGCTTTCGGCCTGACGGTTGTCGAGATCTTTCTGATAGAAAAAGACCTTGACGCTGTGTTCGGCAGCATGATCTATGATGTGTTTGAGCGCCCCCATTGCAATGTCCTTGTTGTCGGCATTGCCGGCAGGAATCTGAATCAGACCATAGTCACGGGCAAAGTAGCTCAACGACGGATGCCAGACCATGAATGCGTCGCCTCGGTGGGACGCAAGTTTTTCGGTCAAAGCCTTGTCGAGCGAGTCGAGGTGGGCAGCGTAACGAGCGTGATTGCGGCGATATTCCTTGGCGTTGGCAGGGTCGATTTCAACCATTGCATTGAGCATATTCTGACTGATTATTTTCACATTCTTGACCGAAGTCCATGTGTGGGGGTCGACGATGTCGTGGCTGACACCGCCGTGACTGTGAGTCCCCGTGACCGGAGTGACACCGGCCGAGGTGTTGAAAATCGGAAGCTCCGGATTCTCGCTGTGAATCTTGTCGAGAATCGCGGCTTCAAACCCTATGTTGCCGATGCGGAGGAAGCCGATCGACTTTGTGAGGTTGATCAGATGGTTGACCGACGGGTCAAACGTCTCGGGGTTCGCACCGTTGGCAATGAGGGTGCGGACTTCGATGTGTTTGCCGGTGATTTGTTCGAGTATATATTTCTGAGGCTCGATGCTGACGGTGACAATCGGAGTGTCTTGCGAGGTCGTGTCGCACGCAACAAGAAGCCCGAACCATGCGGCTATGGAGATGATTATCGGGAGAAAAAATAATTTGGAATTCATCAGTAGTTGCATAAATATTTGCAAATATAAGCAAAATTTAGCAGTTGTGGGAATTTTATTAAGGAATTTTTTGAAAAATTTCGGACTTGTTTAATCAATTTTGCAGATTAGGGGCAGATTTCGACATCGGTCTATAGATTTGCAGAGTGAAGTTACGAAAAGAGTGTAATTTATTGGAAATGAGCATTGGGTAATCGCTC
>CAZCCI010000025.1:0-35512 GCA_964497255.1 uncultured Staphylococcus sp.
CCTCGCCGACGCAGCCCGAACCCTCGCCGAAGAAACCGCCGAAACCCTCCTCGGCATCAACAACACCCTCTTCAACATCGGCGCAGCCCTCGCCACCCCCGACGGCACCGACCTCCCCACAGCCGACACCGACCGCATCCACCTCCCCCAAGCCATCGACCGGCTCGAAAACCGCATCGACCTGCTCGACAGCCAAGTCCCCCAGCTCCGCAGCTTCATCCTCCCCGGCGGCAACCCCACAGCCGCCCTCGCCCACGTCACACGCACCGTCTGCCGCCGAGCCGAGCGCACCATCCTCACCGCCATCGACGCCGGAGCCACCGTCAGCCCCGACATCCTCACCTACATCAACCGCCTCAGCGACTACCTCTTCATCCTCGCCCGCCACATCAACCACACCACCTCCACCCCCGAACTCCCATGGCGCCCTTCCTAATCCCCACCACCTATATACATTAATTAATATAACCAACACGACAATAACCCACTCTCACTCAACAACTATAATTTTTGTTAAAAAACTTTGACCGTCAGAGATTTTACACTACTTTTGCTCCGAAATACCCCAATTTTTCCGGCATAGGCTTTACCGTTATCTACAAGCCCTCCTCTGACAAAACTACCAAAGCAGATTAATACCTCAGAATCAAAAAATTCATCATTATACTATCACATTTTTAGTTAACTATCATGAAAAAGAGACCACAATCTCTGTCCGCAGTCAACCGGACCGGCAACGTTGACAAAAAAATAGCCGGCGGTCTGCTCGCGCTTGCCCTCATCGGAGGAACAGGTGTGACCACCTATGCAGCAGACGGCAATAGGGGGGGGGTATTCTCCTGAACCTCAGGCAAGTACACAAAAACACACCGTCAGCGGCGTAGTCACCGACGAAAACGGCGAGCCCCTCATCGGCGTATCTGTAATCCAAGAAGGAACAACAACAGGCATCGCGACTGACTTCGACGGACACTACACACTCAACGTCCCCGCAGGCGCAACTCTCCAATTCACCTACATCGGCTACAAACCCTTCTCCGTCAAAGTCGGCTCGAAAACCAACATTGACGTGCAGATGGAACCGGACACCAACGTCCTCGACGACGTTGTCGTTGTCGGCTACGGCACGATGAAAAAGAGCGACCTCACGGGCGCAGTTTCGTCGGTAGGCACTGAAGCCCTCAACGCCAAAGGCGCACCCTCGGCAATCGAAGCCCTCCAAGGCGCAACCCCCGGTGTCAACATCGTCAAGAGCACAGGCCGTGCAAACGGCGGCTACGACGTCCAGATTCGTGGTAAATCTTCAATCAACAGTAGCACCAAGCCTCTCTATATCGTCGACGGAGTCATGTGTGACGACATCGACTTCCTCAACCCCCAAGACATCGAACGCATCGACGTCCTCAAAGACGCATCGTCGACCGCAATCTACGGTTCGCGTGCAACTGCCGGCGTCATCATGGTGACAACCCGCGGCGGTCTCAACGTCAACAAAAACGTCAAGAGCACCGTCACCTACGACGGCTACTACGGCGTCAACAAAGCAGCCCGTATGCCGGACTTCATGGACGGACAAGAGTTCTACAACTACCGTCTTGCAAAATTCACCAGCAACATCACCGACCTCGGTCCTCAGACCGTCTACGGCGTCAAGACACAGGTCGAACTCGGACAAGCACTCCTCCAAACCATCAAGACCGACTACACCTCGCCCTTCCGCATGAAGGAAATGATTGCCTCGGGCGACACCTACGACTGGCCCTCACTCGTCACCCGCGACGGCAGCCAGCAGAACCACTACCTCGCCATCGGCGGTAGCAGCGAAACTGCCAACTACCACTTCGGCATCGGCTACAATCAGGAAGACGGTCTCTATAAAGGCGACGAATCGAAGGCCTACACATTCAAAGGCTCTGTCGACGCCCGCGTCAACAAAGTCCTCAGCGCAGGCTTCAACTTCAACATTGCCCGCATCGACAACACATACGCCGACGACGGCGCAATCTCCAACGCATATCGTGTCAACACGTTCATGCAACCCTTCGACGCCAACGGCAACATCAACCGCTACCCCGGCGCGAAAGGCGCACTCGGAACAGACGACCACCAGTTCACCGACTTCGTCAACCCGCTCTACTCGATGCTCAACTCGAAGAACGAGAAGCGCACATATCGTGCACTCGGTAACGTCTACGTCCAACTCAACATCCTCAACGACCTCAAATTCAAGACCACATTCTCGCCCTCTTACGCAAGCTACCGTCAGGGCACATTCACCGGCTACATTGACCCCAACACCGGCATGACCTACGGCGGCCAAGAAGCCTCATCGAGCGAAGCAAAGGCCGTCAACCACAACGCATTCACCTACGTTTGGGACAACACCATCAATTACAGCCACGTCTTCAACAAAGACCACCACTTCGACGCAATGGCTCTCTTCTCGGTCGAAAAAGCCAACTCTGAGACATTCACAACCGTCTCCAACGGTGTCATCGAAAACACCGACTGGTGGAACATCGGCTCGGGCACTCTCAGCTCATCGTCAGGCTCGTCATACACCGAGTACAGCATGATGTCCTACGCCCTCCGTCTCAACTACAACTACAAAGGTCGCTACTTCTTCACCGGCACTGTCCGCTGGGACGGTTCATCGCGCTTCGCCGACGGCAACCGTTGGGGCAGCTTCCCCTCGGCAGCAGTTGCATGGCGTCTCTCGGAAGAAAACTTCCTCAAAGACGTACAGTGGCTCGACAACCTCAAACTCCGCGCCAGCTTCGGTAAGACCGGTAACAACGCCGGCATCGGCAACTTCGCCACTATCGTAGGCATCAGCGGTCCCTACTACTACCCCTACGGTTCAAACTACTCACAGGGCTTCTACCCCTCGGGCATCGTTGACAAATCGCTCTGCTGGGAATCGTCACGCGAATGGAACTTCGGTCTCGACTTCGGAGTCCTCGGTAGCCGCATCAACGGATCAATCGACTTCTACGACAAGAAATCGTATGACCTCCTCTACGGTGTCGAACTTCCCCTCGAAGCCGGCGGCTCGAAGATGACCACCAACATCGGTCAGGTTCGCAACCGCGGTATCGAACTCTCACTCAACACGGTCAACATCACCAACCGCACATTCGAGTGGACAACCACCTTCAACATTGCCCGCAACCGCAACAAGGTGCTTGAAATCAACGGCGAAGGCGACTTCGCATCGTCGAGCAGCGTCAGCGGATGGCTCTTCGTCGGCGAACCCTACGACAACGTCTACACATGGTCATGGGACGGCATCGTCAGCGACAAAATGATGACAGTCCCCAACCACCAGATTGCTATCGACAAGGGCTTCACCCCCGGCGATAAAGTTCGCTCTTGCGACTACTACTACGCCGCCTACGGTCTCACCGAAGGTCAGCCCATCATCCGCGACGTCGACGGCAACGGCTCCATCGATGACAACGACAAGATTATCTACAACAGCCAGCCCGACTTCACCGCCAGCCTCACTTCAAACATGAGCTACAATCTGCCCAAAAACGGCGGTGCAATCGACTTCTCGTTCAACCTCTATGCAAGCGTTGGCGGCAAAGTGGCTTCGCCCTTCCTCGGCGGTGACTACTATGACCAGCACGACCGCGGCCGCGGCAAGATGATGTTTGACTACTACATCCCCGCCGGCACACTCATCGACTGCGACGGTATCCGCGACGACGGTACATATATCAACCCCGTCTACCAAACCGAAACTCACTATGGCAAATACCCGACTCCTAACTGCGGCGAATCGGACGGTATCGGCAAAACTCTCACTTACTTCCAAGCAGCCCGCCAAGTGACCAACGCATCATTCCTCAAAGTCAAGAACATCACTCTCGGCTACACTTTCGCCCGTCCGTTGCTCAAACACATCGGATGTCAGCAAGCTCGCCTCTACTTCACCGTCACCAACCCCTTCGTGTTCACCAAATATGAAGGCTATGACCCTGAATGGGCAACCGCAGCTCTCAAAAACCAAGGTCCGAGCGTAGTTTCTTATCAGATTGGTGCAAGTATCAAATTCTAAGATTCACCTTTAATAAATTTTCAACATAAATGCAATTGAATTGATGTGTTATGTGGTTTACCTTTCTCCCGACGGAGATTGGGTGATCCAAGAGTCGACGGGGGAAGGTAAACGCTTTTCAATCACAACACTCAATTCTCACACACACGGTTAATGCCGATTGCATTGTCAACTCGACCTCTCGATTGTTGAAAACGAATGAAATTTTCTCATCATCACTCAAAATTGAATTTCAAAAACAATGAAACTGCATAAATATTTCGGCTTGGCTCTGCTTGGTGTCCTCCCCCTGACCGGGTGTAGCGACTTCCTTGACACGGAAAACAAGTCAAACGCAAACCAAAACGGCGATGCTTACTTCAAAGCGAACCCCGACCAACTCCTGACGTCGGCTTACTACGGCTTCCGCAGCCTCGTCAACACTGTCAACCTCACCGACCAAGGCGCAGACCTCTACATCAACGCCCGCGGTGCCGACGACGGAACATTCTCGCTCTACACGTTTGACGCTGAAAACGGAAACGTGTCGAGCCTCTACAAAAATGCTTACAACGCCATCAACTATGCCAACGGCGTGATTGCCAACTCGACCGATCCCTCACTCGTCGGTCAGGCTACATTCCTCCGCAACTGGGGTTACTACTACCTCACTCAGCACTTCGGCGCAGTCCCCTACGTCACTAACTATATCGAAAGCTCGTCGCGCGACTATCCCCGCACTCCGCTTGCCGAGATGTATCCCGCAATGCTCGCCGACCTTGAAGCCGTCTACAACGGCGGTGGTCTCTCAGACACCGACCACACAGGCGTGGCAAGCCGTCAGGCTGTCGCTGCTCTCGCTGCCAAAATCGCCCTCGCTGCCGCTTGGGATCTCGGCACGACTCTCAACGACGAAGCCAAAGGCACTTATACCGTCACCAATGCAGCCATGTTTGAAACCGCTGCTGCTTGGGCTGAGAAAGCAATCAACGGTGTGAGCCTCAATATGACTTTCGAGCAAAAATGGGCTCCGACCAACGAAGGCAATGCCGAAGAAATCTTCTCGATTCAATATGACCGCGCCGGCTATCCCGGCAACACTACTACCGGCGGCCACAGCCTCATGTATGACTACATGGGTTACTATGGCAACTGTGTGCAGACCGGTCACAAGGGCACCGGCTCGGGCGGCACAAACTCGCTCTCGACCAAAGTCATGGAGCTTTTTGAACGCGGCGACCAACGCTTCGAAGCTACGTTCATGACCACCAACTACAACCCCGAACTTATTGACGGTGTTGTCGGCTGGGGTACTGACGGCTATCTTGCTTACTACAACTGCTCGGCTGCCGAACTCGCCAAGCTCCCCATCTCGGTGAAATTCTATCCCTCGTACATGACTGATGCCGAAATCCTCGCCGACCTCGCCGAACACTCGTCGCAGACCAAGAAATTCGCGACGGGAACTCACGGCAATAACAATCCCTTTGCCTGCGTCATGACTTCCGACTATGTTTATCGCTGGTATTTCAACGAAGACGGTTCGCTCAAAGCAAAGGAGACCGTCAATACTGCCGAATTTATCAAAGCCGGCTTTGGTTCGTCGCCCTGCGTGAAGAAATGGGACGACCCCGAGTCGGAGAACGTTACGTCGGCTAACTGCTACCGCGACATCGTCGTGTTCCACGTCAGCGATATGTATCTCATCGCTGCCGAAGCCTATCTCCTTGCCGGCAAGGAATCGGAAGCTATCAAGAAGGTCAACGCTGTCCGCAACCGCGCCGGATTGGCTTCGCTTGCCAACTTCGCTGCCTACGAAATCCCCTACACCACTTCAAATACGTTTAACTACGCTCCGATCGACCTCATCCTCGACGAACGCGCTCGCGAACTCTATGCCGAACGCACTCGCTGGGAAGATCTCCGTCGCACCCGTCAGCTCGTCCGCTACAATGTTGAGTTTGCTCGCTCAATCTCGTCGGTAGCCGATATGCAAAACACTAAGGGTGAAACCAAGTGGTATCGTCCGATTCCCGCTACCGAGATCAACAATAACTCTGCTATGACTCTCGAAAGCCAGAATCCCGGCTATTAATCTCACTTAATTTTTTTTCAAATCACAGACTTAAAAATCAAAAAATAAAGCTCTAACGACAATGAACAAGATTTTCAAAGGCCTTCTCCTGATGGCAACACTTGTCCTGACGCTTTCAAGCTGCCGCGACGAAGCGGACATCCCCGACCACGGCGCTGCTATCAACCCCGAAAAGGAAATCGAGGGCACTTACACCGGAACGTGGACCAAAACGCAGCGCGGTTCGACTGCCGAGCCGACTGTGGTCGACGGCACTCTGACTTTCACTGCTACCGAAGAAGCCTATATCGCCAATGTCAAAATTGCTTGTGCCGGCGACGAACTCGATTTCACCAACCCGGCATCATTCTCGGGCGACGAAAGCCGCACCAATGTGGTCAAACAGTCGTCGCAATACATGTTCTACAACACGCTGGCTACAAACGGTATCGGAACTACATTTAACGGCACTGTCTCTTTCGGTGGCGAGGCTACGATGACGTTCTCGAAGTCGATCAAATCGGGTCGTAAGACTTACACATATGACTTCGTGTTTAACGGCGTTAAGGAATAATCCGAACATTCATTAACACTCATAATCCAACGGTCTGCGGGGAGAGAGCCTTCCCCCCCTCGGAAGTTTCTCTCCCCCGCAGATTCTCTCCCCTCTCCTTCCTAAAATTCTGACAAACAAACCTAATTCATTTATTATTCACTCTTAAATTTCATTACAATGAAGAAAAATTTACTTCTTATTGCTTCGCTCGCAGTTGCTTTCGGAGCAGCAGCACAGGGTACTGTCGAAGGTATCTGGTTTGACAAAGAAAAAGCTATGGCAGCAGGTATGCCCGATTCAGGCAAAGGTCCGGTTGCAGCCGGAACTGTCGTTGCAGAAGGCGAAGCTGCTTCTGTCGCTCTCGCTTATGACGACGATTGGGGTACAGGCGCAATTGACGCAAGCGGTTACAACTCTGCTCGCATCAACGGTGTAGACCTCGGCAAAATCCCCGGTGGTGCAGTAGGTAACTCAAACCCCCAAGGTTGGAGCCTTACTACCGCAGCTACAAGCGGTGCAGCTTTCAAAATCAATGTAAAAAAGGACGGCTATCTCACCATTTTCAGCAAATATAACACCGGTAAAAACTATTGGGTATTTGAAGGAAACGCAGGAGAGGGCGAAATGTGTATGGCTTATACATTCGGCGCACAAGTCAACAAATTTGACGGTGTTGACCGTATCGAATTCTCACTTCCCGCTGACGATCTCGGATACTTTACCGCTGACCTCGACCCCGACATGAAATATTGCGACGGAACAGCTATCCGTTGGCCGGAAAAAATCGCTTTCGGTACTGAAACCGCTGATGTTAAAGACGGTTCTTGCTTCGGTGTTATCATGTTCCCCGTATTTGCTGAGGCTGAAACCTATATCTTCGGCGCACAGGGTTCAAAGGCTACTTGCCCGGGTGTTGTATTCACCAGCGAAAAGCCCGTTGTTACTATCTACGGTGAAGAAGTTTCCGAAATGACATTCACTTATCCCGGTGCATCTTCTGAAGGTGGCGATAGCGGCATCGAAAACATCATCACTGACAATGCTGACGCAAACGCTCCTATCTACAATGTTATGGGTATCCAAGTTGACGAAAATTACAAGGGTCTCGTCATCAAGAACGGCAAAAAATTCGTTAACCGCTAATCAATGCACCTCTCTAACGGATAGCGTTTGCTAATCTAAACGGCAAACTCATAAAAAACTCTATCGGGAGACAGCCCTTCGCGGCAGTCTCCCGATTTTTTTCGCTCTACCCCCGACCGAAAAACGTGCTTGGGGTTTCCGGTATTTCGAGTTTTTTTGATTTGCCTCAGCGACTACCTCTTCATCCTCGCCCGCCACATCAACCACACCACCTCCACCCCCGAACTCCCATGGCGCCCTTCCTAATCCCTCGAATTGTCTCTGCTTGATAGGCTCGGCTTTTACATGAATTTAAAAACTTATTTCTTCAAAAAATCTATCTATAAGGTTTTTTAATTATCTTTGCACTCTATAATCAAGGAGTATTATTTACGATCCGAGCTTTCATTGTCTCAACAATAATAGACGGATTTATTATTCGATTACACACACATATCTCATCATTCACACAATCATTTTTTTCGATTCTAACATTATTAACTAAACGCAACCGACTATGAATAAAATTCACGTTTTTATTTATTCTATAATCTGTCTGTTTTTCGTATCGTGCAGTTCTTCATCAACCAATGATACTGAACGATATAACGAAACGACGCAAGAGCTCGTCAATCTCGTTGACAATGACGCTCGCATCAAGTCTCTCCTTGAAGCTGCCATTGCAAAAGGTGTGGAGATAAATCCTGATAAAGAGACCAATCCGGTTCAATCATTGGAGGAGTATTATGATTTCGTTGATCGTTCTCAACGCGAAATGCCGTGGAACGTCATTACGACAACGAGTCAGAGCTCAATCTTCGGTCGAATGTATCAAGCTCTGTGTTACTGCTATTTCATTAACTGTATGCCTCTTGACGAGCTTGACGGTGAGAATTTTTTCACTTCGTCAATCCAATTTGTCGAGCCTTACAATAAGTGGCTCGTTAAGTATTGTAAATCATGGGGTAGTTATCTTTCGTCGACGGAGTCATGGAATAAACAATATGAGCAGTTGATGATGCAACAGGAGGAGCTCGGGATGACTAAGGGGTGGTATGAAGATCCATCTAATTGGCATTCTTTCAACGATTTCTTTGCTCGCCGTCTGGCGTCGCCCGATCAACGCCCCATCGCGTCGCCTAACGACAATTCTATCGTTGTTTCTCCCGCTGACTCCGAGCCTCAGGGGATTTGGGATATTGACGAAAATTCCTTCATTGTCAGTGATAGCAAGATTCAGGTTAAATCGCGTGTGTTCGATTCGATTAGTCAACTCATCGGGCCTGACAGCCAATATAGGGATTCGTTTGCCGGAGGAAAGTTCTATCATGCGTTTCTAAATGTCAATGATTATCACCGTTATCATTTTCCTCTTGACGGTGTCGTTAAAGAATTGCGTGTAATTCCCGGCGAGGATGCTCTCGGTGGTTCTATTACATGGGATGCGGAATTGGGTCACTATGTGGTTGACAATTCCGTCCCCGGATGGCAGAGCATTGAGACTCGAGGCTTGGCTATAATCGAGACGGAGCAATATGGTCTTGTTGCTGTTATGCCCATCGGTATGTCGCAGGTTTCGTCAATCAATTTTTCCGATG
The DNA here is from genome assembly GCA_964497255.1 of uncultured Staphylococcus sp. GTDB lineage: Bacteria > Bacteroidota > Bacteroidia > Bacteroidales > Muribaculaceae > Duncaniella. The sequence continues at coordinate 9,393 of CAZCCI010000025.1, forward strand.
GCTTAAAGGTCGGTGATAGGATTAAGAAGGGCGATGAATTGGGCTATTTTTTGTTTGGCGGCTCTGATTTTGTTCTCGTTTTTCAAAAGGATGCCAATTTCGAACTTACGTCTCCTCGCAATGGCAATGGTTGGGAGCATGTCCTTGTGGGTGAACAACTTGGCACGTTAAAAAAATAAGTATCATTTTTCGCTTACCTTACCGACGGTTTCTCTCTCTCTGATTTGGAGAAATCGTCGGTAAGTTTTGACATAAATGCGTGTGTGATTTCGAGGGTTTTTGATTTTGATTTGGGATTATCGGACATTTTGTTGTATATTTGCAGAAAATTAGGCGTTTGATGTCGCTATCTCGTCTTGTTTTTTTCTCTCGATGTTTCTTGCAAGCACGGAGTTTTTATTATTATATAATATTCATGTTTATTATCTTCATATAATAATATCAACAACAATATTTTTCTTAATCTTTAAGGACTCTACGTCACTCACTTTCTCTCTCTCTTCTCTCTCAATTTCTAAATTCAAAACAGTTTTTCCGGAAACATTTAAAACACTAAACACGACTTTACAGACTTTTTATTATGTGCGGAATTGTTGGTTATTTGGGTTCGCAAAGAGCCTACGACATCTTGATTCAGGGTCTTAAACGCCTTGAATATCGCGGCTATGACAGTGCCGGCGTTGCTCTCATCGATGATAAGGGCGAGCTGAATGTGCATAAGTCGCAGGGTAAGGTGTCGAACCTCGAGCAGGTGGCGCAAGCCGGTAATATCGAGGGTTCGCTCGGCATCGCCCATACTCGTTGGGCTACTCACGGGGAGCCTAATGATGTGAATGCTCACCCTCATGTGTCGCAAAGCGGTTCGATCGCGTTGGTCCACAATGGTACGATCGAGAATTATGCTGTGTTGAAGAAGGTGTTGAGCGATCATGGTTATGAATTTAAGAGCGAGACTGACACTGAGGTGTTGGTGCAGCTTATCGAATATATTAAGTTGACGTCGGAGTGTTCGCTTCTCGAGGCTGTCCGCGAGGCTCTTCTGCAAGTGGAGGGTGCTTATGCGATTGCGGTGGTCGAGAGGTCGAATCCTGATATGATGATCGTGGCTCGCAAGGCGTCGCCGTTGGTTATCGGTGTCGGTAAGGGCGAGACGTTTATTGCGTCGGATGCGACTCCGATTGTCGGCTATACGGATAAGGTTATTTATCTCAATGATAATGAAATCGGTGTGATTCATCGCAATGAGCCGATTCAGATTATTTCGCTTTCGAGCAATGAGCCGTCGAAGATTAGTATTCAGAAGTTGAAGCTGTCGCTTGCGCAGCTTGAGAAGGGCGGCTATGATACGTTTATGCTCAAAGAGATTTTCGAGCAGCCGACGACGCTGCGCGATTGTCTGAGGGGTCGTATCGTTGATAATTGTTCGCGAGTGGTGCTTTCGGGCGTTGAGCTGAATAAGGAGCGTTTTTTGACGGCGGAGCGCATCACGCTGGTGGCTTGCGGTACGTCGTGGCACGCGGCTTTGATCGGTAAGCGTCTGATTCAGGATTTCTGTCAGATTCCTGTCGAGGTTGAGTATGCTTCGGAGTTCCGCTATGGGAATCCGGTGCTTAACGATAAGGATATTGTGGTTTCAATCAGCCAGTCGGGCGAGACGGCGGATACGCTTGCTGCGATTCAGCTTGCTCGCGAGAAGGGTGCGTTTGTCTACGGTATCTGTAATGTTGTCGGTGCGTCGATTCCTCGCAATACGGATTCGGGTACGTATATCCACGTTGGCCCGGAGATCGGGGTTGCGTCGACGAAGGCTTTTACGGGTCAGGTGACTGTGTTGACGCTTCTTGCGCTTTCGATCGGTCAGCTCCGTAAGACTGTCGATCAGTCGATTCTCCACGAGATTTTGGAGGCTCTCAATAAGATGCCTGAGATTATCAAGGAGGCTCTCAAGGTCGATGATGAGGTGAAGAAGTTGTCGAGAATTTTTGCTTATGCTCACAATTTCCTTTATCTCGGTCGCGGTTATAATTATCCGACTGCGCTTGAGGGTGCTTTGAAGCTGAAAGAGATTTCTTATATTCATGCTGAGGGTTATCCGGCTGCTGAGATGAAGCATGGGCCGATTGCTCTTATCGATCATGAGATGCCGAGCGTGATTATTGCGCCGAGCGATTCGCTTTATGATAAGATTATCTCGAATGTGCAGCAGGTTAAGTCGCGCGGCGGTGCTGTCGTTGCGATTGTTTCTCGCGGTAATAAGGCGATGAATGATATTGCTGATTATTGCATTGAGATTCCTGATGTCCCGGAGTGTCTGACTCCGATTGTGGCGTCGATTCCTTTGCAGTTGCTGGCTTACTACATTGCTGTCAATAAGGGCAAGGATGTGGATCAGCCTCGCAATTTGGCTAAGTCTGTTACCGTTGAATAAAGATTGGAAAAATAATTATATTTTTTTGTTTCCTTTATTTTAATCTATATAAATTGTAAAGGCTTTGGAAGCTCTTGGATGTGAATCCGAGGGCTTTCATTGCTATTGGGGGGAAGGGAAGGGGGAAGTGTGGAGGGAGAGGTGTGGAGGGTGGAGTGTGGAGGGGTGGAGTGGACAACTTTTGGGGGTGGCGGGGTGTTGTAGATATACACTATGTATAATTCTATTCTATAATCTTTTTTTCATTTGATTTTTTTCTATGGTCAAGCAAATGTTTTTTAAAGGTTCGATGACGGAGCGCAATCTGGCGACGGCGTTTGTCACGGAGTCGGGGGCGTTTGCCCGCTATACGTTTTATGCGTCGCAGGCTGATAAGGAGGGTTTCTTTCCTGTCGGTGTGTTTTTCAGGGAGGCTGCTGCTAATGAGTTGCGCCATGCGAAGACTTTTTTCAAGCATCTTGATGGTGGGTCGGTGGAGGTCGGGCTGCGGGTCGATGCGGGTGTCATCGCTGATACGGTGAGCAATCTTACGACTGCGGCGAGGGAGGAGATTGAGGAGGGTGTGGTGCTCTATACGGGGTTTGCCCGTGTTGCTGATGAGGAGGGGTTTGCGGCTGTCGCGGAGCGTTTTCGGGCGACGGCTGAAATTGAGCGTCATCACCATGAGCGTTTTATGGGGTTTTTGAAGGAGATTCAAGATGGGGGGCTGTGGCGTTGCGAGGAGGAGGGGACGATGTGGCGGTGTTTGGTCTGTGGTTTTCAGTCGAGCGGGATGGAGCCGCCGGCGGTGTGTCCGGCGTGTGACCATCCGTTTCAGCATTGTGTGAAGGTTAAGGGTGGATAAGACTGATAGGGCGGATAGGCGGTCGGGGTTGCGACCGCTCTATCCGCCCTATGGGGTTTGGTTTGTTTTTTTCTGTCTGCCGTCCCGGGTTGGTGGGGTGGCTTAGTATTGTTCGCTTTCGTTGGGGAAGTCGGAGCGTTTGACGTCGGTGATGTAGTTGCCGACGGCGTCTTCGATGATTGTTCCGAGGTCGGCGTAGCGACGTAGGAAGCGTGGTGAGAAGCCTTTGTTGATTCCGAGCATGTCGTGCATGACGAGGACTTGTCCGTCGCAGCCGGGGCCTGCTCCGATGCCGATGGTGGGGATGGTGAGGCTTTGCGATACTTTTGTGGCGAGCGATGCGGGGATTTTTTCGAGGACGATGGCGAAGCAGCCTGCTTTTTCGAGGAGTTTGGCGTCGTCGATGAGTTTTTGTGCTTCGGCTTCTTCGCGTGCGCGGACGTTGTAGGTGCCGAATTTGTTGATGCTTTGGGGTGTGAGTCCGAGGTGTCCCATGACGGGGATGCCTGCGCTGAGGATGCGTTCGATCGATTCGATGATTTCGGCTCCGCCTTCCATTTTGACTGCTTCGGCGTTGCTTTCTTTCATGATGCGGATTGCTGATGCGAGTGCTTCTTTCCAGTTGCCTTGGTAGGAGCCGAAGGGCATGTCGCAGACGACGAGTGCTCGCTTGACTCCGTTGACGACGCTGCGTGCGTGGTAGATCATCTGGTCGAGTGTCATCGGGAGGGTGGTTGTGTTGCCGACCATTACGTTGGAGGCTGAGTCGCCGACGAGTATTACGTCCATTCCGGCTTCGTCGATGAGTTTTGCCATCGAGTAGTCATAGGCTGTCAACATGGCGATTTTTTCGCCTTTTGCTTTCATTTCTGCGAGGCGACGGGTTGTCACCTTGCGGGGGTCTTCTACGGTATATGTAGACATGCTGTGTTTTAACGATTAGTAATATATATATTATAACTAGGTGTTTGTTTTTTTTTCGCTCTGTCGGTCGCAAGTTTTTGTGACCGTTGCGTTCGGGTGGGCAAAGTTATTAAGTTTATTTCATCTGACAAAGGTTTTCGGGGCTGAAAAAGATTTGGTTGCGATTGGTTATTTGTGTATTTTTGCCGATACTAATCAATTTCACCCTAAAATCAATATCCAGAACAATGAAAAGTGATCCCAAGGATTGTCTCTACTGTACGAATAATGAGACTCTCCATAATCTTATGATTGAAATTGCGAAGCTTGATGTTTCGCGTGTGTTTCTCTTCAAGGAGCAGACTTATCGCGGACGTTGCCTCGTGGCTTACGATGAGCACGTCAATGATCTTTTCGAGCTTTCGGACGAGCAGCGCAATGCATTTATGAAGGATGTGACTCGTGTGACTCGTGCGATGGACTGTGTGTTTCACCCTGAGAAAATCAACTATGGTGCGTTTAGCGACAAACTTTCTCACCTCCATTTTCATCTTGCTCCGAAATATGTCGACGGGCCTGACTATGGCGGTACGTTCCGCATGAATCCCGGCGAGACTTATCTGAGCGATGAGGAATATGCCGATATGGTTGCCAAAATGCAGGAGGCATTACAAAAAGATTAAGTTATTGTTAAATATTTAAAATTTATTAGTTATATTTGCATCAGAGAAATCCTCGAAAAAAAACTTTTTAATCGTCAGGGTTTCTCTGATCTTTTTAGAAATACATTAATATTTCCCCCTATACTCAACATTCTATCTTAGTTAAAAGATGACTTACGGCTTTTTTGATTTGCTGTGTCTGCTCGGCGCAGTGTCTCTGTTCCTCTACGGAATGAAAGTGATGAGCGAAGGCTTGCAGAAAGCGGCGGGCGACCGTCTGCGTAACATTCTCTCGGCTATGACTCGCAACAGATTTACCGGTATGCTGACCGGTATCGTCATTACGGCTCTCATTCAGAGTTCTTCCGCGTCGACAGTTATGGTCGTAAGTTTTGTCAATGCCGGGTTGATGTCGCTGGCTCAGTCGATGGCGGTCATCTTCGGTGCGAACGTCGGCACGACGTTTACGGCGTGGATTATTGCGCTGTTCGGGTTTAAGGTTGACACGTCGGTGTTTATCCTTCCGGTCATTGCGTTTGCGATTCCGCTGCTTTTTTCGAGTGCGAGCCGCAAGAAGTCGATCGGTGAGTTTCTGATCGGCTTTGCGCTGATGTTTATGGGTCTTAATCTTATCAATGATTATGTGCCTGATTTGCAGAGCAATCCGGAGATGTTTGCGTTTTTGGAGCACTATGCGTCGATGGGTTTTGCGTCGGTGCTTCTGTTTGTCATAGTCGGCGTTGTCTTGACGGCGGTCATCCAATCGTCGGCGGCGACGTTTGCTATCGTGCTGATTATGTGTACGAAGGGTTGGATTTCGTTTGATCTCGCTTGTGCGGTGGTGCTCGGTAGCAATATCGGTACGACGATCACTCCGATTCTTGCGTCGATGAGCGGCAATGTGGCTGCCAAGCGTACGGCTATGGGGCATTTGCTTTTCAATTTATTCGGTATCGTCTGGACGCTTGCGTTCTTCTATCCGTTTATCCGTCTGAATGTCGACATCACGAAGTGGTTAGGTTTCGGTGATCCGAACAGTATTTACAGTTTTGTCAATGAGCTTGAAGCGAAGGATCCGCAGCTCTACAATAGTATTTTCGACAATAGTCTGCCTGCGAGTCACCCTGTGTTGAAGCAGATTGCTCAGATGCAGTTTAGTGTTTCGTTCGGGTTGTCGATGCTCCACACTGTTTTTAACCTCATCAATGTTTCGATCATGATTTGGCTGACGGGGTTCTATGTCAAGGCTGTCGAGAAGCTCGTTCCGGTGAAGCATACGGGCGACGAGGAGTTTCAACTCAAATTTATCTCCGGCGGTCTGATGAGTGCGTCGGAGCTTAATATCACTCAGGCTGAGAAGGAGATCGTGGTCTATGCTCAGAGGGTGCAGCGAATGATCGGCATGGCGCAGAATATCGTCCATTCGAAGCATGGCAGCGATGATTTCACGAAGCAGTTCTCTCGCTTGGAGAAGTATGAGGAGATTTCTGACCGTATGGAGATTGAAATCGCCAATTATCTCAACCGTTGCTCGGAGGGCAGACTGTCGAACGAGGGTAAGCACCGCATTGCGGCGATGCTTCGCATCGTCAGCGAAATCGAGAGTATTGCCGATTGCTGCTACGGTGTGGCTAAAATCTTGATCCGCAAGCAGGAGAGCCACGTTGAGTTTAACGACGAGATTTATCGCAACATCGATTCGATGTTTATCGCTATCGAGGCGGCTATGACCAATATGCTCTTGCTTCTCCACAATTTTGAGGATGCAAACCGCACGGATATCATCAATTCGTATAATCAAGAGCGAGAAATCAACAATATGCGCAATCAACTCCGTGTGTCGAACGTTGAGAATATAAACAACCGCCATTACGAGTATCAAGCCGGTATCTATTACATGGACATTATCGGTTCGCTCGAAAAGGTGGGCGACTATATCATCAATGTGGTCGACGAGGTTAAGAATCAGTTCCGTCTGAAGACCACAAGCTAATTTTCCCCCACCCCCACGCCAATGATCAGCCCGACGTCAGACAATCCGACATATACGCCCGACACTCTTCCCGAGAATCTCAAAGGGAAGCGAGTGGTTCTCGTCAATCACTCCGACAATCTCGGCGGTGCGGCTATCGTGACGTTCAGGCTCATGCAGGCTCTGCGCGAAATCGGTCTCGACGCGCGGATGATTGTCTACTCCAAGTCGACCGAGGAGCGATTTATCCGCCCGGTGGCTTCGCGCTTTGTCCGCGGGACGCGGTTTGCGCTCGAACGACTGAAACTTCTCTTTGCCGTCGGGCTTAAATATCGCAATCTGTTCAGAATCTCGTCGGGCGACTTTGCGGTCAACGTCGACAAGCATCCGTGGGTCCAAGCTGCCGACATCGTCTGTGTCAATTGGATCAACCAGGGGTTGATGAACGTCGAGGGTATCCGAGAGCTCCACCGGCAGGGGAAGAAAATCGTCTGGACGATCCACGATATGTGGACCATGACGGGTGTCTGCCACCATGCCTATGAGTGTGACCACTATTTCAGGGAGTGTGGCAATTGTCCGTATCTTTTCCGTGGCGGAAGCCCCGACGATTTGTCGCACAAATGTTGGGCTCAGAAGCGGGAGGTGTTTGACGAGGTGCCGATTACGTTTGTGACCGTCAGCCGTTGGCTCGAGGAGCGTGCGCGCAAGTCGTCGCTGCTGCGCGAGCGCAACGTCGTCACGCTCAACAATCCGTTTCCGATCGAGAAGTTTTACTACGATCCGCCCCACGATCTGTCGGAGTATCTGCCGTCCCATAAGCCAAACGTCATTCTCTTCGGTGCGGCGCGTATCGACGACCCGATCAAGGGTCTCGACTATACGATCGATGCTCTCAACTATATTTTTGACAATCATCCCGATGTGGCGAATTCGACGTGTGTCTACTTTTTCGGTAATCTGAAAAATAAGCAGGCTCTCGACCGCTTGCGGTTTTCATATCGCCACTTGGGTCTCATCAACGACTTCAAGCATTTGCGCTATCTCTATTCGATTGCGAAGGTCGTCGTTTCGACGTCGCTCTACGAGACTCTCGGCGGGACGCTCGTCGAAGGTCAGGCGGGCGGTGCGATTCCTGTCACGTTTGGCGGCGACGGTCGCATGGACGTTGTCGAGCATTTGAAGACGGGCTACATCGCTCGCTATAAAGATTACGTCGACATTGCCCGCGGCATTATCTGGGCTCTCAATGCTGACATTTCTCGCGAAAGTCTTCACAAATCTGTCGAGGAGCGTTTCGCGGCAACGAAGATTGCAAGCCGATATGCCGACATTTTTTCCAATTCTCTAAAACAACAAAACGACATAACGAAATGAAAGTACTAATCGTCGGTGCAGGCGGATTTATAGGCGGATTCATCGCTCGCGAGGCCGTTGCCCGCGGCTATGAGACGTGGTGTGCCGTCCGCGAGTCGACTTCGCGCCGCTATCTCTCCGATCCGTCGCTCAAATTCATCACTCTCGACTACGATGACTCCGAAAAACTTCGCTCGGCTCTCGAAGGTCATTATTGGGACTACATCGTCTACAATCTCGGTGCGACGAAGTGTGTCAATTTCAGTGATTTCAACCATATAAATTACACTTATCTGCGCAATTTCGGCGATGCGCTCATTGCCAACAATCAAGTGCCCGATAAGTTTATCTATATGTCGTCGCTTTCGGCTATCGGCCCCGGCGATGAGAAGACTTACGCGCCGCTCAACGGCAAGATGATTCCTCAGCCCAACACGCGCTACGGTTTGTCGAAAATCAAGGCGGAGACGTATCTCGAAACTCTCCCGGCTTCGTTTCCGTGGGTGATCCTGCGCCCGACCGGGGTCTACGGGCCTCACGAGCGCGACTATCTGATGATGATCAAGAGTATCGATGCTCATTTTGACTTCGGTGTCGGGTTTCGCCGCCAGATGCTGACGTTTATCTATGTCGAAGACCTTGTCAAAGCAATCTTCGATGCGCTCGCCAAAGCTCCCGTCCACAAGAAGTATATCATCTCCGAACCTCGTGCCTACTCTCAGGGCGAGTTTCGCAAGATCGTTGCCCGCGAGCTCGGTCGGAAGTTGGTCATCCCCATCCGTCTGCCGCTATGGGCGTTGAAAATCGCCTGCACGGTGTCGGAAAAATATGGTGCGGCGAAGCTCCAAGCCGTCACTCTCAACTCCGACAAGTATAATATCATGGCTCAGCGCAATTGGAACTGCGACACGTCTGACGCCGAACGCGATTTCGGCTTCCGCGCTCCGACTGCGCTCGCCGAGGGTATCAAACGCACGGTCGAGGCTTATCGAGCCGAATCAGCCGAGACGAAATAATCAACGATCCTCCACAACTCGCGCATCTCACAGTCGTCAATCATGGAATCAAATCCTTTCAAGCCGATTAAGTTTGCTCTCTACACGAGCGTCCTCTTGATTTTCGCCTTGCTGACCGGCTTTCTGATGTCAAGAGAATCGGATGGCATAGCAAACGTCGGCACGATGATTTTGCTCTATCCGGCATATATAATGCTCTCTACTTGGCTCGCGTGGAAATCATACAAGCAACGCCCCGAAATCAGTTGGATACTCATAATTCTGATGATTCTCTCGACGATTGCACTCCTCTTGCTCATAAACGTAAATTAATAGAATCAGTTTTCCCCCCTCCTCACTTCATCCGAATGAAACTTCTCATTATCAACGGGCCGAATCTCAATCTCCTCGGCACTCGCGAACCCGAAATCTACGGCTCGCGCACTTTCGAGTCGTATCTCCAAGAACTCCGCGAGATGATCGACGGCGATGAAATCGAATATTTGCAATCAAACCACGAAGGCGACATCATCGACTTCCTCCACAACTCCGATGCCGACGGCATAATCCTCAACGCCGGAGCTTATACCCACACGTCGCTCGCCATTGCCGACGCGATTGCCGGTATCCAAGTCCCGGTCATCGAAGTCCACATCTCAAACACGGCTTCACGCGAATCAATCCGCCACACGTCGCTCATTGCCCCCGTCTGCCGCGGGACAATCACAGGCTTCGGCCTTAACTCGTATTTCCTTGCAGCTCAAGCATTCATAATGGGTCATGTGCGATAACAACGAACTCGACGAATACATCCTCAGCCACATCTCTGCCGAGCCCGACCATCTCCGCCGACTCTATCGTCGCACCCACCTGCGACATCTCTATCCGCGTATGTGCTCCGGACACCTCCAAGGTCGTATGCTCTCGATGCTCTCGGCGATGATCAGCCCGAATCGTGTGCTCGAACTCGGTGCTTACACCGGTTATTCCGCCCTCTGTCTGGCTGAGGGACTTTCGGGCGAGGGGCATCTCCACACGATTGAGGTCGACGACGAAATGGAGGACGAGTTGCTCGAACTCTTTGCGGAGTCGCCCGGCGGCGAGCGTATCACTCTCCATATCGGCGACGCGGAGGAGCTGATTCCTCAGATCGACGAGACGTGGGATCTCGTCTATATCGACGCGAACAAACGTCGCTATGTGGAGTATCTCGACCTCGTCATGCCCCGACTGCGCGACGGCGGCTTCATCATTGCCGACAATACGCTTTGGGACGGCAAGGTGACTGACACCGTTGCCAACCACGACGCTCAAACCGTGGCTCTCGACCGCTTCAACTCGCTCGTAGCGTCGCGCCCCGACCTCGAAACGGTGATTCTCCCCCTCCGCGACGGCTTGACCCTCATCCGCAAGAAGCCTGCCTCAACACTATAATCAGTTGAGATTTCAAGACAAAACAAAACACAGTCGCAAGTTGTGTGACTCCCGCGATTCGGGGTCGAGACTTGCGACTGTGTTTTGTTTTTCTTAGACTATCCCCCCCCTGCGCGGCGACAGGTCGGGGAGTCGGACTCTGAAACTGTGTCGGAATCAGACTGTCAGGATTTCTTTTTCCTTGGCAGCGAAAAGTTCGTCGATTTTTTTGAGGAACTTGTCGTGGAGTTTCTGAACGTCGTTTTCAGCGTCTTTCTCAACGTCTTCGCTCATGCCCTGCTTGACGGCTTTTTTAAGACCGTCGATGGCGTCGCGACGAGCGTTGCGGACACTGACTTTGGCGTTTTCAGCCTCGCCTTTCGACTGCTTCACGAGGGCGCGACGACGCTCTTCGGTCAGCGGCGGGATTGAGAGACGGATGATTTCGCCGTTGTTTTCGGGAGTGATGCCAAGCTCTGAGTTGATGATGGCTTTTTCAATCTCCTTAAACATTGCTTTTTCCCAAGGCGTGATGGTGATTGTGCGCGCATCGGGGACTGAAACGTTAGCGACTTGCGAAACGGGGACGGTGCTGCCGTAGTAATCGACACGGACAGCATCAAGAATTTTCGGATTGGCTTTGCCGGCACGAATGTGGGCAAGCGACTCGTCAAGATAAGCCACTGCCATCTCCATTTTTTCCTGAGCCGAATTTAAGAAATCGGAAGGTTCCATTGTTGTTGTTCTATTTTTAGCGATTAATAATTTCGATTAGTAGACGAGAGTCCCGACGGCTTCACCCTTGATGACTTTGAGGAGGTTTCCGGGGGTGTCCATGTCGAAGACGATGATCGGAAGATTGTTTTCCTTGCAGAGCGCGGTGGCGGTGAGGTCCATGACTTTCAGACCGCGGTTGTAGACTTCGTCGTAAGTAATTTTGTCAAACTTCACGGCTGTCGGGTCTTTTTCGGGGTCGGCGGTGTAGATTCCGTCGACGCGAGTGCCTTTGAGCATCACTTCCGCCTCAACCTCGATGCCGCGGAGTGCGCTGCCGGTGTCGGTGGTGAAGAAGGGGTTGCCTGTTCCGCCGGCGATGATCGACACTTCGCCACGTTCGAGAGCCTCGATTGCCACGCGGTTGGAGTAGTAATCACCGATGGGATACATATTGAGGGCGGTCAACACCTTGGCAGGCTGACCGATTGCTTCGAGTGCCGACGAGAGGGCGAGCGAATTGATCACGGTTGCGAGCATACCCATCTGGTCGCCCTTTACACGGTTGAAGCCCTTGGCTGCACCGGCTACTCCGCGAAAGATGTTGCCACCGCCGATGACGATTGCCACCTGCACGCCCATCGAGCAGATTTCTTTGATTTGATTTGCATACTCGCCAAGGCGTTCGGTGTCAATTCCGTAGCCCTGTTTGCCCATCAGCGACTCACCGCTGAGTTTGAGGAGCACTCTTTTGTATTTCGGTTCCATTGTGGAGTGTCTTTTTTTATAGTTTAGGTTGAATTTTTATAGTTGTTTCAACAAAGGTAATGATTATTCCGCCAAATTCACAACCCTCGGCAGCTAAAAATTCGTCAATCAGCCGATTTTGAAGTCAGATTTTTCAAAACGGAAGACCTTTGTCGGTCGTCTGCCCCCAATTTCCACGGTCAAGGTTGCGATACGAGAGAGCCTCATGGAGATGGTGGATGCGTATTGGAGCATTGACGGCTTCGGCAATCGACAACGTCGGGTCGGCGGCCGATTCGAGGTCGGCAATCGTGCGGGCTACTTTCAGAATACGGTCGTAGGCACGCGCACTCATGTCGAGGCGCGTCATGGCTTCGCGCAATGTCTCCATACCCTCTCGGTCAACGGCAGCATAGGAGCGCAGCAATCGCGAGGTCATCTGAGCATTGCTGTGGATGCCTTGCTCGTTAGCGAAACGCAGAGCCTGAATCTCACGCGCACGGACTACTCGCGCCTTGATTGCCTCGCTCTTCTCGCCCTCTTTTGCCGACGACAACTCGTTGAAGTCGACGGGATAGATTTCGACTTGGAGGTCGATGCGGTCGAGCAGCGGGCCGCTGATGCGATTGAGATATTTTCGGACAGCGGTCTGCGAGCAGACACACTCTTTGGTCGGATGATTGTAGTAGCCACACGGACAGGGATTCATCGACGCTACGAGCATGAAGCCGGCCGGGTAGTCGATGGTATATTTCGCTCGCGAGATAGTGATGTGGCGATCTTCGAGCGGCTGGCGCATCACTTCGAGCACCTGCCGCGAAAATTCGGGAAATTCGTCGAGGAAGAGAACTCCGTTGTGGGCAAGCGAAATCTCGCCCGGGACGGGATTCGTGCCGCCGCCGACAAGCGCAACCGGCGAAATCGTGTGGTGGGGCGAACGATAGGGACGCGACGTCATCAGTCGCGACCCGCTGCGCAGTTTGCCTGCGACGGAGTGGATTTTAGTGGTTTCGAGAGCTTCGGCAAGGGTCAACGGCGGCAATATCGTCGGGACACGCTTTGCCATCATCGACTTTCCGGCTCCGGGAGGCCCGACCATCAGAATGTTGTGACCGCCTGCGCAGGCCACTTCCAACGCTCGCTTGACACTCTCCTGCCCCTTGACCTCCGAGAAGTCGCAGTCAAACACGGTCGACGCGCGCGCAAATTCCTCGCGAGTGTTGACCACGACTGCCGACGGCGAACTGTGACCGCCGACAAAGTCGATGACCTCGCGGAGATTGTTCATGCCGTAGACCTCGATATTGTTGACCACGGCGGCTTCCGTTGCATTAGCCATCGGGACAATCATCCCCTTGAACCCCATCTCACGCGCCTTGATTGCCATCGGGAGCACTCCCTTGATCGGAAGCAGCGACCCGTCGAGCGACAGTTCGCCCATGATCATGAAAGCATCGAGCGGAATCGCAGGAGTGATTTGCTCGCAGGAGGCAAGCACACTGATTGCAATCGGGAGGTCGTAAGCCGCCCCCTCCTTCCTGACATCGGCAGGCGAAAGATTGACAATCAACCGTCGGCGAGGCCACTTATAGCCCGACTGAGTGATGGCCGATAGCACGCGCTGATAGCTCTCCTTGACAGCCGTGTCAGCCATGCCGACGAGCGAGAACTGCACGCCCGTCTCCGCCATCGACTCGATGGTGATGACAAGCGCGTCGATGCCTTGGACGGCTGCTCCGTATGTTTTTATCAACATTTTGAGAGTGACGTTGTTGTGTTAGAAATTGCCTTTTAGGAGAGGTCGAAAATTGAGAGATGATTGACGAGAAGTGGAGTCTGCGTCTTCGATTCAGATAATCGTTTTGAGAAACGCCGTCAACTCCTCAGCATTTTTGGCAGCCTGAGCCTTCGACGGATGATAGTCGGCACCATAGCCCAACTCACCCGTCTGCTCCGACATATCGAAGCGATAGAGATGGTCGGCATCGGCAGCCAAACGGTCAAACACATCCTTAACATCGTCAAGAGCCTTGCCGTGGAGCATCGGCCCTGTCAGCAAGACGATTTTTGCCTGCGGCTGCAAGAGATGGAGGTGGGCAAGGAAACGCTTGCAAGCCTCCTCGAAGAGAGAAATGTCATAGTTGTCGAGCGACGTATCGTTAGTCCCGAGATTAAAGCAAATGATGTCGGGGCGAAACGACGAGTGAGCCCAAAGATGCGACGGATTGTAGATCAACGTGCGGTCATACTCGACGGGGACACGATGCTCGGGAGTGCCCTCACGCGCACCGTTGTAGCTTCTGTAAACGCCTATGCCCGAACGCGCCACGATGTTGAAATCAGCGTCCAAAGCCCTTGCCGTCAGATAGGCATAGCTGAGCGTATGATTTTGAGTCTCGTAGCTGAAATGCACCTCGCCGCTGTCGGCTTCCGTTCCGTAGCCGCAAGTGATTGAATTGCCGATAAACTCGATTTTCAACTCCGGACGCTTCGGCGCAGGGAGCAACTTGCGATTGTCGCCGGCGATGACAAAGCCACGAAACTCGGGATGCTTCTCATAGCCCTCGATAGCATACGTCACACGCAGCGAATGAGGTCCGGCAGCAAGCGAATCGGCAAGCGTGATCAGCGAATCCGAATCGGTGAAATTAATTTTGAACGGCGCAAGCGAATCGAGTTCGACCATAAACTGCCCCGCACCCGGCGAAGCACCCATAGCAATCTTTTCGCCCTCGAAATTGAGCATCGCCGTCGTGCCCGGATAAGTGAACGTCGGCGCAAGCGAATCGGTCCACAAAATGCGCCCCATATAGAGAATATCGGGATTCTCCGGCTCGACATTCAATTCATTTGAACACGAACCGAAAATCACACCGACCGCCGCAACCACGGCAGCCACAACGGATTTATGACTGAATGACAATAATTTATTCATCGGGAAAAATATTTGATTCTTTAAAGAGAGAATTATTCGGATAACACTCACAAAATTACTTGATTTTATCAATCCCGCAAAAAATCAGCCCCAAATGCTTCACCATTCGACCGATTTTTTAGAAAAATATGAGAATCGGACAGCTTCAAAACCGGCGGCGGATGGTTTGGCTGACGGCGAGGAGGTTGCCGATAGAGATAAGGGACATGATGACGAGTCCGACGGCGATTGTGATTGCCGGCGAAGTCGGGGCGATGCCGAGCGTCGACAGCGGTTCGCGCCAGCAGGATGCCGACACGAGCATGATGACTATCGCCGCAAGAATCACTACGGCGTTGACGCTCAGAATGATAACATTATAGTAGCGCGACACTTGGCGCGGAGAATAGCCGAGTTGCATGAGGCGACTGATTTTCTCGCCGTTCTTTTGGAGCAAAAGATAGATACTGAGAATGAGGATGAAAAAGGCAAGCAGACTGATTATCAACCCGACTGCGATGACAACCGTCGTGACCAACGAGAGGAAGTAGGCAGCCTTCCCGTTGTCGGCACGATCGCCGGCAGTCTCATAATCGTGGTCTTCAAGATAGCTTTCGACCTGCGGATCGCCGGGCTTGTCGAGCATGACGATCAGACGCGACGGTTGCTCCGACTGCGAGGCGGCAAACTGCCCGTTAGCCCACGTCATAAACTCCTCGGGGACGGCAATCGTGTTGAGGCGCGACGAAAATCCGACGATGCGGGCGGCGACCCACTCCTGACGACCGTTGCCGCTGAGCGAAAATTGAAGCGGAATCATCGATATAGCGTCTTCCGACACCTGCGGCATACCCCTCGACGTTGCAAAACCGAAGTTATAGAGAGAAAGATAGTCTTTCGAGATTATTACGGGGACGAAATCCGAACGACCCGGCTCGTAGCCCCAACCGTCGGGCGAGATGTCAAAAAAATCGTCGGGAATCGACTCCAAAAACAAGTCCGTGCCAATTGCATTGCCGCCGAAGCTGACTTTTGCATAGACGTTGAACGCTGCGGAGTTGAAACGCCCGACCGTTCGCGCCCACGGCTGCGACGCAATGTCGGCAATCTCATCGTCGGCAAAGCGAGTTTCGTCGCCGCCGCCCAAGAGCGAACCCAAACCGCTGACTTTCTTTGAAATAATCAGATAATCGTTTGAGATAAACGAATCTTCATCGTCCCAGACGGTGGTCACGTCGCGATAAAACTGGATTGCCGTCAAGACGATTGCAAGCCCGACGAGATTTGCAATCGCGTAGCCGGCAATCTGCCCGACGCTTATGTTGTGGCGCAACAGCCGCCAAACTATATTTTCAGACATTACTTTCTCTTAAATATTCGTATCAAAGATTGAAAACCGTGAGGTCGTGCAGACTTATTTTATTGCCAACCGACGTAGCTATGACGCCTGCGCCGAGCCGACGGGCTTCCTCGTCGATGAGCGACGCCACAGCCGAATTGTTGCGGGCATCGAGGTGGCTGACAGGCTCATCGAGCAGAATGAAGTCAAACGGCTGACACAAAGCGCGGATGATTGCCACACGCTGCTGCTGCCCGACCGACAGTTTGCCGGCTACGACATCTACCTTGCCGTCGATTTCGAGACGTTCGAGCAAACCGACGATTTCCTGCCGACTCTTGTGGCGGGTCAAACGATTCTTGATTTCGATATTCTCCATCACGGTCAGCTCCGGAAACAGCCCCATCTCCTGCGGAAGATAGGCAATAGCCCTCCGCCGAAGCTCACATCGGCGGGCTATGTCAAACTTTGCAGCATCGTCGCCGTCAAAAAATATTTGACCATCGTAGTCGCCACGCAATCCGTAGACAAACGAGCAGAGCGACGATTTACCCGTACCGCTCTCAGCCTCAATCAGATAATAGTGACCCTTCTCAAAGACCACCTCATCGCGAAGCCAGATTTGCGAATCCTTGACGGGCGACTCGTGCTCACTTCCGCGAAACACCTGCGGGAGCACTCGCTTCAACGTTATTCGTTCAATCATATCGACGCTTCGAGAATAGCCTGAAGGATTGGGAGTTGAATATTGTTGAGCGCGATTTCCACTTCCGACTTCTCGGCTTTTATTTTCAAGTTGAATTTCACGCCAAACTCCGGCAGCGACGAATCGATCACGCCGAGCGACGAAATGTCGACCGCCAACGCGCCCGAATTACCGTTGAATATCGGCATCAGCGAATTGCTGCGCGAGGCATCAAACGGCATATTGCTGACGGCAAAGTAACCGTCGACGTTACCGATATAGAAATCAGCCCCGTATTGCGGGACAATCATGACACCGTCGGCACCGACCTTGGGCGAAACGCCGGCCATGAACATCGAACTGCGCACCATGCCCATCAAATCGTTGATTTTATTCTCGGGCAGACGAACCATCAGCAAAAATTGCCAATTGCCGAGGTCGAAATCCGAATCTTGGAAAGCCTGCTCGTTGGCAGCACCGGCAGCAAAAAACACCGTGCCGTCGATTGACTTCAAATAAGGAATCGCGGTCGACATCATTGCCTGAGCCTGAAACTGACCCGACGCACGGACGGCATCCGTCAGCAAACTCCAATCAAAATCGGGCGTGACAGCCATGCCAAACGCAATGTTGGCATTTTCGGGAGCATACGACAACACCTTCGTGTCGATATATTTAAGCCCGTTGAGCGCAATAACCTCGCCCGACGACTTGATCATCGAACCGTTACCGATGATTTTATTATCCTTGATATTTCCGGCAAACACAGCCCACGACGCACCTGCGTCGTCGTCGTCGTCGACATTCTTTCCGCCAGATTTTTTCTTATCCTTACCGTTGGCAAAAGCCAAATCGGCGCGAGCAACCATATTAAAAACATTGTCGCCTCTCAACGCCTGCGCAACGCCCTCGACCGCCGACAGCGGCGACTCGTCGGCAGCATCGACGAAACGCCCGACACACTCGACGGCATCGTCGGCAGTCGACTCGCCGAGCAGCCACACGCGATCGTCGCCGAGCAACACTCCCGAGCCGTCAAACTGACCGAAGACATAACCATTGACCTCATCGCCCCATTCGACAATGTCGGTCGTCACGTCCTGAAACGCACGGCTATCGCTGACAAGGAGAGTCAAAAACACCTCGTCGCGACGTTCGCCGACAGCCCACGCCATTTTATTCATGTCGCAGACACCGGCATTGTCAAGCCGACCGATGAGATCGGCATATCGTCCGATTGTCTCGGGCAAATCGGCATCCGGAGCGGAAACCACCGCCCCGTCGGCAAATTTAAACCCTGCATCTTCAAAAACAGTCTTCAACTTGACCGAGCCGGCACACTTGACCGTCGACGGGATTGCATCAAAAACATCGCGTTCTTTCGAGCACGAAACGGTTATCAAACCGAATATAATCGCCGCCAACATCGGCAGCGCAAAGCGTTTGAATCTCATATCGAAATTTCAATTTTTATTATCTTGCAAAGTCCATTGCAGAAACTGTTTTGAAATTAACGGAAATCCAAGACAGCTTCTTAAATCAATATTCCGATTTTTAAAATATCGGGTATGAATCTTCAATGGCGGTTCTTCCGAAACTTTACTCCAATAGGCTTTTAATATCTTTTTCAATTACTTGATGACACATAAAGCCGACATATAAGGTAACGCTTGGTTTCAAGCATTGCATTGGCGGTGTCGAAATCATAATCCGACATTTCCACCCAATATGTTACATTGTCAGTCATCGGTTGCATTATTGATTATCAGTTGCAAATATAACGATTCTTTTTGAGTATGTCGACTTCTGAGCATTGAAAATCATTGTCTATTTAAACTCACCAAGTTTCAGCGGCGAAATAAATTTCGGAGGCGGCTGAGGGTGATGAGGGCGGCGGCGAGGGCAAGGGGGAGTATCCACAGCGACGAGACGGTCAGGGCGACAATCGTCGAGAGGGCGACGAGGACGAACATGGCCGTTGCAATGACCATCAGACGCGACGACAACGAGAGCCCGTAGCGATAGCGGTAGACAATGCCGATGTTTGCGACATAGAGCAGATACCACAACGTGTAGCTGACTCCGAGTCCTGCCACTCCCCACTCCGAATAGCACACCAGATTCAACCCGAGCCCGAGAATCGCGCTGACGGTCTCGGTGATGAGAAACGTCACCCCGTCGCCTTTGGCAAGAATGACGTACGACATACAGTAGGACACTCCGCGCAACACGATGCCTGCCATCGCAATCGTGATAAACGGGACTGCGGCATCGAAACGGCTGTCGTAGAGCAGCCGTACCATCCACGGCGCAAACGAGATGAACAGCAACACGGCGGGCAGAAGCAAGAGCAGTATCACCGACATTTCATGGGCAACAAATGCGTTCAAGCGGCGACGCGACGCGGCGACGCGGACAAGGCGCGGATAGTATTCCGTGGCCAACGCTGCAAAAATCAGCCCGACATAGCGGTTGACCATCGTGTAGCCGGCTTGATAGAGACCTACCTCGCCATCGCCCGAGCGATTGTTGAGCCAGACGACAAACACATAGCTCATCGCTTGAGCCAAGAAGTCGGCGGCGGTCATGCAGATGCCGAGAGCTATAAACCGACGACCGATTTCAAACGTCTGCCCGAGGCTGACGGGCGACGCTGCCGCCACGCCGCGCCGACGATAGCGAAGAATAGCGATGCAGGTGGCAGCCGAGAATGCTATTATTGAGGGGACTACGCTGTCGATTCCCCAAAGAAAGTACATCGGTATCGAGACGATGAGTCCGAAGAAAACTCCCCAGACCGAAGCCTTTGCCAATCGTCCGAGCTCGCCACTGCCCTGCAAGACGGCTTCTTCGGCTCCGGCAACCGAGAGGAAAAACAGGGCGGCGGCAAGAGCAATGTAGTGGAGCGTCATTTCGCCCGACCCGAAGGTCAATCGGCTCAGCCATGGAGCGCCGACAGCCATGATGACCGCTCCGAGGACTCCGAGCATCACGCCCCACCGCCTGACGACGGTGACTATCGTCGACAATGCCGTCGGTGACGACTCGGACGCTCCGGCAATGTCGCGCACGGCACTCGACCGGACTCCGAGCTGCGAGACGGCTTTGACGGTGTCGACCGCGCCGTTGAAGATGCCGAACAGCCCGACTCCCGACGGCCCGAGCAACACGGCTATGAGTTTGACGCGAATTACACCGAAGATGATGTGCAACATTCGGACTCCGCCGAAAATGCCCATCGCCTTCAAGACTTGTGCCGAAACCCGTCCGCTCATTGTCCGACCTCCTTCCAAGGAGGGGTTATGCGCGTCGCGGCAATGACCAATCCGCGCAACATTTCGACGAGCGAGGTGAAAAATCCCGACTGACCTGCGGCTGACAAGCGCAGGGCTTTGAGGACTATGCGCGGGAGGCTCGTCAGCGGCGTGTTGAAGTAGATGATTGCGCCGAATGCACGAAGGATGCAGGGGTCGGTGATTTTGCGGAGTCCTGTCGTCAGCCCCTTGTGGGTAGTGATGACTATCGGAAAAAATCGGCAGTTGAGTTGCAGTTTTCGAGCCGTTAGGAGGAAGAATTCGTCCTCGCCGGCGTGGAATGTCGGTGAGTTGATTCCGAAATCGGTATGAAAGCGCAGTTTCGACGCGAGTCCGCGATTGCGGACTGCGATTTCAAATGCCGTTTGATAGAAATTCTTCGGCAGTCGCTCCCGAAGGTCACATTCGACTGTCGGATAGGTCTTTCGGCAATCGCCGTCAAACATAAACGAGGCATAGTCGAGGTCGGGATTCTGCTCAAAGACTCTGCGGACGGCATTGAGACTCTCAACCGAGTAGCGCAAATCGTCGTCGGCAATCAGACGAATGTCGGCTGTCGACACGTCAAAAGCATTGTTGCGGTTGTAGCTCTGTCCGCTCAACGCCAACCGGCTGACCACGACATCGCTGCGCGAGGCAAGCGCGGCGGGGACGGGGGCATCGTCGTGGTTTTGCCACGAGACTACGTAGCGCACGCCGTCGACGACGGGCAAGTCCATCGCTTCGACCCGTCGGATACCTTCGGGTTTAAATGTTGCTATCAATACGTCGAGGGTCAGCATGGGCGGTTTTCTTTAAGGGCTATTGTTTTCGACCAAAAGTCGGCGGCACGACGTGCGACGACGCGATAGTCGTTGTGTTTCTCTACAAATTCACGTCCTTGGAGTCCGCGCCGACGCAGTTCGTCGGGATGAAGGACGGTGTGTTCGAGCTGACGGTAGACGGATTCATAGTCAGGCTCGACGTGGATGATCGGGTGCAGTTCGTGCTCGCCGATGTAGTCGTAGAACTCCGGCGCACCGCCCGAGACTGTGTTGAGTCCGAATGCCATGGCTTGGAGGGCATTTGTCGCGGGGGTGTAGCTGTAAATCTGATCGAGCACGACGTGGGCGGAGCGGAGCAGGTCGAGATATTCGTCGTAGGGACGGTTTTCGACGATTGTCAGCTCGGCGCGGTCGGGGTAGCGGTCGACGACGGCGCGTGCGGCGTATTCAAAGATGTCTGTCCCCTTTTCGAGCAGTCGGTTTTTGTATCTGCCGAGGAAGAGGCGCACCTTTTCGGGGCGGTCGGGGAGTTCGACCGGACGAATCGCGTCGGTGTCGATCGGGATGCCCGTGTAGGCAATCTTGTCGGGCGGAAGCGAGCGTTGCAATGCTATGTCATATTCATAGAGCACGGCGGTTGCGCCGTCGATTCCCGCAAATATGTGGCGGTCAAAGGCTTTCATTTCATCTGTCAGCCATGCGGCGCAGACTTCGGGACGCTCTTTGAGAAAAGGAGAGTCCTTGCCATAGACCTTAAATTCGTTGTAGCGCAGCCGAGAGTCGGGGTCGAGACATTCGGCTATGTAGTTGGGGTCGAAGCCCAACGAGGTGTAGAATATCGAGCGGTTGTTGGCTTTGAGCCAGTCGAACAGCCATTGTTTTCTCGCAGGACGCAGTTCGACGTAGCTCTGCGAGGCTATGGTCACGACATCGAAGTCTCTCATTCGCTGCTTGATGCCGCATTGAAGCCGCAACCAGAGGTCGAGCCCTCCGAGTTTGCCGGGGAGTCGCCGACGGAGGTCGATGTCACGCCCGAAGTTGAGCCAATAGCCGCCATGGGAGGCTACGACTGTCTCATGTCCGAGGGCTTGAAGTCCGCGGGCGAGGGTGCGATGATAGGACGATGCGTCGCCGACAAATAGTATTTTCATGACAGATAAAAGATTAGAGAGAGAGGTGTGTGATAAGAGGGGGGTGTGAGGAGAGAGAGTTGTGTGCGTGTGAATTACAATTTCTTTCGGAAGGCGCGGCGACGGCGGTGTTGACGCTTTTCAAAGTATGCCCACTGCGATTGGACTTGCTTGTTGCTTTCGAGTTCGAGGTTGGTCTCGGCATACTTGACACCGGTTTTGTTGTAGATGTCAATCAAGTCGTAGAAGAACAGCGAGTTGACTCCTTTCGATTGGTATTCGGGCTTGACGGCGATGAGCAGGAGGTCGACGACCTCGTTGCGTGTCTTCATGGCTCGCAGGATGTGATACCACCCCATCGGGAAGAGTCGTCCGCCGGATTTTTGGAGGGCTTTGGCGAGCGACGGGAGGGTGATGCCGACTCCGACGAGTTCGCCTTTGCTGTCGACGACTACGCTGACGTATTCCAATCGAAGTATGCTGAGATACATGTCTATATAGTAGTCGATCTGCTTTTCCGAGAGGGTGCAGTAGCCGTAGAGGTCGGCGTAGGCTTCGTTGATGA
Organism: uncultured Staphylococcus sp.; assembly: GCA_964497255.1. GTDB lineage: Bacteria > Bacteroidota > Bacteroidia > Bacteroidales > Muribaculaceae > Duncaniella. The sequence continues at coordinate 32,138 of CAZCCI010000025.1, forward strand.
GATGGAAGAGCGCGTGACCGTAGTCGTTTTTGATTTTCTTTGCCGAGGTGTATTTCAAGATTCTCAAATCATATTTTTTGAGAACGATTTCGGCGATGCGTGCCATCTTTTCGGGGACTTTCTCGGGGACGGTGATGCGAAATTCCACCCAGTCGGTGTCTTTGACGTAGCCGAGACGCTCGACGTGTGAGGGGTAGTAGTCGTAGTTGTAGATGGTTGCCATTGTTCCCATCTCGTTGAAACCGTCGACGAGCATACCTTCGCGATCCATGTCGGTGAATCCCATCGGGCCGATAATTTCAGTCATCCCGCGCTCGCGTGCCCACGATTCGGCGGCTTCGAAGAGCGCGTCGGTCACTTCGGCGTCGTCAATGAAGTCGACGAATCCGAAGCGAGCTTCTTTTTTGCCCGTTGTTTCGTTGAGATTGTCGTTGATGATTGCCGTTATGCGTCCGACGGGTTTGCCGTCGCGATACGCCATGAATGATTGGGCGCGACAGTATTCATAAGCCGGGTTTTTAGCCGGGAGCAGTGAGTGAATTTCATCGAAAACGAGTGTCGGGACGAAGTAGTCGTTGCCTTTGTAGAGTTCGTTCCCGAAATTTACATACTTTCTTAGTTCTTTCTTTGTAGGCTCGATAGCCTTGATGATGACTGGCATATTTATCAGTTGGTGGATTCGATTGTTGTCGTGAAATTTGTGCGCGATACGTCGTCGGGCGACAGTGGTGCGGGACGATAGGGGGAGTTGAGCCAAAGGAGGAGGGCAATCATGGCTATAAGGAAGGCTATGATTGCGAGATAGATGTTGTTTGCCTTGCGGTCGGCGAGAGCCAAGCGGAGGGCGTTGACATCTTGATAGCGTTTGGCGGGGTTGGGGTTCATGCACCGCTCGGCAACACGGCGGAGGCGCGGGTGTGGTGTCCCGACGGCTTCGATTGCCGCCATGAGGATTTCGCCGTAGTTTTTGATGTCGTCGCTCGCGTCTTTGGGGGTTATGTGGCTCTTTTGATCGAAGCCGACGTCGATGAGTTTGAGGTTGCCGATGTTTTCGGTGAATATGATGCGCGAGGTCGAGAGCGGATGATGTTCGAGATGGTTGGTCTGGATGTAGTCAAGCGCGTCAAGAAGCTGATGGTTGAGCTTTTCGAGATGTTGCTCGGTCACTTTACCCTCTTTGATGAGTTTTGCGAGGGAGTCGCCATAGACATCGTCGGTGATGATGCAGCGTCCGAGTCCGGGGACTTCCTCGAAGTCGTTGATCATGATGATGTGGGGATGGGCGAGGTTGTAGCGTACCTCGAATTCCTTTTCAATCATCTGCTCATAGTCGGGGTTGCCTTTAAGCTCGGGGCGGAGAGTTTTGAGCATCAGCCATTTGCCGAACTTCTTTGCGGTGTAGACATGGTAAAATTCCTCGTCCCACTCGGGCAAGTGTTCGATTTCGGTCCACTTCTCGTCGGGCGAGGCGGCGGGGGTGGCTGACGGTTGATTTGAGAGAGTTGTTTCCATAATTGATTTTTATCGTTTGATCGCATTATGTCAAAGAATCGCACCGATACGAACATCAACAACTATCTGTGTCGGCAACAGTTTGACCGATGCAAAATTACGATTTTTATGTCAGACGACAAAATGGCGGCGGTCGATGGCTGTGGCGGCGACGGGGCAGTGTGTGCGTGTTGTGAGTGTCGCGCGAGGCTGTGATTGGTTTGACGATGCAAAGATACTACACAAATACCCCAAAAAAGGTGCGATAATGGAAAACAAGGCTAAAAAATTTTTAGCGCCGCAACTAAATCATTGATTTACAAGACCTTCGTCGGGATTCATGTAGTAAAGGTGGGAGGTGGCGCGAGAGGTGGCGGTGTAGAGCCAGCGGTAGAAGTCGAGCCCTTGGGCTTCGGGGGGGATGCCGCCCATGTCGACGAATACATTGCGCCACTGTGCGCCTTGGGCTTTGTGGCAGGTGACGGCGTAGGCGTATTTCACTTGCAGGGCGTTGAAATATTCATCGGTGCGGAGGCGACGGAGGCGGGTTTCGTAGGGAGTGGTCGGGGCGTTGACTTCGGGGTCGTCCATGCGCGCTTGGGCGAGTGATTCCATTCGCTCGCGCGAGAGCGATGCGCTTTCGTCGGTCAGTGTGTCGAGAAATATCCTGCATTCGACGTCGACATCGCGGTCGGGGAGGTTGAGGGTGACGTTGGCGAAACGAAATCCATATTTTTCTTCGGTCGAGTGGACGGCTGTCACGATGGCTACGTCGCCGTTGGCTATGAAGTCGAGTTCTTTGATTTTAGCCGACCATGTGTAGTTGTTTTTCGCGACGAGGAGCCGCTCGCCTTTGACGAGTTCTTCCTCGTAGTCAAGGATTTGGGATCGTATGCCGAGGTTGAAGGCTGTGGCGCGGCGGTTGGAGCGGGTGATGACGGCTGTGTCGGCTGCGCCGTCGTTGCGGTAGCAGTCGTAGACGGTTTCGAGGACGTCGTCGCCGCTGACGACGGAGACGTCGTCGTAGCCGGCAAGGATGATTTTCGGTGTCGGGAGGGGGTCGACGAGCATTGCGCGACGGAGCCATGTGGCGTTGCGCAGGATGCCGGAGTTGCGCGTCTGACGCACGGTGTCGGTCATGACGGCGCGCGAGACGTGAAGCCCGAGTTCTTTGAATCGTCGGGGCGACATGGCGGGGCTTTCGTCGCTGCCTACGGGCGGGAGCTGGGCGACGTCGCCGAGGAGTATGAGTCGGCAGTTGTCGCCGGTGAAGACGTATTGCAGGAGGTCTTCGAGGAGTCCGCCTGAGAGTCCCATGCCGGAGTCGGTTTCGTGGTCGCCGATCATCGAGGCTTCGTCGACGATGAAGACGGCGTTTGCCAGTCGGTTGTCTTGGAGCATCGAGAATCCGCCGGAGAGTGAGCCGGGTTGCCCTCGGTAGATTTTGCGATGGATGGTGAATGCGGGGTGTGAGGCGTGGCTGCTGAACACTTTGGCGGCGCGTCCGGTCGGGGCGAGCAGGACTACGGGGCGCTCGACTTCTTCGAGGGCTTTGACGAGCGCGCCGGTGAGCGATGTTTTGCCTGTCCCGGCATAGCCGTTGATGATAAACACGGAGTCGGAGGGGGTCGACGAGGAGCAGAAGCGCGACAGGGCATCAATGAGCATGGATTGCTGCTCATTTGCCGTGTAGGGCAGTTTTGCCTTGACCAAGTTTGAAAATTCTCCGACTGTCATAGATTAATAGTTTGCATCAAGATTGCAAAGATACGATATTATACCTATTAAAAACAAAACATATTCGAGAGATTTTTGCAAAGTCTTCGGCCTGTCACGGAATAGTCGTTAAAAGAAGTTGCACTGACGGTCGTACCACAATAAGCC